>NZ_JBIAZG010000015.1:0-143770 GCF_042898885.1 Micromonospora sp. NPDC000316
CCGGGGTATAAATCATAATTGGCACTGGCTTTACAAAGCACCCTGTTGAGTTCTCAAAGAACAACCACACACCGACCAGAAAGCCCCAACCCGGGGCCCCATCGCGGGGCTTTTCGTTCGTGTCCCTTAGCGCTTTCCAGCGCCAGGCACTTTTACTACGTTACCCGCTGGTTTCCGCCGTGTCAAACCGGTGTTTCGCGGTTCGTCGTGCTTCGTACCGTGTTGCGGGCGCCATGTCTCGACCGGCTTGCGCCGCTCTCGTCACGGGGTTCGACAGGACGGCCGTAGCGGTTTCCCGCTCGCTCGCCCGTTTCCCTGCCGACTGACTACCTTACCCGGTCGGTTTCGCCGCGCCAAATCCGCCTCGCGGCGTTTCGTGGGCACCACCCGGTCGGGGAATCCGGTCGGCGTAACCGCCCGACCCCGAGGCCGTCACCTGCGCTCCGGCCTTGCAGGCTTTCGCCTGTTTCGTCCGTTCCGCGCTGGCAGAGAGAAAGTTACGCGTCCGGCGGGATGATCGTCAAATCCGCCGGACGCGTCCCCCGTCACATCGTCGACAGCCGACTATTCACCCAGCTCAACGCCCGCGAAGGAGCGCTTCCCCCGGCGCAGCACCAGGTATCGGCCATGCAGCAGGTCGGCCGGCGACACCGCAGCGTCCACCTCGGTCACCCGGTTGTTGTTGACGTAGGCGCCGCCTTCGGCGATCACCCGGCGGGCCTCCTTGAGACCGCTGACGAGGCCGGAGTCCCGCAGCAGACCTGCCACGTCCGGCAGGTCGCCGGAGAGCCGCACCAGGCCGGCCTCGGTCAGCGCCGCGCGCAGCGTCTCCGGAGCCAACTCGTCGAGCGAGCCACGGCCGAACAGCGCCTGACTGGCGGCGATCGCCTGTCGGGCCTCCCCGGCGCCGTGCACAAGCGTGGTCAGCTCCTCGGCGAGCGCCCGCTGGGCCAGCCGAGCGGCCGGCCGCTCGGCCGTCGCCTTCGCCAGCTCCTCCAGCTCGTCACGGGACCGGAAGCTGAAGTACCGCAGGTAGCGGTCGACCTCCTGGTCCTCGACGTTGAGCCAGAACTGGTAGAACGCGTACGGGCTGGTCATCGTCGGGTCGAGCCAGACCGCGCCGCCCTCGCTCTTGCCGAACTTCGTGCCGTCCGACTTGGTGACAAGCGGCGTGGTGAACGCCTGCACCGGCCCCACGCCGCGTCGGCGTACGTAGTCGACGCCGGCGGTGATGTTGCCCCACTGGTCGGAGCCACCGAACTGGAGCTGACAGCCGTGCCGGCGGTGCAGCTCGAAGAAGTCGTTGGCCTGCAACAGCTGGTAGCTGAACTCGGTGAAGCTGATGCCGGTCTCCAGCCGGGCCCGCACCACCTCCCGCGCGAGCATCTTGTTGACCGGGAAGTGTTTGCCGACGTCACGGAGGAACTCGACGATCGACATCTCGCCGGTCCAGTCCAGGTTGTTGACCAACTGCGCCGCGTTGTCCCCCTCGTACGACACGAAGGGCGCGAGCTGGTCGCGGATTCCCTCGACCCAGCCGGCGATCACCTCGGTCGGGTTGAGCGCCCGCTCGGCGCTCTCCTTCGGGTCACCGATCTGCCCGGTCGCCCCGCCGACAAGCAGCAACGGGCGATGGCCGGCCAGTTGCAGCCGGCGGGCCATCAGGACCTGCATGAGGTTGCCGACGTGCAGGCTCGGCGCGGTCGGGTCGAAGCCCACGTAATAGGTGGCGGCACTCCCACCGTCGAGCAGCTCGCGCAGCTCGTCGAGGCCGGTCGAGTCCTGGATCAGGCCACGCCAGAGCAGGTCATCGGTCAGGGAGGCCCGCCCGGGGGGCGGGAGGCTGCTGTCGGTCACGGTCACCGATTCTCCCCCATCGCCGGTGCCGGCCCATACCGGGTTTCGCGCAACCCGACCCGGTTACGCTTGGCGCCTTGTTGATCGAGGAGGGGTTTGCCGTGGAGATGCCGGACATCACTGGTGGGTTCGTCGCCCTACTCGGCCTCAAGTTCGAGGAGGCGACCGCCGAGCGCGTCGTCATCAGCTGGCAGGTCCGGCCGGAGCTGCACCAGCCGTTCGGCATCCAGCACGGTGGGGTGTACTGCTCGGTGGTGGAGACCGCGGCAAGCGTCGGCGGTTCCCTCTGGCTGGCCGACCGTGGCACGGTCGTAGGGGTGTCGAACCAGACCGACTTCCTGCGGGCCGTGCGCGAGGGCGAGCTGCGGGCAGTCGGCACTCCGGTGCACCGGGGCCGCAGCCAGCAGCTCTGGCAGGTGGAGATCACCGACGCCGACGAGCGGCTGGTCGCGCGTGGTCAGGTCCGGCTGCAGAACCTCTCCAACAACTGAGCGGTCAACTGCGGGCCTCGTCCAGCACGGGCTCGGCGTCGGTGTCGACGTCGGTGTCGGTTTCGTCGGGGAGCCGGCTCACGCGTACCTCGGTGATGGCCCGGTGGTCGATGCCGGCCACCAGGAGCACCCAGCCGTCCAGGGTGACGTCCTCCCCGGCCACGGTGGGGATGTGCCCGAGGTGGGTCAGCACCAGACCGGCGACGGTGGTGTAGTCACCGACCGGCCGCGACGGCAGGTCGACACCGATGTCCGGCAGGTCGTGCACCGGGAAGGTGCCCGGCAGCAGGAGCGCTCCGTCCGGGTCGCGGCGCACCGAGTAGCCGTCCCTGTCGGTCTCGTCGTAGATCTCCCCGACGATCTCCTCCAGGATGTCCTCAAGCGTCACGATTCCGTCGACGGCGCCGCGCTCGTCCACGACAAGCGCGATGTGCTGCCGCTCGGCCTTGAACTGGCGCAGCGCGTCCACCACGGGCAGCGAGTCCGGCAGCAGCATCGGGGGCCTGGCGATCTCGTCGACCGGGCGGTCGTCGGGCACTCCCACCAGGTCCCGCAGGTGGATCACGCCTGCCGTGTCGTCCAGGCCGCCGTGGCGCACCACGGGCGCCCGGGAGTGCCCGGTGGCGGCCAGCACCAGCCGCGCGGCCTCCGCGGTGGTCCCGCTGTCGAGCGTGAAGACCTGCAACCGGGGTACGAGGACAGCCCGCAACCGCCGGTCGGCGATCTCCACGGCGCCGGCGATGATTGTGCGTTGTTCCTTGGTGAAGCCGTGGTTGCCGGCGACGATGTCGCGCAGCTCGTCCGGGCCGATCTCGTCCGGCTTGTGCTTCGGGTTGAGCCCGACCAGCCGGACCACCAGGTCACTTGTCGCGCCGAGCGCCCAGACGGCCGGCCGGGAGAAGGTGGCGAGCAGGTCGAGCGGGCGGGCCACAAGCAGTGCCCAGCGCTCGGCGGACTGCATGGCGATCCGCTTGGGTGCCAGCTCGCCGAAGACCAGTGTGACGAAGGTCAGCGCGAGGGTGACCACCACGATCGCCACCGTCTCCGCGGCGCTCCCGAACGCCCCGAGCAGCGGTACGAGGGGCTTGGCCAGCGAGACGGCCGCCGCGGCGGAGGCCAGGAAGCCGGCCAGGGTGATGCCGATCTGGATGGTGGCCAGGAAGCGGTTCGGGTCCTTCGCCAGCCGGGCCAGCACCCGCCCGGCCCTGCTGGTGCGCTCCAACCGCTGGATCTGGCTGTCCCGCAGCGACACCAACGCCATCTCACTGCCGGCGAAGAGCGCGTTGATGACGATCAGAATTCCGACCAGGGCCAGTTGGCTCCCGTAGCTCTGCACGCCGCGTTCGCTCCCTCTCCGGTGGTGGCGCCGGCCGGTCCGCGCGGCGCCCGCCGGTCGGTAACCCCGCCCGGCGTACGCGTGTCTGTGCCCCGTCGGACGGCGAACGAATCATGCCGGGCGCGCTAGGCGGAGCCGGTGGCCGATGCGGCGGGCAGATCCAGGACGTACGAGTCGCCCTCGCGGCGGAAGCCGAGCCGGTGGTAGTAGGGGGCGAGCATGCCGGGCGGGCTGACCACCCGGTGGAAGCCCCGATCGGTGAAGAGGCGACTGCGCCGGTAGACGAACTCGCCGGGGGTGAAGTCGCGGAATTTCGGGGTGACGTAGTCCAGGTCGATCTGGGCGACTCCGTGCGCCTCGGCGTGCGACAGCACCACACCGACCACCTCGTCGGCGGTGACCACGAGGAAGGCCGAGCGGTTGCCCGCGGTCGGGTCCCAGCGGAAGTCGGGGTTGAACCGGGCGATGTCCGACCCGTGCACCCGCAGCGTGTGTGCCAGAAACTGGTCGCCGACGCCGACCTCCACCACCTGGTAGGTCTGCTCGTCGTGGCGGGTGGCGAGCATGCCCCGCAGGTACCAGATGTTGATCACCGCGAGCACGACGTTGAGCCCGACCATGGGCCAGACCTCGATGGCGGCGTTGTAGCCGATCAGCACGACACAGCCGACGAGATTGATCGCGCGCAGCCGCAGGACGCGGGACTGAAGGAGCGACCAGACCAGCACCGCGGAGCCGGCCCAGCCGACCAGATCCAACCAGTTCACCCCGCGAGACTAGTGCCCGCCCAGGTCAGGCCCATCGGTGGGCAGTTCGAGCAGCCACTCCTCGACGTCTTCGCCGCGGCCGTTGGCGTACCCCGAATCCTCACCGACCACGACGAAGCCGCACTTGCGCAGCACCGCGAGGGAGGCGGCGTTGTCCTTGGCGGCGCGGGCGTGCACCGGCCGGGGCAGCTCGCGCAGCAGCGCGGTCAGGGCGGCCGTGGCGTGGCCCCGCCCCCACCGGGCCCTGTCGATCCAGTAGCTGACCTCGGTGCGGTCGCCGACCGGGAAGGCGGTGACGTGGCCGACCACATCGCCGTCGACCTCGACGGTGCGGACCAGGTTCGCCGGGTCGGTGAGCACCCGCGCCCAGTGCCTGGCGAACTCGCGGCGGTCGGACGGGTCCGCGGGGCCGAACGCGGCCATCCGGTTGGCCTCCGGATCCTGCTGGTGCAGGAAGAACTCCACGAGGTCGTCCTCGCGGACGGGGCGTAACCGCACATCGGAGGTCATCGGAGAAGGGTACGCAGCCGAGGTGACAGTCTGAGGCAACCGGCCGCGGCGCCCCCGACGGTCGCGGCGCTCAGGCGAGCACGGCCGCGACGGCCACCGCGGCGACGCACAGGGAACCCGCCACCGACAGCAGGCGGCGCCAGGGCACCCGTGCGTCCACCGCCGGCAGGGCCCGCCACCTGGTCGCCGCCAGGGCCACCGCCGCCGCCGACAGACCCGCCCCGAGCGGCCACAGCCAGGCGGGCACCACTGACCAGTCCCCCAGTCGGTGCCCGAGACCGAGATAGGCGAACGCCCACACCGTGGAAGCCAGCAGCGTCACGCGGTCCAGTTCGCGTCGGCGGGCGGTGCCGAGCAGGGAGAGGCCGCCGACGAATGTGAGTGCCACCGCGAGACCGGCGCCGATCCACAGCGACACCGCCGGCGTCGCCGCCTCGGCGTCTTCCTCCACCACTCCGAGCAGTCGCAGACCGATCGCCTCGACGCCCTTGTCGGTGTTGGCGAGCACCACCACCGCCCGGCCGGTGGCGCGCTCGAAGCCGACGTAGGAGCGGAACCCGCCGGTCCCGCCGTTGTGCCAGACGATCTCGCGGTCGCCGTGGCGGGTAGTGAACCACCCGTACCCGATGCGGGTGTCGTCGTCGCCGCGGAAGCGGGCGGTGGCAGCGTCGGCGCCCGGCGCGGTGCCGGCGAGGGTGGCCGCGACCAGGCGGGCCAGGTCCTCGGCTGTGGACCAGGGGCCGACGCCGGCTGCGGCGTACCCGGCTCCCCACCAGGGGTCGGAGGGCCGCCCACCGGCCCGGCTGCCGTGGGCGCGGTCGGCCGGCAGGTCGGTCGCCCCGGTGGCGACCACTGTCGCGGTCATTCCGAGGGGCCGCAGCAGCCGTGCCTCCAGCAGATCGGGGTACGTCGCGCCGGCCTTCGCGGCGAGCGCCTGGCCGAGAACCGACGGGCCGACGTTGGAGTAGTGCACCTCGCCGCGCCCGTCGCCGGGGGTGGCCCGGTCGGCGATGTTCCGGACGCCGTGGACGTCCTGCCCGGCGTAGGGGTTGCCGCCGGAGACGTTGGACCAGAGGACGCGCGCCCAGCCCAGCGCGGAGCCGGCGGCCAACCGAGGCAGGCCGGCCCGGTGGCTGGACAGCTCGGCCAGCGTGACGTCGCGGACGGGGCCGGTGACCGTGGGCCACGTGTCGCCGAGCCGATCGTCGGGGCGCACGACACCGGCGGCGGCCTGGTCGGCGAGGAGCATTCCGGTGAGGACCTTGGTGACCGACCCGATCTCGAACGCGGTGCCGGTCTCGACGGGCCGGCCGTCGGGGTCCCGGTCGCCCAGGCCGGCGGTGCGGATCCGCCCGTTCTCGACCAGTGCGACGGCGAGCCCGCGGTGTCCTTTCGGGTCGGGCACTGCCGCTCGGGCGGTGCGCGCGAGGTCGGGGTCGCCGGTCACCTGCGTGCCGAGGCGAGGGACGCGGGGCATCAGCGCGGCCCCGACGAGGCCGGCGGCGAGCGCGACGACGAGGGCGGTGACGACTGGTCTCCGCATCGTGCTCCTTCGGTCGGAGGGGGTGTCCACCTGGCGGTGGCTCGACGATCGAGGGATGTGACAGCTGTGGGCCGGCTCAGCGGCCGGCGGCGGCGAGGATGGCCAGAAGCGGCACCACGCGTTCGGCGGGAACGGCGTACCGGCCTCGGCCGACGCTGCGCAGCCAACCGGCGGCGGTGAGCTGGCGTAGGTGGTGGTGGAGCTGGCCCGTGGTGCCCAACTCCTCGATCTCGGCCAGTTCGCCGGTGCCCTGCCGGCCGCCGAGAACCTCCCGCAACAGCCGGAGCCGCACCCCGTGGGCCAGCGCGGACAGGGTGGCGGCCAGCTCCGTCCAGTCGCCGTCGAGCAGATCATCGACGGTGCGCCCGTACTGCCAGTCGTAGTGCTGGTCGGCGACGCGGACGGTGCCGGTGTAGAGCACGGCGCCCGTGCCGTCGGACGGCAGGCGCTGCTTGAGGCCGTCGAGGGCCCAGAAGGCACCTTCGGGCGTGGGCGGTGTGTCAGTCGGGGCTGATGTCGACGTCAGGCGCTCGGTCAGGGCGGCGACCTGTGCCTCAAGCGCGGTTAGTCGCTCTTCCATGTGCGTCACGCGTCGATAGTACGAACATACGTAGTTACGTGCAAGCGGCGATGCGGCTCGACACGGGCCGTTGGTCCCGGGTCCAGCGGGCGCAACGCCCCTGCCTCCCCGGAGCCCACCGCGCGAAGGTGGGTGGGGATGGCGTGCCTTCGACACGCCGCGCGAGGTAGGGAGCTCACGGTGGCCAAGACCGGCGTACCGGTCCGAACGCTGGAGGCAACGGTCGACGTGCCCGTCCCGGTCGGGCTCGACTCGGCGGAGGCCGCCGCCCGGCTGCGGGCGAACGGACCGAACACCGTGGCGCCGCCACCGCGCCGGCACGTGGCCGTACGGGTCCTGCGTCAGCTCACCGACCCGCTTGTGGCGTTGCTGCTGGCTGCGGCCGTGGTCACTACCGCGCTCGGCGACTACCCGGACACCGCGGTGATCCTCCTGGTCGTGCTTGTGAACACGGTCATCGGCTTGGTGCAGGAGATCCGCGCGGACCGCGCCATCGCGGCGCTCGGTCAACTCGCCGCCCCCGCCGCCCGTGTGGTGCGTGACGGCCGGGACCTGGCGGTTCCGGCCGCCGACCTGGTGCACGGCGACCTGGTCCGGATCGAGGCCGGCGACATCGTGCCGGCCGACCTGGTGCTGGTCGAGGCGAACCGCCTGCAACTGGACGAGTCTGCGTTGAGCGGCGAGTCGGTGCCGGTGGGACGGACGGTCGGCCAGGAGGCGCTGGCCGGGACGGTGGTCACCACCGGACGCGCGGACGGCACAGTGGTCCGGACCGGGCCGGCGAGCGCACTGGGCCGGATCAGCTCGCTGGTGGCGGGCACCCGGCCGACAGCGACACCGTTGCAGCGTCGGCTCTCCACCCTGGGACGCACGCTCGGTGTGATCGCGGTCGCGCTGTCCGGGCTGGTCTTCGCGATCGGGGTGCTCAGCGGCCGACCGATCGTGGAGATGGCCGTCACGGCGGTGAGCCTCGTCGTCGCGGCGGTGCCCGAGTCGCTGCCGGCGGTGGTGACCCTGGCATTGGCGCTTGGCGCACGCCGGATGGCCGCCGCGAAGGCCATCCCGCGCCGGCTGCACGCGGTGGAGACCCTCGGCTCGGTGACCGTGATCGCCTCCGACAAGACCGGCACCCTCACCGAGGGTCGGATGGCCGTGCAGCAGGTCGTCACCACCGACGGGACGCGATACCAGATCACCGGCAGCGGGTACGCCCCGCACGGCGCCGTGCACCGCGATGGCGCCGCGGTAGCCGTACCGGAGGAACTGCGCCGGCTGGCGCGGGCCGGGCTGCTCTGCAACGACGCCGCCCTGTCACCCCCGAACGACGAGCGACAGGACTGGGGCGCCGTGGGCGACCCCCTCGAAGCGGCGCTCGTCGCCTTCGCCGCCCGGTCCGGCCTCGACCCGCAGACCACCCGCAGCGCCTGGCCACGGCTCGCCGAGCACCCCTTCGACCAGGCCCAGCGCCGGATGGTCACCGTGCACCGCTCCTGCGACAAGCGCTACCTGGTGGTCTGTAAGGGCGCCCCGGAGAGCGTCCTCAACTCGACCCTGCTCGACGCCACCGACGACGAGATCGCCGCGCTGACCCGCACCGCGCACCAACTCGCCGCCGAAGGGCTGCGGGTGCTCGCCGTCGCCGCCGCCCTGGTGGACTCCCCGCCGGACCTCGCCGCGCCGACCGGCCTGCGCCCACTGGGCCTGACCGCCGTCGGTGACCCGCTGCGCGCGGCCGCTCCCGAGATCGCCGACAGTCTCGACACCGCAGGGGTACGCCTGCTGCTGATCACCGGCGATCACCCGGCGACCGCCGCCGCGATCGGCTCGCAGCTGGGCCTGTGGCGCGACGGTGACCCCCTGGCTCGGGGCGACGACGACTCGCCGACGCATCCGGACACCCGGGTCTTCGCCCGCACCCAGCCGGAGCAGAAGCTCGACATCATCGCCGACCTGCAATCGCGTGGCCATGTGGTGGCGATGACAGGCGACGGCGTCAACGACGCGCCCGCGCTGCGCCGCGCCGACATCGGGGTGGCGATGGGCGGCGGCACCGAGGTCGCCCGGCAGGCCGCCGACCTGGTCCTCGTCGACGACGACCTGTCGACGATCACCACCGCGATCGGCGAGGGCCGGCGCATCTACGACAACATCCGCCGGTTCCTGCGGTACGCCCTCTCCGGTGGAGTCGCCGAGATCCTGGTGATGCTCGTCGGCCCGCTGTTCGGGCTGGCTGTGCCGCTGCAACCCGCGCAGATCCTCTGGGTGAACCTGCTGACCCACGGGGTGCCCGGGGTGGCTCTCGGCGCGGAGCCTGCCGAACCCGGCACGCTGCGTCGAGCGCCCCGCTCGCCGCAGGAGTCGGTGCTCGGTGCCGGTCTGGGTCGGGACGTCCTGTTCACCGGCGCGTTGATCGCCGCCGTGGTGCTCGGCGCCGGCGTGGTCGCCGCCGCCCGGGACCTGCCCTGGCAGTCAGTGGTCTTCGTGGTGCTCGGCCTGGCCCAGCTCGGCGTGGCACTCGCGGTCCGGGCACCCCGGCCTGCGGGCACGCGACGCGGCAACCCAGGCCTCCTCGTCGCGGTCGCCGTGTCGGCGCTGCTCCAGGTCGGCGGCGTGCTGCTCCCCCCGCTGCGCGAACTGCTCGACACCGAACCACTGACACCGGCCGTGCTGCTGGCCTGCGCGGCGGTCAGTGCCCTGCCCGCCCTGGTGCTGCGGCTGACCCGCCGCCGTGTAACGCCGCCACCGTCCGACGCGTCTGTGGACGACATCCCCGGGCCGCGGTCGAGGCGCTCGGACACCGCCGACGGGCAGTCGCGGGCCGACGACGGGACCAATGGCCCCCACCCCCCTACCCTCCTTCCCTGATCATCAGGCCGACGCCCGTAGGAGAATGGAGCTCGACCGAAGGAGGAACGTGATGACCAAGAGATCCGGTGCACCCGTGGTGGTGGCGGTCGACGGTTCGACATCGGCGCTGGAGGCGGTGCGCGTCGCAGCCCGGGAGGCCGCGACGCGAGGCCGGGCGCTGCGAGTGGTGCACGCGTTCATCTGGCCGCTCTACGAGGTGCCGCTGACGCCGGCACCTGGCGCTCCCGCCGACGCCGGGTTCCGTGCCCAGGCCGACAAGCTGGTCGCCGAAGCGGTCACCGAGGCCGCCAAGGTCGCACCGGACGTCACAGTCACCGGCGCCGTGATCGACGGCGCGGCCACACCTGTGCTGCTGGACGAGGCTCGCGACGCGAAGCTGCTGGTGCTCGGCAGCCGGGGCCTGGGCGGCTTCGGCGGCCTGCTGCTCGGCTCGGTGGCGGTGCAGGTCTCCGCCCGCGCCGACTGCCCGGTGCTCGTGGTCAAGGGTGAGACCCGCGCCGACGGGCCGGTCCTGGTCGGCGTCGACGGTTCGGCCCTGTCCACCGAGGCGCTGGGCTTCGCGTACGAGGCCGCCTCGATGCGGGGCACCAATCTGGTGGCCGTGCACGGCTGGACCATCCCGGCCCCGCCGAGCGACCTCCTGCCGCTGGGCTACGACGTGCAGGCGCTCGCCGCCGTGGAGGAGCGCGTGCTCGCCCAGGCGCTCGCCGGCTGGGCCGAGCGGTACCCGGACGTACACGTACGGCAGCGGGTGGCGTACGGGTCCCCGGCGCGGCTGCTTGTGGAGGAGTCGGCCGACGCGCAGCTCACAGTGGTCGGGGCACGGGGCCGGGGCGCGCTGGCAGGCGTGCTGCTCGGCTCGGTGAGCCACGCGGTGCTGCACCACGCGAAGAGCCCTGTGGTTGTCATCCGGCAGAGCCGCAAGAGCTGACCCGTCGCGTTGTCCGCGCCGACCGCACCCCGGTCGGCGCGGACCCGTGTGCGGTGTACGCGCCGGCTGGTTCGTGCCGGCGCGTTCGACGGCGTCGTCGGGGAGCCACCCCCGACAATGAGCTGACCGACCCTGGGAGAGCCAGATGAACCGACCTGTCGTGGTGGGTGTGGACGGATCGCCGTCCAGCCTCGTCGCCGCGGAGCACGCCGCTCACGCCGCGCGGCTCCGGTCCCGGCCGCTGCTGCTTGTGCACGGCTACCTGCACCCGCTCGGCTACGGCGTGCCGCTCAACCCGTACGACCTCGGGGTTCCGGCGCCCTCCGAGGAGTCGCAGAAGATGTTGGAGCGTACGGCGGCGGACCTCGCCGACAGGTGGCCCGGCCTCACCGTCGAGGTGCGCCAGGTCGCGGGTGGGCCCGGCGCCACGATGGTCGAGGAGTCCCGCCGGGCCGACCTCGTCGTGGTGGGCAGTCGAGGGCTGGGCGGGTTCGTCGGCCTGCTGCTCGGCTCGGTGGGCGCGCAGGTCGCCGCGCACGCGCACTGCCCGGTGCTCGTGGTCCGCCCGGACGAGCAGGCGACAGGTGGGGACGGGCCGGTGCTTGTCGGCGTGGACGGGTCCGAGGCGTCACGGCTCGCCGCGGGCTACGGCGCCGTCGAGGCGACGCTACGGAAGGTCCCGCTGGTGCTTGTGCACGTCAGCCCGCTGGAGGAGGCCCGCCCGGTGCCGGAGGAGACCGAGGAGTCGCAGGCCGCGCACCAGGCCGAGGCGGTGCGGGTGCTCGCCGACGCCTCCGAAGCGGTGCGCGCCGAGCATCCCGGCCTGGTGGTGCGGGAACATCCGATCCGGGCGGCCGGCGCGACCCAGGGGCTCGTCGAGGCCAGCGGCACGGCGTCGCTGCTCGTCGTGGGCACCCGGGGCCGGCACGGGTTGACCGGTCTGCTGCTCGGCTCGGTCAGCCAGGCGGTGATCCAGCACGCACACTGCCCGGTGCTTGTCGCCCACCCGGTCAGTTGACCGGGCCGTCACCCCGGCCGAGCATCTGCAGGAAGTCGGTGGTGAGGGCGAACGGGTCGGCCGGCCCGCTGGCGGGCGGCCGGCGCTCGACCTGGTCGGCCAACTCGCCGCCGGCGCGCTGGATCCTGCCCCGCAGGGCGCCGTCCGCTGTGCCACCGGACCAGTCCTCCGGGGCGGCGAAGACCGAGGTGGGGACCACCACCGCCCGCAGGTAGCTGAACATCGGGCGGATGGCGTGCTCCAGGGCCAGCGAGTGCCGGGCGGTGCCGCCGGTGGCTCCGATCAGCACCGGCCGGTCGACGAGCGACTCGGCCTCCAACACGTCGAAGAAGGACTTGAACAACCCGCTGTACGAGGCGTTGAAGATCGGCGTGACGGCGATGATCCCGTCCGCCCCGGTCACCGCCTCGGTGGCTTGGCGCAGCGCGGCCGGCGGGAAGCCGGTGAGCATGTTGTTCACCACGTCGTGGGCGTACTCCCGCAGGTCGACGACGCGTAGCTGCACGGTGGAGCCGCGCCGGACCAGCTCGTCGCGTGTCGCCGCGGCGAGCTGGTCGGCGAGCAGCCGGGTCGACGAGGGCTGGCTCAGCCCCGCCGAGACCACGGCCAGGGTGGGCTGGCTCATCGGGCCACCTCGGGCGCCTTGCCCGTGACGTCGTCGACGGCGTGCACGGTGCTGTCCGTGCCGCCGCCCGCAGCGGCGACGAGCGAGGCGTGCGTGGGCGCCGCCGGCACGTGCGCCGGGCGCAGCGAGTCGAACTCCTTGCGCAGCACCGGCACAACCTCCTCGCCGAGCAGGTCGAGCTGCTCCAGCACCGTCTTCAACGGCAGCCCCGCGTGGTCCATGAGGAACAGCTGGCGCTGGTAGTCACCGACATACTCGCGGAAGCCCAGCGTGCGGTCGATGACCTGCTGCGGGCTGCCCACGGTCAGCGGGGTCTCCCTGGTGAACTCCTCCATCGACGGCCCGTGCCCGTAGACCGGGGCGTTGTCGAAGTACGGTCGGAACTCCCGGATCGCGTCCTGCGAGTTGCGGCGCATGAACACCTGCCCACCGAGGCCGACGATGGCCTGGTCGGCGGAGCCGTGACCGTAGTGCGCGTACCGCTCGCGGTAGAGCCCGACCATCCGCTGGGTGTGCTCCCTGGGCCAGAAGATGTGGTTGGCGAAGAAGCCGTCACCGTAGTAGGCGGCCTGCTCGGCGATCTCCGGGCTGCGGATCGAGCCGTGCCAGACGAACGGCGGCACGCCGTCGAGCGGGCGCGGCGTCGAGGTGAACGACTGCAACGGCGTGCGGTACTTGCCCTTCCAGTCGACCACGTCCTCGCGCCACAGCCGGCGCAGCAGGTCGTAGTTCTCGATCGCGAGGGGGATGCCGGCGCGGATGTCCTTGCCGAACCACGGGTAGACCGGGCCGGTGTTGCCGCGGCCCATCATGAGGTCGACCCGGCCGTCGGCCAGGTGCTGGAGCATCGCGTAGTCCTCGGCAATCTTCACCGGGTCGTTCGTGGTGATCAGCGTGGTCGCGGTGGACAGCAGCAGCCGCTCGGTGCGGGCCGCGATGTAGCCCATCATGGTGGTCGGTGACGACGGCACGAACGGCGGGTTGTGGTGCTCGCCGGTGGCGAACACGTCAAGCCCGACCTCTTCGGCCTTGAGCGCGATGGCGACCATCGCCTTGATCCGCTCATGCTCGGTCGGCTCCCGACCGGTGGTGGGGTCGACGGTGACGTCCCCGACGGTGAAGACTCCGAACTGCATGACCAGCTCCTCGCGTGTCGACCGGGTCCTGGTGGATCACCCGGACGCTCCGGTCAACATACTTGACGAGTCAACTATTCCGTCAACCGCCCGCCACCGACGGCAGCACCTGCACCTGGGCACCCTCACCGACAGGCGTGGCCAGCCCGCCGGAGTGCCGGCAATCCTCCCCGTCGACGTAGACGTTCACGTAGCGGCGCAGCTCGCCACGCTCGTCACGGATCCGCCGGGCCAACCGGGGGTGGGCGGCGGCCAACTCGTCGAGGACCGCCCGCAGCGTGCCACAGGCGCCGACGTCGAGCCGACCGGCGCCACCGGCCTCGCCACGCAGCGGACCGGGCAGCAGCACGGTGACCACTCAGATCACCGCCGCCCGGACGCAGAGCACGTCGGGCAGGTGCGCCGCCACCTGCGACCAGGAGTCGCCCTCGTCGCGGCTGGCAAAGACCGCACCGGATCGGGTGCCGAAGTAGACCCCGCCCGGGGTGGCGTCGTCGGCGCACATCGCGTCGCGCAGCACCGCCGGATAGAACGGACCCTCCGGCAACCCCACCGACAGCGGCTCCCACTTGCCGCCGGCGTCGACCGAGCGGAACACCCGGCAACGGTGGTCGGCCGGGAACCGCACGCTGTCGGCCACCAGCGGGAACGTCCACACCACGCCGGCCCGACCCGGGTGGGCCACCATCGGGAAACCGAAGTCGCTGGGCAGCCCGTCAGCTATCGACGACCAGGTGCGGCCGTCGTCGTCGGAGCGGTAGACGCCGTGGTGGTTCTGCGCGTAGAGCCGGTCGGGGTCGCCGGCGTCCCGGGCGACCTTGTGCACGCACTGGCCGAACTCCGGCCACTCGTCGGGCAGGAAGTAGGCGCGGATGCCGGTGTTGGCCGGAGCCCAACTCGCCCCCGCGTCCTGCGAGCGGTAGACCCCGCCGGTGGACATGGCGACCAGCAGGCGAGCCGGGTCACGCGGGTGGGGCAGCACGGTGTGCACCGCCTGGCCGCCGAACCCCTCGTCCCACTGCGGCCGGTGCGGATGGTCCCAGAGGGAGCGGACCAACTCGAAGCTGCGACCACCGTCGGTGGAGCGGAACAGCGCCGACGGCTCGGTGCCGGCCCAGACCACGTCCGGCTCGTCGGGACCGGCAGGCATCAACTGCCAGACCCGCCCCAGGGCCGCGCCCGTGTCGGACGGGAACGCGATGGGCGCCTCGTCGGGCTCGTCCCAGGAGACACCGAGGTCGTCGCTCGTGGCGACGCTGGGGCCGAAGTGTGAGCTGGTCATCCCGGCGAGCAGCCGGGGAGCGGAACGCCGGGTGTCGACCGCCACCGCGTAGACACCCGTCATCGGAAAGTGCGGGCCGGTGATCTCCCAACTGCGCCGGTCGTCGGCGCTGGTGGCCAGAAACAGCCCCTTGGCGGTGCCGATCGCGAGCAGCGTTGCCATGACGTCCTCCGAACCGTCCTCGGGTAGTGCGGTGATTATGGCCACACCCCACGACACATTCGATCGGCCACACGCCGACAGTCACGCTCGGCGGCAGGACCGGGCACGCGCCGTCAGCACCGCCGCCGGTTTGCCGATCCCCGCCACCAGGCGTTTCCTTTACCGAGTGGACTACTCGTGGCTGCGCGCCCCTGCCGTCGAGGTACCCGAGACGGCGCGGGCGCTGCTCGGATGGGAGATCTCGACCGGCGGCGTCCGGGTCCGGCTGACCGAGGTCGAGGCGTACGCGGGGACCGGCGAAGACCCCGCGTCACACGCCCACCGGGGGCCGACTCCCCGCACCGCTGTCATGTTCGGGCCCGCGGGACACGCGTACACCTACTTCGTGTTCGGGGTGCACTGGTGCCTGAACATCGTCTGCGGCCGCACCGGAGAGGCGGCGGCGGTCCTGCTGCGGGCGGGTGAGGTCGTCGACGGTGTCGACCTCGCCCGCAAACGGCGAGGGGAGGTCCCCGACCGCGACCTGGCGCGTGGGCCGGCCCGGCTGGTGGTCGCGCTGGGAGTCACAGCCGAGGCGAACGGCACCTCCGTCGTCGACGGCAGCGGGCCGGTGCTGTTGATCCCGCCGACGCGCCCGGTTGCCCCGTCGGCCATCTCCGCCGGGCCCCGGGTGGGAGTGGCCGCCGCCCACGACGTCCCCTGGCGTTTCTGGATCACCGACGACCCGACGGTCAGCGCCTACCGCCGACACGCACCCCGAAACCGCACGGGTGCGAGTCCCGCCCGTCGCTAGAACTGTCGCAACGAACACCGGCCAACCGGCAGCGCCGCCACGGCCCTGGTCGGGCAGCCGCCGCCACCACGAACAGTGCGCGGTCAGCGGCTCTGGTCGGGGATGAACCGGCGGAGGCGGGCCTCGTCGAGGAGCACGCCGAAACGCGTGTGCATGGCGTCCCCGACGACGCGGCTGACAAGTGTGGCGCGGGCGTTGCGCTCCGCGGCGGCGACCGCCTCGGTGACGGCGTCGCCGAGTGTCAGGTTGTCGGTGGTGCGCTTAGCCACGGTGCTGATCTCGATCGACTGGAGGGCGCCGAGACCGTTGACGGTGGCGGTGACGGCGCCGTCGAGGGCGGTGCCGGTGAAGGTCTCGCCCTGGACGTCGCTGACGAGGCCATGGACGCGGCTCTGGAGGCCTTCCGGATCGGCCACCAGGTCGCGCAGCGCCTCGGCGGTCTCGTGTGGGTCCCTCGTCGTCACGTCTACACCCTGCCCCTGCGGATCAGCTCGGCCGGATCGAGGTGCGTGAGCCGGTCGGGGAAGTCGCCCACCTGGGCCGTGAACTGTTCGGCGGCGACCAGCCGGGCCGCGGCGATCGCCTCCACGCAGGCCTCGCCGAGCTCCCCCGCGTCGAGGTCGCGCAGGGCGCGCGGGCTGATGTACGTCGTGACGACAGTGCGGCCGAGGGAGACCGTCGCCTCCACGTAGCCGCGCCGGTCCGTCGCCGACGCCGTCTGGCTCATCAGTTCGGTCAGGCCGGCCTGGAAGTCGCGTGCCGCCTCGGTGAGCTTCTCCGGTGCGCTGTCGCTGCGGTAGTAGCGCTCACTGGTCTCGAGAAACCGTTCGACGAACTCGTTCACGGCGGATCAGCTCCGGTCGAGGAGGAGGGTCAGCGCGATGAAGGCCGGGCCCTGCGACAGTGCCGCCAGCCACCAGAAGCCGACCCGCGCGAGGCCGAGCTGGCCCGGCGGGTACCGCTTGCGGGTCTCGGCGTCCGGGAAGCGCTGGAACAGCACGATCGCGGTGACGGCGATCGCCAGGCCGACCGCTGCGACGAGCCAGCCGGCGACCTCGGACGGGCCGAGCAACAGGTAGGCCGCCACGCCGGAGACGACAAACGCCAGCGCGAGCAGCGGCAGCACCCGGGTGAGAACGCGGTTGCGCTGGGCGCGGAGGTCGGTCATGACGACTGCCGCGCCGGGTCGGGGACCTTTGTGTTCGTCCAACCGCCGGCCTCCCAGGTCTGGATCTCGGTCATCCGCTGCGGGGTGAGCGCCGCGGAGTTGACCGTCATCTCGCTGCTCTGCTGCCCGAAGTATCCGTTGAGCTTCTGTGTCTCGGTGACGACCGCGCCGTTTGTCAGCGCCACCGCTGCGGCGACGCCGGAGACCTCGATGATGAGGGCACCGACCTCCAGCACGTACTGCGCGGAGAGCGTCCAGCCGAGCGCCTCGCGCGTGATCGGCTCCGGGTCGAGGGCGGCGGCCACGAGACCGCCGGTGATGATGGCGGTGCCGACGAGGTATGTCGCGTCGGCCAACGACATCACCACCCCCATCGTCAGGCACTGGTTCTTGAGTTCGCTGACAAGTGTGGCGAGCTGGTTGACGGCCGGATCGAACTGGTTGGAGACGTAGTTGAGGAACGCGTTGGCGCCCTCGCCCTCCCATTTCGCCTCGTTGACGACCCGCTCGGCGAGAGGCAGGACCTGCGCGGCGGCGAGCGACAGGTGCTGCTCCAGCTCACCCCACCCGCCAGCGGCGTCGAAATAGGGGAACGGGTCCTTGAGCAGTGCCAGCGCGGCGATGCCGGCGAAGTGGACGAAGAGCGCCGGGATCGCGGCGGCGGCCACCATCAGGCCGACGGTGGCGGTTTCCAGTGCCACGATGATGCCGGTCTCCGCGGCGACGAACCGGGCCATCTCGCTGCCGCTCGGCGACGTCGACATCTCGCGCGGCACGGGGAAGGCCGGCGCCGGGATCGGCGTGCCGCCGAACAGCTTGGCGTTCTCGGCTTCCTGGCCCTCGTAGTGGTTCGCCACCCGGAGCAGGGCGCTGCCAATCGCTGTGAACACGTCGGCGCAGGCGCGTGCGCCGAGATCGGCGGCGGTGTAGGCGGCCGAGTACGTCTCGGTGAACCCGGAGTCAGGGGTCGGGATCGCGGTGCTCGGGATCGAGCACCTGGGCAGGGCCTTGCCCACATCGTCGTGCAGCTGCCTGCCGTATTCCAGGTAGGCCTTGGCCGCGCCGCGCAGGGCCTGCGTCTCCACGGACGTCGTCACGCTGCTCTCCCCCCGCAGGTCCAGCAACGAGTCGGACGCTACCAGCGCGACCGGCCATCCAGGGGGCAGAATTTGAACGTTGTGTTGACAAGGCTTCGTTCATGGGGTGTGCTCGGGGCATGACGACAACGGATGACCCGTTCACCGCGCCCGACCCGGCGCGGGTCCGCGCCCACCGCACCCACGAGGCGCTACAGCGCATCAGCGAGCGGCACGCCGGCACCAGCGCGCAGCGAGCGCGCTGGGCCCACCCGTCCGTGCTGGACCCGTGGGAGGCGGTCGCCCTGGTCACCGCGCTGGCCGCGGGCGGGGCCGAACGGGAGCCGACGGAGGAACCTGTCGACACCGCCGACCTCACCGCCGCGCTGACCCTGCTGCCGTACGTCCGCGCCGAACTCGACGCGCTGGAGGCGGGGCTGCTGACCCTGGCCCGCGACCGGGGGCTCACCTGGCAGTCCATCGCGTACGGGTTGGGGCTGGGCAGCGCGCAGGCCGCCCGGCAGCGCTACGAGCGGGTCGCCGCCCGCTCCGCCGAGCAGACCCGCTGATCCCGCACCCGCTGATCCCGCACTCACGACACGACGCACCGCCGGGCACGCCTCGGGTCAGGTCGGCTTGTCGCGCCCCGGGTGGCGCTCGGGCGGGCACACTGTGCGCACGACGATTCCGGGAGGAGATCCATGGACCGCGCGGCGATGTTGGCGTACTGCCTGGCCAAACCGGGGGCGTGGCGGGACCGACCGTGGGAGAACGACGAGGTGGTGAAGGTCGGCAGCCGGATCTTCGCGTTCCTCGGCAACGGCGACGGCCAGCCGACGGTGGGCGTGAAGTGCGGCGCGACCCGCGAGATCGCCGACGAGTGGCTGCACCGCCACCCCGACGACGCCCGCCCGATGGCCTACATCGGCAGGTCCGGCTGGAACACGCTGCGCCTCGACGGCGGGATCGACTCCGACGAGCTGACCGAGGCTGTCGACTCGTCGTACGACATGGTGGTGGCCAAGCTCCCGAAGCGGGAGCGCCCGACGGCCTGAACCGGCCGTGGCGCCGGAAGCGGGCAGCTCCGGCGCCACGGTGAGGTCAGCGCGGGACGACCCGCTCGGTGGCCCAGTCCCGCCAGCCGGCCACCCGGTCCGACGCGGCCGCGAGCTGGTCGGCGACCGGGCCGGGGCCCGTCGAGCCGGGGGTGGTCCGGGCCGCGAGCGCCGAACGGACCGACAGCACATCGCGCACCGACGGGTCGAGGTGCTCGCTGACAGCGGCCAGATCGGCGTCGGAGACGTCCTCCAGCTCGCACTCGCGGACCGCGCAGAGCGCCACCAGACGACCGGTGATCTCGTGCGCGTCGCGGAACGGCACGTTGCGCCGTACCAGCCAGTCGGCGACCTCCGTGGCGAGCGAGAAGCCGACAGGCGCGGCGGCGACGAGGCGGTCCACCCGGACGGTCATCGTCGAGATCATTCCCGCCAGGGCCGGGAGCAGCAGCTCCAGCGTGTCGACGGCGTCGAACGCGGGCTCCTTGTCCTCCTGCATGTCCCGGTCGTAGGTCATCGGCAGGCCCTTGAGCATGGTCAGCACCGTCATCAGGCCACCTACCAGCCGGCCGGACTTGCCCCGGGCCAGCTCGGCGATGTCCGCGTTCTTCTTCTGCGGCATGATCGACGAACCGGTCGCGAAGGCGTCGTCCAGCTCCACCCACCCGAACTCGTGCGAGGTCCAGAGCACCACCTCCTCGCCGAGGCGGGACAGGTGCACCCCGATCATGGCGGTGGTGAAGAGGAACTCCGCGACGAAGTCCCGGTCGGCCACCGCGTCCATCGAGTTGGCGAACGACGTGCGGAACCCCAGCTCCTTGGCCACGGCCACCGGGTCCAGCGGAAGCCCGGAGCCGGCGAGCGCGCCCGCGCCGAGAGGGCTGATCGCCGCCCGGTGGTCCCAGTCGTGCAGCCGCTCCAGGTCGCGCAGCAGCGGCTGCACGTGCGCCAGCAGCCAGTGCCCGAACGTGACCGGCTGGGCGTGCTGCAGATGCGTCATGCCGGGTGCTGCCGTGTCGATGTGCCGCTCGGCCTGCTCGATGAGCGCCTCGGCCAGCTCGACGAGCCGACTCGCCACGCCCCGGGCGTGATCGCGCAGATAGAGCCGCAGGTCCGTGGCCACCTGGTCGTTGCGGGACCGGCCGGCCCGCAGCTTGCCGCCGAGACTGCCGAGGCGCTCCAGCAGGCCCCGCTCCAGCGCGGTGTGCACGTCCTCGTCGTCGACAGTCGGACGGAACGCCCCGGATGCGCAGGCCGCCTCCAGGTCGTCCAGGGCCGCCAGGATCCGGCCCAACTCGTCGGGGTCGAGCAGGCCGGCGCCGGCCAGCACCCGGGCGTGCGCCCGGGAACCAGCGATGTCGTACGGGGCCAGCCGCCAGTCGAACTGCACACTCACCGACAGGCGGGCGAGCGCCTCGGCGGGGCCACCGGCGAACCGGCCACCCCACAGGCTTGTCCGGTTGGTGGCGGCGCTGTTCTCGGTCAGGCTCTTGTCGTCCACCCGGCCCATTGTGGTCTCCATGGTCGTCAGCCGCCCAGCCGGGCGTCACGTGCGGCGGCCAACCCGCTCGGCAGGCCCCACAGCTGCACAAAACCCTTCGCCAGCGACTGGTCGAAGGTGTCACCTGTGTCGTAGGTGGCCAGCCCGAAGTCGTAGAGGCTCGCCTCGGAGCGTCGACCGGTGACGGTGGCGCGGCCGCCGTGCAGTGTCAACCGCACCTCACCGCTCACGTGCCGCTGCGCGTCGTCGATGAACGCGTCGAGCGAGTCCTTCAACGGCGAGAACCACAGGCCGTCGTAGACCAGCTCACCCCAGCGCTGGTCGACGCCCTTCTTGAACCGGGCCAGGTCCCGCTCCACAGTCACCGCCTCCAACTCCTGGTGAGCCGTGATCAACGCGATGGCGCCGGGCGCCTCGTACACCTCGCGGCTCTTGATGCCGACGAGGCGGTCCTCGACCATGTCGAGCCGGCCCACGCCCTGCGCGCCGGCGCGGCGGTTCAGCTCCCGGATCGCCTGGTACGGGGTGACGGTCTCACCGTCGATGGCCACCGGCACGCCACCGTCGAACGTGATCACGACCTCGTCGGCGTCGCGGGCCTGCGCCGGGTCGGCAGTGTACGAGTAGAGGTCCTCGATCGGGGCGTTCCAGATGTCCTCCAGGAAGCCGGTCTCCACGGCGCGGCCCCACAGGTTCTGGTCGATCGAGTACGGGGATTTGGCCGACACGTCGATCGGCAGCCCCTTCTCCTCGGCGAACGCGATGGCCTTGTCGCGCGTCCACGCGAAGTCCCGCGCCGGGGCGATGATCTTCAGGTCGGGGGCGAGCGCGTTCAGGCCCACCTCGAACCGGACCTGGTCGTTGCCCTTGCCGGTGCAGCCGTGCGAGACGATCGTGCCGCCGTGCTGGCGTGCCGCCGCCACCAGGTGCTTGACGATCAGCGGCCGGGACAGCGCCGACACCAACGGGTAGCGGTCCATGTAGAGGGCGTTGGCCCGGATGGCCGGCAGGCAGTAGTCGGCGGCGAACTCGTCGCGCGCGTCGACCACCTCGGCCTCGGCGGCGCCGCAGTCCAGCGCGCGCTGCCGGATGGCGTCGAGGTCCTCGCCGCCCTGCCCGACGTCGACCGCCACCGCGATCACCTCGGCGCCGGTCTGCTCGGCCAGGTAGGGAATGGCGACGGAGGTGTCCAACCCGCCGGAGTACGCGAGAACAACCCGCTCGGTCATGCTGTGGTGTTCCCTTCAACTGTGTCTTCCCGGCGGGCCCAACCGGAGAGCTTGTCACCCAGTGCGGCTCCGCCGACGGCCTCGCGGGCCACGACGAGAATGGTGTCGTCGCCGGCGATGGTGCCGACGATCTCGGGCAGGCCCGCTCGGTCCAACGCGCTGGCCAGGTACTGGGCTGCGCCCGGCGGGGTACGCAACACGGCGATGTTGCCGCTGGAGTCGACGCCGTTGAGCAGTTCGCGCAGCAGCCGTACCAGCCGGGCCGGCGCGGCCTCGGCGTCGCGCAGCGGACGGTGGCCGTCCTCGGGGATCAGGTAGACCGCCGGCCCGTCGCCGCCGCGCACCTTGACCGCGCCCAACTCCTCCAGGTCCCGCGAGAGGGTGGCCTGGGTGACGCCGACCCCGTCAGCGGCGAGCAGATCGGCCAACTCGGTCTGCGAGCGGACGGCCCGGTCACGGATCAGCTCCACGATCCGGGCGTGCCGGGCGGCGCGGGTCAGCGGGGTGGTCACCGCGCCACCCCGGCCGCGCCGCTCACGGCGGCGGCGGCGTTGGCGTCGGCGGCGTCCAGGAGGAACGCCAGCAGCGCCTTCTGGGCGTGCAGCCGGTTCTCCGCCTGGTCGAAGACCGCGCTCTGCGGCCCGTCGAGCACCTCGTCGGTGATCTCCTCGCCACGGTGCGCGGGCAGGCAGTGCAGCACGACGGCGTCCGGCGCGGCCTGACCGAGCAGCTCCTTGTTGACCTGGTAGGGCAGGAACGGGGTGATCCGGTCCAGCCCGTCGGCCTCCTGCCCCATCGACGTCCACGTGTCGGTGGCCAGCACGTCGGCGTCGCGTACCGCCTGGATCGGGTCGGTCAGGACCCGCACCGACCCGCCGGTGCCGGCGGCGATCTCCGCCGCCCGCGCCACGACGTCCGGATCCGGCGCGAAACCCTCCGGCCCGGCGATCCGCACGTGCATACCGGCCATAGCCCCGGCCAGCAGGTACGACTGCGCCATGTTGTTGGCGCCGTCCCCCACGTAGGTGAGCGTGCGACCGGCCGTGCCACCGCACCGCTCGCGGATGGTGAGCAGGTCGGCCAGCAACTGGCAGGGGTGGAAGCCGTCGGTGAGCGCGTTGACCACCGGGACGCTCGCCCCCGCCGCGACCTCGGCGATCCGGTCGTCGCCGTGGGTGCGCAGCACGATGGCCACGACGTAGCGGGACAACACCCGCCCGGCGTCGATGAGGGCCTCGCCCCGGCCGAAGTGCGTGACCTGGGTGTCCACGACGAGCGGGTGCCCGCCCAACTCGGCGATGCCGACGTCGAACGAGATCCGCGTCCGCAGGCTCTGCTTGTCGAAGAGCACCGCCACCGAACGCGGGCCGGCCAGCGGCCGGTGACCGAACCTGTCGGCCTTCATCCGGGCCGCCAGGTCCAGCACCGTGGACTGCTCGGCGGGCGAGAGGTCGTCGTCGCGCAGGAAGTGCCGGATCATGCGGTCGTCCCCGTACTCGTGGTGGTGGGTGAGGTCAGCGGCGTCGGGATCGTGGCGGTCCCGGACCCCGGGTCCGCGCCGGTCGGCGTCGCCGCGGCCAGGGCGGCGGGCAGGGCAGCCACGAAGGCGTCGGCCTGGTCGGCCGTGAGGATCAGCGGCGGTACGAGCCGGAGCACGCCCGGCTGCACCGGGTTGGTCAGGAAACCGGCCTCCCGCAGCGACACGGCGAGCGCCGCCGCCACCGGCTCGGTGAGCACCACGCCGAGCAGCAGCCCCGCGCCGCGTACGTCGGAGACCAGCGGATGGCCCAGCGCCTCGATCCCCCGACGCAGCCGCTCGCCCACACGCTTGACGTGGTCGAGCAGCCCCTCGTGGGCGATCGTCGACACCACGGCGAGCGCGGCGGCGCAGCTGATCGGGTTGCCACCGAAGGTGGTGCCGTGCGAGCCGGGAGTGAGCAGGTCGGCGGCCCGACCGAAGGCCAGCGTGGCACCGAGCGGCAGCCCGCCGCCGAGCCCCTTGGCCAGGGTGATCACGTCCGGCTCCACGCCCTCGGCCTGGTGGGCGAACCAGTGGCCGGTACGGCCGATGCCGGTCTGCACCTCGTCGAGCACCAGCAGCGCGCCGTGCCGGTCGGTGATCCGCCGCGCCGCGGCGAGGTAGCCGGCGGGCGGAACCACCACACCGTTCTCGCCCTGGATCGGCTCCAGGATCACCATGGCGGTGGCGTCGGTGACCGCCGCCTCGAGCGCGCCCACGTCGCCGTAGTCGACATGGGTCACGTCGCCGGGCAGCGGGCGGAACGGGTCGGCCTTGGCCGGCTGCCCGGTCAACGCGAGGGCGCCCATCGTGCGGCCGTGGAAGCCGCCGTTGGCGGCCACCACGTGAGTGCGGCCGGTCCGCCGGGACAGCTTGAACGCGGCCTCGTTCGCCTCCGCGCCCGAGTTGGCGAAGAAGACCCGACCCGGCCGACCGGCGAGCGCCAACAGCAACTCCGCGAGGGCCACCGGCGGCTCGGCGATGTAGAGGTTGGAGACGTGCCCGAGGGTCGCGACCTGCTTCGACACGGCGGCCACCACCGCCGGGTGGGCGTGCCCGAGAGCGTTCACCGCGATCCCGCCGACCAGGTCCAGGTACTCCCGCCCGGTGTCGTCGACCACCACGGCGCCCGAGCCGGACACCAACGCCAGCGGCGGCGTGCCGTAGTTGTCCATCATCGACTGCGTCCAGCGTTGCGCCAGGCTGCTCATGCTCCGACCGTCCCGTCTCCCGGCACCACCATCGTTCCGAACCCTTCCGAGGTGAAGACCTCCAGCAACGTGGAGTGCGCCACCCGGCCGTCGACGACGTGCGCCGCGGGCACTCCCCCACGGACCGCCCGCAGGCAGGCCTCCATCTTCGGCACCATCCCCGACTCCAGGCTGGGCAGCAGCTTGGCCAGGTCGTCCGCGACGATCTCGGAGACCAGGCTTGTGGTGTCCGGCCAGTCGGCGTACAGGCCGGCCACGTCGGTGAGCACGACAAGCTTGCGGGCCTGCAGCGCGATCGCGAGAGCCGCGGCGGCGGTGTCCGCGTTGAGGTTGTGCAGCACCCCGTCGACGTCCGGCGCCACAGTGGAGATCACCGGGATCCGACCGGCCTCGATGAGGTCGGTGACCGCCGACACGTCGACCGACTCGACGTCGCCCACCTGACCCACGTCGACAGGCAGCCCATCCACGTACGCCGGGCGGCGCACCGCGGTGAACAACCGGGCGTCCTCACCGGAGAGGCCGACGGCGAACGGGCCGTGCGAGTTGATCAGCCCGACCAGCTCGCGGCCGACCTGCCCGACAAGCACCATCCGGACCACGTCCATCGCCTCGGCCGTCGTCACCCGCAGGCCACCCCGGAACTCGCTGGCGATGCCGAGCCGACCCAGCATGGCGGAGATCTGCGGACCACCACCGTGCACCACCACCGGCTTGAGACCGGCGTAGCGCAGAAAGACCATGTCCGCGGCGAACGCCTGCTGCAACGCGGGGTCGGTCATGGCGTTGCCGCCGTACTTGATGACCACAGTGGAGCCGGAGAAGCGCGCCAACCACGGCAACGCCTCGATAAGCGCCTCCGCCTTGACCTGAGCGCGGGTGAGGTCGGTGCTGAGACTCATGTCGAGTACGCCGAGTTCTCGTGTACGTACGCGTGGGACAGGTCGTTGGTCCAGATCGTCGCCGCCGACGGACCGGCGTGCAGGTCGATCCGGATGGTCACGTCCCGACCGGTGAGGTCGACCTTCGAGCGGTCCTCGGCGGCGGCACCGCCCCGGCACACCCACACGCCGTTGACGGCGACGTCCACCTCGTCCGGCTCGAACGCGGCAGCGGTGGTGCCGACCGCGGCGAGGATCCGACCCCAGTTCGGGTCATTGCCGAACAGCGCGGTCTTGACCAGGTTGTTGCGCGCCACCGCGCGGCCCACCTCGACCGCGTCGTCCTCGTCGGCGGCACCGACCACGTCGATGGCGATCTGCTTGGTGGCGCCCTCGGCGTCGGCGACCAGTTGCTGGGCCAGGTCGTGACAGGCAGTGGTGACCGCGGCGGCCAACTCGGCCGGGGTCGGCTCGATGCCGCTCGCACCGCTGGCCAGCAGCAACACCGTGTCGTTCGTGGACATGCAGCCGTCGGAGTCGACCCGGTCGAAGCTGACCCGGGTAGCCGCCCGCAGCGCCTCGTCCAACACCGCCGGCCCGGCCACCGCGTCGGTGGTCAGCACGCAGAGCATGGTGGCCATGCCCGGCGCGAGCATCCCCGCGCCCTTGGCCATCCCGCCGACCGTCCAGCCGCTGCCCCGGGCGACCGTGGTCTTGGCCCGGGTGTCCGTGGTCATGATGGCCTCGGCGGCGGCCACACCACCATCGCGGGACAGCCCACGGATGGCCGAGCGGACGCCCGGCAGCAGCTTCGGCATCGGCAGCCGCTCACCGATCAGGCCTGTGGAGCAGACCGCCACCTCACCGGCGCCGAGGATCAGCCGAGGGCTGACAGAGGTCAGCGCGGCGGCCGTGTGCTCGGCGGTGGCGTGAGTGTCCTGGAAACCGGCCGGGCCGGTGCAGGCGTTGGCGCCACCGGAGTTGAGCACCACCGCGCGGACCACACCACCCTGCACGACCTGCTGGGTCCAGAGCACCGGCGCGGCCTTGACCCGGTTGGATGTGAAGACCCCGGCGACCCCGGCGTCCGGGCCGTCGTTGACCACAAGCGCGACGTCCGCGCCACCGCTGGACTTCAAACCGGCGGCCACCCCGGCCGCCCGGAACCCCCGAGGGGTGGTGACACTCATGGGCTGACTCCCCAGATCGACAGGCCCGTCGTCTCCGGCAGACCGAGCATCAGATTGGCGTTCTGCACGGCCTGGCCGGCGGCACCCTTGCCCAGGTTGTCCAGGGCGCTGAGCACGATCAGTCGACCCGAGTCGACGTCGACTGTGGCCTGCAGGTGGCAGGAGTTGGAGCCCAGCGTGGCAGCGGTGTGCGGCCACCTGCCCTCCGGGAGCACGTGCACGAACGGCGCGTCGGCGTACGCCTGCGCCAGCACCTGCTGCGGGTCGACGCCGCGCGCCGGCACGGCGGTGACAGTGGCCAGGATGCCGCGCGGCATCGGCGCCAGGACGGGGGTGAACGACAGCCCCGTCGCCCCGGTGGCCTGCTTGATCTCCGGCACGTGCTGGTGGGTGCCGACCCGGTACGGCGACAGGTCCCCCAGCACCTCACTGGCGAGCAGGTGCGGCTTCGTCGCCCGGCCCGCCCCGGAGGTGCCGGAGGCGGCGACCACCACCACGTCGGCGGGGTTGGCCGCGCCGTCGGCGATCAGCGGCGCGAGTGCCAGGGTGATCGCGGCGGCGTAGCAGCCGGTGTTGGCGACCCGGTTGGAGTTGGCGATCAGCTCCCGCTGACCGGGCAGCTCGGGCAGGCCGTAGGTCCACTGCCCGGCGTGGGTGCCGCCGTAGTACTGCGCCCAGGCGTACGGGTCGGCGAGCCGGTGATCCGCACCCAGGTCGACGATGCGCACCTCAGGCGGGAGCTGGGCCGCGATGGCCGCCGACTCGCCGTGCGGCAGGGCCAGGAAGACCAGGTCCGCGTCGGCAAGGGTCGCCGGGTCGGTCGTGCCGAGCACCAGGTCGAGCCCTGTGAGCTGCGGGTGCACCGTGTCGACGCGGTGCCCGGCCTGACTGTGGGCGGTGGCGGCGACGAGATCGAACTCGGGATGCCCGGCGATCAGGCGCAGCAGCTCACCTCCGGCGTAACCGCTCGCCCCGGCGACCGCGACTCGAATCCCCATACCCACCTCCGCATGACTATGCAACGAAGGCTAGCAGCGCCCCAGGTCAGCTGCAACTAAATACACACCACTGCATGGTGATGTAAGACCGACCCCAACCCCCGCGATCTTGCACTTACTGCCCCCGCATAGCGGACAACACGGGCAGATCAGCGACACAAACTGCAAGATCGCGGGGGTGTTGGGGGTCGTTACGCGCCGCGCAGGGTTGCTCCTACGCGTTCTGCTGCTACCGCTACCGCTGCGTCGCGGGCCTCCAGCGCCTCTTCGACCGTCAGTGTTCGGTCTGGGGCGCGGAAGGTCAGCTTGTAGGCCAGGGACCGGCGGCCCTCGCCGAGCTGCGCGCCCGCGTACACGTCGAAAAGCCGGACGTCCTCCAGCAGCTCGCCGGCGCCCGCCTCCAGCGCCCGGCGCACCTGCTCCGCCGGCACCGACTCGTCCACCACCAGGGCCACGTCGATGAGCGCCGGCGGGAAGCCGGAGACGGCCGGGGCGGGCGTCACCGGTACGGGCGGCAGCGCGTCAAGGTTCAGCTCCATGGCGCAGGTACGTCGGGGCAGCTCCAGCGCCGCCACCACCGCCGGGTGCAGCTCACCGGCGTGCCCGACGACCGTGCCGTCGACCCGCAGCTCGGCGCAGCGGCCGGGGTGCCACGGGGCGTAATCGGCGGCACGCACCTCGACCCGCCCGGCGGGAACACCTGCGGCGTCCAGCACGTCACGGGCCGCCTCGATGGCGTCCGCCCAGCCGGCCGGCCGACCCGGACCCCACCAGCCGGCCGGGTCCACGTCGCCGGCCAACACCACTGCCACGTGCACCGGCTGCGCCGGCACCACCGCGTCGGCGGCGGCGAACTCGGCGTCGGTGGGGCGCCGGTCGACGCCCATCGCGGGCGGGCTGCCGGCGTCCAGGCGCGGGTGGAACACCGCACCGATCTCGTAGAGCGCCAGGTCACGGTGGCCCCGGCCGAGGTTGCGCTTGAGGATGCCGAGCAGCGAGCCGAGCAGCATGGTGCGCAGCAGCGGCTCCTCCTCCGACAGCGGGTTGGCCAGCCGCACCGCCGGTCGGCGCGTGTCGTCGGCCGGCAGGCCGAGCAGGTCGGCAAGCCGCGGCGACACGAACGGGTGCGCGAGCACTTCCACGTACCCCCGCTCGGCGAGCGACCCGGCGACCGCCCGGCGCCGACGCTGGCGCGGGGTCAGGCCGCGACCGGGCGGCGCGGTCGGCAGCACCGACGGCACCTTGTCGTACCCGTCGAGGCGGACCACCTCCTCGACCAGGTCGGCCGGGTCGGTCAGGTCGGGCCGCCACGTCGGCGGGGTGACGCTGAGCGCCACCCCGGCCCCGCTGGCCACGCCTACCGCGCCCGGGTCCTCGGCCAACCGGTCCGCGCCCTGCGCGACTGTGCAACCGACCTGCTCCAGCAGGGCGATCACCCGCGCCGGCGGGTACTCGACGCCGATCCGCCGGGTGGGCAGATCCGCCGGCAGGGTGATCGGGGTACGCGGCTGGACGTGGTCGATGTCCAGGATCTCCGCGCTCGGGGTGCCACCGCCGTGTTCGGTGAGCAGGTGCACGGCCCGTTCCAGCGCGACAAGCGCCACAGCCGGGTCGACACCCCGCTCCCAGCGCTTCGCGGCCTCGCTGAACAGCTTGTGCCGGCGGGCGGTGCGCCCGACCATCGCCGGGTCCCAGTGCGCCGCCTCGAAGAGCACAGTTGTGGTGCCGGCGACGACCTCGCTCGTCTCACCGCCCATCACCGCCGCGAGCGAGATCGGCGTGCCGGCGCCCTCGCCCGCCACGGCGCTGGGCAGCCCCGCGTCGCAGATGACCATGTCGTCGGCGGTGAGCACCCGGTCGACGCCGTCGAGGGTGGTCAGCTTCTCCCCCGGCTCGGCGCGACGGACCACGAGCGGCCCGGCGATCCGGTCGGCGTCGAAGGCGTGCATCGGCTGGCCCAGCTCCAGCATCACGTAGTTGGTGATGTCGACAGGCAGGGAGATGCTGCGGATGCCGGCGGTGACCAGCCGCTGCTGCATCCACGACGGGGTGGGCGCGGTCGGGTCGACGCCGCGGACCAGGCGGGCGGTGAACCGGTCGCAGCCGACCGGGTCGCGGACCTCCACCGGGTACGCCGGCTTCTCGGTGCCACGCGGCGCCGGCACCAGAGCCGGGTCACGCAGCGGCACGTCGAACGCGTGCGACAACTCCCGGGCCAGGCCGCGCAGGCTCAGCGCGTACCCCCGGTCGGGGGTGATCTCCAGCTCGAGCACGACGTCGTCGAGGCCCACGACGGGCCGCGCGTCGTCGCCCGGCTTGGCCGTCACGTCCGGCGGCAGCACGACGATGCCGGAGTGGTCGTCGCCCAGACCCAACTCCTTCGCCGAGCAGATCATGCCCGCGGAGTTGTGCCCGTACGTCTTGCGGGCGCCGATCGCGAAGCCGCCGGGCAGCACGCCGCCGGGCAGGATCACCACCACCCGGTCACCGGGGGCGAAGTTGCGCGCCCCACAGACGATCTCCTGCGGCTCGCCGGTGCCGTTGGCGTGGCCCACGTCCACGCGGCAGAACCGGATCGGCTTCTTGAAGCCGGTGAGCTCCTCGATCTCGCGTACCTCGCCGACGACGAGCTGACCGGTGACGGTCTCGCGCAGGTCCACCACGGAGTCGACCTCGATGCCGAGGTCGACAAGGGCCTGCTCCAGGTCACCTGTGGGCAGGTCGGCGGGGAGGTCGACGTACTCCCGCAGCCAGCTGACAGAAACTCGCATGACTTCAGACCACCGTTCCCGTGTCTCGTACCCGCATCGCCTACGCCCCGGTCCCGAGCGCGCGGCTGAACCGCACGTCGCCCTCGAAGAGATGGCGGATGTCGCTGACCCCGTGCCGGATCATGAGCGTCCGGTCGATGCCCATGCCGAAGGCGAACCCGGAGTAGACCTCCGGGTCGACGCCGCAGGCGCGCAGCACCCGCGGGTTGACCATCCCGCAGCCGCCCCACTCGACCCACTGTGGACCGTCGCGGTGCTCCGGGAACCAGACGTCGAACTCCGCCGACGGCTCGGTGAACGGGAAGTAGTGCGGCCGCCACCGGGTCTTCGCCTCCGGGCCGAACATCGCCCGGGCGAAGTGGTCGAGCGTGCCCCGCAGGTGCGCCATCGTGATGCCCTTGTCGACGACGAGGCCCTCAGCCTGGTGGAACACCGGGCTGTGGGTGGCGTCGATCTCGTCGGTGCGGTAGACGCGGCCGGGCACGATCACGTAGATCGGCGGCTTGCGGCTGAGCATCGTGCGGGTCTGCACCGTCGAGGTGTGCGTACGAAGAACGAGGCCGGAGCCCTGCGGTGCGATGTGGAAGGTGTCCATCAGCCCACGCGCAGGATGGTCGGCAGGGATGTTCAGCGCGTCGAAGTTGACCCACTCCAGGTCGACCTCGGGGCCCTCGGCCACCTCGTAGCCCATCCCGACGAAGAGATCGCTTATCGACTCCATCAGGGTGCTCAGCGGGTGCCGGGCACCACGGGGGCGCCTGTCGTACGGCAGGGTGACGTCCACCCGCTCCTCGACGAGTACCCGCTCGGCCTGCTCGCGCTCCACCACCTCGGAGCGCTCGGCGTACGCGGCCTCGATTGCCCGGCGGGCCTCGTTTACCCGCTTACCGGCGTCGGACTTCGCGGCCGGCGGCAGCGCGCCGATCTCCCGGCGCGCCAGCGACACCGGGGACCGGTCACCGAGGTGCGCGGAACGCAGCGCGGTCAACGCGTCCGGGTCGGCGGCGGCCTCGAACGCCTTCGTGGCGTCGGCGACGGCCTCGGCCAGGGCGGCCGGGTCGAGCAGGGCGACCTGCTTCGGGTCGTACGGATCGTTGCGGTAGCTCATGGCGTACGGGCACTCCCTCACGGCGGCACCAGCCCTCATCGGGGCGGCTAGGCGAGTCTACGGACGCGCGGCTGTGCCGCAGCCCGCCGGTAGGAGTTGTGCAGGGGGCAGGTCAGGCCCGCCGCCCGCCGACACCGGCGGGCTGGCTAAACGAACGCCGTTGCGCGCTCATCGACGGACGCTCTCCCCTGCGGTCAGTCGCGCCGGGTGTGGTCACCATCAGCGCTGTGCTCTCGCTGAAGCGTACAGGCAGACCGCGGCGGCGGCAGCCAGGTTGAGGCTCTCCGCGCGCCCGTACAGCGGCACCCGCACGCGGGCGTCGGCGGCGGCGGTCAGCGCCTCGGGCAGCCCGTGCGCCTCCGAGCCGAACAGCCAGGCGGTGGGCCCGACGAGTCGGCCGTAGTCGGTCATGTCGTCCAGGTCGCTGTCGCCGTACCCGGTGGTGGCGAAGATCGACAGCCCGGCGGCGCGCAGCGCGTCGATCACCTGGGCCGGGTCGGGGGCGCGCACCACGTCGACGTGGAAGAGGCTGCCGGCGGACGCGCGCACGCACTTGCCGTTGTAGGGGTCGACGGCGTCGCCGGCGAAGACCACCACGCCCGCCCCGGCCGCGTCGGCGGTGCGCAGCACCGTGCCGGCGTTGCCCGGGTCGCGGATCTCGGCGAGGACCGCCACCAGGCGCGGCGCGCCCGCGAGGGCCTGCTCCAACGACACGTCCAGGTGCCGGCAGACGGCCACGAGCCCCTGCGGGGCGACGGTCTCGGCCAGCGCGGCGAGGGCGTCGTCGGTGATCTCGGAGACGGGCACGTCTGCCCGCGCCGCCGTCGCGGCCAACTCCGGGTAACGGTCGAGGGCGGCGGGCGTACCGAACAACTCGGTGACCAACCCCGGCCGCGCGAGGGCCTCGCGGACCGCCTGCGGCCCCTCGGCCAGGAACTGGCCTGTGGCGTCGCGGTCCCGGCGGCGCTGCAGGCGGCGGGCGGCGACAACCCGTGGGGTACGCGGTGTGAAGGCCATGGTGTGGGCTCCTCCGGCACGATTGAGGCGCCCCCCGGACGGCGGTGCCGACACGGGAGACGCCTCGCTCTGGTGCGTGGGGATCAGGCGGCCTGAGCCGCCGCGCCGCCGGTGCCCTCGGCCGCGACCGCGGCCCGGGCCAGCTCGACGATCGCCGCGAACGAAGCGGCGTCGTTGACAGCCATGTCGGCCAGGATCTTGCGGTCGACCTCGATGCCGGCCAGACGCAGGCCCTGGATCAGGCGGTTGTAGGTCATCCCGTTCGCACGGGCACCCGCGTTGATCCGCTGGATCCACAGCTGCCGGAAGTCGCCCTTGCGGTCACGACGGTCCCGGTAGGCGTACTGCATCGAGTGCAGCACCTGCTCCTTGGCCTTGCGGTACAGCCGGGAGCGCTGACCGCGGTAACCGCTCGCGGTCTCCAGCAGGGTACGACGCTTCTTCTGGGCGTTTACAGCCCGCTTGACGCGTGCCATCTCAACTCCTTATTACGTAAAGGTGGCGCGCGTCAGCGGCCGAGCAGCTTCTTGATGCGCTTGACGTCGGCCTTGGCCAGCACGACCGTGCCGGTCAGCCGGCGGGTCTGGGTGGAGGGCTTCTTCTCCAGGTTGTGGCGGAGGCCGGCCTGCTGGGCAACGATCTTGCCCTTGCCGGTCACCTTGACCCGCTTACCCATACCCGTGTGGCTCTTCATCTTCGGCATGTGGAACGTCTCTCCCCTGTTACTCGCCGCTGGTGTCGGCGGCGGTGCCGCCGTCTACGGCTGCTGCGGTCTCGCCGGCCGCTGCGGTCTCATCGGCTGCCGGGGCGGATTCGTCCCCTGCCCGCTCCCGAGGTGCACCACGGGACGCCGTAGCGGCGACCGCGGAGGCCTTGACGGCCCGATGCGGAGCGAGAACCATGATCATGTTTCGGCCGTCCTGCTTCGGAGCGGCCTCGACGTATCCCAGGTCCGTGATCTCGGATTCGAGCCGACGCAGGAGCCGGTAACCCAGCTCCGGGCGGCTCTGCTCGCGACCGCGGAACATGATCGTCACCTTGACCTTGTCGCCCGCCTTGAGGAACCGCACCACGTGACCCTTTTTGGTCTCGTAGTCGTGCGGGTCGATCTTCGGCCGAAGCTTCATTTCCTTGATGACGGTCTGCTGCTGGTTACGCCGCGCTTCGCGCGCCTTGAGTGCGCTCTCGTACTTGAACTTGCCGAAGTCCATGAGCTTGCACACTGGCGGGCGCGCCATCGGCGCAACCTCGACCAGGTCCAGATCGACGTCCGCAGCCAGCTGAAGGGCGCGCTCCAGCGGGACGATGCCCACCTGCTCACCCTCGGGGCCGACCAGTCGGACCTCACGTGCCCGGATCTGCTCGTTCACGCGTGGTTCGACGCTGATGGGGCCTCCTCGAGTCGTTTCTGCTCAGTTGCCGACCCCTGCGGCCCCCGGGTGGGGGTCATCCTGGAAAGCAGAAGGCCCCGGCATATGCCAGGGCCTGCTCGACCGGTCGGCACGATCACAGGATCGCGCATCCGATGCCGGGACATGCCCGGAATCGGTGACCGGAACCCGGCCACCGTAGCGGCGACTCGGGTGGGAGCAGGCGCTCCACTTTCATGGCTGTCTGCTCGCATGCGGAGACAGCCTGGTCGACTCGACAACACTACACCGCCGGCCTGGTCACCCTCAAACCGGGCGGCGCGGCGCGACCTGGCGCGGCGTGCGCGGCGCGACCTGGCGCGGCGTGCGCGGCGCGACCTGGCGCGGCGTGCGCGGCGCGACCTGGCGCGGCGTGCGCGGCGGGCTAGCTGTTGGCGCGCTCGGTGAGGCGGGACAGGTGTGCCTCGTGCAGCCGGCGCAGAGCGCGGACCCCGTCGACGGCCAGCTCCTTGTCGGCGGCCTGGAGGGCGATCAGCGGCAGCAGATCGTCGTCGTGCAGCTCCAGGCTGGCCCAGGGCGCTCCACGGTCGAAGCGGACACCCCGGATGACCTCCCAGGGCAGCTGGTACGAGCTGATGACGTTGCGCACCCGGACGCCGTGCGCGTCGGCCTCCACCCTCGGGCGGGTGAAGAGCAGGAACCCGAGCGCGCCGAACACGCCCAGGCCGACCATGGCGAGCTGGTCGCCGCGCTGGAAGCTGCCGTAGCCGTTGCCTGTCGGGCCGCTCAGCGAGGTGGCGACCGCGCCGAACACCACCACCAGGGCAATGGCCGCAGACCAGCAGACCACTCGGATGCGGCGCGGCTTCAGGCGGACAACCTCGGTTTCACTCACCCCACCAGTCTGCCACCCACCCGGACACCACACCCGCACCACCCGCCGAGCACCACCGCACCGGGACGGGATTCGCGCAGGATCCCGGCCTGCCTCGGGGAAGATCCACACGAGATCGCCGATATGGGGGTGTCCCGCGCCGGGGACACCCCCATATCGGCGGTACGGAGTCGATCAAGCGGCCGCTGACCCGGCCAGCCCGACGGGCACCACTCGCGGCGGACGGCCCAGCCTGTGCACGCGGGCCACTCGCGGCGGACGCGCTCAGGCCCGCTGCGGCGGCAGGCGTCAGAGGCGGCAGGCGTGGATGTTGGTGACCAGGATGGCGCGGGCGCCCAGCTCGTACAGCTCGTCCATGATCCGGTGGACGTCGTCGCGGAGCACCATCGCCTGCACGGCCACCCAGCCCTCGCGGTGCAGCGGCGACACCGTGGGCGACTCGATGCCGGGGGTCAACCCGCTGGCCCGGTCCAGCAGACCGGCCGGCACGTCGTAGGCGAGCATCACGTAGCGGCGGGCCACAAGCACACCGTGCAGGCGGCGCAGCAGCTGCTCGGCCTGCGCGTGCGCGGGCGCGGCGGCACGCCGAACCAGCACCGCCGACGAGCGCAGCAGCGGCTCCCCGAAGACCACGAGGCCCGCCTGGCGCAGGGTGGCGCCGGTCTCGACCACGTCCGCGATCACGTCGGCGACGCCGAGGCGTACGGCGTTCTCCACCGCGCCGTCGAGGCGGATCACGTCGGCCTTGACGCCCACGTCGCTGAGGTGCCGCTCGACCAGCCCGGGGTACGCGGTGGCGATACGGTGCCCGCCGAGGTCCTGCACCGAGGCGATGTCGTCGGGGCGGGCGGCGAAGCGGAAGGTGGCCCGGCCGAAGGCGAGGTCGACGACCTCCTCGGCCGGCGCGGCCGAGTCGATGAGCAGGTCCCGGCCGGTGATGCCGAGGTCGAGGTCACCGGAGCCGACGTAGGTGGCGATGTCCTTGGGGCGCAGGTAGAAGAATTCGACGTCGTTCGCCTCGTCCCGGCAGACGAGGTCCTTGGGGTCGGTGCGCTGGCGGTAGCCCGCCTCGCGCAGCATCTGGGCGGCCGGCTCGGCAAGGGTGCCCTTGTTGGGAATGGCGACACGCAGCATGACGGAGTGCTCCTTCAGATCGGGTGTGATCAACGACGGGGCGCACTCACAGATGTCGGTAGACGTCCTTGAGCTCGAGACCGCTGGCGAGCATCAGCACCTGGACCTGGTAGAGCAGCTGGGAGATCTCCTCGGCGGTGCGCTCCGGCCCCTCGTGCTCGGCGGCCATCCACGACTCGGCCGCCTCCTCGACGACCTTCTTGCCGATGAAGTGCACGCCCTTGTCGAGGGCGGCGACGGTGCCCGAGCCCGGGGTGCCGGCGGCGGCCTTGGCCTGCAGCTCGGCGAACAACTCCTCGAACGTCTTCACGGAAGGCTATTCTTCCAGCCGCCCCAGGCGGGTACCGCCCCCGGGTCGGCACGGTCCACCTCCCGGACATCCGGCGGCCGGCCTACGCGGCAATTCCCTATCAGTTTGGTGGGACGATCTTCAAGCAGAGCGGTCGATGCCTCTACGCTGACCGCCATGGCCAGCCGCTCACGTCTTTTCGCGCTCACCCTCGCCGGCGTCGTCGTCGCCACCGCCGCCGGATGCGCGCCACAGGACGAGGAACCCACCCCCACCGTCACCGCCGCCGCGTCCTGCACCAAGGACAGCCTGCCCACGCGTACGCCGGGCAAGCTCACCATCGCCACCGACCAGCCCGCGTACGAGCCGTGGTTCCGGCAGGACAAGCCGGACAACGGTGAGGGCTTCGAGGCCGCCGTCGCGTACGCGGTGGCCGAGAAGTTGGGCTACGCCCGCGCCGACGTCACCTGGACCCGGGTCAAGTTCGACACGGCTATCGCGCCCGGCCCCAAGAGCTTCGACTTCGACATCAACCAGTTCTCCATCACCGAGGAGCGCAAGCAGGCTGTCGACTTCTCCGCGCCGTACTACCTGGTGCGGCAGACAGTCATCGCGTTGAAGTCGTCGAAGATCGCCGGAAAGACGTCGTTGGCCGATCTTCGTGGCGCCCGCCTCGGCGCCCAGGTCGGCACGACCAGCTACCAGGCGATCACCGACGTGCTCAAGCCGACGGCGAAGCCGCAGGTCTACAACAGCAACGACGACGCCAAGAAGGCGCTGCAGAACGGGCAGATCGACGGTCTCGTGGTGGACCTGCCGACCGCCTTCTACATCACCGGCGCGGAGATCACCGATGCGACGATCGTCGGTCAGGTGCCGCAGGTCGGCGTGCCCGAGGCGTTCGGCCTGCTGTTGGACAAGAACTCCCCGCTGACGTCCTGCGTGAGCACCGCGGTCGGGCAGCTCAGCGAGGCGGGCACCCTCACCGAGCTGGAGCAGAAGTGGCTCGCACAGGTGGCGGGGGCGGCCGAGCTCCGGTGACCCTGCTGGATCACACTCCGTCCGAGGCACAACTGCGACGCTCGGCGTACCGCCGCCGGCAGACGGTGTACAGCGTGCTCGTCGCGGCCTCCTCCACGGCGGCGCTGGGCACGCTGCTGGTGGTGGCGGTGACCGGCGCGCCGGGCTGGGACCGGGTCCGGCAGTCGTTCCTCGACCCGGAGATCGCCCGGGACGCGCTGCCGGCCGTGCTGAGCGGGCTCTGGCTCAACGTCCGGCTACTCGTCTGCTGCGCGGCGGGCGCGCTGCTGCTCGGGCTGCTGATCGCCGTGTTGCGGACGCTGCGCGGGCCGATCTTCTTCCCGGTCCGGGCGCTTGCCGCCGGCTACACGTACACCTTCCGTGGTCTGCCTTTGATCATCGTGCTGTACCTGCTCACCCTCGGCGTGCCCGGGCTCCGCCTGCAGGGCATGCCGCCGGTGCTTGTGCTCGGCGGGCTCGCGCTGGTCCTCACCTACGGTGGCTACCTCGCCGAGGTGTTCCGGGCCGGAATCGAGTCGGTGCACCCCAGCCAGCTCGCGGCGGCCCGCTCACTGGGCCTCACCTACCGCCAGACGATGCGGCACGTGGTGCTGCCGCAGGCCGTCCGCCGGGTGGCGCCACCGCTGCTCAACGACGTGGTGGCGTTGCAGAAGGACGTCGGGCTGGTCTCGCTCGCCGGTCCGATCGACGCGGTACGCGCCGCCCAGATCGCCACCGCCCAGTCGTTCAACTACACGCCGTACGTCGTGGCCGGGGTGCTCTTCGTGCTGCTGGCGATCCCGCTGATCGCGGTCACCGACTGGGTGACGCTGCGCTCGGCCCGTCGACAGTCGGGAGGCTGACCATGGCGCTGCTGCGCTGCCGGGGACTGCGCAAGGAGTTCGCCGGCCACGTCGTGCTGGACCAGCTCGACCTGACAGTCGCCGAGCACCGGGTGGTGGCCCTGATCGGCGCCTCCGGTTCGGGCAAGTCGACGCTGCTGCGGTGCGTGAACCTCCTCGAAGAGCTCGACGACGGCACCATCGAGCTGGACGGGGAGGACATCTCCGACCCCCGGGTGGACCCCGACCGGGTCCGGCGGCGGATCGGCATGGTGTTCCAGGCGTACAACCTGTTTCCCCATCTGACCGTGTTGCAGAACATCACACTCGCGCCCCGCCGCGTACACCGGCGGGAACGAGCCGACGCGGAGGCCCAGGCCCGGGACCTGCTCGACCGGGTGGGGCTTGGCGACAAGGCGGACGCCTACCCGGACCGGCTCTCCGGCGGGCAGCAGCAGCGGGTCGCGATCGTCCGGGCGCTTGCCAACTCCCCCCGGCTGATGCTGCTCGACGAGGTGACCTCGGCGTTGGACCCAGAACTCGTCGGCGAGGTCCTGTCGATGATCCGGGACCTGAAGGCCGACGGGATGACAATGGTGTTGGCCACCCACGAGATGGGCTTCGCCCGGGAGGTCGCCGACCAGGTCTGCTTCCTCGACGCGGGACGGGTCGTCGAGAGCGGCCCACCCGAGCAGGTGCTCGGCGAGCCGACCCAACCCCGCACCCGGCAGTTCCTGCGCCGGATCATCGAAGCCGGCCGCCTCTGAAGGGCCGCCCCGACAGGAGCGCCGGCGCACAGGTCAGCCGCCGAAGCCGACCCGCTGGGCGTTGCCGGTGGCCACGCTCCGCACGGCAAGCGCCGCGTCGAGCGCCGCCACCGTCGCCGACCAGCCCTTGTCCTCCGCCGAACCGGGCAGCCCGGCCCGGTCCCGGGCCTGCTCGATGGTCTCCACGGTGAGCACACCGTGCGCGACCGGCTTGCCCTCGTCGAGCGCCACACGGGTCAGACCGTCGGTCACCGAACGGCACACGTAGTCGAAGTGGGCCGTGGAGCCGCGCACCACCACGCCGAGCGCGACAACCACGTCGCAGCGGCGCGCCAGCGCCTGCGCGACCACCGGCAGCTCGACGGAGCCGGCGACCCGGGCCACCACGGACCGCGCCCCGCACGCCTCGGCGGCGGCTACCGCGCGCTCCAGCATGTGGTCGGTCAGCTCGCCGTGCCACCGGGCGGCCACCACGCCGACGGTAAGCCCCGCGGCGTCCACCGCGTCGACTCCCGGCTCACCGAAACCCGCCATCGTCATGCTCCGATCTCGTCGTCGGCAACCGGACGCCCCAACGGCGCCTCGGACATCTCGTCCAACTCGCCCAGCAGGTGTCCCATCCGGTCCCGCTTGGTGCGCAGATAGCGCAGGTTCTCCGGATGCGCGCCGGCCGGCAGCCCCTCCCGCCCGGTGATGGTCAGCCCGTAGCCCTCCAACCCGGCCCGCTTGGCCGGGTTGTTGGTCAGCAGCCGCATCGAGCGCACACCCAGGTCGTAGAGGATCTGCGCGCCGGTGCCGTAGTCGCGGGCGTCGGCCGGCAGGCCCAGGTCGAGGTTGGCGTCCACAGTGTCCCGGCCCTGGTCCTGCAACTGGTACGCCTGCAACTTGTGCAACAGCCCGATGCCGCGCCCCTCGTGCCCGCGCACGTACAGCACCACACCCCGGCCCTCGCGTGCGACCCGGGCCAGCGCGGCGTCCAACTGCGGCCCACAGTCGCAGCGCAGCGACCCGAACACGTCCCCGGTCAGGCACTCGGAGTGGACCCGAACCAGCACGTCCTGGCCGTCGCCGAGGTCACCGAGGACCATCGCGATGTGTTCCGCCGGGTCGTGCTCGGCGCGGTAGCCGAGCGCCCGGAACACCCCGTGCCGCGTCGGCATCCGGGCGTCCGCGACCAGTTCGACCTGCTTCTCGGTACGCCGCCGATGGGCGATCAGGTCGGCGATGGTGATCAGGGTGAGGCCGTGCTCGGCGCAGAACTTCTCCAGGTCCGGCAGGCGCATCATGGTGCCGTCGTCGTTGACAAGCTCGCAGAGCACGCCCGCCGGACGCAGACCGGCCAGCCGGGTCAGGTCCACCGCCGCCTCGGTGTGCCCCGGCCTGCGCAGCACCCCGCCCTCGCGGGCCCGCAGCGGCACCACGTGCCCGGGTCGGGCCAGATCGGTCGGGTCGGTGGCGGCGTCGGCGAGCAACCGGATGGTGTGCGCGCGGTCGGCCGCCGAGATGCCGGTGCTGACACCTTCCCGGGCGTCCACTGTCACCGTGTAGGCGGTGCCGCGCCGGTCCTGGTTGGTGTGGTGCATCGGCGGCAGGTCGAGCCGGTCGGCTTCGCTCTCGGTAAGCGGCACGCAGACGTACCCGGACGTGTAGCGCACCATGAACGCCATCAGCTCCGGCGTGGCCATCTCGGCCGCGAAGATCAGGTCGCCCTCGTTCTCCCGGTTGGCGTCGTCGACCACGACGACCGGCCGCCCGGCCGCGATGTCGGCGACCGCCTGCTCGATGCTGCCAAAAAGCTCGCTGCGCTCGCTCATGCGACGGCCTCCGTGTAGGTGGGCGGGATGGAGGTCGCGGACCGGACGGCGCGCGAGGTGCGCCACCAGGCGGCGAAGCCCCAGGCGCAGAAGGCGCCGTAGACCAGGTACATGACCGCCGACGGGTAGAACCCGCCGCGCAGCAGCAGCGGCACGCCTACCGCGTCGACAGCGATCCAGACCAGCCAGAACTCCACCCAGCCCCGCGCCATGCCGTACGTGGCCAGGAGGCTGCCGGTGAGGATCCAGGCGTCCGGCAGCGGACCCCAGGAGCCCAGCGCGTCGAGGACCGGGTACGCCGCGGCGGTGCCCACCCCGGCGGCCAGCAGCATCGCCAGGCGCTCCCGTCCGGTGGCCCAGCGCGGCACCACGGCGGCCTGCCCGGCGTCGGCACGGCGGTTGCGCTGCCACCGCCACCAGCCGTAGACGCTCACCGCGAAGAAGAACACCTGCCGGCCGGCCTGCCCGTACAGGTCGTGGGCCTGCGGGGTGACGAACACCCCGCCGAGGAAGACGGTGAACAGCAGCGCGTTGCCGATCATGCCGACCGGCCAGGCCCAGACCACCCGGCGCAACCCGAGCAGCGCGGAGATCAACCCGAAGCCGTTGCCGACGATCTCCCGGACCAGCACCGGCGAGCCGGCCACCTGCACCTGGGCGTCGAGCAACCAGCCGAGCGGGCCCATCAGGCCACCCCGCCTGTCGCGCCGGCGGCGGTGTCGGTGAGCCGGGCGCCGAGCAGCCGCTCGACGTACTTGGCCACCACGTCGACCTCGAGGTTGACCGGGTCGCCGACGCCCTTCGCGCCGAGCGTGGTGAGCTTCAGGGTGGTCGGGATCAGCCCGACGGCGAACTCGTCCGCGCCCACCTCGGCCACGGTCAGCGAGACGCCGTCGATGGTGATCGAGCCCTTCTCCACCACGTACCGGGCCAGGGCGGCGGGCAGCCGGAACCGGACCGTCTCCCACTGCTCGGCCGGTTCCCGGGAGATCAGCTCGCCGACGCCGTCGACGTGGCCCTGCACGAGGTGCCCGCCGAGCCGGCTGCCCAGCGCGGCGGCCCGCTCCAGGTTGACCGGGTCACCGGGGCGCAGCGCGCCCAGCGCGGAGCGGCGCAGCGTCTCGCCCATCACGTCGGCGGTGAAGACGCCGTCGGCTGCCTCCACGACTGTCAGGCAGACGCCGTTGACGGCGATGGAGTCGCCGTGCCGGGCGTCGGAGGTGACGAGCGGGCCGCGTACGGCGACAAGCGCCGAATCGTCAGCCGTGGGCGTCACCCGGACGACCTCGCCCAGCTCCTCGACAATGCCGGTGAACATGTCAGCCCTCCCTCTTTCGGGGCAAAGCGGTGATCCGGAGATCCGGGCCGATCTGCGTAACGTCGACGAACTCCAGATCGATGGCCTCGGCGATGGTCGTCACTCCCGCGTCGACGAGTGCGGTCGGGCCGGCGCCGAGCAGCCGGGGCGCGACGTACCCGACGATCTTGTCGACCAGGCCGGCGGCCAGGAACGCGCCGGCCAGCCGGGGGCCGCCCTCCAGCAGGACCGCGCGGACCCCGCGCTGGTGCAGCGCCGCGAGCAGCGCCGGCAGGTCGACCCGACCGTCTGGGCCTGCGCCCACCTCGGCGGCGGTCGCGATCCACGTCCGCGCGGCGCCGTCGCGGACCCGGGCGTCGACGGGTGTACGCCCCGAGCTGTCCACCACCACCCGCAGCGGCTGCCGGATGGCCAGGCTGCCGTCGCGCAGGTTGCGGGCGGTGAGTCGGGGATCGTCGGCGAGCACGGTGCCGACCCCGGCGACTACCGCGTCGACAGTGCCGCGCAGGGCGTGCACATCGATGCGGGCCGCCTCCGAGGTGATCCACATGCTGGTGCCGTCGGCCGCCGCGGACCGGCCGTCGACAGTCGCGGCGTATTTCCAGATGACGTAGGGCCAGCCCCGGCGCATCGAGGTCAGCCACGCGACGTTTCCGGCCTCGGCCTCGTCGCCGCGTACCCCCAGATCCACCCGGACCCCTGCGGAGCGCAACGTGGCGGCGCCGCCGGACGCCACCGGGTTCGGATCGGGTACGGCGATCACCACACGGGCCACGCCGGCCTGGACGAGCGCGCTGCTACAGGGGCCGGTGCGGCCGGTGTGGTCGCAGGGCTCCAGAGTGACGACCGCGGTGCCGCCCTCGGCCCTTGGGCCGGCCTGGGCCAGCGCGACGATCTCGGCGTGCGGCCCGCCGGCGTAGGCGTGGAAGCCCTCCCCGACGACCTCGCCGTCCGCGTCGAGCAGCACGCAGCCGACCACCGGGTTGGGGCTTGTGGTGCCGAGCCCGCGCGCCGCCAACTCGATCGCGCGCCGCATCGCCTCATCAACGGAGACGCTGGCCATCGCCCTGCCCCTGCCCTCTCACTCGCCGGTCCGCGCGCGGGCGGTCAGGGAGGCGGCATGGGGCCGCGGGCAGGCGGCGGCGGATTCCGGGTACGGCGCAGCCGCCCCGGGAGGTCGAACGGCACGCTGAAGCCAGCGGCCGGCTCGGACCCGTCCGTCCCGCGCGCTGTCTCCCATCCGGACTGTCTGGGAGCAGACGAGCCGCCCCCAACCGTCGGCCCCGGAGTTACACCAGGTCCACCGGGCGGCAAGCCGTCCGGGTCGCGGGCTGACCACGGTTGGACCGTGGATCACCGCCGGTTCGGAATTTCACCGAGTCCCGCCAGCGCGTGGTGGGTACCCCGAAGTCTTACACGCCGACGGGGGTGCATCGCTACTTGTGGCGAGCTACTTCACAGCGCTGTAACGCTCACGGGACACCGCGGCGTCGGTCCACCGCGACGTACGACCCCGGTTGGCTCTTCGCCACCGTCTTCATCTCCGAGGCCACCGCGATGGCCTCAAGCGGGTCGGTGAATCGCTTGCCGGCATCGGATAGGGAGACGCCGATCGAGAGGGTGACCAGGGCGGCCCTGCGGATGGTGCCCCGCCGGTCCTTCAGCTCGACGAATCCGCGCTCGCGGTCGGTCGGGTCGTAGAGCGTGTCGGCGGACTTCTCGAAGTCGACAACCGCGCGGGAGGTCAGCGGGCGGACCTGGTTCGGGGCGCAGACGATGACGAAGTCGTCGCCGCCGACGTGACCGAGGAAGGCAGGCGGCAGCCCGACCGCCACCACCGCCCGGTGCAGGCTGCGCGCCAGCGCGGAGATGAAGTCGTCGCCGCGGACGAAGCCGTACCTGTCGTTGACGCTCTTGAACCGGTCGATGTCGATGTAGCCGACCGCGTAGTCCACGCCATTGCGGACCCGGTCGCTGATCTCCCGGCGGATCCGGCTGTTGCCGGGCAGCCCGGTCAGCGGGGAGACCTCCCGGAACTCCTTGTTGCGGCGCAGCGTCGAGGAGACCCGGGCCACCAACTCCGCGGTGTCGAAGGGCTTGACGAGATAGTCGTCGGCGCCGGCGCTGAGCCCGTGGACCTTGTCCACGGTCATCCCCTTCGCCGTCAGCATGATCACCGGCAGGGCGGAGGTCATCGGGTCGGCGCGCAGCCGACGGGTCAGCTCCAGCCCGTCGATGCGGGGCATCATCAGGTCGACCACTGCCAGGTCCGGCCGCTCCCGCTCGATGATGTCGAGAGCCTCCTGGCCGTCGCTGGCGTGGACCACCTCGAAGCCGTGCAGGCGCAGGTTGAACTCGACGAACCGGGCGATGTCCTCGTCGTCGTCGACGACGAGGATGACGTCCTTGCGGTCGCCGTCGGGTTCCACCTCAGGCGCCGGAAGCGGCGCGTTCCGCGAGCGCCCGCAGATGCCGGACCGCCTCGGCCGGGTCGGCGGCGCCGTAGACGGCGGTGCCGGCCACGAACGCGTCGGCCCCGGCGGCGGACGCCTGCTCGATGGTGTCGGCGGCGATCCCGCCGTCCACCTCGATGCGCAGCTCCAGGTGCCCGGCGTCGACGTGCCGGCGGACGGCGCGGACCTTGTCCAGCATCTGCGGGATGAACCGCTGCCCACCGAAGCCGGCCTTGATCGTCATGATCAGCAGGGTGTCGAAGCTGGGCAGCAGGTCCAGGTACGGCTCGATCGGCGTGTCCCGGTCGATGGCCAGCCCGGCCTTGGCACCTGCCGCGCGCAGGTCCTTGGCAAGGGCCACCGGGTCGTCGGCCGCCTCCGCGTGGAAGGTGACGTTGTACGCCCCCGCGTCGGCGTAGCCGGGAGCCCACCGACGCGGGTCCTCGATCATCAGGTGCACGTCGAACGGCATCGTGGTGGCGGCCCGCAGGCTCTGCACCACGGGCAGCCCGATGGTCAGGTTCGGCACGAAATGGTTGTCCATCACGTCGACGTGCAGCCAGTCCGCGGCGTCCTCGACGGCACGGACCTCGTCGGCGAGGCGGGCGAAATCGGCGGCCAGGATGCTCGGCGCGACGATGGGCGGCGGTACGGTCACGGGGCCAGTGTACGAACGCGGCCACCCACTGCCCGCATCGCGGCACCATCTGGAACGCGATGTGACGCGACAGTGACCCGTCGTGCAGAATTGGCCGCTCCGGATCGGCGAATCCGGACGAACAGACATCAGCGGCTAGCCGATCGACGGAAACGCGACAACACTCCAACGGGGACGGTGCCGTAGGCTGCCCGCCCGCCGGAGTCTCGCCGCGGGGGCGCGATGACCGGCCGCCAGCTCCGGAAGGGCGAACGATGCGACGGTGGCTTTCCGCGCTGGCGCTGGCCGGCGTCACGGCCGTGCTGTTGACCGGCTGCGGGCACGCGCGAGGTCCGGACGGCGACCTCACCGACGACTGGCCCGCCCTGCGGACGCCGAGTCCGTTCACCCCCGCCACCGACACCTGCCTGCCCCGGATCACCTCGATCGTGCAGGCAAGCACGTACGAGACGGTGGACTGTGCCCGCAGCCACCTCGCCGAGGCGATCCACGTCGGCACCTTCACCGGCCCCGCCGCGCTGGCCGGCAGCCGCCCGGGGCCCGGCTCGACGGCACTGCGCGCGGCCCGCGCCGAGTGCGACCAGCGGGCCCGGGAGATGCTCGGCGGCGACTGGCACACCGCGCGGCTCGCTTTGTCGGTCTCGCTGCCCTCCGCGCCGGCCTGGTCCGGCGGCGCACGCTGGTTCCGCTGCGAACTCAGCGAGACCGACAGCATCGACAACACCCGGCCGGTCAACCGCGTCGGCAGCCTGCGCGGCGCGCTGATCGGCGACGCGCCGCTGTTCCACCGCTGCTTCGATCCCAAGCTGATCGGCGACAACCTCAACTACATGGCGCCTGTGCTCTGCACCGAGCCGCACCGCGCCGAATTCGTCGGCGTCTACGAGGAACAGGACATGACCTGGGCGGAGTTCACCCGCTCCGGCGACAAGGTGCACCGGCGCTGCATGGCGCTGATCGCCACGTACGCCGCCGTGCCGAACAACAGCGACCTGCCGTACCGGGCCGGGTCCATCTACTACCCACCATCGCAGCAGGAGTGGGAGGAGGGTGACCGTGGGGTGCGCTGTTTCCTGTGGAGCGACGACCGCAAACTCACCCGTTCGATGCGCGGCGCAGGCCCCGAGGGACTACCCGCGATCTGACCTACGGTGCCGTATGCTCCTGCGCCGTGGCGCTACCGGCCGGCTGGGGCCGGCCGGACGCCACCGGCAGCGGGAGGTCGGAGATGCGACGGTGGTTGACGGCGGTCGTCGGGAGCGCGGCGGTGGCCCTGGTGCTCGCCGGTTGTGGCGCACCCGCCGGAGTCGACCGTGACCTCACCGACGACTGGCCGGCGCCCGTCGCCGCGCAGCAGTTCGTGCCCGCCGCCGATGTCTGCCACCACTCGTCGCAGCAGGTGGGCTTCCTGAGCGGTTACAACCCGATGGAGTGCGGCGAGTCGCACCGGGTGGAGACCATGTACGTCGGCACGCTCACCGGTCCGGGCGCCGAGCGCAGCACACCCCCGCCGCCCGGTTCGGTGGGCATGCGGGCCGCGCGGGATGCCTGCGAGGCCGAGGTCGGCAAGGCGCTCGGCGCCGACCGGCGCACCGGGCGGCTCACCCTGACCGTCGTGCTGCCGTCCGCACCCGCCTGGGCCGGTGGCGCCCGCTGGTACCGCTGCGACGTCTCGGAGATCGCCAGCATCGACGACTCCGCCGTCGACCTGCGCACCGGCAGCCTCCGGGGTGCGCTTACCGGTGCGGCGCCGCTGGCGTACCGCTGCTTCAACCCGAAGCTGGTCAAGGACAAGGTCGAGGAGATGGTGTCGGTCTCCTGCACCGCCAAGCACCACGCCGAGTTCGTCGGAATCTGGGAGGCACCGGACATCAGCTACGCGGAGTTCAAGCGCACCAGCAAGCGGACCCACAAGGCCTGCCGGTCGCTGATCGCCAAGTTCGCCAAGGTGCCGGACAACTCCGACCTCGACTACCGCGCCGGAACGATCTTCTACCAGCCGTACGAGGAGGATTGGAAGAACGGCAACCGGGGCGTGCAGTGCTTCCTCTGGATCAGCGACCGGAACCTGACCCGCTCGATGAAGAACGCGGGCAACAAGGGCCTCCCGGTCAACTGACCGCCCAGCCGAGCTGAGCTGAAAGGAAGGGCCCCTTGTTAACGCGCCGCGTTAACAAGGGGCCCTTCCTTTCACCGTTGGCGCGGACTCAGCCTCGGCGCAGGACAGCGAGGAACATCGCGTCGGTGCCGTGCCGGTGCGGCCAGAGCTGCACGGTGGGGCCGTCGCCCAGACCGGGCATCCCCGCCGGGAGCAACGGCCGGGCGTCGACGAAGTCCACCGACACCCCGCTGCGACGCGCCGCCTCGGTCACCGTCACGTGCGTCTCCACGGTGTGCGGCGAGCAGGTGACGTAGGCGACGAGGCCGCCCGGGCGGACCGCCCGCAGCGCCGCGCCGAGCAGTTCCCGTTGCAGCCGGGTGAGCTGCGGCAGGTCGGACGGCTGGCGCCGCCAGCGCGACTCGGGCCGGCGGCGCAGTGACCCCAGCCCCGTGCACGGGGCGTCCACAAGCACCCGGTCGAAGTGCCCCTCGGGCAACTTCGGGTCCGCGCCGACCTCCCGGCCGTCCATGGCCAGCACGGTGACCGGCAGACCTCGGGTCGCCTGGGACACCAGCCGGGCCCGATGCTCGGCCACCTCCACGGCGGTCAGGCGGGCGCCGCGCTGCGCGGCAAGCGCGCCGAGCAGGCCGGCCTTGCCGCCCGGGCCGGCGCACAGGTCCAGCCAGCGCCCGTCCGGGCCGTCAAGCGGCGCGTCGGCGAGCGCGACGGCCACGAGCTGCGAGCCCTCGTCCTGGACGTGGGCGCGGCCGTCGACCACCGCAGGCACGTCACCCGGCGCGCCGCCGGACAGATAGACGGCGTACGGCGAGAAGGCGCCGGGGGCACCACCGACCTGGTCGGCCAACTCGACCGGGTCGATCAGGCCGGGGCGGGCGCACAGGTGCACAGGAGGCCGCTCGTTGTCCTCGATCAGGAGCCGCTCCGTCTCGCCCAGGTCACCGCCGAGCGCCTCGGAGAAGGCCCGCACGATCCACTGTGGATGGCTGTACGCCAGGGCGAGGTGCCCGACCGGGTCGGTATCCATCGGCGGAGCCAGCTTGGCCACCCACCCGTCGGAGTCGAGGGTGGACACCTCGCGCAGCACCGCGTTGGCGAACCCGGTGGCGCCCGGCGCGACGGCACGGACCAGATCCACTGTCGACGAGACGGCCGCGTGCGGGGGCACCCGGGTGTGCAGCAACTGGTAGGCCCCGATCCGCAGCGCGTCGCGCACCGGCGGGTCGATCCGGGCCACGTCCCGGCCGGCCGCGTCGGTGAGGATCGCGTCCAGCGTGCCCAGGTGGCGCAGGGTGCCGTAGGTCAGCTCGGTGGCGAAGGCCGCGTCCCGACCGAACAGCCCCTCGTCGCGCAGGATGATCGGCAGCACCAGGTTGGCGAACGCGTCGTCGCGGTGCACGGCGGCCACCGCCTCGTACGCCGCGCGCCGTGGCCGGTCCAGTGGAGGCCGGACGGGCCGACGATCCACACCGCGGCCGGCCGACGAACCACCACGGCTCGGGCGGGTCCCCTCCGGGGCCGTCACGCGAAGGCCTCGCCGGTGCTGACCCGGACGCCGCGCGCCCAGTCAGTCGCCGGCATGGCCCGCTTACCCGCGGCACGAACCTCGCCGAGGCGCACCGGCACGGTGGCCGTTCCGGCAAGCACCTGGGACTTCTCCACCAACAGCTCCCCTGGTTTCAGGTCCGGGCCGTCGGCCACCGGCACGACCGGGCCGAGTTTCACCCGCTCGTCCCGGAATGTCGTCCACGGCCCGGGGGCCGGAGTGCAGGCGCGGATCCGCCGGTCCACGGCGAAGGCCGGGTCAGCCCAGCGCACCCGGGCGTCCTCCACTGTCAGCTTCGGCGCCAGCGACACACCGTCGGCGGGCTGCGGCTCGGCCCGGGCGGTGCCGTCGGCGATCGCGTCGAGCACCGCCACCAGCAGCCCGGCGCCGGAGTCGGCGAGCCGCTCCAGCAGGTCGCCGGAGGTGTCGGTGGGGCGGATCTCGTCGGTAAGGGTGCCGAAGACCGGCCCGGTGTCCAGACCCTGCTCCAGTTGGAAGACGCTGGCCCCGGTCAGCTCGTCGCCGTGCAGCACGGCGTGCTGCACGGGCGCGGCGCCGCGCCAGGCGGGCAGCAGCGAGAAGTGCAGGTTGATCCACCCGTACCGGGGGATCTCCAGGGCCGCCGGCGGCACCAGCGCGCCGTAGGCGACCACAGGCACGCAGTCCGGTGCCAGCTCGCGCAGCCGGTCGAGGAACTCCGGGTCGCGAGGGCGGGCCGGGGTGAGCACCTCGACGCCGTGCTCGTCGGCCCACGCGCCGACCGGGGAGCGGGACAGGCCACGCCCACGCCCGGCGGGCGCGTCGGGCCTGGTGACCACGGCCACCAGTTCGTGCGGGGAGGCCGCGACGGCGGCCAGGGCGGGAACGGCCACGGCCGGAGTACCGGCGAAGATCACGCGCATCCGGGTCACCGCCCCAGACCGAAGGGGTCGCTGAGGTGCGGGCTCAGCTTGACCGTCGGCGGGGCTGCCGCGTCGTACCACTCGGCCTGACGGATCGCCTTCATGGCTTCCTTACGCCCCTCCGGATCGAGCCGGTCGAGGAAGAGCACCCCGTCGAGGTGGTCGGTCTCGTGCTGCACACAGCGGGCCATCAGGCCGGTACCGACGATCTGCATCGGGTCGCCGAACGAACTGAAGCCCTTGGCGATGACGTTCTGCCGGCGCTTGGTGTCGAAGTAGAGCCCGGGGATCGACAGGCAGCCCTCCGGGCCGTCCTGCTCCTCCTCGTCGGGAAACTCCAGCACCGGGTTGATCAGGTGCCCGAGCACGTCGTCGACGTCGAAGGTGAACACCCGCAGGCTCACACCGAGCTGCGGCGCGGCCAGGCCGGCGCCGCCCTGCTCACGCATCGTGTCGGTGAGGTCGGCCACGAGCCGACGCAGCTCGGCGTCGAAGTCGACCACCGGATCGGCCGGCGTGCGCAGCACCGGATCCCCAAAAAGACGGATGGGCTGGACGGTCACGCGGGACGACTCCTTCATGTGTGGGACGTGCGGTGCCGTACCAGTCTACGGAGTGCACGGCGGGGCGCCGGCCGGCGTACCTCGATCGGCCACCGCCGGGGTGCCGAGCGTCACCGGCACGGCCGCGGTGGCCGGCCCGACGAACTGACTCTCAGGCGCTGACGCCCGGCTCCCCGGCGAGGACCGTGGCGCCGCCGAGCAGAGCGGGCTCCGGCAGCGGCAGCTGGATCTTGTGGGCGGACTCCCAGTCGTAGACCACGCCGGGGCGCACCTGCGCGGCGAAGAAGTCGATGGCGCTCATGCCGCCCACGACCGGCTCGTCGACCTCCGCGACGAGCTGGGCGGGCACCAGGGAGAAGCCGTTCTGCAGAGCGGCGCTGAGCCTGCGGTGCCCGTCGACGACGAAGAAGTACTCACCGGTGAAACCGATCTTCAACGGCTCCAGCGACTCGTCACCGGCCTCGGCCACGTCACCGACGAAGTCGCTGTCCCACAGACCGCGCAGCGTCGCGATGTCCTCGGTCGGGTAGACCCGGGCCGGGTCCAGCAGCAGCAGCGGCGAGCAATCCCGCAGGACGTCGGCGCCGAGCGTGCCCTCGTACGCGGCGATGATGTGTTCGACCACCTCGGCGGCGGACGCCCGGGTCGTGTCGCAGATCAGGTCATAGTTGCGCAGGCGAGCCTTGTCCACCCCGTAGCGGACGATGAACCGGCTCCGCTCACTCTCGCTGCGCTCGCGGAGCTTGGCCTTGGCCTCCTCCAGCGAGGCGTAGCTCTCCGCAGGCCCGGACGGGCGGGCCAGCACCCGGCGGGCCGCCTCCCCCGGCTCGGTGATCATGTGCACCTTGAGCGCGTTCGTGAAGAAGTGCCACGCCAGCCGGGAGTCCATGACGAGGTGCTCGCCGGAGGCGGCGATGTCCCGCTGGAGCTGGTCGACGTATCCGTCGACGGCCTGGTCGAGCTCGGCGTGCAGGTTGAGCTGCAGGGCGGTCATCTGCCGCTGCTGCGCCATCTCCCGATAGAGGTCACCCACGCTCACCCGGCGCATCCCAAGCCGGTTGGCGATCTCCACCGAAACCGTGCTCTTGCCGCTGCCCAGGTCGCCGTTGAAGACGATCGATTGTCGAACGGTCACGACTGGTCCACCCCTGATCACCGGCTCAAAGACATCATCGACATCGCGCCCGACCGACGCGTTCCCGCCATCCGGCGAGGACCCAGCTCGGCGCGTCTGACGCCCCGTCGCGACCTGGAGCCGTCGTACGCCATGGCATGACGGGCGATGCTACCACTCGGGCGCCACCACTTTGCCGGACGCGGTGTGCGAGCACAGGCGTCCCGGACCAGGCCAGGGGCCGTCGGCGCGGACCGAAACGGTCAGAAGAGGCTCAGCGGATCGACCTGGAGACGGACCGGGTCGGCGGCCTTGCGGGCGGCCCGCGCCCCGGCGGCCGAGTGCAGCGCCTCGGCGAGCGCGGCGGCCCGAGCGCGGGGCACCCGGACCAGCATCCGCTCCCGGCCCTCGTCGGCCGGCACCGGGCCGAGCACCTCGGCGTCGCCGGGCAGCCGGGCGGCGGCGAGCAGGTCGGCCACCGCCTCGGCGGAGCCTGTGACGCTCGCCATCCGCACCGCCGGCGGGAAACCCAACTCCCGGCGCTCGGCCAACTCCCGGCCGGCGAACCAGGCCGCGTCCCACCGCAGCAGCGCCTGCACCGGGGCGAGCGCGCCGTCGGCGACCACCACCACCCGGCCGGCCGGGGCCGGCCGGGCCAGGGCCGCGGCGGCCATCCAGCGCCGCAGCGCCTCCTCACCGGCGCGCAAGTCGGCACGGGTCAGCAGGGCCCACGAGTCGAGCAGCAACACCGCGCCGTAGCCGCCCTCGGCGACCGGCTCGGCACCGGGCGTGGCCACCACCAGAGCCGCGCCGCCCGGCACGTCGGTGAGCACCTCCTCCCGGCCCGAGGTGCGCACCGGCACGCCGGGAAAGGCCCGGCCCAACTCCTCGGCGGTACGCCGCGCGCCCGTCACCGCCGCCCGCAGCCGCCGGCCACCGCACTGCGGGCAGGCGTACGCGGCGGCCACCCGGGCGCACCAGCGGCAGGCCGGAGTGCCGCCGGCCGACGGCAACGCCAGCGGGCCGGCGCAGTGCGCGCAGCGGGCCGGAGTCCGGCACTCGGCGCAGGAGATCGAGGGCAGATAGCCACGCCGGGGCACCTGCACCAGCACCGGCAGGTCCGCCCGGATGGCGTCTCGGGCGGCCGTCCAGGCCAGGCTGGGCAGCCGCGCGGTGGCCGCCCCCGGGTCGCGGGCCAACTGCGGGTCGTCACCGGTCGGCGCGATTGTCGGGATCCGGGCCCGTACTGTCGCCCGGTCGGCGACCACCTCCCGGGCCCACCCCGTCTCCAGCAGGAGTTGCGCCTCGGCCGTGCGGGCGTACCCACCGACGAGCGCGCCGGCCTCGGCGAGCTGGGCGCGGGTGAGCAGCACGTCGCGGGCGTGCGGATAGGGCGCCCGGGGTTCGGAGTGCAGATCGTCGCCGTCGTCCCAGACCGCGACCAGGCCGAGTCGGTCCACCGGGGCGAACATGGCCGCCCGGGTGCCGATCACCACCGGAACCTCCCCGCGCCGGGCGGCGAGGAACGCCCGGTAGCGCCGGGCCGGCCCGAGCGCGGCGGAGAGGCTGACATGCCGCCCCGGGCCGAGCACACAGGTGAGCGCGGCGTCGAGCCGATCGAGGTCACGGGCGTCGGCCACCACGACCACCGCACCGCGCCCCCCGGCGACGGTGGCGGCCACCGCGTCGGCGTAACGGGCCGCCCAGTCCTCGCCGGGCAGCGCCGACCAGACCGCGCGGGGTGCCCGGCCGTCGGTGAGCGCCGCCAGGAGGGCAGGCCCGGTCGGGTAATCCCGCCACCCGCGCGGATCCACCGGCGCGGACCCAACCGCCGGGTCCGCGTCGGCCCCGGCCGTGGCCGTGGGTACGGCGGCCACGTCCCGGCCGGCCGGGGCTGCCGCGTCGGCAGCGTGAACAGCACCGCCGCCGGCAGCGTGACCGTTGCCATAGGCAGCGGGAGCTGCGGCCCCGGCGACAGCGTCGGCGACGGCGCTTTCAGCGACGGGGACGTCCGCGGCGTCGGCGTCGGCGTCGGCGTCGGCGGCTTCGGCGGCTTCGGCGGCGGTCGAAGGGCTGAGGTGGTCGGCGCGGGCTTCCTTCTCCACGCGGGCGTGCCGGGGCGGCACGGCGAGCCGGAGCACGTCGGCGAGGTTGCCCGCGTACCGGTCGGCGACCGCGCGGGCCAGCCGGGCCACCTCGGGCGACAGCACCGGCTCCGGCGAGACCACCTTCTCCAGGTACGCGAGCCGGCCGGTGTGCCCGGAGTCGTCGGCGCGGGCCAGCAGCCAGCCGTCGACGAGTTGCCCCGCGAAGCGCACCTTCACCCGGGTGCCGGGCACCGCCACGTCGTCCAGGTCGGCCGGCACCAGATAGTCGAACGGTCGGTCCAGGTGCGCCAACGGGACGTCCACGCAGACGCGCGCGACCGGCGACCCCGCAGCGGGTCGCCGGTCGCTACGCCTGGTGGCGGTCAGGCTCCCGCGGCCGACTTGAGGTCGGCGGCCCGGTCGGTGCTCTCCCACGTCAGGTCCGGCAACTCACGGCCGAAGTGGCCGTACGCGGCGGTCTGCTGGTAGATCGGGCGGAGCAGGTTGAGGTCCCGGATGATCGCTGCCGGGCGCAGGTCGAACACCTCGTTGACGGCCTTCTCGATCGAGGAGACCGGCACCGTCTCGGTGCCGAACGTCTCGATGAACAGGCTCACCGGGTGCGCCTTGCCGATGGCGTAGGCGACCTGCACCTCGCACCGCTCGGCCAGGCCGGCGGCGACCACGTTCTTGGCCACCCAGCGCATCGCGTACGCCGCCGAGCGGTCCACCTTGGACGGATCCTTGCCGGAGAACGCGCCGCCGCCGTGCCGGGCGTACCCGCCGTAGGTGTCGACGATGATCTTGCGGCCGGTCAGGCCGGCGTCACCCATCGGGCCGCCGATCTCGAACCGGCCGGTCGGGTTGACGAGCAGCCGGTAGCCGTCCGTGTCCAGACCGAGGCTCTCCAGCTCCGGGGCGATCACGTGGTCGCGCACGTCCGGCGTGAGCAGCGACTCCAGCGAGATGTCCGCGGCGTGCTGGCTGGACACGACAACTGTGTTCAACCGGACCGGGCGCAGCCCTTCGTACTCGATGGTGACCTGGGTCTTGCCGTCCGGGCGCAGGTACGGGATGGTGCCGTCCTTGCGGACCGCGGCGAGGCGGCGGGCCAGCCGGTGCGCGAGGGCGATCGGCAGCGGCATCAGCTCCGGCGTCTCCGAGCAGGCGAAGCCGAACATCATGCCCTGGTCGCCGGCGCCCTGCGCGTCCAGTGCGCTCTCCGACGCCCCGGTACGCAGCTCGAAGGCGTTGTCCACGCCCTGCGCGATGTCCTCGGACTGCGCTCCGATGGAGACGCTGACGCCGCAGGACGCGCCGTCGAAGCCCTTCTTCGACGAGTCGTAGCCGATGTCGAGGATGGTCTTGCGCACGATCGTCGGGATGTCGGCGTACGCCTTCGTGGTGACCTCACCGGCGATGTGCACCTGGCCGGTGGTGATCATGGTTTCCACCGCAACCCGGCTGTGCGGATCCTCGGTGAGCAGCGCGTCGAGAATACCGTCGCTGATCTGGTCGGCGATCTTGTCCGGGTGGCCTTCCGTGACCGATTCGGACGTGAAGAGGCGGCGTGTCACGGCACTCCTAAGCGTGTGAAGTCGTTCGCGGCAGTCTAGTCACCACTGCGGCCGGTGTCGGGATCGGTCACGTCCAGTTCCACTCGTCAGGAGCGGTCGGCCAGCCGCGCCACGACGAGATCCCACACGGTGTCGGCCACGGCCTCCTTGGCCTGCTCCGGCAGGCGGCTCACCGAGCCGTCCGCTCCGATGACCGTCACCGTGTTGGTGTCGGCGCCGAAGACCTTGTCGGGCCCGACCTCGTTGACCACGATCAGGTCGGCCCGCTTGCGGACGAGCTTCGCCCGACCGTTGGCCTCCGCGTCGCCGGTCTCGGCGGCGAACACCACAAGCACCTGCTCCGGTCGCTTACGCTGGCCGAGCTCCGCCGCGATGTCCGGGTTCGTGACGAGCTCGATGGTCGGCGCGACACCGTCGTCCGACTTCTTGATTTTGCCAGTCGCGTACGTCGCGGGCCGGAAATCGGCCGGAGCCGCAGCCATCACGACCGCGTCGGCCTCGACGGCGGCTTTCAGGGTGGCCTCCCGCAACTCGGCGGTGGAGCCCACCCGGACCAGGTCGACCCCGGCGGGGTCGGCGAGGGAGACGTTCGCCGCGATCAGCGTGACCCGGGCGCCCCGGGCGACCGCCGCGCGGGCGAACGCGTAGCCCTGCTTGCCCGACGAACGGTTGCCGAGGAAACGGACCGGGTCCAGGGGCTCCCGGGTGCCGCCAGCGGTGACCACCACATGACGACCGGTGAGGTCGGCCGGTGCCGACCCGCCACGGGCCAGCAGTTGGCGGGCGACCGCGAAGATCTCCGCCGGAGCGGGCAGCCGGCCCTTGCCGGTGTCGACGCCGGTGAGTCGACCGACGGCCGGTTCGATGACCCGGACGCCTCGGGCGCGCAGGGTGGCCACGTTGGCGACGGTGGCCGGGTGCTCCCACATCTCGGTGTGCATGGCCGGGGCCAGCACCACCGGGCAACGCGCGGTGAGCAGCGTGTTTGTCAGCAGGTCGTCGGCGAGCCCGTGCGCGGCCTTGGCGAGCAGGTCAGCGGTGGTCGGCGCGACCACCACCAGGTCGGCCTCCTGGCCGAGCCGGACATGTGGCACCTCGTGCACGTCGGACCAGACGTCGTCGGCGACCGGCTGGCCGGAGAGCGCCGCCCAGGTCGGCGCCCCGACGAACCGGAGCGCCGACGCGGTCGGCACGACACGGACCTGATGACCCGATTCGGTGAAGAGCCGCAGGAGCTCACATGCCTTGTAGGCGGCGATGCCGCCACCGACCCCGAGGACGATCCGAGCGGACATCGGCGTGCCGACGCTTATGGCTGGTCGGTCGGCTCGGCGGTGAGCAGGCCTGCGTTGATCTCACGCATGGCGATGGAGAGGGGCTTCTCCTGCGGGGTGGTCTCGACGAGCGGGCCGACGTACTCCAGGAGGCCCTCACCGAGCTGGCTGTAGTAGGCGTTGACCTGGCGCGCACGCTTGGCGGCGAAGATGACGAGCGCGTACTTCGACGTCGTCTTCTCGAGGAGCTCGTCGATCGGCGGGTTGGTGATGCCTTCGGGGTTGGCGATGGATCCCACGAATTAACCTCTGCGTCTTTCGAGCCGCGCGGACGCGGTGCTGAGTCTCAACGGCGGTCGGCGTCAGCCACGCACGCGCGACCAGGCCGGATCCGGATAAGAAGAACCGAGTAAGCCTACCAGCTCGACAGCCACCCGTTCGGTGAGGTCGTGGGTCAGGGCGTACGCGAAGGCCGCCACCACTGCGGCGTCGGGCGTTTGCCCGGGTGGGCTCAGCAGCACCAGCCGGGCGTCGGGCAGTCGTGCCCGGACCAGCTGGGCGCCTGCCAGGTCGAGCGGGAGCAGGACCGGCTGCCCGGCGTCGAGCCGGGCGCGCAGCGGGGGGTACGGGGTGCCCCGGCGGTACGGGCCGATCCGGGACCACTCGAGCAGGTCGCCGGCGGCCACCCGGCGCTCGAACTCCGCGGCGGCGAGGAAGACCCGGTCCTCCCCGTCCACCTCCGGCTCCCGGCGCGGCCTTGTCGTTGCCGGCACCGGGATCCACACGAACGGAGAACGCGCCCGGACGAGCTCGACGACACTCTCCCTGCCGGAACCCGAAGGTCCAGCCAGGACAGTGAGCCGAGCCGCCGGGCGCGCCTCGTCATCCGTGCTCACTGCTTGTTTCTACACGCTGCCAGGTTCAGTTGGCGGCGAACTCTCCAAGCAGTGCCTTGCGCTGCTGCTCGCCGAGGCCGCGCAGGCGACGGCTGTCGGCGATCTTGAGCTTCTCCATGATCTGGGTGGCCCGGATCTTGCCAATGCCCGGCATCGCCTGCAGGACGGCCGAGACCTTGAGCTTGCCGACGACATCGTCGCCCTCGGCCCGTTCAAGGACGGCACCGAGGGTGGTCTTGCCCTGCTTGAGCTGCTCCTTCAGCTCGGCGCGGGCCTTGCGGATCTCCGCGGCCTTCTCGAGCGCGGCAGCGCGCTGTTCGGGGGTCAGTGACGGGAGCGGCACCAGTTCTCCTCAGGTCCCTATCGCGGCGGGCGGGGCGCACCGCCGCATCTGTGAAACGTGGTGTCGCTGTGAACCAAGGGGTCCGTGGTTCCCAGCGCGGGGAAAACTAGCGGTCAGCGGAGCTTTCGGCAACGTGGGCGCGCGATGATCATCGCAGAGTGACCGAGCCGTCAGTCAGTCACCGGGCAGCCAGAACGGCCCTGCACTCGGCCAACACCCGGTCGGCGGCGGCCCGCAGGGCGGTGCCGTCCGGGCCCGCCGAAAGCACCTCGCGGGAGTACGACGGGAGCACCGCAGGAAGGCTCGAACCGAACACGGTACGTAGGTCCGCAGCCCCGGCGCCCTGCGCTCCGAGCCCCGGCGCGAGCAGCGGACCCCCCACGCCGGATAGGTCGTGACCGGTGTCCCCAATGGTCGCGCCGACCACCAGACCGAAGCTTCCGAGGGGGTCCGCACCCCTGTTGAGCTGGGAAATCTCGTCAATCACGGTCTGCGCGACGGTGCGTCCGTCGGCGGTGCGCGCGCGCTGGACGGCGGCGCCCTCGGGGTTCGAGGTGAGGGCGAGCACGAAGACACCGCCGCCGTGCTGGGCAGCGAGTTCGAACATCGGGGCCAGCGAACCTACTCCCAGGTAGGGGCTCGCGGTGACGGCGTCGACATACAAGGGGCTGGATGGATCGAGGTAAGCCGAGGCGTACGCGCTGACCGTTGAGCCGATGTCGCCACGCTTGACGTCCAACAAAACGAGCGAACCGGCTGCCCGTAACTGTCGGATAGTTGACTCAAGGATCGCCACACCGCGGGACCCGAACCGCTCGAAAAAGGCCGACTGAGGCTTGACCACCGCAACCCGGTCACCGAGGGCGTCCACGACGGTCCGGCTGAACCGGTCAAGACCGTCGAGATCGTCGGCGAGACCCCAACGGGCCAGCAGACCGGGATGCGGATCGATGCCCACACAGAGCGGTCCTCGCTCGCCGACGGCTCGGTGCAGTCGGGTGCCGAAGCTCTCCATCCGGTACTTCCCCTCTCCTCGTCCGGGCGGCGACCCGCCCGGAGTACCCGTCGACCCGACAGCCGGGCCGCCTCAGCCGGCCGCCACCGCCGCCGCCACGCCGGCCGCGATCCGGGCCAGGTCGGCGTCGTCGGTGACGTACGGCGGCATCGTGTAGATCAGGTCGCGGAACGGCCGCAGCCACACCCCCTGCTCGGCCGCCGCAGTGGTGGCGGCGCCGAGGTCCACCTCGTGGTCGAGCTGGACCACCCCGATCGCGCCGAGCACCCGCACGTCGGTCACGCCTGGCGTGCCGCGCAGTGGCTCCAGGCCGACGCGTAGGCCCTCGCCGACCCTGGCGACCTGCCCCGCCCAGTCCCCCGCCCGCAGCAGCCCGATGGAGGCGTTGGCCACCGCACAGGCCAGGGGATTGCCCATGAAGGTGGGCCCGTGGGCCAGGACGCCCGCGGCGGAGATGCCCCGGGCGATCTCCGGGGTGCACAGGGCCGCGGCAAGGGTCAGGTACCCGCCGGTGAGCGCCTTGCCCACGCACATCACGTCCGGGGCCACCCCGGCGTGCTCGGCGGCGAACATGGTGCCGGTACGGCCGAACCCGGTGGCGATCTCGTCGAAGATCAGCAACACCCCGTGGGCGCGGGTCACCTCGCGCAGCACCTGCAGGTACCCGGGATGGTGGAAGCGCATCCCGCCCGCGCCCTGCACCACAGGCTCCACGATCACGGCGGCCAGTTCGTCGGCGTGCCGCTCGATCGTGTCCGCCAACGCCGTCACGTACGCCTCGTCGGGCGGGTCGGTGAAGCCGCCCGGCGGGACCGGGGCGAAGACCTGCCGGGGCAGCACGTCACCCCAGAGGTGGTGCATCCCGCCCTCCGGGTCGCAGACGCTCATCGGGTGGAACGTGTCGCCGTGGTAGCCGCCCCGCCAGGTCGCCAGCCGGCGCCGCTGCGGCCGGCCGACCGCCCGCTGGTACTGCAGGCACATCTTCACGGCCACCTCGACGCTCACCGAGCCGGAGTCGGCCAGGAACACGTGCTCCAGGCCGTCCGGGGCCAGCTCGACAAGGGTCTGGGCGAGCAGCACCGCCGGTTCGTGGGTGAGGCCGCCGAACATCACGTGGCTCATCCGGCCGAGCTGGTCGGTCACCGCCGCGTCCAGCACCGGGTGCCGATAGCCGTGGATTGCCGCCCACCAGGACGACATGCCGTCCACCAGTTCCCGGCCGTCGGCCAGCCGCAGCCGCACCCCCTCGGCGCTGTCCACCACGTAGGGCGGGTTCGCCGCCGGCAGCGCCGTGTACGGGTGCCACACGTGCGCCCGGTCGCCGGCCAGGATCTCCTCGGGCGTCACGCGCGTTCCTTCCCAGCCTGGGCGGCTCGATCGCCGCCAACGGCACGCGCCGCTGCGCGGTGCCGGACCACTTGTGCGCGTCCTTTGCTCTGCTTCAACCCACGCAACGGCCAACGTCCGGTATCCGGACACCGGGTGTTGCGTCGGGTGAAGCAGAGCAAAGGACGCGGGGACAGGTCGGCGGCCGGCGCGGCAGGGCGCACGACCACGCCAACCGACACCAGAGCCGGAGCGGCACGACGCACGACCAGGCCGCCGGACACGGAGGCCGCAGTCGGCTCGACCGCCCCTGCGGTCACCGGCCGGCGACCGGGTCAGGTGCTCCCGTGGTGGCCTTCGCGCGGGCGACGGCCCGGACCAGGGCGGGGCCCCGGTAGATGAAGCCGGTGTAGAGCTGCACCAGGGCGGCGCCGGCGTCGAACATGCGAGCGGCGTCGTCCGGGTCCAGCACTCCGCCGACCCCGATGATCGGCAGCCGGCCACCGGTCTCCCGGTGGACGAAGGCGACCACCTCCCGGGCCCGACCGGTCAGCGGGCGGCCGGACAGCCCACCGGTCTCCGCGCCGCGCTGCGCGTCCGTCGACGCCAGCCCGTCACGGGCCAGTGTGGTGTTGGTGGCGATCACCCCGGCCGCACCCCGGGCCAGGCAGACCTCCAGCAGTTCGGCGATGGCCGCCTCGGTCAGATCAGGGGCGATCTTGACCAGGACCGGCTTCTCCCCCACCAGTGCGGCGAGCAGCGCGTCCAGGTGCGTACGGTCCTGCAACGAGCGCAGGCCCGGAGTGTTCGGTGAGGAGACGTTCACGGCGAAGTAGTCGCCGTGCCCGCGCAGCGCACGGTACGAGGTGAGGTAATCCTCGACAGCCTCGTCGAGCGGGGTCACCTTGGACTTGCCGAGCGAGATGCCCAACGGCACACCGATCGGGCGCGGCAGCGCGGCCAGTCGGGCGGCCAGCGCGGCAGCACCGGCGTTGTTGAAGCCCATCCGGTTGACCACCGCCTCGCTGGCCGGCAGCCGGAACAGGCGCGGCCGGGGATTGCCCGGCTGCGCGTGTGCGGTGACCGTGCCCACCTCGACGAAGCCGAAGCCGAGCGCCGGCCAGGCCGCCAGCGCCGCGCCGTCCTTGTCCATGCCGGCGGCCAGCCCGACCGGGTTCGGGAACCGGACCCCGAAGACCGTGCGCGGCGCGTTCACCGCGTAGCGGGCGCGGAGGGCGGTGAGCGCGGCGGGCCGCCGGGACAGCGCGGCCAGCCGCCGCAGTGTCCACTCGTGCGCGGCCTCCGCGTCGCCACCGCCGATCCGGAACAACAAGGGCCGTACCGCACGCTCGAACACTGTCACTTGGCAGCCCGCAGCATGGCGTGCAGATCCTGAAGCGGGCGGACCTGCATGTCGCCCCGGATCCGCGCCTCGATGCCCATCACCGCCGCGGCGGCACCGGGGACCGTGGTGATGCAGGGGATGTCCCCGGTGACGGCGGCGCTGCGAATCTCGTAGCCGTCGGAGCGGGCGCTGGCACCCGAACCCTGCGGCGTGTTGATGACAAGCGCCACGTGGCCGCCGAGGATCAGCGACACCGCGTCGTCGCCCTCACCGGCCTGGTAGTGCTTGCGGATCTGCTCGCAGGCGATCCCGTGCCGACGCAGCACCTCGGCGGTGCCGGTGGTCGCCACGATCTCGAAGCCCAGGTCGGCCAACCGCTTGATCGGGAAGATCATGCCCCGCTTGTCCCTGTTGGCCACCGAGACGAAGATCTTCCCGGCGGTGGGCAGCGAGCCGTACGCGGCCGACTGGCTCTTGGCGAAGGCATGCCCGAAGTTGGTGTCGATGCCCATCACCTCGCCTGTCGACTTCATCTCCGGCCCGAGCAGCGAGTCGATCCCCTTGCCCGCGCGGGTACGGAAGCGCTTGAACGGCAGCACCGCCTCCTTGACCGCGATCGGCGCGTCGGCGGGCATCGTGCCGCCGTCACCGGTCGCCGGCAGCAGGCCCTCGGCGCGCAACTCGGCGATGCTCGCGCCCAGCGCGATCCGGGCCGCCGCCTTGGCCAGCGGCACCGCCGTGGCCTTCGAGACGAACGGGACGGTCCGCGAGGCGCGCGGGTTGGCCTCCAACACGTAGAGCACGTCGTCCTTGAGCGCGTACTGCACGTTGAGCAGGCCGCGCACTCCGACGCCACGCGCGATGGCCTCGGTGTAGCGGCGGACCTCGGCCAGGTGCGACCCTGCGAGGGTGATCGGCGGCAGCGCGCACGACGAGTCACCGGAGTGGATGCCGGCCTCCTCGATGTGCTCCATCACGCCACCGATGTAGACCTCGCCGTCGGCGTCGCACAGCGCGTCCACGTCGATCTCGATGGCGTCGTCGAGGAACCGGTCGACAAGCACCGGGTGGTCCGGGGAGATGTCGGTGGCCCGACCGATGTAGTCGCGCAGCGTCGGGTCGTCGTAGACGATCTCCATGCCCCGCCCGCCCAGCACGTACGACGGCCGGACCAGCACCGGGTAGCCGATCTCGTCGGCGATCGCCTTGGCCTCGTCGTAGGAGGTGGCCATGCCGTGCGCGGGCGCGCGCAGCCCGGCCCGCGCCAGCACGAGGCCGAAGGCACCCCGCTCCTCGGCAAGGTGGATCGACTCCGGCGAGGTGCCGACGATCGGCACACCGGCGTTCTTGAGCCGCTGCGCCAACCCGAGCGGCGTCTGCCCGCCGAGCTGGACGACCACACCGACCACACCCGGCCCACCGGCCGCCCGGCCGGACGAGTCCTCGGCGTGCCAGACCTCCAGGACATCCTCGAACGTCAGCGGCTCGAAGTAGAGCCGGTCGGCGGTGTCGTAGTCGGTGGAGACGGTCTCCGGGTTGCAGTTGACCATGACGGTCTCGTAACCGGCCGACCGCAGCGCCTGCACGGCGTGCACGCACGAGTAGTCGAACTCGATGCCCTGCCCGATCCGGTTCGGGCCGGAGCCCAGGATCAGCACCTTCGGCCGGTCCGACGGTGCGACCTCGGTCTCCAGGTCGTACGTCGAGTAGTGGTACGGCGTGGTCGCCTCGAACTCGGCCGCGCAGGTGTCAACGGTCTTGTAGACGGGGCGCACGTCGAGCCGGTGCCGCAGGGTCCGTACGCCGTCCTCGGCCGCCAACTCCGGCCGCAGCGCGGCGAGCTGCCGGTCGGACAGGCCGGCCCGCTTGGCGCGGCGCAGCAGCTCGGCGTCGAGCACCGCGGCGTCCACGATCTCCGCCCGCAGCTCGATAAGCGCGACGATCTGGTCCAGGAACCACGGGTCGATTCCGCCGGACGCCGCGTTGACCTCGGCGATCGACGCGCCGAGGCGCAGCGCCCGCTCGACCGTGTAGAGCCGGCCGTCGTGCGGGATGCGCAGCGCGGCGAGGGTGTCCGCCAGTGTGACGCCCTCCGGGTCGGGCAGGGTCCAGAACCCGGCCGCCTTCGTTTCCATCGAGCGCATCGCCTTGTTCAGCGCCTCGGTGAAGTTACGGCCCAGGCTCATCGCCTCGCCCACCGACTTCATCGTGGTGGTCAGCTCCGGGTCCGCGCCGGGGAACTTCTCGAACGCGAACCGGGGGATCTTCACCACCACGTAGTCCAGGGTCGGCTCGAACGCCGCAGGGGTCTTCAACGTGATGTCGTTGGGGATCTCGTCGAGGGTGTAACCGATGGCCAGCTTCGCGGCGATCTTGGCGATCGGGAAGCCAGTCGCCTTGGAGGCCAGCGCCGACGACCGGGACACCCGCGGGTTCATCTCGATCACGACGATCCGGCCGTCGGCCGGGTTGACCGCGAACTGGATGTTGCAGCCGCCGGTGTCGACACCGACCTCGCGCAGCACCGCGATGCCCAGGTCACGCAGGCGCTGGTACTCCCGGTCGGTGAGCGTCATGGCCGGGGCCACTGTGACGCTGTCGCCGGTGTGCACGCCCATCGGGTCGATGTTCTCGATCGAGCAGACCACGACCACGTTGTCGCGCCTGTCGCGCATCAGTTCGAGCTCGTACTCCTTCCAGCCGAGCACGCTCTCCTCGATGAGCACCTCGTGCACGGGGCTGGCGGCCAGGCCGTCGCCGGCGATGCGGGCCAGGTCCTCAGGGGTGTGCGCCATGCCCGAGCCCAGACCGCCCATGGTGAACGACGGCCGGATCACCACCGGCAGGCCCAGCTCGGCGACTGTCGCCTCGACCTCGTCCATCGAGTGGCAGACCCGGGAGCGGGGCACCAGCCCGGCCGGGTCGTCGACGCCGAGCCGGACACCGGCCTTCGCGACGATCTCCTTGAACAGCTGGCGGTCCTCGCCCCGGTTGATCGCGTCGATGTTCGCGCCGATCAACTCGACGCCGTACTTCTCCAGGACGCCGTTCTCGTGCAGGGCGACGGCGGTGTTGAGCGCGGTCTGCCCGCCGAGGGTCGCCAGGATCGCGTCCGGGCGCTCCTTGGCGATAACCAGCTCCACGAACTCCGGGGTGATCGGCTCGACGTACGTGGCGTCGGCGAACTCCGGGTCGGTCATGATCGTGGCCGGGTTGGAGTTGACCAGGCTGACCCGGATCCCCTCGCTGCGCAGCACCCGACACGCCTGGGTGCCGGAGTAGTCGAACTCGCAGGCCTGCCCGATGACGATCGGCCCCGAGCCGATCACCAGGATGTGCTTGAGATCGCTCCGCTTAGGCATTGCTGCGCCCCTCGCTGTGGTTCCGGCCCTCGCTGGACTGCTGGTCGGGGGCACGGCCCTCGATCAGCTCGGCGAATCGGTCGAAGAGGTAGTCCGCGTCGTGCGGGCCGGCCGCCGCCTCCGGGTGGTACTGCACTGTGAACGCGGGCACGTCCAGAGCCCGCAGCCCCTCGACCACGTTGTCATTGAGGCAGACGTGCGACACCTGGACTCCACCGAACTCGGTGTCGATCACCTGGTCGGGGACGACCGCGCCGTCACCCGCACCCGGCACCTGCACCGCGAAGCCGTGGTTGTGGCTCGTCACCTCCACCTTGCCGGTGACCCGGTCGAGCACCGGCTGGTTGATGCCACGGTGGCCGTAGCCCAGCTTGTAGGTGCCGAAGCCCAGCGCCCGGCCGAGGATCTGGCTGCCGAAGCAGATGCCGAACAGCGGGATCCGCCGGGTCAGCACCTCCCGGGCCAGCGCCACCGGAGCGTCGGCGGTCGCCGGGTCACCCGGGCCGGGCGAGAAGAAGACCGCGTCCGCGCCGGTGGCGAGCAGGTCCTCGATGCTCGACGAGGCGGGCAGGACGTGGGTGGTCACCCCGCGCTCGGCAAGCCGCCGTGGCACGTTGCGCTTGATGCCCAGGTCCAGCGCCGCGACGGTGAACCGCCGCTCGCCGATCGCCTCGACGACGTACGGCTTGGCGGTGGTCACCTCGGCGGAGAGGTCCGCGCCGACCATCTGCGGTGACTGCCGGACCCGGGCCAGCAGGCTCTCCGGGTCCGTCTCGACGCTGGAGATGCCCACCCGCATGGCGCCCCGCTCACGCAGGTGCCGGGTCAGCGCACGAGTGTCCACGCCGCTGATGCCGACCACGCCCTCGGTGGCGAGCCGGTCCTCCAGACCGCCTGTGGCCCGCCAGTTCGAGCCGATCCGGGCCGGATCGCGCACGACGTACCCGGCGACCCAGATCCGGTCGGACTCGTCGTCCTCGCCGTTGACGCCTGTGTTGCCGATGTGCGGCGCGGTCTGCACGACCACCTGCCGGTGGTAGGACGGGTCGGTGAGGGTCTCCTGATAGCCGGTCATGCCGGTGTTGAAGACGGCCTCGCCGAAGGTTTCCCCGACACTGCCGTACGCCTCGCCGTGGAACGTGCGCCCGTCCTCGAGTACGAGGATCGCGGGCCTGCGCTTACTCACTTGACAGCCTTTCCGTCCAGGACCGTCGGCTCGCCACGCAGGAAGGTCGCCACGATGCGACCTGGCAGCGTCATGCGGGCGTACGGGGTGTTGCGACTGCGACTGGCCAGCTCCGCCGGTTCGATGGTGCGGCGGGCGGCCGGGTCGACAAGGGTCAGGTTGGCCGGCACACCGGGTGCCGGGTCGACGCCGTGCCCGGTCAGGCCGGCGATCCGGGCCGGGGTGCGCGACATCCGCTCGGCGATCAGGTCCCATTCGGGGCCGAGCACGTCGAGCGCGATGGAGAGGGCCGTCTCCAGACCGAGCATTCCCGGTCGGGCGTACGCCCACTCGCACTCCTTGTCCTCCACGGCGTGCGGGGCGTGGTCGGTGGCGATGATGTCGATGACGCCGTCGGCGAGCGCGGTGCGCAGCGCGGCGACATCCGCGGCCGTCCGCAGCGGCGGGTTGACCTTGAACACCGGGTCGTAGCTCTCCGCGCGCTCGTCGGTGAGCAGCAGGTGGTGCGGCGTAACCTCGGCGGTGACGCGTACCCCACGGGCCTTGGCCTGGCGCAGCACCTCGACGCTGCCGGCGGTGGAGACGTGGCAGACGTGCAGGCGGCTGCCCACGTGCTCGGCGAGCAGCACGTCCCGGGCGATGATCGCCTCCTCGGCGACCGCCGGCCAGCCGATCAGCCCGAGCCGGGTGGAGACCTCGCCCTCGTGCATCTGGGCGCCCTCGGTGAGTCGGGGCTCCTCGGCGTGCTGGGCGATGATCCCGTCGAACGCCTTGACGTACTCCAGGGCACGGCGCATCAGCAACGGGTCGGCCACGCAGTGCCCGTCGTCGGAGAAGATCCGCACCCGGGCGGCCGAGTCGGCCATCGCGCCCAACTCGGCCAGGCGCTCGCCGGCCAGGCCGACGGTCACCGCGCCGATCGGCTGCACGTCGACCAGCCCGGCCTCGCGGCCGAGCCGCCACACCTGCTCGACGACGCCTGCCGTGTCGGCCACCGGTGAGGTGTTGGCCATCGCGCAGACCGCCGTGTAGCCGCCCAAGGCCGCGGCGCGGGAACCGGACTCGACGGTCTCGGCGTCCTCGCGGCCGGGCTCGCGCAGGTGGGTGTGCAGGTCGACCAGGCCGGGCAGGGCCACCAGGCCGGTGCCGTCGATGACTGTCGCGTCCGGCGCGGACAGCCCCGCGCCGACCTCGACGACGACGCCGTCGCGGATCAGCACGTCGGTCGGCGCGGCGCCGACGACGCTCACGCTCGTGATGAGGTACGCGGTCACCGGTTGTTTCCTCCGAGCAGCAGGTACAGGACGGCCATCCGCACGGAAACCCCGTTGGTGACCTGTTCGACGATCGTGGAGCGGGGTGAGTCGGCCACCTCGGGGGTGATCTCCATGCCCCGGTTCATCGGGCCGGGGTGCATGACGATGGCGTGCTCCGGCAGCCGGCGCATGCGTGGCCCGTCCAGCCCGTAGCGGCGGGCGTACTCGCGGGCGGACGGGAAGTAGGAGTCCTTCATCCGTTCCCGCTGCACCCGCAGCATCATCACCACGTCGACGTCGGGCAGCACCGCGTCGAGGTCGTAGGACACGTCGGTGCCGGGTGCGAGGGCGCCCGCGATGTCGACCGGAATGAGGGTCGGCGGGCCGACAAGTGTCACCTTCGCGCCGAGGGTGGAGAGCAGCAGGACGTTCGAGCGGGCGACCCGGGAGTGCAGCACGTCCCCGACCACCGCCACCGACAGGCCGGCGAGCCGGCCCAGCCGGGCCCGCATGGTGTACGCGTCGAGCAGCGCCTGGGTGGGGTGCTCGTGGGTGCCGTCACCCGCGTTCACCACCGACCCGTCCACCCAGTTGGCCAGCCGGTGCGGCGCTCCGGAGGCGGGGTGCCGGACGACCACCGCGTCGGCCCCCATGGCCTGCAGGGTCAGCGCCGTGTCCTTCAGGCTCTCGCCCTTGGTGACGCTGGACCCCTTCGCGGAAAAGTTGATCACGTCGGCGCTGAGCCGCTTCGCCGCCGCCTCGAACGAGATCCGGGTACGCGTGGAGTCCTCGTAGAAGAGGTTCACGACCGTACGGCCGCGCAGCGCGGGCAGCTTCTTGATCTCGCGGCCGGCGACAGTGGCCATCTCGGCGGCGGTGTCGAGGATCTCGGTGGCGGTGTCGGCGTCCAGGTCCGCGCCGGAGAGCAGGTGCTTGATCATGCGGTTGCCCCCCCGTACAGCTTGACCTCGTCGACGCCGTCGGTCTCGGCGAGTGTCACCTTGACACTCTCGGCGAGCGAAGTCGGAATGTTCTTGCCCACGTAGTCGGCGCGGATCGGCAACTCCCGGTGGCCGCGGTCGACCAGGACCGCGAGCTGCACCGATGCCGGACGGCCCACGTCGTTGAGCGCGTCGAGCGCGGCCCGGACGGTGCGGCCGGAGAAGAGCACGTCGTCGACGAGGATGACCCGCTTGCCGTCGATGCCGCCGCTGGGCACCTGGGTGGGGCCGACCGCGCGGGTGCCGTGCCGACGCAGGTCGTCACGGTAGAGCGTGATGTCGAGCACACCGGCCGGGACGGCCACGTCCTCGAAGGTGCTGATCCGGGCCGCGAGCCGCCGGGCCAGGGGCGCGCCACGGGTGGGAATCCCCAGCAGCACGGTGTCGGCGGCGCCCTGGGTCTTCTCCAGGATCTGGTGGGCGATGCGGTCGACCACGCGCTGCACGTCGGCGCTGTCGAGGATGACCTTCACCGAGGGTTGTCGCGGTGGTGACGATCGGGCCGCCGGTGGGTACGCCACGGCAGACCTCCTTCCCCGCCTCACGGGACGGGTCGTTAAAGGATGTCGGGCACCTCCGGCCGGACCGCTGACGCAGCTCAGGCCGGGGCTTCACGCCACGTTACCAGTGGTCACCGGGCCGATGAACGGCGGCCGCTGACCATCGGATCAGGCCCACGGATGGGGATAACTCCCGCGATGCTCCCCAACGGTGGGGTCCCGACCACTTGACCACGTGTCGCATTCCCCGTACCGTCACGCTCCGTAGCGATCGACGGGAGAACCCCGAGCAGCACTGGGAGTGTCCGAATGCCCTCTGAATACGCCAAATCTCTGGGCGCCCGCCTGCGCTCCATCCGCCAGCAGCAGGGCCTGTCCCTGCAGGGTGTGGAGGAGAAGTCGAACGGGCGGTGGAAGGCCGTGGTGGTCGGCTCGTACGAGCGTGGCGACCGGGCCGTGACGGTTTCCCGTCTGGCCGAGCTGGCCGAGTTCTACCGTGTCCCCGTCTCGGAGTTGCTGCCCGATGGCAGTGGTGTCCGTCACGAGCCCACCAGCAAGATCGTCCTGGACCTGGAGCGGCTCTACGACGAGGCCTCCGAGGACCTGGCCTACGTCGCCCGCTACGCCCGCGCCATCCAGCAGCAGCGTGGTGACTACAACGGTCGGGTGCTCTCCATCCGCGCCGACGACCTGCGGGCGCTCGCGATCGTCTACGACGCCTCGCCGTCGGGGCTGATCGAGCGGCTCACCGAGCACGGTGTGCTGGTCGCCGACCCGCGGGCGTTCTTCGCCTCCTGAGCTGTCGCTCCACCCGAAAGGGCCCGTGCCATCCGGCACGGGCCCTTTCGGTGGTACGGGTGCCTGACCTCAGCGGGTGGCGTACTCGGCGATACGGCCGAGCAGGCCGTTGAGGAAGCGCGGCGAATCGTCGGTGGACATCTGCCGGGCCAACTCAACGGCCTCGCTGATCGCCACCGCGTCGTCGATCTCGTCGACGTAGAGCAACTCGTAGACGGCGACCCGGGCCAGATTGCGGTCGACCACAGGCATCCGGTCCAGGGTCCAGCCCTCGGCGTAGCTGGCGATCAGCTCGTCGATCCGGTTGAGGTGTTCGGCGACCCCCTCGATCAGGCCCACCGCGTAGCCAAGGTGCTCCGGGTGGGGCCGTTCGATGCGCTGGAGGTAGCCGGCGAGCACCTCCACGGGGGGCCGGTCCCGCAGGTCGGCCTCGTAGAGGACATCCAGCGCCCGCTTGCGCGCCTTGCGGCGCGCCGGCATCTGCTGCTTGGGACCCTCAGCCATCAGGCGCGGCCGAGGTAACGGCCGTCGCGGGTGTCGACCTTGATCTTCTCACCGGTGGTGATGAACAGCGGGACCGGCACTGTGGCACCGGTCTCGACGGTCGCCGGCTTGTTGCCGCCGGTCGACCGGTCACCCTGCAGGCCCGGCTCGGTGTAGGTGACCTCGAGCACGACACTTGTGGGCAGCTCGATGTAGAGCGGCACACCCTCGTGGGTGGCGACGGTCGCCTCCGCCTCGGGCAGCAGGTAGTTGGCTGCCTCCCCGACGGTGCCGCCGGGAACGGTGATCTGGTCGAAGGTCTCCAGATCCATGAAGACGTAGTCCTCGCCGTCGGCGTACAGGTACTGCATCGTGCGCTTGTCAACGGTCGCGGTTTCGACCTTGGTGCCCGCGTTGAAGGTCTTGTCGACCACCTTCCCGGACAGCACGTTCTTCAGCGTGGTGCGCACGAAGGCACCACCCTTACCGGGCTTGACGTGCTGGAACTCGACGACGGACCAGAGCTCGCCGTCGAGGTTGAGTACCAGGCCGTTTTTGAGGTCGTTGGTGGAGGCCATTTCCTGCCTTGATCATCAATTGGCGGACAGACCTGGCAAGTCTACAAGCTGCGCCCAGTCGTGTTACCCGCCGTGGTCGGCCCCACCATTCGCCGCCCGCACAACGTCAGGCAGCGGTGACAAACAGTAACCCATGCGTCACGGGCACCCCACCCTCTCCGGCCTTTGCTCTGCTTCAACGGACGCAACAGTCACACTTCGTACACCCCGCCCAACGGGGACGATCGGCACCAACGATCGGGTATGCGCAGCTCAAGACAGGTGTTGCGTCCGTTGAAGCAGAGCAAAGGCAGCGAACCGGGAAGGTGGTCCCCGAAGCCGGGCGGGGCGGGGGCAACCGACAGTGACAACCGGCGCCCGAGGGCCGCCATCACGCTCGGTGCGATGAGATGGCGGGGACGCCGCAGGAAGGTGCGCAACTGGCGCGTCGGGCGGCGGTCAGGCGGTGCGGGTGGCGAGGTGGTGCAGGGCGAGGCGGTAGCCGTCGATGCCGAGGCCGCAGATCACCCCGGTGGCCACCGCCGAGACCACCGAGTGGTGCCGGAACTCTTCGCGGGCGTGGATGTTGGACAGGTGCACCTCGACAAGCGGCCCGCGCAGCATCGCGCAGGCGTCACGCACCGCGTATGAATAGTGCGACCAGGCGGCCGGGTTGAGCACCACGGCGGCGCTCTCGTCGGCGGCGGCGTGCAGCCAGTCGAGCAGCTCGTGCTCGGCGTCGGTCTGCCGGACCGTCACGTCGAGCCCCAACTCCCGGCCGGTGGCCTCGCAGAGCGCCACCAGGTCGGCGTAGCTTGTCGAGCCGTACACCGCCGGCTCCCGGGTGCCCAGCCGGCCCAGGTTCGGCCCGTTCAACACGTAGACCTTCACGGGGCGGCCACCTCGCGGTAGGCCGCTTCGAGCAGCGTGTCGGCCGGGCCCTCCAGCATCGCCGGGCGGGCCAGCCCGTCCAGCACCACGAAACGCAGCTTGCTGCCCCGGGCCTTCTTGTCCACCCGCATCACTGCCAGCAGTCGCTCCCAGGCCTCGGCCGGATAGCTCACCGGCAGGCCGAGCGCGGCCAGGACGCTCCGGTGCCGGTCGGCGGTCGGCGCGTCCAGCCGGCCGGCGAGGCGGGCCAGCGCCGCGGCGTACACCAGACCCACGGCCACGGCGTGGCCGTGCCGCCAGCGATATCCCTCGTTCTGTTCGATCGCGTGCGCGAGGGTGTGCCCGTAGTTGAGGACCTCCCGCAGGCCGGATTCGCGCAGGTCACCGGCGACCACGTCGGCCTTGACCTGGATCGCCCGCTCGATCAGCTCCCGGGCGACGGGCCCGCGCGGGTCGGTGGCCGCTGCCGGGTCACGCTCGATCAGGTCCAGGATCACCGGGTCGGCGATGAAGCCGCACTTGACCACCTCGGCCAGGCCGGCCGCGAGGTCGACGGCGGGCAGGCTGTCCAGGGTGGCGAGGTCGGCAAGCACACCGACCGGCGGGTGGAACGCGCCCACCAGGTTCTTGCCGGCGGCGGTGTTGATGCCGGTCTTTCCGCCCACGGCGGCGTCCACCATGCCCAGCAGCGAGGTCGCCACCGGCACCCAGCGCACGCCGCGCAGCCAGCAGGCCGCGACGAAGCCGGCCAGGTCGGTCACCGCGCCGCCGCCCACGCCGACCACCGCGTCGGTACGGGTGAAGCCCGCCGCTCCCAGCCGGTCCCAGCAGGCGGCCGCCACGTCGATCTGCTTACCGGACTCGGCGTCGGGCACCTCGATCGGCAGCGGCTCGACCCCTGCCGCGCGCAGGCGTTCGCCGAGCGCGTCGGCCAGGGCCTTGAGCGGGGGCGCGTGCAGCACCGCCGCCCGGGTCGCACCGGGCAGAAGGCCGGGCAGCGCGCCCAGCAGATCGCGTCCAACCAGCACGTCGTACGGCCGTTCGCCGCCGACCGGAATCCGGGTCACGTCGTCCATCGCCGGCAGCCTAGTCCAGAGGGCGGCGTGGCGACGGCGGCTGCCCACCTGCTGGCCGGGCGGCCCACTCGGCAAGCAGGCGTGCGTGCTCGGCCACCGCGTCGCGCAACGCGTCCGGATACCGCACGGTGAACGGGCAGCCCAGCCCGGCGAGCAGCGCGGCCATGCCGGGCAGGCTCTCCGCCCGAGCCCGCAGCAGCACTCCGCCGGTGGTAACGGTCATCTCGGCCACGCTGGGCGGGACACGGCGGCGGGCGGTGAGCAGGTCGGTCTCCAGCAGCACCTCGACCTCGTGGGTGTACGGCACGCGAGCCAACGACCGGGTGACCCGGGCGACCGGGTCGAAGCCGTCCGGCACGGTGAACGTCGCCGCGCCGGGCGTCACGGCGCCGATCCGGTCCAGTCGGAAGGTGCGAACCTCCCCGCGCCGGTGGTCGTGACCTGTGACGTACCAGCGACCGGCGTGGAAGACAAGCCCGTACGGGTCGAGCTCGCGGTGCGACTGCTCCCCGCGCCAGGAGCGGTAGTCCAGCGCCACCCGCTGCCGGTGCCGGGCGGCCGCCGCAAGGGCGAGCAGGGTGCCCGACGTCGGTCCGCGCTCCGGCTCCGGGCGGCGCAGGGTGAAGCCGAGGTGCTCCTGCACGGCGGCCAGCCGGTCGGCGAGCGCCGCCGGCAGCACCCGGCGGATCTTCGCCAGCGCGGTGGCGGTGGCCGGCTGCTCGGTGGCGAGGCCGACCCGCTCCGCGACGACAAGGCCGAGCAGCACGGCCACCGCCTCGTCGTCGGTGAGCATCAGTGGCGGCAGCTTGTAGCCGGAGTGCAGCCGGTAGCCGCCGTGGCGACCCCTGTCGGCGGTGACCGGGATGCCCAGCTCGACAAGTGTGGTGGCGTACCGCCGCACTGTCCGCTCGTCCACACCGAGCCGGCCGGCGAGTTCGGCGGCCGTCGCCCGGTGCCGGGTCTGCAGCAGTTCGAGCAGGGCCAGCACCCGACCGGCGGGATGTGACACGGGCCACTCCTTCAAACCGGGCGGAATCTGTCCGGGTTCGATCGTACGGTCTGTCGGTAACCGAGTGAAGGAGCAACAGATGGCGACGTTCGTGCTGGTACCAGGGTTCTGGCTGGGTGCCTGGGCATGGCGGGAGGTGACCGGGACGCTGCGCACGCAGGGGCACGAGGTGTACCCGCTGACGCTTACCGGGTTGGCCGAGCGCGACCACCTGGCCGGTCCGGAGGTGAGCCTGGAGACGCACACCGCCGACATCGTCCGCCTGATCGAGGTCGAGGACCTGCACGATGTCCTGCTGGTCGGGCACTCCGGCGGCGGCCTGCCGGTTGCCCAGGCGGCGGACCGGATCCCGGACCGGATCGCCCGCGTGGTCTATGTGGAGAGCGGGCCGCTGCCCGACGGCACCGCGCAGTTCGACACGGTGCCGCCGGAGGAGCAGGAGCGCCTGCGGGCCGCGATCGGCGACGGCCACCTCCTGCCGCCGCCGGCCTTCGACCCCGCGGCCGACCCGACCAACCTGGCCGGGTTGGACGAGCCGACACTCGCCCTCCTGCGGGCCCGGGCCACACCGCAGCCGCTGCGGACCTCCACCGACCCGGTGCGTCGCACCGGCGGTCGGCCGGTCCCCACCGCGCTTGTCGCCTGCACCTTCCCGCTTGCGGTGGTGGAGCAGATGATCGGTGCGAGGCACCCGTTGTTCGCCGGGTTGGCCGGTGGACGGCTGTTCGATCTGCCCACAGGGCACTGGCCGATGCTCAGTGAGCCGAAGGCCCTTGCCGACGTGCTCGACGCTGCCGCCCAGGCCTGACACCACCGCTCGGGGCGCCACCGCCTCGGGGCACCACCGCCTCGGGACACGCCGCTTGGGCTGACCCGAGGCAGCAGGGCGGGGACGTCAGCGCGGCAGCAGGTCGGCTATCTCGGCGACGACATCCGCCGGGGACCGGCCGTCGGTGGTCACCGTCGCGGTGGCCACCTCCGCGTAGAGCGGTCGACGCTGGTCCAGCAGGTGCTTGAGGGTGGCCCGCGGGTTGATCGCCAGCAGTGGCCGGCCGGCACCGAGCCCGACCCGCTTCACGGCGTCGGGCAACTCCACCGACAGGTGCACCACCCGGTGCCCCACAAGCGCGGCGCGGGTCTCCTCGGCCAGGACCGCGCCGCCGCCGAGGGCGAGCACGCCGGTGCCGGCGGCGAGCGCCGCGGCCACGGCGGCCCGTTCCAGCGTACGGAAGTGCGCCTCACCCTCGTCGATGAAGATCTCCGGGATGGGCTTGCCGGCCATCTGCTCGATGTCGGCGTCGGTGTCCCGGAACTCCACACCGAGGGCGGCGGCGAGCGCCTGCCCGACAGTGGTCTTACCGCAACCGGGCGCGCCGACAAGCACGACGACCGGCGCCATCAGCGGATGACCAGCGCGTCGAGGTAGCCGGCGAGGTTGCGGCGGATCTCGGCGACCGAGTCACCGCCGAACTTCTCGGTGGCCGCCTCGGCCAGCACCAGCGCCACCATCGCCTCGGCGACGACCGCCGCGGCGGGCACCGCGCAGACGTCCGAGCGCTGGTTGATCGCGGTCGCCGGCTCGCCGGTGGTGACATCCACGGTGGCCAGGGCCCGGTTCAGCGAGGAGATCGGCTTCATGGCGGCGCGGACCCGCAGCGGCTCACCCGTGGTGATGCCGCCCTCCAGCCCGCCGGCCCGGTCGGTGACCCGGCGGACACCTGTGGCCGACGGGATGATCTCGTCGTGCGCCTCGGAGCCTCGCGAGCGGGCCTGCTGCCACCCGTCGCCGATCTCCACCCCCTTGATGGCCTGAATGGACATCAGCGCGGTGGCCAGTCGGGCGTCGAGCTTGCGGTCCCACTGCACGTGGCTGCCCAGCCCCGGTGGCACCCCGTACGCCAACACCTCGACCACGCCGCCGAGGGTGTCGGCGGCCTTCTTCGCGGCGTCGACCTCGGCGACCATCAGGGCGCTGGCCTCCGGGTCGAGGCAGCGCAGCGGGTCGGCGTCGATCCGGGCGGCGTCCTGCGGGCTCGGGCGCAGCCCGGGCTTCGCGGCCACCGGACCCAGCTCGACGACGTGCGAGACGATCTCGATGCCGAGTGCCTGCCGGATCAGCGCCTTGGCGACCGCGCCCACGGCGACCCGGGCGGCGGTCTCCCGGGCGCTGGCGCGCTCCAGGATCGGGCGGGCGTCGGTGTGGCCGTACTTCTGCATGCCGGCCAGGTCGGCGTGGCCCGGACGCGGACGGGTCAGCGGGGCGTTGCGGGCCTGCCGAGCCAGTTCGTCGGGGTCGACCGGGTCGGCGGCCATCACGGTCTGCCACTTCGGCCACTCGGAGTTGCCCACCCGGATCGCCACCGGGCTGCCCAGCGTGACGCCGTGCCGCAGCCCGCCGATCACCTCGACCTCGTCCCGCTCGAACGACATCCGGGCACCGCGGCCGTAGCCGAGCCGGCGGCGGGCCAGGTCGTCGGCGATCTCGGTGGTGGTCACCTCGATGCCGGCCGGCACCCCCTCCATCATCGCGACGAGGGCGGGACCGTGCGACTCACCTGCAGTTAACCAGCGCAACACAGCGTCAGTCTGTCACGGCTGGTGGTCGCCCCGCCGCGCCGCCCGCCGCGTCCCGCTCTGCGGGCACGGGCCGACCCGCTCAGTGGTTTCGGATGGCGATGATCGATTTGGTCAGGCCGGCCAGACGTTCGTTGCGGATGGTGGTGGCGTCCGGGAACAGGTAACGGAGTTCCGCGCGGCCGATCAGTTCGGTCGTGAGGACCTGCCTCATCGCCGCCTCGTACGACTTGCCGGGGTTGTAGGCGAGCGGCCATTTACGCGCCATCACCACCCGCGCCGAAACCGGCAGGAACTGCATCCCCGGGGCCACCCAGTGCGGCTCGATCGGGAAGTACCGGTACGGCGTCTGCACCCAGTACGCGCGCCCCACCTCACGGACCGCGTCGGCCATCCGCTGCCGGCGCTCGTGCCCACCGACGTGTTCCAGGACGCTGTTGCTGAAGACGAGGTCGTACTTGCGGTTCAGGATGCTCTTGGGTAGCTCGCAGGCGTCGGCGTGGTCGGCCTCGGCCCAGTCGGGCAGCTCCGTGGGCAGCGGCTCCAGGTTGACCACGTGGACGTGTGCCGGGCGGACGGGGACGCGCGCCCAGCTGTCCACCCGGCCGCCCAGGTCCAGGACGGTCATGTCGGCCAGGTTGGGGAAGGTGTCCGACAGCCAGGCCGCGCGCCGCGCACGCCGTTTCGCACCGAGCGAGGTCGGCGAATCGACGAGACGGAACCTGAGCGAGTGAAGTCCCATGAGTGGTTGTCCTTTGATCTGCTGTTGGCTCGGCGGAGGGGTGCGGTGCGTCGTCCGGCTCGGTCAGATGCCCCGGCCGCGTTTGTGCAGCGTCCGCAGCACCGCATCGGCCCGGACCATCCGCCCGGCCACGGCGAGGGCGAGGTAGGCGCGTGGCTCGCGGGGGTTGCGCCGCAGCGTCCGTCGAGCCCAGCGCAGCGCGTCGCGTCGGTGGCCGGAGGCTGCCCGCGCGAACGCGATCTGCCCGGTCACCCGGGCCTCGCCGGCCGGCTGGCTGCCGAACTCCGGGTAGCGCTCCAGCAACCACTGCAACGCCTCGGAGATGGTGTCCCAGCGCTGCGCGAAGTAGGACCGCTTGTGCCACCGCACCAGCACCGACGGGGTACGGAGGTTGAGCAGCGGCGCGCTGCGCGCGGCCCGCAGCAGGAACTCGTAGTCCTCGGCATAGCTGCCCGGGATCTCCTCGTCGACCAATCCGAAGCCGTCGCGGAGCGCGGAGGCGCGGATCAGGAAGGTGGAGGGGTGCAGCTCGGTCATCCGGTCGCGCAGCAGGTCGGCGAGGGTGATGCGGTCCTTGTCCAGCACCCTGTCGACGGTGACGCCGTCATAGCTGACCCGGATGCCGCAGCAGACGAAATCGGCGTCCGGGTCAGCGCCGAGCGCCGTCACCTGCGCGGCCAGCTTGCCGGGCAGCCACTCGTCGTCGTCGTCGCAAAACGCGATCAACTCGCCGCCGGCGGCCAGGGTGCCGCTGTTGCGGGCCCCTGCCAGCCCCGGGGTGCGCACGTTGCGGATCACCCGGACCGTACGGTCCGGGTCGGCCGAGTCTGCGAGGGAGTCGTCCGGCGTTGACTGATCGTGGACCACGACGATCTCGACGTGGCCCGCGTACTCCTGGGCGAGGATCGCGCCCACGGCAGCTCGCAGCAGTTCCGGCCGGTCCCGGGTGGGCACCACGACGCTGACGCTCGGCTGCCGGGTCATCGGTTCTCCTCCGCACCGCGGCGCAGCCGCAGCCACGTCCGCCGGCGCGACCGGCGCGACGCCGATCGCGCCACCAACTCCTCGACGATCGCACCGACCCGGGCCACCGCCGCGGCCTGCGCCCGGTACGCCTCCGGGTTGGCCGCCACCGCGTACCGGGACGGGTCCTTCAGGCCGGCGTCGAGCGCGTCGTACAGCGCCTCCCGGGTCTCGCAGAGCATTACCATCCCGGCCGTGCCGAGCCGGCGAGCGAAGAGTTGCTGGTGGTCGTCGACGTGCTCGCCGTAGGCCGGATCGCGGGGCACGACGATCGGCAGATGACCGTGCCGGCGGGCCTCCAGGATGGTCGCCGGACCGCCGTGGCAGACCACCAGGTGGGCGTTCGACATCGCCTCCTGCAATGCGCCATGGCCGAGAAACGGCACGGCGCCGGGCACCGCCAGCGCGTCGGTGTGCCCATGTTGGAGGGTCAGTTCCACAAGTGTCCCGGTCACCGCATGCCATTGCGCCAGCCAGTCCACGAGCCGACCGAACGGATGCCTGTCGGTGCCGACGGCGGCCAGCACCCGCGGCTGCTCGGTCGACAGGGCGTCGCGCTGCCGCGGCAGCCGGCCGTGCGCGGTGCCCGGTGCGGCCGGCAGCGGGTCGGCGGTCGGCGAGACCGGCTGGGGTTCGGGCGGCCGCGGACGCCGGGCGGTGCCGGTCGTCGTGTCCCCGCTCACAACAGCGTCCCGACGACTGTGGCCTCCGGGTACTGCCGGCGCTGCTCGTCCCACTGCACGAGCATCGCGGACAGGAAGGGGCGGCACAGCCGAGCGGTAAGTGTCGGAGTGTCGATCCGGTCGTACACCTCGATGTAGACGGTCGGAATACGCCGCAGCCGGGCCAGCACCACGAACGGCACCGCCACTCCGGCACCCGTGGTGAGCACCGCCTCGACCCGCCGCGCGCGCAGCACGCGCCAGGCGAGCACCGCGTTACGCAGCAGGTTGGGCACGTTACGGGTGGTCGGATGGTGTGCCGGGACCACGTCCTCGCCGGCCAGCAGCGACAACGCCTCCGGCGTGTCGAAGGTGACCCAGCACCGCCGTTTACTCTCGTACCACGGTCGCAGGGCCAGCAGTTGGGCTAGGTGCCCGCCGCTGGAGCCGACCAGTAGCAGTAACGGTGAATCTTCGGCCTCGCTCTTGCTGCCCACGCGACTCCCCACAAGTCCGCTTGGAATTACAGCTCACGCCACGCATGAGCAGATCACACGTTTGCCCGCCGTTGAATAGCGTGACCGGGTCGTCACCCGCCCAACGCACAGGCTGGACGGTCCACCGGCCACCTGCTTTCCATCAACCGCGTCACGGCCTGCATTTTCTTCGCCACCCTGCGACATCTCAACGTTCGACGCTCCGGCGATTTCTCCGCATCAACCGCTATGTCGTTTCTCGACAAGGTCCAGCAGCGCGGGGTGCAGCGCGGCGTTCCAGCCCGCTCCCCCGCTCGCCAGCCGCCAGGTGCGCAACCACAACTCCACGAGGTAGCCGTCCGCCACCACCTGACGCTGGGCCGGGCTCAGGCCGAGCCGATCGCCGTACCGGGCCAGGCACGAGTCGACGGCGTCGGCGGCCGTCGCGGCGGGTTCGCCGCGCAGCAGCAGTGCCCGCTGGAACGTGTCGTGCGCCAGGTCGAAGCCGACAGGTACGTCCGGGCCGCTGTGCTCCCAGTCCCAGGCGACCAGCCGGCCGGAGTCCTCGCCGAGGTTCCACGGCACCCAGTCGCCGTGCCAATGGCCGAACTCGACATCGGTGGCGCCGTGCCGCTGAGCCAGCGCCTCGACCGCGGCGACGGCCCGGGCGCCGGAGGGCACGGTGGCGGCGGCCCGCTGTGCCTGCGCGGTCAACCGGGCCAGGAACGTCGACCCGGCCAGCGGACGCGGCGGCGTGCCCGACCCACCGCGTCGGGCCACGGCGAGCAGCGCCGCGACCCGGGGCGGGTCGTGGGCCGACACCCCGCGTACCCCCGGTGGCAGTGGCTCGATCACCGCGACCACCTGGTCGGCCCAGGTCAGCTCGGCGAGCAGCCCCGGCGGCACCGGGTGGTCGGTCGCGCCGGCGACCGCCGGCAGCGCCCGCAGCGCCGCCGCCTCGGCGGTGACCAGCGCGCGGGTGGCGGGATTCCAGCCGATCTTGGCGTATCCGCGCGGGCTGCCGTCGCCGCTGAACAGTTGCAGGGTGGGCTTGTGGTTGGGATCCGGCGGGCGAACGCCGACGGCGGCCAGCAGCGGCGCGCCACCCAGCGCCGTGGCGAGCCGCTCGGCGAGCAGCACCTCGGTCGCGGGCACCTCGGCGGGCGCCGACACGGTCAGGGTCGGGAACGGTGCCAGACCCAGCAGGCCGAGGCGGACCAGCCCGCCGATCGCGGCCCGCACCGCCCGCACCTTCGGCGGTCGCAACGCGTTGTACGCCAGCAGCGACGCCGCCCCGGCGCGAGGCGAGCCCAGCGGCACGAGAAAGCGGGCGCGCGCCAACGACGGCACGACTGCGTAACGGGCCATCGTGCGATGGCCGGCGGGCGCCGGGGCGCCCACGGTCAGCGCGACCCGACGGTCGGGAAAGACCGCCCGACTGACCCAGCCCAGCCCGTCCGTCCGCGACCGGGGATCCGCTGGCTCGTCGACCTGATCGGTCACGCCGGCCGATCCGCCCAGTCGAGGGCCAGCCCGAGCCGCTCGCGCAGCGCGTCGTTGTACGGCCGGTAGTACTCGGTCAGCTCGGCGCGCACGGCCGGCTCCAGCGGGGACGAACGCCGGTCGTTGTAGACCTTGAAGCTCGGCAGGTCGTGCGCCGGCAGCCCGAGGAAGTCCAACGTTCGTTGGTAGGTGGCGCGCGCGTCGCGATAGAGGTCCTCGCTGGGCAGGAACAGCATCTGCCCCGGGTCGAAACGCTCCAGCCACGGCTCCAGGTGCTCCAGATAGCGGCCCCGGGCCCGGTAGGTGTACCAGTCGTACGGCTCGCTGAAGTATTCCGGCTCGGCGATCAGCCGTGCCCGCTCCCCCGCCGTCCGCTCCGGCTCGGCGGCCAGCGCGGCAGCGAAGTCGAGCGGTTCGATGCCGTGGGTGCGGCGTTCCTTCCAGTGCGAGTACGCCCGCTCCACCGGGTCGCGCAGCAGCACGATGAGCTTCACCGTCGGCATCAGCCCGGCGACCCGCTGCGCGGCGAGCGGGTGGAACATGTACAGCGGGGCGGCCTCACCGACGCGCACCGGCCCGCCGTGGCGCTTGGCGAGGGCCTCGCGCTGGCGCTCGGTGGGAAAGTGCGAGCGGTACCACGCCTCGCCGCGACCCCAGTGCTCCTCGAAATAGTGCGCCGACTTGGTGTTCCAGGCCGGAAAGAGGCGCGGCACCAGCGGGTGTTGGACGAGGTAGTTCCACAGCGAGGTCGTGCCGCCCCGCTTGGTGCCGATGATGAGGAAGTCCGGCAGCGCGCGCCGGTCGCTCGTCCGGACCGCATAGTCGACAAGGGAGTCCCTCAACCGGTTGGTCACCTGGGCCGGCACGAGTTGCTTCACCCGATCTCGGATGGACGACACCGCGTTCTCACCTGTCCTTCGTCGACGTCGCGGCCGCATCGGCGGCGACCGGCGCCGCCGTCTGAGCGCGACGGAACTGACTCATGGTCACCCGAAGACGCCCTCGCACCCTGGGCACGGTCAACAAGCCGACGCAACCGGCGGCCAGGACGCACAGTGCCACCAGCAGACCGGCGACCCCCCGACCGGCGGTGAGGACGCCGGCCAGAGCGGCGATGCCCACCCCGGCGCTGATCGTGGCGGCCGCCCGCAGCAGCACCGCGTCGACGAGAGGCTGCCCGATCACCGCCCGGGCGCAGCCGAACGCGATCAGGTTCTCGGTGGCGATACCGGCCGCCCAGGCCACGGCGGCGCCCGTCACCCCGTGCCCCGGGATCAGCCACAGCCCGAGGGATACGGTGACCAGCAGCCCGGCGACCGTCGCGGCCAGGTGCATCGCGCTGCGCCCGCCCATCAACAGCAGGCTCTGCACGTTGCCCACACCTGTGTTGACGAGCATGGCCACGGCGAGCACTGTCATCGCGGTGGATCCGGCGGTGAAGTTGGGCCCGAAGAGCTGAAGGAACGCCAGCCCGAACACCGCGAGCAGCAGATAGATCGGCCACGACAGCACCAGCACCCACGTGCTCATCTGACGGTGCACCGCTGCGGCGGCGACCCGCTCGCCACGCCCCAGCAGCCGGGAGAGCTGCGGCGAGACCGCCACCCGCAGCCCCTGCATCGCCAACTGGCCGGCCAGAATGTAGCGGCCGACCGCGCCGAACACGCCGGCGTCGGCCTGCCCGGCGAGCACCGATGTGAGCAGCACGCCCACCCACAGGACGCTGGCGTCGATCGCGGCGGATGCCGCTCGGGGCAACGCGAAGCGCCAGAACGTCGACCAGTCGGCCCGGTCCGGCCGTAGCACCGCACCCCGGCCCACACCCAGAGGGCCGACCACGAGCGCCAGGCAGGCCACTACAGCGAACGCCACCGGCACCAGCCACCCGGTCACGCCGACAAGCACACCACCAGCGGCCAGGGCCGCCGCACCGACAAGCACCGGCCGCGTGACCGGCAGCAGGACGGACTGCACACCGATGTACGCGCGGATCGGTCGGACGCACCGGAGCACGGCCAACAGGAGCGTCATCGCCACCACAAGTGGCACCGCGGCGAAGCTTGTCGCGATCAGGGACGTGCCGTCGGCACCCGGCCCGTCCAGCAGGCGGGAGGCGAGCACGTCTGCGGCGAACACGCCGACGAGACTGACGACGACTGCGGTGACCAGCGGCGGCAGGAACGCCACCGGGAGGACCCGGGCTGCGTCGCCGCTCCGCCCGGTACGTCGACGCGGCAGCATCCAGATGAGCCCCGTCTCGGCGCCGAGGGTGCAGATGGCGGCGGTGACGGTGACGACTCCGATCGCGGCGAAGAACGCGCCCGAACCGACCGGGCCGTAGCCACGGGTGATGACGATCGCCAGCAGGAACCCGAAGAGCCCGTTGGCCGCGGCCCCGGCGAGCCCCGCGAGGCCGGTCCGGGCACTGCGCCGCGCCTCGGTGGTGCCGTCGATGACGTCCGTACCGGGGCCGGAGTCGACCCCTGTCGGAGTGCCGGCGGTCATGCCGCAACCGCCACCGCGCCGGCACGGGGACCCGCCGGGCGGACATTCGGGTGCCTCGCCTCCTGCTCCGCGAGCGCTATCGCGGCGGCCACCCCGACGTAAGCGATAGTGATGTTCGGATCGGCCATGCTGTAGAAGGGCATCTGCACCAGGCAGATAACCGGAACCACCGCCAGCCACTGCCCGGGTGCCGAGCGGGCTCGGGCGGTTTTCAGCGTGACGATCACGAACCAGGCGAGGAAGCAGACAAGCGCTGGTATGCCATGACTGAACAGCACCATCCAGATCTGCCCCTGGGTGCCGACCGGCACCTCGGCGGTGACCGTGTCCACGGTGACGGGCGCGCCGTACCCGAGCCACGGTGAGTCTCCGATGCGGCGGATGACCTCCGCGTAGAGCGAAAACCGATCGGTGTTCGTGTCCGACGACTCGACCCGATTGTTGATCAACTCAGCGACCGGGATCACCAGGCTGGCGAGCCCGGCGATGACGAGGACACCGACGACGGACGCGCCAACCCGGACATTGCCCCGCAGCGCCGCACGCACGCCGAGCACCGCCAAGCCCACGCCGAGGCTCACGAACATGACCCGGTTCAGGGTGAGGAAGGCCGGCGCCAGGGACAACGGCATCGATATGAGCAGTGCCAAGCGGAGGAGTCCGCGGCGGCACAACATGGTGTACGCGACGACGCAGGGCAGCGTCATCGCGTACGCGCTGCCGTAGTTGTTGGTGTACGGGAACGGCGCCGTCGGCCGATAGATCGGGTTGAGCGCCGCCTCGCTGTACTCGGTGGCGTTGATATGCACGAGATCCTGCATATAGGGGTGGCCGCCGATGCCGCCGGGCAGCAACATCTCCACCGGGGTGATCAGCGCAAAACGCGGCGCCAGCACACCCAGCCAGCCCAGTGCGACCAGACCGAACCAGAATGCACAGATCGGCACGAGCGCCCCCGCCACGTCGGCTCGCTCCCGCGCATAGACGTAGACGTACACGGCAACCACCAGAGCGGTGATGTAGTGGCCGAGCCGCAGACCGAAGGGCAGCAGCGAGACCGGCGAGGGCAGCTGCGTGGCGCTGAGCAGCACCAAGGTCAGAAACAGCAGCCAGATGCCGGTGGCCGGTGGCAGCGGCACCCGCCCCCGGACGATCAGCAACGCCAGCAGCACCGCGCCGAACAGCGGCCAGATCAGGTAGAACGCGCCGGCCAACCACCACAGTGGGACGAGACCGAAAATGATCAACAGTGGCCAGCGGGGCAGCCGAGGTGGTGGCGGCGCGGGGCTGGCCGACGAATCGCGCCCGTCCGGTTCGCTGCTGGCCAGGGCGACGGTGACCGACACCGTCATCCCCGCCCGGTGCGGGTGAGCACGAAACCCATCGGGGTGACGCCTGCCGCGCGCAGCCGCTCCACGAGACGGCGCAAGTCGCCCTGGCGGGTCCTGTCCTGTTCCACCACGACGACTGCGGTGCCCTGACGTGCCGCCGCGACACCGCGCTCGTCGGCCTCCGCGGGCGGCGCGTTGAAGAGTACGACCCCGGTGGCGGTGCGCTGACGCCACGTGCCGAAACGCACTCCACCGGCGCCGACGGGCACCACCTCGGCGCTGTTTCCGACAGTGTTCATCGTGCTGGCGGTCAGACCCGTTCGCGGCAGGGTCAGGGTGGCGTCCGGGTCCGTCGACGGGAAGCTCCCGGTCGGGTACGGAGATGGGCGGCGGGCGGGGACCTGGTCGGTGACGTCGCTGCCGCTGACCAGGTCAGCGCCTCGGGGCTTCGGGACGAGCGGACGTGCCGGGTTGGCCATCGCGGGCAGTTGATCCCGGTCCGCCAGCACCGCGGCACGCAGGTGCTCAAGGCGACCGCTGTCGTCGGCCACGTAGACCTCCCGGCCGGTCGCGGCGAGCGCGACCGCCAGACCGGCAGTGATGGTGGTCTGGTCCTCACGTGTGGTCAGCATCGCCACCCGGGCCGGCTCACGAACCCGCTCGGCGATCGCCATCGCCACATATCGAATGTCGGCGTCCACTGCCTTCTTCCGGCCGCGGAACAGCCGGTCACGTACGGTGCCGAGCAACGGCAGGCCGGTGATGTCGCGCCCGTCGTGAACCGATCGGACCCGGCGGTCCACGGACTCCCAGGCGTACGCCAGCACCACGCCCAGCAGTGCGCCACCGAGCAGCCCGGCCAGCACGTAGAGCACGGTGTGTCGGCTGGAGGAGACCAGGATGTTCTCCGCGCTCTGCGTGATCCAGCCCGGGTTCACATCGACTGCCGCGATCTCGGTGCGGGAGGACTTCAACTGCGTCAGCTGGTTGTTGGTGCCGCCCAGCTCGGCAATCGCGGCGTCCAGCGAGCCGTCCCGCGCGCTCGCGATGCGCCGCTGCAACAACTCCCGCTGCTTCTCCACCTCCGCGAGGCTCTCGTCGTACCGCTTCAGCATCTCGGCCCGCTGTCTCTCGTACATCCCGCGGCGAACGTCGAGGTAGGTCTGCGCGGCAAGGTTCGCATTGCGTACCGCGGCGTCGGTGGAGCGATCGGTGTAGGAGAAACGGAGGATCTGCCCGCCGGTCGGCACCTCCACCTCGAGGGCGTCGCGCACATCGCGCTGGTCCCCACCCTCTCCCGCGAGCCGTTGCACGACCTCGGTCCCCGTGGCTATGCCGCTCTCCACGTTCATGTTCACCGCCCGGTCGGCGGCGGCGCCGCTCGGGGTGAACGCGTCGGTGACGACCGGGCGTACCGCCACCACGGCGCTCGCGGTGACCGCGCCCGGCAGCAGGAGGACATACCCGAGGGCGGCGAGGAGGCCGAACGCGGCGACCGCCCCCACCAGCCGGATCCGATGCAGGGGGACGCGGAGCAGATCCGTCAGGGTGACTGTCCGGGCCGGCGTGCCCCCACCGCCCGGCGCATCGGCGGGCCAGGAACTTGCATCAGCCATAGAACTTCACCGTCTGTCGTGAGTTGCCCGGACGAACCTGCGCCTGCGGCAGGCGACGTACGTCCCTTGTGACGCTTCGGGCCGGCGACGTGGTCCGCCGCCGGCCCGACCGTGATCTATCGATTCTCCGTGCTGAACGGATCAGCTGTCACTGCACGGAGAAGAACATCTTTGGCGTGGACCAGGTCAGGTCTCCGTTCGCCGGTGCGATCACCGTGCTGGTCGCGGCGTCGACAGCCACGCTGGCCGTGGGATCGAACGACACGCTTCGCAGCGTGCCGTCGCTGCCGCCGTACACGATCCGGCCGCCGACCCAGGCCATGCCCCGCACCGACGACCACGTGATGCCCGTGGTGGTGAGGCGGAACTCGGTCGCGCCCAGGTAGTTGCCGTCGATCTCGAAGTAGCGGTAGTAAAGCGCGTTGGCGCCTGTGCGTGTGTAATACAGCCGGCCGTCGAGGTAGAACGCACCGGTCATGGCCGCGGCGTTGAACCAGGCGTTGAACCCTGACGACTCCCACGGCACGCCGATGGCGCCGCCGTTGAACATCGAGACGTCGATCCGGCTGCCGGTGCGGGTGCCCGCAACGGTGTGCGCCCAGTAGATGCGGTCGCTCACACGCCAGGTCGCGCCGGCCATCGTGTAGGTGGGTTGGCTGACGGTGGTGGGGGCACCGAGAGTCGTGCCGTTGAACGAAGCCTTGGCCAGCTGACCCTCACCCGTGCCCAGGTAGAGGTTGCCGGTTGTCGCGGTCGGCGGGTTCTTCGGGGCGAAGGTGCGACCGCCGGCGAGCGGGAACATGCCGAGCCGGCCGTGATATTCGCTGCCCATGCCGTCGGAGTTGTGCCCGAAGTAGATCCCGTCACTCCCCCTCCAGAGCACGGGAACCTGCGAGCCCCAGTTGCTGCTTCCGGCCGGCATGGACGTGCTGCCGCGGCGGCCGGGATTCCACGCGACAGGCAGGCCGGTCGCCGGGGTGACGGCGGCGATTCCCAGTCGGTCGATCGCGCCGGCGCCGGCCGCGTCGCTGGCGTTCGGGTTGTTCAGCCAGCGGAAGTGCCCGCCCAGGTAGATGACGTTGTCGGCCACCTCCACCGAGGTGATGGTGTCGTTGCCGGTGTAGTCGACCCAGGTGCCGAGCTGACCGCTACCCCGGTCTGCGGTCTCGAACCGGATCAGGGCGTCGCAGTACGCGGCGGGCCAGCCGGCACCGCCGTTGGTGCCGACGACGAACCAACTGCCGTCCGCACCGAACTTCAGGTCTTGGACGTAGTGCGTGAAGGTCTCGGGCGCCGCGCACGGCGCGGCGAACTTGTCAGTGCTCCAGTCCAGGACCGTCGGCGTACCCGAGAGGTCGATCATCACCATCTGGTTCCGGGAGAGCCCGTTCACCAGGCTGAAGTTGCCGCCGGCGATCATGGTCTGCCCGTCCGGAGTGACATCGATCGTCCAACCGTACGAGCCGGTGCCGTGCCGCCCGACGGTGGCGTTGATGTTGAAGGTCGGGTCGATCGCGCCGGTGGCGGCGTTGAGCCGGGCCAGCCCGGAGTGTGCGGCGCCGTTCAACCAGTTGAAGGCGCCAGCGACGTAGAGCCAGTTGTCGCGCAGCACCATGTCTCGGATCATGCCGCCGTCGGAGCGGCCGACCCAGCTGTCGATGGTCGCCCCGGTCGTGGGGTTCAGCGCCACCAGGTTCTTCCGGGAGACACCGTTGACGGTCTTGAACCCGCCGCCGACGATAAGCGTGCCGTTCGGGCCGGCGATCAGGGAGTTGACCGGGCCATCGAGAACCGGCAGGAACGTGGACGCGATGGTTCCGCTGACCCGGTCGTACGAGAACAGGTAGCTCTGCGTGATCCACGGCGCGGTGGAGGTCTGCCGGATCTGGGTGAAGCTTCCCCCCACGTACACCTGGGATCCGACCTCGGCGAAGGCCCGTGTCTCGCCGTCGCGGCCGTGTGGGGTGTGGTCGGCGGGATTTGTCGACACCACTGTCGCCGTCTCAGGAGCCGGCACCACGGCAGCCGAGGCGACGGTGGGTACGGTCATCGTCCCGGCGATGGTCACCAAGGCGACTACGGCTACGCGGAAACACAATCCGACAGGTCGTCGAGAGAGCGGAATATTGCGCACGCTGCGCCTCCAAATTGGACGAGGACCTGGGTAGCGTGCCTCGTCGGTCATCATTCGCGATATCCGCCGATTGGACTGTCGCTTGTACCTGACAACGGCGGGCGGGCGCCGTGCCGGGTATCGGACTCCCACCGCTTCCTGCGGTCGCGCAGCACAGCGGCAAGCGGGATCAAAGGGTGGTCGTGACCTTTTCGGGCGCCGCGTTCGCAGACCGGATTGGTGGACGCACCCGCCCTTCGGCCACGAGCACGGTAAGCACCATCACGCCGAGCAGCAGCGCGCCGAAGATCCAGCCCCCGATCACGTCCGTGAACCAGTGCTTCTCGGCGTAGATCCGGGTGTACCCCTCGACGGAGACCAGCACGGCCAGAGCGGCCGCGATGGCGATCCGGCCACGGCGCGAGATATTCCAGGTCAGCATCGCCAGCACCGCGACGGTGCCGAAGGTGAGCAGGACTCGGGCGCAGCCGCCCGACGGGTAGGTGCCGACGTCGGTGGGTGGGTGGCCCCGGTCGACGGTCACCGCCAGGATCTGCTGGGTGTATTGCTCAAGGACGAACTGCAGTGGCATGGCGGCCAGCGGAATCCACCAGCGGCGGCGGCGCCAGGCGATGGCGAAGCCGAGCGCCGCAACCACAGTCACCCACTTGAGCGGGTACCGGTCCCCGATTGCCGTGATAAATGAGTTGATGTCGACCCACACGTCGACGCGCCGGGCATGCACATAGTCGAAGACGCCATGATCAACGGACGGCTCCAGTTTGGCCAGCAACTCGCCGAGTGGCCAGCAGATCGCCACCACCGCCGCCGACCCCGCGAGCAGAACGACGAGAGCCGCCCCGAGTCGGCCGAGCGCCTCGGTGAGCCCAGCCACCGCCGCACGCAGTCGGTCCGCCGCCCGACTCTCCCGAACGGCCGGCACCCACCGGGTCGCCACCACGGGGATCAGAAAAGCCGGCACCAGCACCGACAGTGCCGCCAGGGCGTAGATCAGAGCCACAGCCGGCCACCGCCGTCACGTCGGCAGGCGGCTTGTCCCGCCACATCCACAGCACGCGGCCACCTCGCGTCTGCCAGAGCCATCGACCCTCCTCGCCCCGAGAGGCCGGCAAATCCCAGCAGGATTCACCACCACCGCCACATGCCATTCGGCTGGTGACACGTTAGGGGACCAGGACGCTCCGCGATAGCCGCCAATCTGTCCGCTGTCCGTCCACCATTTGTGGGCGTGGGGCGTTGACATCACCGAAATCCGACGAAAGTGAATATCGTATTAGCGTCGAGTCGCATTTACGACAGTGCCGAAACTCGACGGCAACACCTGGCCAGTGCGAGGTGGCCCAGCGGTCGTCACCCAGGTGGTCGTCAACGGCTTCCTGCGGTGGGTTGCCGCAGATAGGGATCCTGACCGGCTCGCGCGAAGCCTGCCACTGACAAGGCGTCATGGTTCATCGTCATGTCGCAGGTCGCCGTGCGGGACGTTACGCCTGCCGAGTTGAAGTAGACGGCTGCCTTGATCTTCGGGTGCGCCTTCAACGCCGCGGGGAACTCCTGGAACCAGCGCTGCTTGGCCCCCGGGTCGGCGGAGTTGAAGTTGGTGCCGAACTCGGCGAGCATCCGCGGCTTGCCAGCGCCGATGCCGTTCTGGTCCAACCAGCGATAGAAGCCACCGACCGTCGCGCTCGGGCTCTTCCACACCGTGCTGTTTCGGCAGACGTGGAAGTTGTACGGGTCGTAGGCCACCCAGTCGACGTAGCGGTCACCGGGGTAGAGGCCGGCGTACCGGGAGTAGTGCCCGGACCAGCCCATCATCGTCCACACCCAGACGGCGTTGTCCGCGCCCGCCTTGGCGAACCGCTCGTACACGTACCGCCAGGCGCGAACGAACTCGGCGTCGCTGCCCTTGGCCGGCTCGTCCTCCGGCTCGTGGTCGAAGCCGAGGAACACCGGCACCTTTGCGGCCCGGATGCGGCCGGCGACCGCGTCGATCGTCGCGTTCTGCCGCCCACTGTAGACATCGGCCCACTTCAAGGTCGTGCCGGCGGAGAAGTTGCGGGACTCCCAGGCGAAGAACATGAGCCGGCCCTCGCGCATCTGCTGCTGCTCGTACGCGTCGGGGAAGGCGCCGTTGCTGCCCGCGTTGGAGAAGTCGTGGTAGCGGTGCACGATGTCGAACTTCCGACCGACCTGCGCCTCCACGTCGGTGACGGCCTTGCCGTGGTTCCAGCCGCCGGCCGCCCGGGCGGGTGCGTACATGCCCCACCAGGCGCCGCAGGACGGGACGAGCTTGTCCGACACCGAGCCGCACTTGCCGGACGGAAGAGCCGGGTTCGCCGTCGCGGTGGGCGCCCACGTCGGCGCGACTGTCGGCGACGGCGTGGGCGCGGCGGTGGTCGGCGGCGCGCTCAGCGTCGGTGGCGGCGCCGGACGCGTGGTCGGCGGCGACGACGGCGCGGTGCCGATGTCGTAGCTGATCACCAGGCTGGGCCGCAGGTCCGGGTTGCTGTTCTCGACCGACGCCCAGTAGATCCGGGTGTCCAGACCACTTTGGGCAAGCGAGACCGTCCAGGTCCCGTTGCCGGTGATCAGCCTGGAGATGTCCCACTCGTTGGCACCCTTGGCGACACCTGTCACCGTGTCCAGTGCGGTGCCTGCCGACGCCACGGCCGGCCGCGTCTCCCGGGCGCTCAGCGGTGACGCGTGCGCCGTCACCGTGGCGGCGAACTGCTGCCAGGCGTGCACCCGCAGGGTCGCCCGGACGTTTACCGCCGCTGCGGGCACGGTGGTCACGGCGAACTCGATTACCGCCTCCCGGCCGCCCTGCGGATTGCCGTCACAGCGGGCCGGGCAGGTGGCGAGGGTCGTCTTGGCGGCGTTGTCGCCGTCCTGGGTCACCGCTGTCGCGGTGGTGTCCGCCACCGCGCGGATCGACAGGTCGTCGCTGGCCAGCAGCGGCAGCGTGGTCGCCACGATGCCGGCGACCACGGAACCTCCGACCACGCCGAGGGCGATCGCCTTGCGGTGAGGGCCGGAGCGGAACCGGCCCGCGCGGTGCAGTCCGTGCCTGGTCAAGGAAACTCCCTGTGTCTGCTGGCGTAACGCAGAGCAGCGTATCCATGACCAGGGGCAGTCGTGGGCAGGACAGTTTTCCGTAAGCGCGTCTTAAGCGTCAGCTAAGAGAGGCGCCGGTGGCCTGCCGCAGAGCCGCCCGCATCGCCTCGACCGGGGCGGCCACGCCGGTGAACTGCTCGAACTGGCCGACCGCCTGCGCCAGCAGCAGGTCCAAACCGGACACCACCCGCAGGCCGGCACCAAGGGCCGAAGCGGCAAGCGGCGTCGGCCACGGGTCGTACACCGCGTCGAAGAACACCGCGCCCGGCGACCAGGTCACCGCGTCGGCAAGTGCGTCGGCGACGCCCGCCGGCATTGTGGACACCACCACGTCGGCGGCGAGGTGGCGGGGCGCGTCAGCCCAGGCCCCGCCGGTCAGCCCGACCCCCAACGCCGCCGCCACCGGGCGCAACTCGTCGACCGCCGCGGGCCGGCGGGCCACCACCGTCACGCCGGAGCAGCCGAGCCGTGCGGCGGCGGCGAGCGCGGCGCGGGCCGTACCGCCCGCACCCAGCACTGTCATCGCCGCACCGGCGCGCACCCCCGCGCCGGTGAGCACGTGCACCATGCCGCCCACGTCGGTGTTGTCCGCATGCCAGGAGCCGTCCGGTCGGCGTACCAACGTGTTGGCCGCGCCGACGGCGGCGGCGACAGGCGAGGCCTCGGCGGCCACGGCGAGCGCCGCCTCCTTGCCCGGCATGGTCACCGACAGCCCGGCCCACTCGGGGCCCAGGCCGGCGACCAGGGCCGGCAGCTCCGCCGCCGCGCACTCGATCCGGGTGTACGACCAGCCGGTCAGCCCGGCGGCGGCGTAGCCGGCGTTGTGGATCACCGGGGAGAGCGAGTGCGCGATCGGCTTCCCCAACACCGCCGCACGCCGAACCAGTGCCATCAGATGATGCCGGCCTCGCGGGCCTTGGCCTCGTTGCGCTGGTGCTCCGGGTAGGTCTCGGCGAAGGCGGAGTGGCCCTCCTTGTCGATGGCCACGAAGTAGAGCCACTTGCCGACCGGCGTGTCCATCGCCCCTTCCAGGGCTTCCTTACCGGGGTTGTTGATCGGGGTCGGGATCATTCCCGGCAGCTTGCGGTTGTACGGGTTCTTCGGGTCGTCCAACTCGGCCGCCGTCATCTGCTTGGACGACTTGGTCGGCTTGCCGATCGACTCCAGGTAGTAGTTGACGGTGACGTCCATCTCCAGGCAGTTGCAGGGGAACTCGCCGTACACCCGGTTGTAGGCCACCCGGGCCACCTTGCCGAGGTCGTCCTTGTTGCCGGCCTCGGCCTGGGCCAGCGACGCCACGATCAGCGCCTCGTACGGGCTGACCTTGCGTTCCTTCTGCACCCGGTCGGCGAACTTCATCTCGCCGGTCACCGAGAGGAAGTTGTCCACCATCAGCTTGAGGATGCTCTCCGCGGTGGCCTTCGGCGGAATCTCGTACGTGTCCGGGAAGAGGAAGCCCTCGACGGACTTGACGACCTTCTTGCCGTCGTCGCGCTTGAACCACCAGTCCGGCACGCCGAGCGCCTCCGGGTCCTTGGCGGCGGCCTCGAAGTCCTTCACCGGGATCTTGGTCTTGTCGGAGAGCAGCTTGTAGATGTTCTTGCTGCTGCGCCCCTCGGGGATGGTCAACCCGTTGACGATCTTGTTTTTCAGGTCGAGCATGGCGGCGACGGCGCTCTCGCCGCTCATCTGCTTGCGCAGCTTGTAGGTGCCCGGCTGGATGTTCTTGCTGCGCGAGTTGGCCTCGGCGGCCTCGATGAACGCCTTGTGGCTCTTGACCACGTCGGCGGCGACCAGGGCGTCGGCCATGTCGGCGAGCAGCGCGCCGTTCTTGATCTCGACGCTGATCTCGCCGGACCCGGTGCCGTCGTAGTCGGGTGTGACGAAGTAGCTCTGGACCCTGTCGAAACCGTAGAACGCCCCACCGCCGATGACGCCCAACAGGACAAAGGCCATCAGCAGCGCCAGGAACGTCTTGCCCCGGCCGCCACCGGACCCACCCTTGCGCTTGCGGAAGCCCCGCCGGTGCCGGCCCTTCTCCCCCCGCTCCGGCTCGTCGAACCCAAGGTCCAGATCGTCGATCATTACGTCCGCCTCCGCTGCGCGTCCAGCCAGCTCTGCAGGATCTCCACCGCGGCCGCCTGGTCGACAACCGCACGTTGACGCTTGCCCCGAACGCCACGCTCGGCAAGCCTACGAGAAGCGACCACCGTCGACATCCTCTCGTCGGTGAGCGTTACCGGGACAGGCGCTATCACATCGACCAGTCGGTCAGCGTACGCCTTCACATGGACCGCCGCCGGACCATGCTTGCCGGCGAGATTGACCGGAAGGCCGACGACAACCTCGACGGCCTCATGTTCGGCCACCAGCGCCGCCACCTCGGCAATGTCACTCGGCACCGCGTCCGGCGCGGCGGTGAGATCACGCGCCAGGGTCACAAGTGGGGTGGCCAGGATCCCGTCCGGATCCGAGCGGGAGATACCCACCCGCACCTGACCGACGTCCACACCGATCCGCACACCACGCACGCGCTCACTCACCGACGGTCACCGGAGGGCCATACGAGCCAGGGCGGACCATTCGGTCCGCCCTGGCTGACAACGATCGTGGTATCACGCTTCAGTGATCGCCTTCTCGACGGTGAGGAGCAGGTTCGGTGCCTCGGCGGCGGGCAGCCCGCCGCCCTGGGCCAGGTCGGGGCTGCCCCCGCCGCGCCCGGAGAACGCCGCCTTCACCAGATCCGAGGCCGCGAGGCCCCGGCTGCGCGCGGCGGCGTTTACCGCCACCACGAGCGACGCCTTGCCGTTCGCGCGGGCCGCCACCGCGACCACCGCCGGCCGCGCAGGGTCGATCTTGCCGCGGATCTCCTGGGCCAGGGTCCGCACGTCGTTACCGGCCGCGCCCTCCGGCGCCTCGGTGCCCACGTACGCCACCCCGCGCACATCCTTCGCCTGCGCGGCGAGCGCTCCCGCCCCACCCAGCACCAACTGAGCGCGCAGCTTCTCCAGCTCCTTCTCGGCGTCCCGGAGCTGGGTGACGGTCTGCTCCACCCGGTCGGCGACCTGGTCGTTGGGCACCCGGTACAGCTCGGCCAGCCGGGACACCAGCAGGTGCTCGCGGGCCAGGAAGCCGAACGCGTCCATGCCGACGAGCGCCTCGACCCGGCGCACACCGGAACCGATCGACGACTCGGAGAGGATCTTCACGAGGCCGAGCTGGGCCGAGCGCGCCACATGCGTGCCACCGCACAGCTCCCGGGCGTAGTCGCCCACCTCGACGACCCGCACCTCCTCGCCGTACTTCTCACCGAAGAGCGCCATCGCGCCGATCCGTCGCGCCTCGTCCAGCGACGTGATGAAGGCGTGCACCTCCAGGTCGGCCAGGAGCACCTCGTTCACCTGCTGCTCCACGTCCCGCAGCACGGTCGGGGAGACACCGGTCGGGGTGTTGAAGTCGAACCGCAGCCGACCGGGCGCGTTCAACGAACCCGCCTGCGTCGCCGACTCCCCGAGGAAGTTACGCATGGTCTGGTGCACCAGGTGGGTGGCGGTGTGCGACCGGGAGATCGCCCGCCGCCGCGTGGTGTCGATCTCGGCGTAGCCGGTGTCGCCCGCGCGCACCTCGCCCCTGATCACCCGGGCCCGGTGCACGATCAGGCCGGGCACCGGCTGCTGCACGTCGAGCACCTCGACCTGCCCGTCGCCGACGGTGATCATGCCGTGGTCGGGCTGCTGGCCACCGCCCTCGGCGTAGAACGGGGTCGTGTCGAGCACCAACTCGATGGTGTCGCCCTCGGTCGCCGCCTGGATCGGGCCCGCCCCGCCCAGCAGCGCCCGCACCCGCGACTCGCGGGCCACCTCGCTGTACCCGGTGAACGTCACAGGGCCACCCGAGTCGAGCACCGACCGGTACGCGGACACATCGGTGTGGCCGGTCTTGCGGGCCTGCGCGTCCGCCTTCGCCCGGGTCCGCTGGTCGGCCATCAGCCGGCGGAAACCCTCGTCGTCGACAGCGAGGCCCTGCTCGGCCGCGATCTCCAGGGTCAGGTCGATCGGAAAGCCGTACGTGTCGTGCAACTGGAACGCCTTCGCCCCGGACAGCGCCGTGCCACCCGCCGTACGGGTCTCGGCGATCGCCGTGTCCAGGATCGTGGTGCCCGCGCGCAGCGTGGACAGGAAGGCGTCCTCCTCCGCGTACGCGTACTGCGAGATCCGGTCGAAGTCGCTCGCCAGCTCCGGGTACGACGGCGCCATGCAGTCCCGGGCGACCGGCAGCAGCTCGGGCAGCGCCCGATCCTGCCAGCCGAGCAGCCGGATCGACCGGATCGCCCGCCGCATGATCCGACGCAGCACATAGCCGCGCCCCTCGTTGCTCGGGGTCACACCGTCGCCGATCAGCATCAGCGCGGTCCGCACGTGGTCGGCGACCACCCGCAGCCGTACGTCGTCCGGGTGCGACTCGCTCGCCACGTGCCCGGAGTGCGCGCCGTACCGCTTGCCGGTCAGCTCGGCCGCCCGGTCCAGGATGGGCCGGACCTCGTCGATCTCGTACAGGTTGTCGACACCCTGCAGGATCGAGGCCATCCGCTCCAGGCCCATGCCTGTGTCGATGTTCTTCGCCGGCAGCTCACCCAGGATCGGGTAGTCGTCCTTGGTGGTGCCCGGACCCCGCTCGAACTGCATGAAGACGAGGTTCCAGAACTCCATGTAGCGGTCCTCGTCGACCGCCGGGCCGCCCTCGCGGCCGTACTCCGGGCCCCTGTCGTAGAACAGCTCCGAGCACGGACCGCACGGCCCGGGAATCCCCATCGACCAGAAGTTGTCGGCCTTGCCCCGACGGACGATCCGCGCCGCCGGCACACCCACCGACCGCCAGATCTCGTACGCCTCGTCGTCGTCGAGGTAGACGGTCGGCCAGACGCGCTCCGGGTCCAGACCGAACCCGCCGTCAGCCTGCGACTTGGTGACCAGGTCCCACGCGAGGGGAATCGCGCCGTCCTTGAAATAGTCACCGAAGGAGAAGTTGCCGTTCATCTGGAAGAACGTGCCGTGCCTGCTGGTCTTGCCGACCTCGTCGATGTCCGGGGTGCGGATGCACTTCTGGACGCTCACCGCCCGCTGGTACGGCGGCGCCTGCTGGCCCAGGAAGTAGGGCACGAACTGCACCATGCCGGCGTTGACGAACAGCAGGTTCGGGTCGCTGATGGCGGGCAGCGGAGCGGACGGCACCACGGCGTGGCCATTCGCCTCGAAATGCGCGAGGTACCGCCGCTTGATCTCCGCCGTCTTCATCGCTGGTGTTCCTCCGGAAAGATTTCTCGATCGCCGATCCGCGGGTCTTCCCGCAGCTCGGCGAACTTGTCGTCGAACGCCTCGCCCTGGGCGAACGCGTGGTGGATCTCCTGCTCGCGTTCGGCCATCCCGATCCGGACGTCCTCCACGAAGCTACGCAGCGACTCGACCAGGCCGCCAGCGGATTCCGACAACGAGCTGGCGATACCGGCAGGCGTGTACGCCTGGGCGGTCCGGGTCGCCTTGCGGACCACGATCACGCCGACGGTCACGCCGATGCCGAGCCAGAACAAGCGCTTCATGTCGTGCTACCTCCTGGTGCGCCGGCTGGTCAGCGGTCGTCGCCGCGCCGGGCGGCCCGTCGCTGCTTCTTGATGGTGTCGCGTACCTCGCGCTCGGTCTCGGCGGCCCGCCGGCCGGCGGCGGCCTTGCGCACGCCGTAGCCGAACGCGGCCACCTTCACCAGCGGGTTCGCGGCAGCGGCGGAGACGACGGTGGCCAGGTTGGCGACGTTGGCGGTGACGTTCTGCGCGTGGCTGGTCATGGTGTCGACCTTCGCCAGCTGCAGGTTCACGCCGTCGAGCGAGGTCTGCACCTGCTCCAGCGCGGTGTTGACGTTCTTCACAGTGGTGTTCACGTCGCCGAGCAGCGGCGCGGTCCGATCGTTGAGGTCGTTGATCATCCGGGTAGTGGCGTCAACCGTGTGCCGCAGCCGCAGAATCGGCAGCGTCAGGATGAGCACCAGTACCGCGAACGCCGACGCCGCGATCAGCGCCGCGACCTCTCCCAAGCCGTCCACGCCTGTCCTCCTCATACAGAATTCCGCAGGACCCGACGTCCCCGGAACGCACCACCTTGTGCCCGCGCCGATCTGTCGCCAGTCAGCGGTAGCGGGCGGGCCCGCCAGCCCCAGACCCTACCGTCCGTGATGGAGACCGGCTCAGGACGGTGAGGGTGTCAGGTCGCCGAGCGGATCCGCACTGACCGTCGGGAACGGATCCTCTCCGGTCAGCGACGGGTCGGTGGCCGGCTGCGGCCTGGTCCGCTCGTCGTCGATCGCATTGCGTACCTTCACCGACACCAACGAGCCGGTGCACTCCGCCGCAGCGGCCGACGGCTCCGGGGACGGCACGAGCGCCGGCTCGCCGTCGACAGGCGGCGGCACGCAGGTCGGCGAACGCACCCACAGGTCGAGGGTCAACTCGTCCCGACGCCAGCAGGTGTAGGTGCCCTTCGTCTCCTGCTCCGGGCAGCGGCTCACCTTCCACGGTTGCCAGCCGTCCTGGCGCAGCGCGTCCTCGTACACCTTCGTCGTCTCCTCCGGTGACTTTTCGGAGTTGACGGTGCGCTCACGGAGCCGGCAGTCGAGCAGGCACCAGCGGCTGCCGCTGACGTCGTCGACCGTCTTCGTGGCGGCCCAGCCAGGCACGTTGAGCTGGTCCAGGTTGTCGAAGACCGGGTCGCGGCTCAGCGTGCGGACGCCGAAGAACAGCGGCACCGCGCCGAGCAGCACGACGCTCACCAGCACCAGCACCGCCGCCCGCAGCCGGCGTCGTTCGCGCAACTGCCGGCGCAGCTCGGACCGGGCGCCCGGTGCGGCCCCGTCGTCGTCGGGGGTGTCCTGGTTGGCCGCGCGCAGCGCGGCCCCGCCGGCCGGTTCGGGGGTCGGGCGGTCCGCCGGCCCGGTCGCGGCGGGCACCACGGCGGCGGCACGGGCCACGCCGACGGGCTCGCCGGGGCGTCCGGGAGGCGGCACGGGGGCGACGCCGCTCGGCTCGGGGCGGCCGGGATCCCGGTGCGGCGGCAGGGCACGGCCGGCGGCGCGATCCGCCTGGCGAACGGGTGCGGCACCGCCGCGCGCCGCGACTGGCGACCCGGGACCGGTGCCGGGCTCGCCGCCGGCCGGAGCGACACCGGCGGGCGGCTGCCCGGCGGCGGGCGGGCGGACAGCGGCACGAGCGGGACCATCCGGGCGTGGTCGGGGCGGACCATCCGGGCCGGCACCCGGTGGGACGGCGGCACGCGCCGGGCCGTCCGGGCGTCGGGCACCCCGCTCGGGTACGTCGGTTCCGGGGCGGGGTGGGCCGTCGGGGCCACGGCGACCGGGGACCGGCGCGTCGCCAGGGCCGACACGTGCCCGTCCGCCGGGCGGGGTGGAGCGGGTGCCGCCCCGGGACGGCGCGCCGCCAGCGGGACCGGCGTACGGGTCGTCGCCGCGCTCACCGGCCGGGCCGGGCCGGGCAGCGGTCGTTGCGTCGGGGCCGGGCTGGGCGTGGGGTCTGCGCCGACCGGTCGGATCCGGTGTGGGTGTCGCAGCGCCCCGGCGGCCGGCGGGCCGGTCTCCGGCGGGGGGCACGGCACCGCTCGGCTCTTCCCCGGTGGACTCCGCCGGGCCCGGCCGTGCGGTGCGACCCGTGGGAGGGGGCGCGCCCGGATCCGGTGGCGGCCCGACGGGCCGTTGGCCGGCGGTGCGGTCCGCAGCCGGGTCCGGCACGGCGAGCGGGCCGGTGGAGCCGCCGGTCAGATCGCCTGCGGACGGTGCCGGACGGTGCCCGGCGGGCCGGTTTCCGGCCGGAGCGGGTGCACCGCCGCCGCGCCTGTTGACCACCGGAAGGCCGGGGTCGGTGTGCGGCAGCCGACCGGCCTGACGCAGCCAGTCGGCCGGTCGCTCCGGGCGGTCCGCCCGGGGTTCAGCGCCGGCCGGACCGCGCCGACCCTGCTCGTCGGTGGCTGCCCGGCGACGGCCGGCGCCGTCGGTGGGCGCGGCACCCGTGCGCGCGGGGCCAGCAGGCGAGGTCCCCGCGCGGGGTCCAGCCGGCGCGACACCTGACTGCGCTGCGCCATGCTGCGCCGGGCCGGACTGCGCGAGGCCGGACTGCGCCGGACCGGACTGGGCGGCACCGCGCTGGGTGGCGGGCGCGGGCGGCATCGGTGGCGCGTTGCCCGAGCGGGGCACCACGGGCTCCTGCTGTTCCGCCGCGCGGCGGCGACCGCCCGTGGCCGGGCGAGGGGGAACGGGTGGCTGCGGTGCCCCCGGGTCGACCGGGCCGGGACGACGCTGGGCCCCGCGCGGGTCGCGGTCGATCGCGGGGTCGGGCCGCGGGCCGTCGGGGACCGGCGGTACGACACCGGGCGGCGGCCCGTCGAAGCGGGCCGGACCAGCGCCGGCGGGCGGCCCGGCGGTGCGCGCCGGACCTGCGACCGGCCCAGTGGTGCGCCGACCCGCGGGCGGCCCGTCGGTGGGCAGTGGACGGCCGGGCTCGGTGGGCTCCGGGCCGGGGCGGCGGTTCGGCGGGACGGCGTCCGGGCGGCGCAGCGGCGGCATCGCGTCCGCCCGGCCGGCCGGCGCGGCAGCATCCGGGCGGCGACCGGTCGGGGCGCCCGAGGTCGGTGGGCCCACGGGTGGGCCGGGTGGAGCCGTCGCCGGACGCGGCCGTGCCGGGCCGGCGGGAGCCCCGGACGAAGGACGCGGCCCGGGCGGTCCTGCCGGGTCACCGCCGGCCGGGCGGGCGGCGGGTGGTGTCAGCGGCGGTCCGGCGGCGCGGGGGCCGGTGCCGGGCACCGGCTGTGTGCCGCGCGGCGCCGGCTGGCCCTGGGCGGGGACGCCAGGACCGGCGGGGCGGGGTCGGTCGGCGGGTGGCCGCTCGTCCGGGCGGCGAACCGCTGGCGGCTCGCCCGGCCAGGGGCCGTCGGCCGGGCGACGCGTCCCGCTGCCGTCCGGGTCGCCGCGGCGTGGGCCGGGCGTCGCGTCCGGCGTCGTGGGCGCGCTCGCGCGCGGTGCCACGGGCTCGGCCGGTGCGCCGTCCGGGCCCAACTCGGTGCGTTGCTGCTTGGCCGAGCGCAGGTCGTCGATCCAGCCGAACTCCTCGCCGGATACCGGCTCCTCCGGCTCCGCCTCGGCTCGGCCTCGACCCCAGCGGCGGCCCTTGGCGCGGGGATCACGCCGCTCGTCCGGGCCCTCGTCCGGGCGGTCCGCACCACGCGATCTCACTGTTGACCCTCTCCCGCGGCGTCAGTGCCGCTGTCCTGCGTCGTGCCGGGACCGCTCGTGCCCGTGCCCGGGCGACCGTTCTGACCGCCAAGCGCCGATGGGGCCTGCGCCGTTACGGGCGCGGCTGCCGGGGCCTCCGGTCGGGCCGGCGGCGCTGGCAGGCCGCGCACGATCCGGCGCAGCAGCGGCAACCGGGTCGCCACCGACCGCTCCGCCCCGTGCGGGCTGGGCTGGTAGTAGTCCGTGCCCACCAGGTCGTCCGGGACGTACTGCTGGGTGACCACGCCGCGCTGGTCGTCGTGCGGATAGCGGTAGCCGGTGCCGTGGCCCAGCCCTCGGGCGCCGGCGTAGTGCGCGTCGCGCAACCCGCGCGGCACCGGGCCACCCTTGCCGGCCCGTACGTCGGCGATGGCGGCACCGATCGCGGTGGTCGCCGAGTTCGACTTGGGGGCGGTCGCCAGGTGGATCACCGCCTGGGCCAGGTTGAGCTGCACTTCGGGCAGCCCGACGTACTCGACGGCGTGCGCGGCGGCGGTGGCGACGCTCAACGCGGTGGGATCGGCCATGCCGACGTCCTCGCTGGCGAAGATGACAAGACGGCGGGCGATGAACCGGGCGTCCTCACCGGCGACGAGCATCCGGGCCAGCCAGTGCACGGCGGCGTCCACGTCCGAGCCGCGCATGCTCTTGATGAACGCGCTGACCACGTCGTAGTGGGCGTCGCCGTCGCGGTCGTAGCGCACCGCCGCCACGTCGACCGCCTGCTCGGCGGTGGCGAGGTCGATCTGCCCGACGCCGAGCGCCGTGGCGGAGGCCGCCGCCGCCTCCAGCGCGGTCAGAGCCTTGCGGACGTCGCCGGAGGCGAGCCGCACCAGGTGGTCCTCGGCCTCGGTGGTCAGGGTGAGCGTGCCGCGCAGGCCGCGCTCGTCGGCGACCGCCCGGCGCAGCAGGCCGCGCACCGCGTCGTCATCGAGCGGTTGCAGGGTGAGCAGCACGCACCGCGACAACAGTGGGGAGATGACCGAGAAGTACGGGTTCTCGGTGGTCGCCGCGAGCAGCGTCACCGTACGGTCCTCGACGGCGGCGAGCAGCGAATCCTGCTGGGTCTTGCTGAACCGGTGCACCTCGTCGATGAAGAGCACGGTCTGCGGGCCGCCGGAACGGCGCTGGCGGCGGGCCGTCTCGATGACGGCGCGGACGTCCTTGACCCCGGCGGACAGCGCCGACATGGCGACGAACCGGCGATCGGTGGCCGCCGCGACCAGGTGCGCGATGGTGGTCTTGCCGCTGCCGGGCGGTCCCCAGAGGATTACCGACAGCGGCGCGCCGCCGGACACCAGTTGTCGCAGCGGCGCACCGGGGGCGAGCAGGTGGTCCTGGCCGACCAACTCGTCGAGGGTCGCCGGGCGCATACGGACGGGCAGGGGCGAATCGTGCGCTACCGGAGTGAAGCCGTCGACACCTGCGGAACCCTCGGGCGCGCTGCGCGACCCGGCGGGCGCACCGAGGGTGAAGAGGGCGTCTGACTCCATCACGAAGACAGTACCGGGCCCAGCCCGCAGCGCCGGAATCGCGCCGTGGGCTGGGCCATTGATGATCAGTTCCGGTCAGCCGCGACCGGGGCGACGACCCCGGTACCAGCGGCCGCCGCCACCGCCACCGCCGCTGCGCGGGCCGCTGCCCACGCCGCCCAGGTAGAGGGCGAGCAGAAACAACCCGAGGAGCACGAGCGTGTTCCAGTTGAACAGGTCGGGCGCGCCGAAGTTGGTGTCGAGCAGGTCGATCAGCAGAGCGAAGCCAAAGACGATGGCCGCGAGAATGGCGAGCATGTTCGGTCCTCCGGTGGGGGTTCCCAGTAGGTCGGCGCGTGATGTACCCAAACGGTCGACTCGTCAATCTCCACCGTGGATCGGGCCGTTGCACCTGACCGGGCGCGGTCACCCGTGAGCCGGTTTTCGTAGGCTGACCGTCATGATCATGGGGGACTACCTGCTCCACGACCGGACGGCCATCCTGGCCGCCACCGGTCACCACCCGTACGCCCGGTACGCGCTCGGGCTCGACGTGCCGACGAGCGGCTACCAGCGCGACGAGACAGTGCTGTGGCTGTCACCGTCGGCGTACGGGCCTGCCGCCAGCGCGATCGGTCCGGCCGGTCCGGCGATCGAGATCTGCGGCGAGTTGGTCGCCGACGGGGTGCTGCGCCCGCAGGATCGGCTGCACCTGCCCCGACACGATCCCGCCCTCCGTGCGGGCCGCCCGACCGTGGACCGGCACGAGGACTGGGACTTCCACTGGACCTGCACGCCACCGCCGGAGCAGCCGGACGAGCGGCGGGTCGTACGGCTCACCGAGGCCGACCACCCGGCGCTGGAGGCCTTGATCGACGAGGCCTTCCCGGGCAGCACGTCCCGCCCCAGCGACCAGCAGGTCGTGAACTGGTACGGCATCCGGGCCGGTGGCCGGCTGGTGGCGTGCGGCGCGGAGCGCAGCCGGGACGACGTCGGGTTCCTCGCCGGCCTGACCGTCGCTCCCGACCAGCGTGGTCGAGGGCTGGGCGCGGCGTTGACCGCCGGGATGACCCGGGCGCTAATGGCGCGCCACGACACCGTGGCGCTCGGTGTCTACCTGGACAACGTCGGAGCGGCACGGCTCTACCGTCGCCTGGGCTTCACCAGCACCCTCGGCCTCACCTCGGTACGTCTAGCCTGAGGCGGACGCAGGATGCTCGCGCCGTGGGTCGGGTAGCTCCGCCACCGGGACCGCGCCCTGATCGGCCGGCGGGTCGACGGGCCGACGACCGGCCCGCCAGGCCGGCAGGTACAGCGGCGCGGCCACGGCGAGCACCACCGCGCCGACAAGCATCGCGGCGGTGACGCTGACCCGGTCGGCGAGCGCGGTGAGGACGACCGCGCCCACCGCGAAGCCGGGCTGGCCCATCATCGAGTTCAGCGAGATCACGCTGGTCCGGTACGGCCCGTCGACCTGGCGGTGCAGCAGCCCCATGTGCACCGGGTTGGATGCCCCGTGAATGCTGTAGCAGGCGAGGTAGGCCACGAGCACCCCGACCGGGCCGGCGAGCAGACCCATCCCGACCACAGTCACGCCCTGCAGGATGCGCAGCAGGGCGGCGCTGGGCGCGGCGCCCAGCCAGCGCAGCAGCAGCGGGGTCAGGGCAGCGCCGGCCGCACTGGCCAGCCAGGCCGCCGAGTTCGCCGGTCCGAGCAGCGCCGCCGCCCGGTCCGGATCCCCTACCACCTCGGCGAGCCGGACCGGCAGCAGCGACTCGAAGGTGACCATGCCGAAGCCCCAGAACAGCTCCACCGCGACGAGGGCCAGCAGCACCCGGGAGCGGCGCAGCAGCCCGAACGACTGACCGATCATCCGGGGCGCCTCGACGATCGAGGCCCGCAGCGCCCCAGCGCCCTTGGCCGGGCGGACCTCCCGCAGCAGTGTCACAAGGGCGGCCAGGGCCACCACCTGGAAAGCCGCGGCGACAAGCACCGGGACGGTGAGCGCGCTGACCGGCCCGATCGGGCCGAGGGCGATCAGGCCGCCGGCGAGCAGCGCGCCGGCGGAGATGGCCACGCCGATGACGGTGCCGGCGTAGCCGAGACCCGGCTCGTACTTCGCCTCCGGGTCGGCGGCGAGGGTGGCGTCGACGTACCAGGACTCCAGCGGGCCGCTGTCGAGGGCCCGGAAGACCCCTTGCAGGGCCCAGACCAGCACGAAGACCGCGAACGAGTCGGCGACCGCGAAGATCAGCAGGGAGGCCAGACCGAGTGTCCAGGCCACCAGGAGGACCGGCCGGCGGCCGAGCGCGTCGGCGAGGCCGCCGGTGGGCAGCTCCAGTGCCAACACGACCAGCCCCTGGGCGACGGTGACCAACCCGATCTGGGACAGCGACAGGCCACGCTCCTGCATCAGCAGGATCATCACCGGAATGATCAGGCCGCTGGGCAGCCACCGCAGCCCGTGCAGGAGCAGGAACCTCTGCCGGACCTGACGTACGGTAAGCGCGCTCACCGCAGGCCCTCCCGCAGCGGGTACGCGGCCAGGAAGACCTGCACCGGGCGGGCCTGCGGGTCGACGGATCCGGCCTCGCGGTACCGCTCCAGCACCTGCCACACCTCGGCTTTGAGCTCCTCCAGCCGGGCCGGTGGGATGGTCATGAAGATGTCGCCCATGCCCAGGGCGTCGCGCCAGGCGGGCGACCACTCGTGCTGGGTGGCGAACCACCGCTCGGCGTGCTCGACGAGGTGGCGCACCTGGTCGCCCTGGATCCACTCGATCGCGGCCCGGGCGTCGGGGTCGTCGTCGAAGTCGGTCGGCTCCCAACTGGTGACGTCGTGGGCGGCCTGCCACCAGCGCTGCCGTCCGCTGCCCCGGTCGGGATCCTCGACGACCAGCCCGACCTCGGCGAGCTGGCGCAGGTGATAGCTGGTCGCGCCGGTGTTGGTCCCGAGCAGCTCGGCCAGTGTCGTGGCGGTGGCGGGGCCATGCACCCGTAGCGCCCCGACCAGCCGCATCCGCAGCGGGTGTGCGAGCACGCGGACCTGCCGCTTGTCGATCCGCACCTCGCGGGGCGCGGGTCGCGGTGTCGGTTCGTCAATCCCCATGAACGCACAATAACTCTGCACACTTCCTATGCACAAGAGTTGTGCATAGGAAGTGTGCAGACTCAGGAGGCCAGAAGTTCGCGCACCCCACGCAGCCGGGTCCGCAGCAGAGCCGTGGCGCGGGAGCAGTCCAGGCGTACCTCGGTGGGACGCACCACGCCGGCGGCGGCGCCGGTGGTCGTCTTCAACCCGGCCGCGTCCAGGCCATATCGCCCGGCGACCAGCAGGCCCAACTCGGCCCGGCTGACCGCGTCAAGGCCAGCCACGTTGAGCAGACCGGCGTACGACGAGCCGGCCATCTCCAGCACGGCGTCGGCCAGGTCGGTGACGTCGACCGGGCAGCGGGTCTCGTCGGTGAACAGCACCGCCCGGCCGGCGAGCGCGTCCCGGCAGAGCTGGATCTGCTTGCTGCCCTCCCCCACGATCAGCGAGGTACGCACAAGCGCCGCGCCCGGGTCGATCGCCCGCACGGCGGTCTCGGCGGCGGCCTTCGCGGCCCCGTACGCGTGGATCGGGGTAGGCACGTCGTCGTCGAGGTACGGCGTCGGACGGCCGGCGTGCAGCGCGTCACTGGACACGTGCACCAGCCGGGCACCCGCTTCGGCGGCGGCGACCGCCACGTTCGCGGCCCCGTCGGCGGTGACGGCCCAGTCGTCGTACCGATAGGGGGTCGCGACCACGGCGTCCGGCCGCACCTCGGCGACAAGCGCGCGCACGGCGGCCCGGTCGGTCACGTCCAGCCGGCGCTCCGCAACACCCGGCACCCCAACGGAACCCGAGTGGTACGTCCCGGTCACCGTGAAGCCGCCGTCAACGGCGCGCCGACAAACCTCCCGCCCGAGAAACCCACTACCCCCGACAACAAGCACCCGCATCCCAACCCACTCCCCCGTGATCAAGAGGTTTGCGTCACCTCGCGGGGCGATGATGACGCAAACCTCTTGATCAACCAAGCTGGGGTGGGGCTTAGACCGGGTCGGCTACCGGGGCTGCAGGGCCGGCGGTGCCGGTGTGGGGGGCCGCCTGCGGCTTGGGCTTGGCGTCGATGCCGGCCTCGGTGCGCTGCTGGCCGGTGATCGGCGTCGGCGCGCCGGTCAGCGGGTCGAAGCCGCCACGGGTCTTCGGGAACGCGATCACCTCGCGGATCGAGTCCGCGCCGGCGAGCAGCATGCAGACCCGGTCCCAGCCGAACGCGATGCCGCCGTGCGGCGGGGCGCCGTACTTGAACGCCTCCAGCAGGAAGCCGAACTTGTCCTGCGCCTCCTCCGGGGTGATGCCGAGCAGGTCGAAGACCCGCTTCTGCACGTCACCCCTGTGGATACGGATCGAGCCGCCGCCGATCTCGTTGCCGTTGCAGACGATGTCGTACGCGTACGCGAGCGCCCGGTCCGGGGCCTCCTCGAACCGGTCCACCCACTCGGCGTTCGGCGAGGTGAACGGGTGGTGCACGGCCGTCCAACCGCCCTCGTCCGTCTTCTCGAACATGGGCGCGTCGACAACCCAGCAGAACGCCCAGGCGCTCTCGTCGATCAGGCCGGCCCGCTTGGCGATCTCGACACGGGCCGCACCCAGCAGCTCCTGCGCCTCACGGGTGTTCGTGCTGGCGGCGAAGAACACCGCGTCGCCCGGCTTGGCGCCGACCGCGTCGGCGAGCCCACCCAGGTGCTCGGCGGAGAGGTTCTTGGCCACCGGGCCGCGCGCCTCGCCGGTCTCGGCGTCCAGCACCACGTACGCAAGGCCACGAGCGCCGCGCGCCTTGGCCCAGTCCTGCCAGCCGTCCAGCTCCTTGCGGGTCTGCGACGCGCCGCCCGGCATGACCACAGCGCCGACGTAGCCGCCCGCGTCGATCGCGCCGGCGAACACCCGGAACTGCGTGCCGCGCAGGTAGTCGGTCAGCTCGGTCAGCTCGACGCCGTAGCGCAGGTCCGGCTTGTCGGAGCCGTACCGGGCCATCGCGTCGTGCCAGGTGATCCGCGGGATCGGCCGGGTGATCTCGTGCCCGGCCAGGTCCTTCCAGAGCGCCGAGACGATCGCCTCGCCGAGGTCGATGACGTCGTCCTCGGTCACGAAGGACATCTCGATGTCGAGCTGGGTGAACTCCGGCTGCCGGTCGGCGCGGAAGTCCTCGTCGCGGTAGCAGCGGGCGATCTGGTAGTACCGCTCCATGCCGCCGACCATCAGCAGCTGCTTGAACAGCTGCGGCGACTGCGGCAGCGCGTACCAGCTGCCGGGCTGCAACCGCACCGGCACCAGGAAGTCGCGGGCGCCTTCGGGCGTCGAGCGGGTGAGGGTCGGCGTCTCGATCTCCAGGAAGTCGCGCTCGTGCAGCACGCCCCGGGCGAGGTGACTGGCGCGCGAGCGCAGCCGCAGCGCGTTCGCCGGGCCACTGCGGCGCAGGTCCAGGTAGCGGTACCGCAGCCGCAGGTCGTCGCCGGCCTCGATCTGGTCGTCCACCGGCAGCGGCAGCGGGGCCGCCTCGGAGAGCACCTCCAGCTCGGTTGCTGTCACCTCGACCTCGCCGGTGGGCAGCTCCGGGTTCTCGTTGCCCTCGGGGCGGCGGGTCACCTCGCCGGTGACCTTCACACAGAACTCGTTGCGCAGCGCGTGCGCGTCCTCTTCGCGGAACACCACCTGGACCACGCCGGAGCCGTCGCGCAGGTCGACGAAGATGACGCCGCCGTGGTCGCGCCGGCGGGCCACCCACCCGGCGAGCGTCACCGTCGTGCCGGCGTCCGTCGCGCGCAGGCTTCCGGCATTGTGGGTACGGATCACGGCTGGCAACTCCTCATCGTGGAACAGTCCTCTTCCGCATTCTGTCAGGGGCGGCCGGTCTCTTTCGGGGGCACCCGGCAGCCCGGGGCGATTCGCAGGTGGGCGGACCGGCGAACCATGCTCGCGGGCCCGGCGTCTTGGTTAACGTGGCGAAATGCGCGCCGTACCGAACTGGGCAGTCGCCACGGCGGCGGCCGCGCCGCTGGTGCTGGTGGCCGGCTGGACGGTCGCGGAGACCCGGCAACCCGCCGGGTACGACCCGATCCGCGACACCATCAGCGAGTTGGCGGGGCAGGACGCCACCGACGCCTGGATCATGGTCACCTCCCTGGTGCTGCTGGGCTGCTGCTATCTGGCGGTGGCCGCCGTGCTGCACGCGGCAGGGCTGCCCAGTCGATTCCTGCTCGCGATCGGTGGAGTGGCCACCGTCGCGCTTGTGGCGTTTCCCCGGCCGCCGGTGGGCGGTTCGCTCAGCCACGGCATCGCGGCGACCGTCGCCGTTCTGGCCCTGGCGCTCTGGCCGGCTGGCTCGGCGCTGCGGCTGCCACGCGGTCGGGACGACGCGCACCCGTCGGCACCGCAGCCGCCGTGGGCGTTCCGTCGAGGGGTGGGTCTCGGCGCGACGGCCGTGCTGCTGGCCCTCTTCGGCTGGTCCGCGTTCGAGGTGACGAGCGGGTCACGGACGGGCCTTGCCGAGCGGGTGACGGCGGTGGCCGTGTCGCTCTGGCCCCTGTTCGCGGTGCTGTCGGCCCGACGGGCGCACCTCGCCTGGGCCACCGGTGGCACCACCACCGTCGGCCCGGCCCTGCCCATGAGCGGTGTCGTCTCCCCGGATCCGCTTCTGCCACCGCCCGGCCCCACCACGCGACGCTCCGATCCGCTGCCCTGAGCCGTCACCGCACCCCTGCGATGACTGTGTCGGGAGCCAGCCGTCCCAGCCGTGCTGGCCCCGGTGTCGCCGCCGGCCGCACCGCTACGATCACGCGATGTCGGTCGTTCCCCGCTGGGCCCTGCTGTCAGCCGGTGGCGCGCCACTGTTCCTCGTCGGAGGCTGGACGGTGGCGCAGGCCGCCCAGCCAGACGGGTTCGATCCTGTCCGGCAGACCATCAGCGCGCTTGCCGCGACCGACGCGGACAATCGTTGGATCATGACGGTCGGGCTGGCCGGCCTGGGCCTCTGCCACCTGCTGACCGCGCTCGGTCTGGTCACCGCCGCACCTGCGGGCCGTGGGCTGCTCGCGCTCGGCGGACTTGCCACCCTGGTGCTCGTCGTCTTCCCGCAGCGCCCGGACGGGTCGATCACCCACGTCGTCGCCGCCGCTCTGGCGTTCGGGGCGTTGGCCGTGTGGCCCGCCCTGGCCGTGCCCTGGCGGTCGACGCGGCCGGTCGGCCGGGATCAACACGGGCCGGGCCGGCACGGACCCACCCGCTGGGCAGCGCTCGCGGTGACGGCGCTCCTGCTGGGGCTACTCGGCTGGTTCGCCGTCGAGTACTTCACCGACGGCGCATGGATCGGGCTGACGGAGCGGCTGGTGGCGGCCGCCGAGGCGGTCGTACCGCTTGCCGCCGTGCTCGCCGCACTGACCCGCCGCCTGCCCTCACCACACTGACCGGCCGCCGGCGGTCGCCGCCCTGGCACGCCGTGAGCCGCTGGCGGTCGCGCGGTGCTGCCTGTCACGGGTTGGGACAGCGAACGGGCCGCCGGAGTGCTCCGGCGGCCCGTTTGCGGTGCGTGGATCAGAAGACGCTGACGCCGTAGCGGCTCAGGGCCTCGGTGACGGGCTGGAAGAAGGTCGTGCCGCCGGTGCGGCAGTTGCCGCTACCACCGGAGGTCAGGCCCAGGGCGGTGCCGCCGGCGAACAGCGAGCCGCCGCTGTCGCCCGGCTCGGCGCAGACGTTGGTACGGATCAGACCGGAGACCGAGCCCTCGGCGTAGTTCACCGTGGCGTTCGTCGCGTTCACCGAACCGCTGCGCAGGCCGGTGGTGCTGCCGGAGCGCTGCACCGACTGGCCGACCGAGGCGTTGCCGGAGCCGGTGATGTCCCGGAAGCTGCCGTTGTAGAGCGAGACGTTGCCGGCGGCGTTTGCGGAGTTGCTGTGCCGCACGATGCCGTAGTCGTTACCCGGGAAGCTGGTGCCGGTCCGGGTGCCCAGCAGCGCGGTCTGGCCGGAGTTCGAGTACCAGCTCGACGAGATGTTGGTGCAGTGCCCGGCGGTCACGAAGTAGTAGGTGCTGCCGCTGCGCACGTTGAAGCCGAGCGAGCAGCGCCCGCCGCCGCCGGCGTAGATGGCCTGACCACCCGAGATCCGGGTGCTCAGCACGCCGGCCTCGGCTTCGACCCGCACCGCGCCGTTGGCGCGCGCCGCGGCGGCCTTGACCCGCTCCAGCTTGGCGCCGGTGACGGTGCTGTCGACGGAGACGACGACCTGGTTCGTGACCGGGTCGCTCCACCAGGCGGTGCCCGGGATCTTCGCGGACCGCTCCAGCTCGGCGGTGGCCCGGTTGAGCTCGGCTGAGCCCCGGGTGACGTAGCGGACGGTGGCCCCGGCGTTGCTCGCCTTGCGCGCTGCGGCGGCGTCGGTGACGGTCACGACGGTCTTGCCGCTGGCGTCGATGTACGAACCGGCGGAGCGGTCACCGAGCTGAGCGGAGAGGGCGGCGGCGGCGTCGGGCGAGGCGGCGGGGGCGGCATGGGCGGGGGCGCCGATGAGCGAGCCGACGACCAGGGTTCCGCTCACGGCGACGGTTGCCGCAACGCGGAATGAGGACCTCGTGGGTCGCATGTAACAAACCTCCTGGGCGGGGGAGAACGGGTCTCGCCAAGGCCGGCTGACCCGAGGGCAACCCGGCCGATCTGGGAAAACCGTCCGAGTGAACTGAAGTATTCACATACTTAAGATCATTGACAAGACTTGGTTTCGCCCGAATTAGTCGACCTTCACCGGTGACATAGCCGCAACACCACCGACACGCTGGCGGACAGCTACCGTCACACCGAACGACCGCCGGATCCGTTTCGGACACCGTCCGCCGCAGGGCACGTTTCGCGCCACAACCGAACCCGGACCAACGCGGGATCGACCTCGCTCAGCCCACAAGCCCGCCGGATGGCCGACCACGTCGACGCATGGCGCGTCGACGCGGCGCAGCACAACGTCGCGGCGCGGGGCCGCAGGCGGGCAGGCGGGCAGGCGGGCAGGCGGGCAGGCGGGCAGGCGGGCGGGCAGGCGGTGTCAGGGGATGCGGCGGCGCGCACCGGGGCCCGGTCGGGGCTGCACCTCGCGGGGCTCGGCCAGTTCGTGTCCCTCGGCGCAGCGCAGCTCGACGCGCACCTCGGCGCCGCAGTCGCGGTGCTCCACCCTCAGCGGCGAGCCCTCCGGGTCGGCGAGGTACCGGTCGCCCCAGCCGAGCACGGCGACCAGCACCGGCCACAGGGCGAGGCCCATCTCGGTCAGCCGGTACTCGTGGCGTGACCGACTGCCCGGCTCCTGGTACGGCTCGCGCCGCAGGACGCCCCGCTCCACCAGAACGGCAAGCCGGTTGGTGAGCACCTGACGTGGAATCCCGGTGCGTACCCGCATGTCGTCGAAGCGTCGTACTCCGTTGAAGACCTCGCGGAGCACCACAAGCGTCCACCGCTCGCCGAGGATCTCCATCGCGCGGGCGATTGTGCAGTTCTCCACCGACCAGTCCAGTGCCGCAGGCCTCATCCGACCAGGCTAGGTCTAATTGACAGACTCAGCAATCGACTGCGAGGCTGCGTCCATGACACAGACCCAGGAGCCGGCGCGCAGCCGTACCTTCACATGGTCGGACCCAGCGACCAACGCCGCGCAGGTGGGGCGGCGCAGCGGCATCGAACTGCTCCGCGCGATGATCGCCGGAGAGCTGGCCGGTCCGCCGGTGATGGACCTCATCGACATGGGGCGGATGGAGGCCGAAGAGGGCCGCGTCGCCATCGAGTTGATCCCGCAGGAGTTCCACTACAACCCGCTGGGCACCGTCCACGGCGGTGTCATCTCGACGATGTTGGACACCGCCGCCGCCTGCGCCGTGCACACCACGCTGCCCGCTGGCGTGGGCTACACCTCGCTGGACCTGAACGTCAAGTTCCTCCGCCCGGTCACGGTCGACAGCGGCACGCTGCGCTGCGAGGGCACCGTGCTGCAACGTGGCCGCCGCACAGCCCTGGCCGAAGCACGCCTCACCGACGCCGACAACCGCCTGATAGCCCACGCCACAAGCACCTGCCTCATCTACCCCCTGCCCTAACCCCCCCACCCCCACACCCCCACACCCCCACCCCTCACCCCCGCGATCTTGCAGTTTCGGTCGCCGAAATAGGCGCTCTGCACCGATTTGCCGGGGCACAAACTGCAAGATCGCGGGAGTGGGGTGGCGCGCGAGAGCGCGGGAGTGGGGGTGGCGCGCGAGAGCGCGGACGCCCGGGGGTGCCGGGCTTCGGGGCGCGCGGGGTGCGGCGGGCTGAGCGCCGGGTTAGCGGAGGGCTAGGCGGGCGGCTCGGGCGTCGCGCTTCTCTTCGAAGCGGCTCGCGGCCCGGTCCAGCTCGTCGAGCTGGGTGGCCAGCTGTTCGCGGGCGGCTTCGCCGTCGGCGTTCAGACCTGTCACGTTGAACACGTCCCACTGGCGCAGCACCGGCTGGAGCACCTCGTCGCGGTGCTGACGCAGGTCGTAGATGCCGGCCAGGGCGATCGCCACCGACTTGCGGGCGAAGCCGTCGATGCCGTTGCCCGGCATCTGGAAGTTGGCCACCACGTCGGCGACGGCCCGCATGGCCTGGCTGGGCGCCAGCTCGAACGCGGCGGCGAGCAGGTTGCGGTAGAAGACCATGTGCAGGTTCTCGTCGGCGGCCACCCGGGCCAGCAGCGCCTCGCAGGCGGGGTCGCCGGTGGCCTTGCCGGTGTTGCGGTGCGAGATGCGGGTGGCGAGCTCCTGGAAGGAGACGTACGCCAGCGAGTGCAGCACCTCGTCGTCGTGGACGTTTACGTAGCCGGCGGACATGTGCGTCATCCGGGCCCGCTCCAGCGCCACCGGATCGACCGCCCGGGTGACGGTCAGGTAGTCGCGGATGGCGGTGCCGTGCCGGCCCTCCTCCGCGGTCCACCTGTGCACCCAGGTGCCCCACGCGCCGTCGCGACCGAACAGGGTGGCGATCTCGTGGTGGTACGAGGGCAGGTTGTCCTCGGTCAGCAGGTTGACGATGAGCGCCGTGCGGGCGACGTCCGGGATTGTCGAGTCGGTCGGCGACCACGCCTCACCATTGAGCGGCCCGTCGAAGGTGCGCCCCTCGCTCCACGGCACGTACTCGTGCGGGAACCACTCCTTGGCGAGCGAGAGGTGGCGGTCCAGGTTGCGTGCGACAACCGGCTCCAGCTCGACGAGGAGTGCGGTCTGGCTCAGTGTGGTGCCCATGGTCACGAGAAACTCCCTACGGTGGCGTAACTTACGCTACCGTAGGTCCCCGCGGCCGTGTGCGCCAGTGGTGAGACTCAGTTGACTCTCGGCGTGCGGTCCTCGGCGGGCGGCATCCACTCCCCCGCGTCGGCCGTGACCTGCTCACCTGAGCGGATGTCCTTCACCTCGCCCGGCGCTCCGTCGACGCCCGGGAACCAGACGTACGGGATGCCGCGTCGCTCGGCATAGCGGATCTGCTTGCCGAACTTCGCCGCGTTTGGCGACACCTCGGTCGGCACCCCGCGCCGCCGCAGCGCCTCGGCCACCCGGTTGCTTGCCGCACGCTGCTCCTCGCCGGTCACCGCCACCAGCACGGCGGTCGGCACCTCCCGCGAGATCGACAGCTCGCCCGCGCCGAAGAGCAACCCGAGCAGCCGGGTCACGCCGATCGAGATCCCCACCCCGGGGAACGAGGTGGCGCCGAGGCTGGCCAGGCTGTCGTACCGGCCGCCGGAGCAGATCGAGCCGAACCGCTCGTAGCCGCGCAGCTGGGTCTCGTACACCGTGCCTGTGTAGTAATCCAGGCCACGGGCGATGCGCAGGTCCGCCACGCACAGGCCCGGCGAGTGCTCGGCGGCGGTCTCGACGACCCGGACCAACTCCTCGATGCCCTCGTCGAGCAGCGGGTCGGTCACCCCTAGCGCGCGGACGGCGTCGGCGAACGACGCGTCCGGAGCGGAGATCTCGGCAAGCGCCAGGCACGCCTTGGCCTGCGCCTCGCTCGCACCGGCGGTCTGGGCCAGCAGCTCGGCCACCTTCGCCGGGCCGATCTTGTCGAGCTTGTCGACGGCACGAAGCGCCGCCTCCGGGTCGGTCAGCCCGATGCCCCGGTAGAACCCCTCGCAGACCTTGCGGTTGTTGACCTGGATGGTCACCGGCGGGATCGGGAGGGACCGCAGCGCGTCCCCGATCACCAGCGGGATCTCGGCCTCGTGGTGAGGGGCCAGGGTGTCCCGGTCGACGATGTCGATGTCCGCCTGGACGAACTCCCGGTAGCGCCCCTCCTGCGGCCGCTCGCCCCGCCACACCTTCTGGATCTGGTAGCGGCGGAACGGGAAGGCCAGCTTGCCGGCGTTCTCCAGCACGTACCTGGCGAACGGCACGGTCAGGTCGAAGTGCAGGCCGAGCTGGTCGTCACCTGCCGCGCCCTCGGCGTCGGCGTGCAGCCGCCGGATCACGTAGACCTCCTTGGAGGTCTCGCCCTTGCGCAGCAGTTGATCGAGGGGTTCCACCGCGCGGGTCTCCAGCGGGGCGAAGCCGTACAGCTCGAAGGTGGTCCGGATCTTGTCGAGCACGAACTGCTCGATCATCCGCTGACCGGGGGTCCACTCCGGGAAACCGGAGATGGGCATGGGCTTGTTCATCGCGTACTCCTTGCGGTCGCGCGTGACGGCGCGGTGCGGTCGTGGGTCCGCGCGCGGCGCGGACGAGGACTAGAGACCCCGGGTGGGCGCGGCCGGCGCCTGCCCCGCCACCTCGATGAGGTACGGGTTGCTGGCGCGTTCGCGGCCGATTGTGGTGCCGGGGCCGTGCCCGGGCAGGACGACCGTGTCGTCGGCCAGCGGGAGGATCTTGTCGCGCAGGCTTGTGAGCATGGCCGGCATGCTCCCGCCCGGCAGGTCGGTGCGGCCGATCGACCCGGCGAAGAGCACGTCGCCGGAGAGGCAGATCTCGTCGGCCTCCCAGCCCGAGCCCGCGCCGGGCAGCCGGAACAGCACCGACCCGCCGGTATGGCCCGGTGCGTGGTCGACGGCGATCTCCAGGCCGGCGAGGGTGAGGGTGGCGCCGTCGATCAGCTCCGCCACGTCGTCCGGATCGCTGTAGCTCAACCGACCGCCGAAGAGCGAGTCCAGGTCGGCCGACAGGCCCTTGGCCGGGTCGGCGAGCATCTCCCGGTCGCCGGGGTGCACGTACGCGGTGATGCCACGGGCGCCGCAGACCGGCGCTACCGAGAAGGTGTGGTCCAGGTGCCCATGGGTCAGCAGCACGGCGGCCGGGTGCAGGCGGTGCTCGGCGAGCAGGTCGTCGAGCTGGTCGAGCACCCCGATGCCGGGGTCGACCACCACGCACTGCTCCCCCGGCGCGGTCGCCACCACGTAGCAGTTGGTGCCGAAGGCGTCCGCGGGAAAGCCGGCCACGAGCACGGGCGCTGTCCTTCCGTCGAGCTGTCGTCCTGTCCCAGCAGCCTAACCGGCCCGGCGAGTGGGTTTGCCGCGTCCGTCCCTCACGTCCCGGCGGGCACAGCGACAACGTCCGATAAGCGCTGCTCGGGATGGGGTGGACCTCGTAGACCACATTCCCAGTCGCTAGCCGTACACTCTGGCGGGCGTGTGGCGCGACACACGGAACGCCCGGACGGGCCGGGACGCCCGGCCGCCGGCGACGACCAGGCAGAGGAAGGGGAGCACCGGTGGCTTCCAGCAGGGACCGGCAGCGCAAACTCGCGCGGGCCAAGCTCGACCGGCAGTTGGCCCGCCGGGCCGCCGCCACGCGGCGCCGTCGACAGATCCAGGCCGGTGTCGGCGTCTTCCTGGTCCTCGCGGTGATCGTGGCCGGCTCGGCCTGGGCACTCGGGGCTTTCGACTCGGAGCCGGAGCAGACCGCCAAGGCGGAGGAGACCTGCATCTGGACGCCGCAGGACGCGGCGGTCAACACAAGCCTCAAGGAGGCGGGCACACCGCCGACCACGGGCCTGCCCACCGAGGGCACCCGGGCGATGACCGTCACCACCAACCAGGGCGCGCCGATCACCGCCGAGCTCAACCTGGCCAGTTCCCCGTGTGCCGCCGCGAGCATCGCCCACCTGGCGAGCCAGTCGTTCTACGACAACACCAAGTGCCACGAGATCACGGCCGAGGGCGCGCTGCGCTGCGGCGACCCCAGCGGCACCGGCCTCGGTGGCCCGAGCTACTCGTTCTTCGACGAGGACGTGCCGACGGTGCCGTCCGCGTCGCCGTCGGCCAGCCCGGCGCCCGGTCAGCCGCCGACGTACCCCAAGGGGACCGTGGCGATGATCTCCAACCCGCCGGGCAACAACGGCAGCCAGTTCCTGATCTTCTTCAAGGACTTCACCACCACCGACCCGAAGTACCCGGTGATCGGCAAGGTCACCGGCGGGCTGGACGTGGTGGAGAAGATCGGTGCCCTGCCGACCGTGGACAATGGGACCGGGGCGCAGGTCAGGCCCAAGTCCGACGTGGTGATCCAGAGCCTCACGGTCGGTGAGCCGGTCACCGGCGCGGCACCGTCGCCCGCCAGCGCCCCGGCCAGCAGCCCGAGTGCGGGCTGAACACCTCGCTCCACCCACCCGAGCGACACCCCGCAGCAGACAGCCAGGAGGATCCAGGCGTGACGTCAACCAGAGAGCGGCAGCGCGCGGCCGCACGCGCCCGGCTCGAGAAGGAGATGGCCGAGCGCGCGGGCAAGGCCCGTAAGCGCCGGCAGACCCAGGCGATCATCGGTGCGGGGGCCGCGTTGGTTCTCGTGGTCGCCGGCACCGTCTGGTTGGCCATGACCCTCGGCGGCGACGACGACAAGACCGAGACCGCCGCCCCGGCGCCCGGCGCGTCCGAGTGCGCGTTCACCGAACTGCCCGCTGACCAGCGGTCCCCGCAGATCAAGGACGTCGGGCTGCCCAGCAACCAGCAGTCCAGCACCGGTGTGCAGACCATGACGATCGACACCAACCTGGGCCCGATCACCGCAAAGGTCGACCGCTCGCTGGTGCCGTGCACGGCGGGCAGCTTCACCTACCTCGCGGAGAAGAACTTCTTCGACAACAGCAAGTGCCACCGCCTGGTGACCGAGGGCATCAAGGTGCTGCAGTGCGGCGACCCGAGCGCCACCGGCAAGGGCTGGCGGGACACCGACGGCACCGGCGGCCCGACCTACCGTCAGGCCGAGGAGAACCTGCCCACCGACAAGCGCCCGCCGTACCCGGAGGGTGTCATCGCGATGGCCAACTCCGGCCAGCCGGGCAGCACCGGCAGCCAGTTCTTCATCGTCTACGGTGACTCGCCGCTGGACCCGGCGTACACCGTGCTGGGCACCATCACCGGCGGCATGGACATCGTCAAGGACGTGGCAAAGGCCGGCGACGACGGGGCGTTCGCGCAGCAGGCCGGTGGCGGTCACCCCAAGAAGGAAATCGTCATCAAGGACCTCACGATGAGCAACCCGCAGGGCTGACGCCCGAGCACACGACGAAGCGCCCGCCGGCTGAGCCGGCGGGCGCTTTCGTGTGCGGGGTACGCGTCAGGCGCCGGAGGTGACCCGGTACGCGTCGAACACGCCGTCGACCTTGCGGACGGTGGCCAGCAGGTGGCCCAGGTGCTTCGGGTCGGCCATCTCGAAGCTGAACCGGCTCACCGCCACCCGGTCGCGGGTGGTGGTGACGGTGGCGGACAGGATGTTGACCCGCTCGTCGGAGAGCACCCGCGTGACGTCCGCGAGCAGCTTGTGCCGGTCCAGTGCCTCGACCTGTATCGCCACCAGGAACGTCGAGGCGGACGTGAGCTTCCAACTGACCTCGACGACCCGCTCGCTCTGCGCCCGCAGGTCCTCGGCGTTTGCGCAGTCGTCGCGGTGCACGCTCACCCCGCCGGAGCGGGTGACGAAGCCGAAGACCGAGTCCGGTGGGACAGGGGTGCAGCAGCGGGCCAGTTTGATCCAGACGTCGCTGACGCCACGGACCACGACGCCGGGGTCGCTGCTGCTCTGCCGACTGCGCGGCGGCCGGGTGGCGACGGCGGTCTCGGCGATGTCCTCCGCCGCGCCCTCCTCGCCGCCGTACGCGGCCATCAGCTTCTGCACCACCGACTGCGCCGAGACCTGACTGTCGCCGACCGCCGCGTACAGCGACGCCACGTCGGCCAGGTGCAGGTCCCGGGCGATCGACATCAGCGCCTCGGAGGTGAGCATCCGCTGCAACGGCATGCCCTGCTTGCGCATCGCCTTGACGATCGCGTCCTTGCCGGCCTCGATCGCCTCCTCGCGCCGCTCCTTGTTGAAGTACTGCCGGATCTTCGTACGCGCGCGAGGGCTCTTGACGAAGCCCAGCCAGTCCTGCGTCGGGCCAGCCGTCTCGGACTTCGACGTGAAGATCTCGATCACGTCGCCGTTGGACAGCGTCGACTCCAGCGGCACCAGCTTGCCGTTGACCCGCGCGCCTATGCACTTGTGCCCGACCTCGGTGTGCACCGCGTACGCGAAGTCCACGGGCGTCGAACCGGTCGGCAGCGGGATGACGTCGCCCTTGGGGGTGAAGACGTACACCTCCTGGCTGGACAGGTCGAAGCGCAGCGCGTCGAGGAACTCGCTCGGGTCGGCGGCCTCACGCTGCCAGTCCAGCAGTTGGCGCAGCCAGGTCATCTCGTCGATGTGCGCCGGCGGGCCGACGATCTGGGTGCCCTTGTGCTCCTTGTACTTCCAGTGCGCGGCGATGCCGAACTCGGCGGTGCGGTGCATCGCGTACGTGCGGATCTGCATCTCCACCGGCTTGCCGGTGGGCCCGATGACAGTCGTGTGCAACGACTGGTACATGTTGAACTTGGGCATGGCGATGTAGTCCTTGAAGCGACCCGGCACCGGCTGCCAGTTGGCGTGGATCACTCCCAGCGCCGCGTAGCAGTCCCGAACCGTGTCGACGAGGATCCGCACACCCACCAGGTCGTAGATGTCGTTGAAGTCGCGGCCCCGCACGATCATCTTCTGGTAGATCGAGTAGAGGTGCTTGGGCCGCCCGGTGGTGTCCGCCTTGATCTTGGCGGCCTTGAGGTCTGTCGACACCTTCTGCGTCACCTGCCGCAGCAGCGCCTCACGCTGCGGCTGGTGCTCCCCGATCAGCCGGTTGATCTCCTCGAACCGCTTGGTGAACAGCGTGCCGAAGGCAAGATCCTCCAGCTCCCACTTGATCGTGTTCATACCGAGCCGGTGGGCCAGCGGGGCCAGGATCTCCAGGGTCTCCTTGGCCTTCTGCTCCTGCTTGGGGCGGGGCAGGAAGGTGAGGGTGCGCATGTTGTGCAGCCGGTCGGCCAGCTTGATCACCAGCACCCGCGGGTCCTTGGCCATCGCCACGACCATCTTGCGGATGGTCTCGGCCTTCGCCGCGTCGCCCAGCTTGACCTTGTCCAGCTTGGTGACGCCGTCGACGAGCAGGGCGACCTCGCCGCCGAAGTCGACGCGCATCTGGTCGAGCGTGTATTCGGTGTCCTCGATGGTGTCGTGCAGCAGCGCGGCGACGAGCGTGGTGGTGTCCATCCCCAGGTTGCCGAGGATCGTCGCCACGGCCAGGGGGTGGGTGATGTAGGGGTCGCCGGACTTGCGGTACTGCCCGGAGTGCCACCGCGCGGCCGTGTCGAAGGCGCGCTGCAACAACCGGGCGTCGGCCTTCGGGTGGTTTTCCCGGTGGCTCGCGATGAGCGGCTCCAGCACCTCGCTTACCTGCGAGGTCTGCCAGGGCGCGTTGAACCGGGCCAGCCGGGCCCGGACCCGCCGGCCGGTGGGCGCGTTGGACAGCCCGAACCCGCCGCTGGGCGACGGGTCGACGCCCGCGTCGGTCGGGAACGGGACCACCGCCCCGTCAGCGCTGGGAGACGCCTCGACGACACCCGCCGCCGTGGCTGCGGGCGTCACCGCCGTGCCGTCGATCGCAGCCCTGCCGGAGCCGTTGCCGGAGCCCGTCACCCGGGCCGGAGCGTCAGCGTTCCGGTCGGTCACCGAGCCGTCAGCGTCGCCTGTCGGGTGCACCGTGCCCTCCGCCGGAGGGACGACATCGTGGGACACCGGCCTCCTCACCGCTCGCCGGGAAAACACCGGCCGTACGTCGGCCGGCCTGGTCTCGCGCCGCCGGGCGGTGTGCCGCCGGCGTCAGCAAAGGGCAATGCTACCCGCACGGACGGTCCCCTGCCGCTCCGCCGGACGGTCGGCGCGGGGTCCGCCCGACGGTCCGCGACTCAAACGGTCAGCAGGGCATGGACCGGACGCGGCGCCAGCCGCTCACGGCCACCAAGGAAACCCAACTCCAGGAGTACGGTGAAGCCGGCGACGGTCCCGCCGGCCCGCTCGACCAGGTCAAGCGTCGCCTCGGCGGTGCCACCGGTGGCCAGCACGTCGTCGACCACGAGCACGCGATGGCCTGCGGTGAAGGCGTCCTCGTGCACTTCGAGGGTGGCCTCGCCGTACTCGAGGGCGTAGGAGACCGAGTACGCCGGGCGGGGCAACTTGCCGGCCTTGCGCACCGGCACCACGCCCACCCCGGCCGCGTACGCGACAGCCGCCGCGACCACGAAGCCGCGCGCCTCGATACCGACCACCACGTCGAAGCCGCCCCGGCCCTGGTGCTCGACGATCCCGTCGACCACCTCGCGGAACACCTTGGCGTCGGCGAACAGCGGCATCAGGTCCTTGAACAGGACACCCGGCTTGGGGAAGTCCGGCACGTCCAGCACGCGGCTGGCCACCAGCCGGGCGGCCTCCGGGCCGCTGTCCCCGCGCGGCACGGTGCTGTGGGTCTCCGTCACGGCTGCTCCGTTTCCCTTCCAACGACGACGGCGTCCGGCAATGCTGCTCGCACAGCATGCCGGACGCCGTTCGGTCATTTCATCCCGGGTCTACCCGGGGTTGTCAGCGCCGCGTGGTGCCGGCGCCGCGTGGTGCCCCGCCGGTCAGCGCCGCTTGGCGCCACCCGGCCGGTTGCCGCCGCCACCCGGGCGACCGCCCCGGGCACCGGTGGGCCGCTTGCCCGCCGGCCGGGCGCCCACCTTGGGAGCGGCACCGGCCAACGCGGCGGAGTCCGGGTCGATAGGCGCGTCGGCCGCAGCGGCCTGGGCCGGGCTCACCGCACCCTTCGTGGGGACCTCGCCACGGGCCAACGCACCCCGGCGGGCCTGCACCCGCTTGTTGTGCGCCTGGATCCGCGGGTCGTAGTTCTTCAGCAGCGCCAGCATCGGGGTGGCCACCAGGATGGAGGTCAGGAACGCCATCGCCATACCGACGAACAGCACCAGGCCGAGGTCCTTCAGCGTGCCGGCGCCGAGCAGGCCGGCACCGATGAAGAGCAGACCACCGACGGGCAGCAGCGCCACGACCGACGTGTTCAGCGACCGCATGAGGCTCTGGTTGACGGCCAGGTTGGCCGCCTCGCCGTACGTCTGGTTGTTGTTGGCGGTGATGCCCCGTGTGTTCTCCTCCACCTTGTCGAAGACCACCACCACGTCATAGAGCGCGAAGCCCAGGATCGTGAGGAAACCGATGATCGTCGACGGGGTGACCTCGAAGCCGACGAGCGAGTAGATGCCGGCGGTGAGGATCAGGTTCAACAGCAGCGAGGTGACGGCCGCGACGGCCATCCGCCACTCGAAGCGCAGGATCAGGTAGAGCATCACAAGCGCGATGAAGACCACCAGACCGAGCACGGCCCGCTCGGTGACCTGGCTGCCCCACGCCTCACTTACCTGGTTGCTGCTGATCTGCCCGGGGTCGATGCCGAGGTCCTCGGCGATCTGGGCCTTCACCGCGTTGGTCTGCTCGACGGTGAGCTGTGGCGTACGCAACTCGTAGGAGTCGCCGCCGGTGCCGCCGACCTGCTGCGCGGTGGCCACCTCGACGCCCGTGTTCTGGGCGGCGAGGGCCGCGTTGACCTCTTCCTCGGCCTGGTCCAGCGTGCCGACGCTTGCCGGCACCGAGAACGAGTTGCCGCCGGCGAACTCGATGCCGAGGCTGAAGCCCCGGATCGAGATGCTGAGGATGGCGATCAGGACGAGGACCCCTGCGACGCCGAACCAGATCTTGCGCCGGCCGACGACGTTGAGACCGGCCTCACCGTTGTAGAGGCGGCTCGCCAAACTGTTGTCAGCCATCTCAGGCCTCCTTGGCGCGCGAGTTGCGGGGCTGAGTCTGCTGGGTCCGGGCCGGAAGTGCCCGGCCGAGCCCGCTGACCCGCGGGGACAGGAACGCCTGGGTCCGGGCGAACATCGTCATGATCGGGTGACGGAAGAGGAACACCACCACCAGGTCGAGCACCGTGGCGAGGCCCAGGGCGAAGGCGAAGCCCTTCACCGTGCCGACCGAGACCACGTAGAGCACCACCGCGGAGAGCAGGGTGATCGCGTTGGCCGAGATGATCGTCCGACGGGCTCGGATCCAGGCCCGGGGTACGGCGCTGCGTGGGCTGCGCCCCTCCCGGATCTCGTCCTTCAACCGTTCGAAGTAGATGACGAACGAGTCCGCCGCCACACCGAGTGAGACGATCATGCCGGCGATGCCGGCGAGGGTGAGCGTGAAGCCGATCTGCCGGCCGAGCACCACAAGCGCGCCGAAGACCAGCAACGCGGAGAGGATCAGGCTCAGGAAGATCACCGAGCCGAGCAGCCGGTAGTAGAAGAACGCGTAGATGATGACAAGCAGCATGCCGATGCCGGCCGCGAGCAGACCAGCGCGCAGGTGGCTGGCACCCAGCGTGGCGGTGACGTTCTGCGCCTCCTGCTGCTCGAAGGTCACCGGCAGCGCGCCGTAGCGGAGCTGACCCGCGAGCGTGCTGGCGTCCTTCTGCGTGAAGTTGCCGGTGATCTGGGAGTCGCCGGTCAGCACGCCCTGGATCTCCGGCGAGGAGACGATCTCGTTGTCCAGCACGACGGCCACCCGGCACTTGCCGTCCTGGCCCAGGGCTGTCGCGTCGCAGGCCCCGCCCTCGTTGTTGAACGCCTCACGGGTGAGGGCCGTCCAGTTGCCCTGGCCCTTATTGGTGAAGTCCAGGCTGACCACCCAGGCGTTGGTCTGGTCGAGCACCGCGTCGGCGTCCGACACGTCGGTGCCGAGCACCTTCGCCTGGTCGAGCAGGTACTTGGAGACGCCGTCCTCGCAGGAGACGACCTGCTGCTTCGGGTCGGAGATCGAGGCCGGCGGGCGCTTGTCGAGCTGCGCGCAGCCGATCGTCGGCACGTTGAACTGCATCTGCGCCGGCAGCACCGCCACCTCCTGCGGAGACAGCGTGCCGAAGGGCTTGAGCTTGTCGGCAAGCGACGGGTCGGCGGTCAGGTCGGCCGGGCCCTGCAGACCGTTGGCGGCCTGCCACGCGGCGGCGCCGACCTTCTGCTCGACGGCCTTGCGCTGCTCCTCGATGCTTGCCGGCACCGGCTCCGTGCTGGCACTGGGCGTCGGCGCGGCGGCACTCGCCGAGGCGGACGGGGCCGGCGTGGCGCTTGGCGACGCCGGGGCCATCCCGCCCTGACCGCCGCTCGGCGACGCGGACGCCTTGGGCGCGCCACTGCCCGACGGGGTCGGGGTCGCGCCGCCGGACGGAGCCGGGCTGCCGGACGGGCTCGGCTCGACGGCCGGCGGGGCGGCGATCGCTCCGCTGCCGTCGGCGGCCTTCAACACCTTGCGAAAGCGCAGCTCGGCCGCGCTGCCCACGTCGGTGAGGTCCCGGTTCTCACCGGGCAGGGAGATGACGATGTTCCGGTTGCCCTCGGTGACCACCTCCGCCTCGGCCACGCCGAACGCGTTGACCCGGCTCTCGATGATCTGGCGGGCCTCCTCGAGGTTCTCCGCGGTCGGGGGCTTGCCGTCGACGGAGTTGGTGGCCTCCAGCGTCACCCGGGTGCCGCCGATCAGGTCGAGACCGAGCCGAGGCTCGAGCCGATCCTTGAAGCTGCCGCTGGCACCGCCCGCGAAGAACACCAGAAGGTAGAGGACCACGAAGATGGCCCCGAGCACGGCGAGCTGCCGGCCGGGGCGCATCTGTCCCTGAGGTGGTGCCACGGTTGTCTGTCTCCCTGTACGGTCGCGCCGCTGTGCGCGGCGGCGAGTGTCGGGCCGGGGGTCCGGCCGACCGGGTCTGACCTGGGCCGGCAAGACACCGACACGAGAGCCGGACACGCCGGCGCGGAACGCTGGCGGTCACGGGGACGTGCCGACGCCCGGCGTCGACCCAACTATCCAGTTTTCACGTCGCGTCCGCTGCCCCATCGGGCGCGGTGCCCCCCGGGGGCCGGTCACCCGGCCGCACGCCGGACGCGCACCCCCTTGTGCGGGGGTCAGTCCTTGGCGGTGTCCGCGTCCTCGGTCACCGGCTCGCTCGGCAACTCCGCGCGGGTGACCACCCGGGCGATGGCCGGGCGGGCGTAGCGGGTCTGCACGCCCGGGGCGATCTCGAGCAGGACGCTGTCGTCCTCGATGCCGGTGACGGTGCCGTAGAGCCCACCGATGGTCACGACCTCGTCGCCGGGGCCGAGGTTCGACTGCATCGACTCCGCCTCGCGACGGCGCTTCTGCTGGGGCCGGATCATCATGAAGTACATGACACCGAAGAGCAGTGCGATCATCAGGATCGGCGTGAAGCTGCCGGCCCCGCCTGCCGATTGTGCGTAATGCACGTTAAAAACCTTCCCATTGGCCTCCGTCGCGACGCGGGATGCGTCGGAGCGGAGGCGGACTCTCACGTCCTGTACAGACCGCGGCGAAGTCTAATCCCTGCACCTGAGAACACCGAATGCGGCACAGATCACGTTCACATCACGGCTGATCGGCGTCCACCGAGAACAGATCGGGAGCCGGAGCGACATCTGCCCCAAATGTACCATTCGGTGGTGTACGCCCCAGGTGCCGCCAGGCAGCCTCCGTCGCTACCCGGCCACGCGGCGTACGCGCCAACAGGCCAGCGCGCACCAGGAACGGCTCGCAGACCTCCTCGACCGTGTCCGGCTGCTCCCCCACCGCCACCGCGAGCGTGGACAGCCCCACCGGGCCTCCCCGGAACGAGTCCACGAGTGCGGTCAGCACCGCCCGGTCCAGCCGGTCCAGACCGAGCGCGTCGACGTCGTACACGATCAACGCGGCACGGGCGGTGTCGAGATCGACCACGCCGTCGGCCCGCACCTCCGCGTAGTCGCGGACCCGGCGCAGCAGCCGGTTGGCGATCCGGGGGGTGCCCCGGGACCGGCCGGCGATCTCCGTCGCACCCTCGCCGGTGATCGGCACACCGAGGATCCGCGCCGAGCGGTGCAGCAGCGTCTCCAGGTCCGCCGGGGCGTAGAAGTCCAGGTGCGCCACGAAACCGAACCGGTCCCGCATCGGGCCGGTCAACAGCCCGGACCGGGTGGTCGCGCCGACAAGTGTGAACGGCTCGACGTCCAGCGGGATGGCGGTGGCGCCCGGCCCCTTGCCGACCACCACGTCGACCCGGAAGTCCTCCATCGCGCTGTAGAGCAACTCCTCGGCGGGCCGGGCGATCCGGTGGATCTCGTCGATGAAGAGCACGTCGCCCTCGGCGAGGCTTGTCAGGATCGCCGCCAGGTCGCCGGAGCGCTCGATCGCCGGCCCGCTCGTCACCCGGATGCCCGCGCCCAGCTCGGCGGCGACGATGTTGGCGAGGCTGGTCTTGCCCAACCCGGGCGGCCCGGAGAGCAGGATGTGATCCGGCGGTGAACCCCGCCGCATGGCCCCCTGCAACAGCAGGTCAAGTTGGTCGCGAACCCGGTCCTGGGCGATGAACTCGGCCAGCCGCCGAGGCCGCACGGTGGCCTCCGCGTCCCGCTCGGCGTCGCTGACGTACGCCGAGACGAGCCCCTCGGTCTCACTCATCGGGTACGCCCGAGCAGGCGGATGGCCTGCTTGAGCAGGACCGGCACGGGCGGGGTGGCACCGTCGATGGTCTCCGCGACCGCGGCCACCGCCTGGTCGGCCTGCCCCGCCGTCCAGCCCAGGCCCACAAGCGCCTGACGGACCTGGTCGGGCCAGGCGCCGCCGGTCACGCCACCCACGCCGTCGGCCCCGATCGACACCGGGCCGATCCGGTCCCGCAGCTCCAACACCAGGCGCTCGGCGCCCTTCTTGCCGATCCCGGGCACCCGGGTCAGGGCAGCGGTGTCGGCGTTGGCGATGGCCTTGCGTACCGCGTCGGGTGTGTGCACGGCCAGCACCGCCTGGGCCAGCCGGGGGCCAACCCCGCTGGCGGTCTGGAGCAGCTCGAACAGCGACTTGGCGTCGTCGTCGGCGAAGCCGTAGAGGGTCAGCGAGTCTTCCCGCACGATCAGGCTGGTGGCGAGCCGCGCGACCTGGCCGACCCGCAACTCCGCGATCGTCCCGGGGGCGCAGTGCACGGCCAAGCCGACCCCGCCGACCTCGATCACGGCCAGGTCCGGACCCGTCGCGGTCACCGTGCCGCGCACGCTGGCGATCATCGTGCTCCTCCTCGTCGTGCCCGTTCGGCCGCGGCGGCCAACTTCGAGCGGGTGCCACCGCGCCACACATGGCAGATGGCCAAGGCGAGCGCGTCGGCCGCGTCGGCCGGCTTCGGCGGCTCGTCCAGCCGCAGCAGCCGGGTCACCATTGCCGTCATCTGCGCCTTGTCGGCCTGACCGGAACCGGTCACCGCCGCCTTCACCTCGCTGGGGGTGTACGTCTGCACCGGCAGCCCGGCCCGCGCCCCCGCCAACACGGCGATGCCGCTGGCCTGCGCGGTGCCCATCACCGTACGCACATTGTGCTGACTGAAGACCCGCTCGACGGCCACGCTCTCCGGCTGGTGCTCGTCGACCAGTTTGGCGAGTGAACGGTCCAGGTGCAGCAGGCGCAGCGCCAGATCGTCAGCCGGATCGGTGTAGACCACGTAGTACGCGATCAACGTGCAGGGACGGCCCGGCACACCCTCGACCACGCCCACCCCACACCGGGTCAACCCCGGGTCGACACCGAGCACGCGCACGCCGCCCCCTCCCCAGCCGTCAGCAGTACGTGTGTTCGACACCCTAACCGGCGCCCTTCCCACCAGCCCCACGGGACACGCCCTCCCACGCCCGGCACCCCGGGGCCACCCCGCCCCCTTTGCTCTGCGCCTCAATATGCACCGACAGCGGAGAGTCACCGTCGCCGTCGTGGGTGGAGAGCAAAGGGGGTTGACCGGGGACGGCCGCGAGGACCGCGCTGACGGTAGGGGCGGGTGGGGCCACACAGCTTGGGTACGGAGTATGTGTTGTTGGCCCATGTGCCGGAGGGCTGACAGCTCGTAACTTCTTGCGCCATGACGGCAGAACCCGTGGTGGTCCCCCACGTCGTACAGCTCGATCTCTCCGGTCGCACCGCCCTGGTCACCGGGGGCGGCAGCGGCATCGGGCGGGCGTGCGCCCTGCGGCTGGGTGCGGCCGGCGCCAAGGTGCTCGTGGTGGACCGCAACCTGGACGCGGCCAAGGCGGTGGCCGCCGAGGCCGGCGGCCGCGCCGAGGGGGTGGACCTGTCCGACAGCGCGGCCGTGGACCGCCTCGACGTGGACGTGGACATCGTGGTCAACAACGCCGGGCTTCAGCACGTGGCACCGCTGCAGGACTTCCCCGTCGAGCGCTTCGAGTACATCCAGCGGGTGATGGTGGAGGCGCCGTTCCGGCTGATCCGCCGCGCCCTGCCGCACATGTACGCCCAGGGCTGGGGCCGGATCGTCAACATCTCGTCCGTGCACGGGTTGCGCGCGTCGCCGTACAAGTCGGCGTACGTCACGGCGAAGCACGCCCTCGAAGGGCTGTCGAAGGTTGTCGCGCTGGAGGGCGCCGCGCACGGGGTGACCGCCAACTGCATCAACCCGGCGTACGTCCGCACGGCGCTTGTGGAGAGCCAGATCGCCGACCAGGCGGCAAGCCACGGCATCGGTGAAGCGGAGGTGGTCGAGAAGATCATGTTGGCCCGGGCCGCGATCAAGCGGTTGATCGAGCCGGAGGAGGTGGCCGAGCTGTTGGCGTACCTCTGCTCGCCGCCTGCGGCCTTCATCACCGGCGCGTCGATCGCGCTCGACGGGGGCTGGACGGCCAACTAGTGGGCCTGAGCACAATGTCGACCATGTCGTCGCCTGTGGAGTTCCTGGAACTGCTCGCCCGCGAGGCCGCGGCTGTGGAGTTCGAGGGACCGCTTGTGGCCGCGCGGGCCGCCGGGGCGCCCGCCGAACGGCTGGCCGAGCTGGAGCAGGCCCGGACGGTGGCGTTGCGGGTCCGCGCGTTGCTGGAGCGCCGCCGCCGCCGGGAGATCGAGCTGTCCGGCCTGTACGACACGGTAAGCGACCTGGCCGGGCTGCGCGACCTGGACGACGTGCTGCGGGCGATCGTGCACCGGGCCCGCAACCTGCTCGGCGCCGACGTCGCCTACATGACGCTCAACGACGACGAGCGCGGTGACACCTACATGCGGGTGACCGACGGGTCGGTCTCGGCCCGCTTCCAGCGGCTGCGGCTGCCGATGGGTGCCGGCCTCGGTGGCCTGGTGGCCCAGTCCGGCGCCCCGTACGTGACAGCCAACTACGGCGAGGACGAGCGCTTCCACCACACCGGGGAGATCGACGCCGGGGTCGGCGAGGAAGGGCTGGTGGCGATCCTCGGGGTGCCGATGCGGCTCGGCTCCACCTCGATCGGCGTCCTCTACTCGGCCAACCGTTCGGCCCGGCCGTTCGTCCGGGAGGAGGTGGCGCTGCTGGTCTCCCTTGCCGCGCACGCGGCGGTGGCGATCGACACCGCCCGGCTGCTGGCGGAGACCCGCTCGGCGCTTGCCGAGCTGTCGGGGGCGAACACCACCATCCGGGCGCACAGCAGCTCGGTGGAGCGGGCCGCGGCGGCGCACGACCGGATGACGGCGTTGGTGCTGCGCGGCGGCGGTGTGGAGGACGTGACGGCCGCGGTGACCGAGGTGTTGGGCGGCGTGCTGCTGGCGTTGGACGCCGAGGGCCGGTTGCTGGCCCGGGTCGGCGAGATCGACGAGCCGGATCGGGCCGACATCGTCGAGGCGGTCGCCGCGTCCCGCACCGAGGGGCGCAGCGTGCGGCGCGGCCCGCTCTGGTACGCGGCGGTCGTGGCGGGCACCGAGAACCTTGGCGCTCTGGTGCTGCGCCCGGACGACGAACTTGTCGACGCCGACCAGCGGATCCTGGAGCGGGCCGCGCTTGTGACAGCGCTGCTGCTGCTGTTCCGCCGGACGGTGGCCGAGGCGGAGGGCCGGGTTCGTGGCGAGCTGCTTGACGACCTGATCGCCCGACCGCTGCGGGACACCGACGCGCTGCGCAGCAGGGCTCGCCGGCTCGGTGTGGACCTGGACGCCCCGCACGTGCTGGTGGCGGTGGACGACGACGCGATCGCGGCCACCGGCTCGGCCCGGCAGCGGGTGCTCTCCTGGGCCACCACGTACGCCTCGGCGCGCGGCGGTCTGGCCGCGGCGCGCGACGGTCGGGTGGTCCTGATGCTGCCCGGGCAGGACGCCGGTGGCAGCGCCCGGGCGGTGGCCCGCGATCTGTCGCGGGTGACGGGTCGGCCGGTGACCGCCGGGGCGAATGGCCCGTCGGCGGGGCCGGCGACGCTGGCGGCGACGTTCCACGAGGCGGACCGCTGCCTCACCGCACTCGGCGCGCTGGGCCGCGCCGGTCAGGGCGCGAGCACCGCCGAGCTGGGCTTCGTCGGGCTGCTGCTGGGCACGGTCGGTGACCGGGGCGAGAAGGACGTGGCCCAGTTCCTCACGGCCACCGTCGGGCCGGTTGTCGACTACGACGCCCGGCGGGGTACGGCGCTTGTCAAGACGCTGGAGGCGTACTTCGGGGTCGGTGGCAGTCTGGCCCGCGCCGCCGAGCAGCTGCACGTGCACGTCAACACGGTGACCCAGCGCCTGGAGCGGGTGGGGCAACTGCTCGGCGCGGACTGGCAGCGGCCCGAGCGGGCGCTTGAGGTGCAGCTGGCGCTACGCCTGCACCGCCTGCGCGCACCGGCCTGACCTCAGCGGGCGCGGATCCCTTCGAGGACGGCGTCGACGACCCGCACCGGCAGGTTGACCTCGTTCAGACTCGGGCTCCACTGCAACACCCGCTGGATCAACATCGGCCCGGTGAGCAGCGCCATGGTCACCTCCAGGTCGGTGTCGGGCCGGAGCACCCCCTCGTCGATGCCGCGCCGGAGCACCTCGCGCATCAGCTGCCGCCGGGGCGCGATGATGTTCTGGTAGAGCTGGTACTGGTCGGTGCTGCGGTTCACCGCGGGCACCAGGCACGGCATGATTTTCTCCGCCCGCGGGTCCATGTTCTTACCGATCGCGTCGACGAGCAGGATCAGGTCGTCGCGGATGGAGTGGCCTGCCGGCTGCGGCAGGACGCCCTTGAGCCGGCGCAGCGCGTCCAGCAGCAGCGCGTCCTTGCCGGCCCAGCGGCGGTAGATGGTGGCCTTGCCGACCCCGGCCCGGGTGGCGATCGCCTCGATCGAGAGCGCCTCGATGGTGCTGCCCTCGGCGAGCAGGTCGAGGGTGGCCTCAATGATCGCCTCATCGGCGCGGAGGCTCCGCGGTCGCCCGGGCGACCGCGGAGCATCAGCAGTGGACCTCATGTCGGACATTGTCCCTGGACCTACACCGTCCCGGCCAACTCGGGCTCGGCGACGGGTGCCGCCGGGGCCTCGGTCACGGCGTCCCGACCCGGCATCCAGCGCAGCACCACCAGCATTCCGAGCGCCGCGACCACCGCGGAGAGGCCCGCCGCCCAGTGCATGGCGGTGACGAAGGCGTCGTTGGCCGCCGAGATCAGCGTCGGCGCCGCCGGGCCGAGCTGCCCGGCCGCCGCGTACGCCCCGGAGATCGACTCGTTGGCCGCGTCACGGGCCTGCGGAGGCAGGCTGGTCAGCGCGTCGCCCACGTCGCTGCGGTAGACCGCGGAGAGCACCGAGCCGAGGACCGCCACGCCCAGCGCACCGGCCACCTGGCGGACGGTGTTGCTCACCGCGGAGCCCACCCCCGCCTTCTCCCGGGGCAGCGCCGACATGATCGACTCGGTGGCCGGGGGCATGATGTTGGCCATCCCGACGCCCTGGAGGAAGAAGACGACCAGGACGACCCAGATCGGGGTGGACACGCCGATGAAGGCGAACGCGGCGAGCGCCACCACGGTCAGTCCCAGCCCGACGGCGGCGACCGCCCGGCCGCCGTACCGGCGGACCATCGCGGCGCTGCGCGGCGCGAAGATCAGCTGGGCGCCGGCGAAGGGCAGGAAGAGCAGGCCGGTCTGCAGCGGGCTGTAACCGCGCACCAGTTGCAGATAGAAGGAGCTGAAGAACAACACGCCCATCGCGGCGAAGAACACCAGGCCCACGATGGCCACCGGCGCGGCGAACCGAGGCACCTTGAACAGCCGGACGTCCAGCGACGGGTGGTCGCTACGCCGCTCGTGCTGCACGAACCAGGCCAGCACCGCGAGGCCCACCAGGATGGAGCCCCAGGCCACCGGCCGGCCGAAGCCGTGCTCGCCGCCGTCGATGATGCCGTAGGAGAGGGCGACCAGGCCCACCACGGAGAGCAGGACGCCGAGGACGTCGATCCGGCCCGGTCGCGGGTCACGCGACTCGGGGACCAGCAGCGCGACAAGGACCACGCCGGCGGCCACCACCGGGACGTTGATCAGGAAGACCGAGCCCCACCAGAAGTGCTCCAGCAGCGCGCCGCCGAGGATCGGGCCGATCGCCACCGCGAGGCCGACCGCGCCGGCCCAGACGCCGATGGCCCGACCGCGCTCGCGCGGGTCGAAGACGTTGGAGATGATCGACAGCGTCACCGGCATGATGGCCGCACCGCCGACACCCATCAGGGCGCGGGCCGCGATCAGCTGGGCGGGGCTCTGCGCGTACGCCGAGAGCAGCGACGCCAGACCGAACAGCACCAGCCCGATCATGAGGAAGCGCTTGCGGCCGGAGCGGTCGCCGAGCACCCCGAAGGTGAACAGCAGCCCGGCGAAGACAAGCGTGTAGGAGTTGATGGACCACTCCAGCTGGCCCTGCGTGGCGCCGAGGCCGTGCACCGGGTCGGCGAGGGTGCGTAGGGCGACGTTGAGAATCGTGTTGTCGAGGACGACGACGAGGAGGCTGATCACCAGCACCCCCAGGATCGCCCACCTCCTCGGGTGTCCTGTGTTGTTCTGCAGTTCCACTGCCCGGTCTCCCCCCGGTTCACCCGTCGCGCAATACGATACGGGCCAGACTCGTAACGGAGAACAGCCTAGGCGCGGCATTAACGATACGGAACCGATCCGTATCGTATGTGAGAGGTGTCACGTGCCCCCCGACGCACCTCCGGGGCGGCTTCGATCACCTGTCGCCCAACTGTTCAACGACGCCGACCGTCACGCGCCTCCGGCGCCCGAAGCCGACCAGGTCGTCCGCGTCCAGCCTCCGTACGTAGCCGGCGGCGAGTAGCCGGGGCAGCATCGCCGGGTGGACCTTCGCAGCCTTTGCTCTGCTTCAACCGACGCAACAGCCGCGCCCCCAAACCGTTGCGCCGGTTGAAGCAGAGCAAAGGACGTGGGCCGACCCCCGTGCCCGGACGTCCGGGCCGGGCAGACTTCCGCCGGCAGGACGACATCGACCTCACGCGGGGGCACGACGGAGCGCCGGGGCACGATCTCAGCGGGTGTGTGCCGTCGCGAGGCAGGCGGCGACGGCGGCCGGCAACGTGCCCAGGTGGGTCGCCGGCGCGGCGAGCGGCTCGATCCAACCCGGCCCGGCGGCGTACACCCGCAGGTGGGGGAAGTCCCGGGCAAAGCGCACCAGGCGGTACGCGCGGCCGGTGACCGGTGTCTGTGACCAGAGCACGACTGTGTGCGGGCGAGCCCGGTGCACCGCGCTGGTCAGCGCGGACCAGGGCAACGCCGGGCCGAGATGCAGGCAGCCGCGGCGGTGCTCGCGCAGCGCGGCGGCGAGCGCGTGTGGGCCGAGGCAGTGCGCCTCCTGTTCGGCGCCGGCCAGCAGCACTCCGCCGGCGGGCAATGACCGGCCGGGTTGGCGGCGGTACACGTCCAACCCGACCCGCACGCCCTCGCACAGGACGTGCTCGCTGGCGATCTCGGCGGCCGTACGCCCCGGCAGCCGCGTGAGCAGCGGCCGGCACACCTGCTCCCAGAGCGCCGGCACGCCCCAGGCTTCGGCCATCTCCAGCAGCACCGTGGCGACACGGTTGCCGTCCAGGTCCTCGGCGGCCAGCCGGATGCGCTTGTGCGCGGTCTCCACGGCATCCGCCGACATCGGATCGGTAAGCACCAGACGTACCCCCGGATAGGTGTTCTCCATCCGGGTTTCGCTGAAACGACGCGCGGCGGATGCGCCGTCGCGGAATTTGCCGGCAGCGCGCAGTCAGCCGCAGGTCAGCGGGGTGCTCCCGCACGGCCGATTTGACCGGACCGCCTATGTTGATCATCTACACCGCTCGAACGGAAGGTCCCCACCCCATGCCTGTCGGCTTCACCATGGCGATCGTCTTCGCCACCGCAATGGCGGTCAGCGCCATCCTGGCGCTCGTCGCACCCAAGAGCGCCATGAAGCGTACGGCCGCCCTGGCGGCGCTCGGCCTCCTCGCCGTCACAGTGCTGATCGGGGTCGCCTCCAGCGCCCACTCGGTGCCCATCCGCTCGGTCGGCATCGTCACCAGCTTCGGCAAGCCCACCGGCGAGGTGACCGGTTCGGGCCTGAAGTGGGTGGCACCCTGGCAGAAGGTCGGCGAGTGGGACGCGGGCCGGCAGAAGTACGACCACATCGGCGGCGACAACTGCGTCCGCGTACGCACCGGCACGCTCGCCGACGCGTGCGTCGAGGTGCTCGTCGAGTGGCAGGTCAAGCCGGAGAACGCGCCGAAGCAGTTCATGGACTACAAGGGAGACTTCGTCAGCTTCCGGGGCCAGCGGGTCGGAGTGCAGCTCGACAGCGCCGTCAACGACGCCTTCGCCACGTACAACCCGCTGGAGAAGATCGACGCGCAGAGCGGCAACCTCAACGTCGACCTGAAGCCGTTCGCCGCGAACATCAAGACCAGCGCGGAGACCCGGCTCGCCACCGATGTCGACATCCTCTCGGTGACCATCACCCGGGTCAACCACGACGACAAGACCGAGGGCAACATCAAGGCGTTCCAGGACAAGCTGGCGCAGACCCGCAACCTCGAGCAGGACCGCAGGAACGCCGACATCTCCAAGCAGATCACCGAGACCAACGCGAAGGTCGACAAGGTGACCCGCTGCCTGGAGATCGCCGAGAAGAACGGCGCCAACCCGGGCCTCTGCATCAACCCGGGCATCGTCACCGGCAAGTGACAGCCGGCCGGGTGGTCAGTCGAGGCTGACCACCCAGCGGGCGCCCTCGCCCCGCGCCAGCCTGTCGAACGCGGCAGGCGCCTCGTCGAGGCTGACCACGCCGCTGACCAGAGGTGACAGGTCCAGCGTGCCGTCGAGCGCCGCGCGGGCCAACTCCGGCACCTCCCGGTCCGGATCGGACGAGCCGTACACCGAGGAGCGCAGCGTCCGCGCGGAGTGGAAGATGTCAAGCGCGCCGAGGCTGAGCATGTCGTCCTTGGCGCCCATGCCGATCACGGTCACCGCTCCCCCACGCCGGGTGAGACGCCAGGCCGCCCGGATGGCGGTGGCGCGGCCGACGCACTCGAAGGCGTGGTCGACGCCCCGACCCTCGGTGCGCCGCCGCACCTCCCGGGAGAGTCGGTCGTCGGAGAGCAGGAAGTCGGTCGCACCGGCGGCGAGCGCCAGGTCGCGTTTGGCCTCCGCGACGTCGACGGCGAGGATCGTCGTGGCGCCGGCCCGGCGGGCGGCGGTGAGCACGGCGAGCCCGACCCCACCGAGCCCGATCACGGCCACCGACTCACCGGGAGCCACCCGGGCGGTGTTGCCGACCGCGCCCGCCCCGGTGAGCACCGCGCAGCCGAGCAGCGCGGCCTGCTCGGGCGGCAGCCCGGCGGGGATGGCGATGACGGCGTTCTCGGGCACCACAACTGCCTCGGCGAGCGCGCCGAGGCCGAGGGTCATGTGCAGCCGGACGCCGTCGTCGGTCTCACCGCGGGCAACTGTCGGTGCGGTGTTCGCGGCGCAGAGCCACGGCTCGCCGCGCATACACCACCAGCAGGCCCGACAGGCGGGCGCCCAGTTGAGGGCGACAGGCGTGCCGACCGCCAACCGGGTGTTCGGCCCGGCCGCGGCCACCACACCTGTCGCCTCGTGCCCGAGCACCAGCGGGAACCTCGCGGCGAGGGTGCCGTTCACCATGGACAGGTCGGAGTGGCAGACGCCCGCTGCGGTGATCGTCACGCGCAGTTCGCCGGGGCCGGGCGCGGGCAGGCGTACCCGCTCGACCCGCAGCTCGGCGCCGGACCCACGCGCGACAAGCGCGCGGACGGTGACCGGCTCGGGGTCGCCCGTCGGCGCGGCCGGCGACAGCTCGGGGCCGCTCATCGCTGGATCGCCTTCAGCTCGCAGAACTCGGCGAGCCCGTGGACGCCCAACTCCCTGCCGAGGCCGGACTGCTTGTAGCCACCGAACGGGGCGAGCGGGTTGAACGTCGCGCCGTTGATGTCGACCGCGCCGGTGCGCAGCCGTCGCGCCACCGCGAGCGCCGCGTCGGGGTCGGCGGACCAGACCGCACCCGCAAGCCCGTACTTCGAGTTGTTGGCGATGGCGACGGCCTCGTCGGTGTCGTCGAACGGGAGAACGGCGAGCACCGGCCCGAAGACCTCCTCCTGGGCGAGCGCGCTGTCCGGGTGCACGTCGGCGAAGACGGTGGGTGCGACGAAGTGGCCCTGAGCGGGCACCGGCGCGTCCGGGCCACCGGCGACCAGCCGCGCGCCGTCGGCGAGAGCCCGCTCGACGTGGCCGCGGACCCGCTGCGCCTGTGCGGCAGAGACCAGCGGGCCGAGCCGGGTGCCGGGGTCGAACGGGTCGCCGAGCCGATAGCCGGCCACCGCCGTGGCGATCAGGTCCAACGCCTCGTCGTACCTGTCGCGGTGCACGAGCATGCGGGTCCACGCCGTGCAGGTCTGGCCGGAGTTGAGCAGGGCGTTGCCGACGCCGACCTTGACCGCGGTGGCGAGGTCGGCGTCGGGGAGGATCACGTTCGCGGACTTGCCGCCCAACTCCAGCGCCACCCGGGCGATCCGGTCGGCGGCGAGTCGCATGATCCGCGCGCCGGTCACGGTCGAGCCGGTGAACGACACCAGGTCGACATCGGGGTGCCCGGCGAGCGCCTCGCCGACCACCGCGCCGGTGCCGGGCACCAGGTTGAGCACACCCGGCGGCAGCCCGGCCTCGGCGACCGCGTCGAAGAGCAGGTACGCCGTCAGCGGGGTCAGCTCGCTGGGCTTGAGCACCACGGTGCAGCCGGCGGCCAGCGCGGGGGCCAGCTTCGCCATCACCTGGTGCAGGGGGTAGTTCCACGGGGTGATCGCACCGACCACACCGATCGGCTCGCGGACGACAAGCGAGTTGCCGATGCTCTCCTCGAACGGCGGCCGGGCGGCGAGCGCGACGTGGTCCCGCAGGACGGTCAGCGGCAGGCCGACCTGCACCCGGGTGGCGAGCTTGAGGGGTGCGCCCAACTCGACGGCGATGGTGCGGGCGAGGTCGTCGGCGCGGGCGGCGAGCGCGGTGTGCAGCCGGTCCAGGTGGGCGGAGCGTTCGGCGGGTGCGGTGGCGGCCCAGCCGGGGAAGGCGGCGCGGGCCGCGGCGACGGCGGCGTCCACATCGGCCGCCGTGCCGAAGGGCACCTGCCCGATCAGGTCGCCGGTGCTCGGGGCCTCCACGTCGATCACGTCGGTGCCGGCGGGAGACGTCCAATCGCCGCCGATGTGCAGGTGGCGTCGCAGGCGCAGGGCGTCGGGCAGCTGCGAGGGCGGGGCGGCGAGGTCCATGTCGTCCCTTCCGGGGGGTGGGCGGTGAGGGCTGAAACTAGCGCTGGGAGTTTGGACGCTACCCGCTGGGCCGGGCGGACTCCACCGGGTCGAGGGGGCCGATGCTCCTGGCGTACTCGGTGGCCAGGCCGTGCAGCAGCGCGTCCAGGCCGAGGGCGAACGCGCCCTCGTCCACGCTCTGCTGGTGCTCGGCGAGGCGGTGCGCGTCGCGCAGGTGGGGGTAGTGCGCCGCGTACAGCTCGGGGTCCTCGACGAAGCCTCGGGCGAAGGAGCCGAGCGCTGAGCCGGCCACGAAGTAGCGCACCGCCGCTCCGATGTGGGTGGCCCGCGCCGGCGACCAGCCGGCGCGTACCAGCCCGCCGTAGACCGCGTCGGCCATGGCCAGTGCTGCCGGTCGCCGGCCCGGCCCCTGCGCCAGGTAGGGCACGATGTTCGGGTGCGCGGTGAGCGCCCGCCGGTACGACCAGGCCCAGCCGCGCAGCGCGCCGACCCAGTCCCGGCTGGCGAAGCCGCTGGTGTCGACGGCGGCGATGACCGTGTCGGCGACCGCGTCCAGGATCTCGTCCTTGGTGGCGAAGTGGTTGTAGAGCGACGGGCCCCGCACGCCCAGCTCGGCGGCGAGCCGGCGGGTGGAGAACGCCGGCAGCCCTTCGGCGTCGATGAGCGCGGTGGCGGTCTCGACGATCAGCAGCCGGGTGAGCCGGGGCTGGCGGGGTCGGGGCACTGCGCTCCTCGCGAGGTCTGGCCAGGGGTCTGGACGCGGCAAAACTTACAGCGCTAGTTTAAGGGAGACCGGCAGCATCGACGCCAGGAGGACCACCGTGGACTTTTCGCTCACCGACGAGGAGCGGGCGGTACGGGACACCGTCCGGTCGTTCATCCAGCGCGAGGTGATGCCGCTGGAGGCGGAGGTGCTGCGCCGCGAGCGGGCACACCAACCGGGCCTGGACCACTCCGAGGTGCGCGAGCTGCAACTCAAGGCGCGCAAGTTCGGCTTCTGGGGCCTGGCCACCCCCGAGGAGTACGGCGGGATGAACCTGCCGGCAGTGCTCCAGTCGTTGATCTGGACGGAGTTGGGCCGCACGTTCGTGCCGTTCCGCTTCGGCGGCGAGGCCGACAACATCCTGTTCCACGCCAGCGAGGACCAGAAGCGGGAGTTCCTCGTCCCGACGATCGAGGGCGAACGGCGCTCCTGCTTCGCGATCACCGAGCCGGGCGCCGGCTCGGACGCGGCGAACATCCGGCTGTCCGCCCGGCGTGACGGCGACGACTGGATTCTCGACGGCGAGAAGACCTTCATCACCGGCGGTCACGACGCCGACTTCGCCATCGTGGTCGCGGTGACCGACCGGGAGAAGGGCGCCCGCAACGGCGGGGCCACGGCGTTCCTTGTGGACCGGGCGATGGGCTGGCGCTCGGAGTTCATCCAGACGATGGGCGAGGGCGGGCCCGCGTCGCTGATCTTCGACGGCGTACGCGTGCCGCACCGCAACATCCTCGGAGAGATCGGGCAGGGCTTCACGCTGGGCATGGAGTGGATCGGCAAGGGCCGCTACACCATCCCGTCGCACGCCATCGGCATCGCCGAGCGGGTCCTGCAGATGGCGATCGACTACGCCAACACGCGGGAGACCTTCGGCACGAAGATCGGCACCAACCAGGCCATCCAGTGGATGATCGCCGACTCGGAGACCGAACTGGAGGCCGCCCGCTGGCTGGTGCTGCGCTCGGCGTGGACTGTCGACCAGGGCCTCGACCCCCGGCACGCCTCGTCGATGGGCAAGCTCTACGGCGCCGGCATGGTCAACCGGGTGGTCGACCGGGTGCTCCAGATCCACGGCGGCATGGGCTACACCCGTGAGCTGCCCATCGAGCGCTGGTACCGGCAGGTCCGCCTGTACCGGATCTTCGAGGGCACCGACGAGATGCAGCGCCTGATCATCTCGCGGGACCTGCTGCGCGGGTACACGAAGATCGGCGGTCACCTGGCCTGATCGGGGTCACCCCGTCAACGCGGTGAGCGCCTCGTCCACGTCGGCTTCGGTGGAGTAGACGTGGAACGAGGCGCGGACCCGTCCGGCGCGCACCGCCGCCCGGATGCCGGCCGCCGCGAGACGCTCCTCCGCGCCGGGCACGGCCACGGTGACGATGGCGCTCTCCCCCGGCGGCCGGCCCAGCCCGGTCAGGAAGCGGTTGGCAAGCGCCACGTCGTGCGCCTGGATCGCCGGCACGCCGATCTCGGCGACCACCTCCAGTGCCGGGGCCGCGCCGACCCAACTGAACCAGGCCGGTGAGATGTCGAACCGACGGGCGTCGTCGGCCAGCCGCAGCGGCGGGCCGTAGTAGGAGGCGTGCGGGTCGCGGCCCGCGTACCAGCCGGCCGCGTCCGGACGCATCCGGTCGCGCAGGGCCGGGGCCAGATAGGCGTACGCGGTGCCGCGCGGGTTCATCAGCCACTTGTAGCCGCCCACCACCACCACGTCGGCGCGACTCCCGTCGAACGGCAGCCACCCGCACGCCTGGGTCGCGTCCACCACCACGAGCGCGTCGTGCGCGCGGGCGGCGGCCACGATCTCGTCGTACGCCGCGACGGACCCGTCGGCCGACTGCACGAGGCTGAACGCGACCAGGTCGGTGTCGGCGTCGATCGCCTCGGCCAGTCCTTCCGCCGGCACGGTGCGGACGGTGACTCCGCGCTCCTCCTGCACCAGCCACGGGAAGAGGTTCGAGGTGAACTCGACCTCCGGCACCACCACTGTGGCCCCCGCCGGCAGCGCCGCCGCGACCGGCGCCAGCATCTGGGAGACGGTCACGCCGACCGCCACGTCCGCGCCGGGCACCCCGATGAGGCCGGCGAACGCGGTCCGCGCGCGGTTGACGGACTCCCCCCAGCCCTCCCACGACGTGCTGCCGGCTCGCCAGCCGGTCATGGCCTCCTGCACCGCTGTCCAGGTCGGCTCGGGCGGCAGCCCGTAGGAGGCGGTGTTCAACCAGCCGGGCTTCGGCTGCCAGAGCTTCTGTGCCTGCTCGATGTCCACGCAACCGACGCTAGGCGGATCGGGCCGGCGGGGGCACGACCAATTGACGCCCGGCGGCCTGCGGAGCCGGCTAGGGCTTCGGGCGCCTCCGGCGGGAAGCCTCAGTGATCACCGTGCCCATGCTTCCCGGCATGACTGCCCGGCTCGCCGTCCGTCGGTGGGCGGATCCGAGCGAGCGCGGCGGCGAGGCCGGCGAGCCACCTGTCGACCTCCACCAGATGCCGGACCGACTGACTGTCGGCCCCGTTGGCGAGGGGAAGGATCCGGTCCAGTTCGTCGACGCGGGAAGGCGAGACAGCCGCCCCGTCCGATGTCCGGCCCTGCGCGATGTCGGCGGCGAGAGCGTCGTACGCCGATCGCAGTTGACCTGCCGAGGCCCGCAGCAACCCCGCCGCAGCCGGCCAACCCGCGAGGCAGCCGGGCGGGTTGCGGCGCAGCAGCGACTCGGCGCCGAGCACCACGTGTTCGCCGGTGCCCAGGACGGCGTCCCAGTCGACCCCCTGGTTCACCGCGTCGTGTCGTTCGGAGTGGTACTGGCAGTAGGACGAGTCGACGAGGACCATCCGCTGCCGGACCCGGTCGAGGGCCCGGTCGGGCGGGGCGTCCCCCAGCAGCGCACGGACCGTCTCGTCGATCGCGTCCGCGCTTGCCGTGAGGTAGTCGGCGGCGTTGGGCCGCAGGTCGCGGCCCGCGCCGCGCGGCCATATCGCCACCCCGGCGAGGACGCCGATCACCGCGCCGAGCACGACATCGACCAGACGGGCTTCGGCGAGCCGCCATCCTTCCGGGCTGAGCTGGGCGAAGACGACGGTCAGCAGCACGGTGAACAGCGCCTGCTGCCACACCGGGCCGAGCAGCCGACCGACGCCCAGGGCCAGCAGGAGGGTGACCGGCAAGACGACGGCGTAGACGATCGGGGCGTCGACGACGAGCATCACCACACCACTGACGGCGGCACCGGCGATCGTGCCCAGCACGGCGGGCCGCAGCGCTGTGCGGGTGTCCGAGGCCGAGGTGCGCAGGACCGTGAGGGTGGCCAGCAGCACCCAGAAGCCGTGGGTCAGCTGCAACACCCCGGCGACCACCCGCGCGATGGCGAGCGCCACGGCCAGCCGCAACGAACTCTGCAGTTGGGCGGAGCGCGGCGCCAGGTGCGAGCGGAGCTGCCGCCAGTACAGCGTCGACGGGCCGTGCCGCGCGTACTCGAACAGCCCCGAGTAGTCGTCGTCGGCGTCGGGCCGTACCCCGTTGGCCACGCGGGCGCCGACGGCGAGCACCCGGACCTGGTCGGCCAGGGCCAGCGCCGTCGCGTCCCGGCCCATCCGGGGTACGTCCGGCACGCCGCCGGCATCCTGTCCCGAGGGGTACGCCGTCTCGGCGCGACCGATCGCGGCGTTCAGAGCGCCGAGGTCGACAGGCGGCGCACCCGGAGGCAGGCTACGGCCGGCGGCACGTGTCGTGTCGGCGCACGAGCGCAGCAGCCACGCCGCCGCCAGGTCCCGGATCGGTTCCGCTGGGGCGTCCGACGCCAGCCGGTTCACCTCGACGAGTGCCTCCCGTAGTGCTGCCGCGCAGATCCGCAGGGCCCGGTGGCGGGCGCTGGCCGCGGTCGGCGCCCACGCCGGGGTCGTCCGGCTCAACGCGAGCGCGGCCACCGCATCGGATGCCCGCTCACGCCGCCTGTCCCGGGCATCGCGATCGGCGTCCGGGTCGGTGAGCGCGTCGGCCGTGGCGTCGAGGAACGCCGCGACGCCGTCCGCCGCGTCGGCGAGTCGTTGCCGGTAGGAGATCGGCACCGGATCGGGCCAGAGGAGCACCTCGGCCACGGCGAGCAGCACGATGGCGAGCGTGACCCCGCCCAGCCGCTCCGGCAGGCTGCCCGGCTGGTACGGCGGAAACGACGCCAGGATGTAGACGAGTTGCAACGCGCTGCCCAGCCCGACGATGCGCGGGTTGCCGACCCCGGCGAACGTCACGGCGAATCCGATGACGAGCATCCCGGCCGCCGCCGCCCAGGTGCTCCACGCCAGCAGCGTGCCCACGGCGATCAGCGCCCACACCGCAGGCAGCGACGCGATGAGGATCCGCGCCCGTTGCGGCGCCGGACCGGGCAGCTGCGCGAACGACCCGGCGGCGACCGTGCCGAACAGCGCGTACGTGGCCAGCACCGAACTGCCCGCCCCGTAGCGGCCGGCGTAGAAGACCACCGACGCGACGAGGGTCAGCCGTACGGCGCGCCGCAGGACGGCGTCCCCCGGGTCGCGGCGCCGGAGCCGGCCCAGGAGGCTGGTTCCGCGCACGCCTGGTCCCCCGGGTTCGTCGCCACGCCCCTATCCCCGGTTGACCATCTTGCCCGGCTGCGACGGCTTTCGCTGCGAATCGTCCGGCTGGTGCGGCAGCCCCGGTTGCGGGCCGAGCTACTTCTGGTTGAACGTCTGCTTCGGGTTGAACACGCAGAAATGGCGGTTCGCTTATCGCGAAGCGCGATAGGGCGTGTGGCGAGCGAACAGGCTGAGCCGCAGCGCCCGGAGCAGGGTCCCGGGGCGACTCAGAGTCGCCGGGTGCTCGAGCATTGTGGTGACCCTGCCCAGCCGGGCGTTGAGCACCGGGTCGGTGAGCGACGCTCGGAAGATCAGGTCACCGAACCACTTGGTGACCTTGTAGCCGGGCGGGTACGGCCCGTCGACGTGCGGCAGCTCGATGTCGGCGGTGGTGGAGATGCGCCAGGCGGCGTCGACGACCACCCGGACCTGATCGAAATACGTCCGGGCAGGCTCGTCGTGTGGCTTCGGGCCGGACCGCAGGTACGCCGACAGGCAGGAAGCGTGCAGCGTCGCGGAAGTCATGCCCTGGCCGTACACAGGGTTGAAGGACGCGACGGCGTCTCCGGCGGCGACCAACCCGGCGGGCAGGCGGTCGAGCTTGTGGAAGTCGCGGCGGCGGCTGTCCGCCTGGTGGTAGGTGACCACCCCGCCCAGCATCTCCCCGTGCTCGGCGATGTCACCGAACATCTGCGGATAGTGCGCTCGACAGCGTGCGGTGAAGTCCGCGATGTCGCGGCTGGGCCGATCGTCGTCGTAGCCGGCCACCAACATGATCCAGCGGTCGCCCTCGACCGAGTTGATCCCGCCGATCCGGGCGGTACGACCCTTGCCGGCCATGGTGTGGAAGACCGCCACCCAGGCGTCGCTGACCAACTCGTCGCGCTTGTAGAGCGCCGTCGCGTAGTTCAGCTTGATCGGCATTCGTCGCATGGGCGGACGGGGCCACCCGTGCTCGGCCAGCCAGTAGCTCAGCCGGCTCGACCGTCCCATCGCGTCGACCACCAGGTCCGCCGTCTCGACCACCGGATCGGTGCCGCCCTCGGGCACGTACCGGGCGCCGGTGACGCGCCGCTCGTCGACGGTCAGGCCGTCCGCCCTGCCGTACACCATGCGGATGTTGTCGACGGCGAGGGTCCGCCGTCGGACAAGCGCCTCCAGGAACGGACGTGTCGTGATCAGCGCCGGCCCGGTGTCTGTCGCTGCCGGCGGCAGCCCCAGCACGCCGTTCACGAAGACCTTCGCCGTGCCCGGGTCGCTAGTGCGGCGTCCATGAACGTTCACCGGGTCTGAGTCGTCAGGCGGCGTTGGTGCGGGGTCGGCCCCAGCGGTGTTGGCGTTCGCTGCGGACGCGGGCGCGTTCTCGGCGTTGGGCGGCCAGGACGTCGGGGTGACGGGCGTTGGCGTTACGCCAGCGCAGGTATTTCTGCATCTGACGGGCCAGGATGGTGTGGTTGGGATGGTTCGAGTTCGCCATGGTGAAGGTGCGTAGCGGACCGAACT
>NZ_JBIAZG010000016.1:0-132757 GCF_042898885.1 Micromonospora sp. NPDC000316
CCAGTCAGGGTTGGCTGCGGTGATCACCTGCACCCAGGGATCCTGACCGACCGTCCTGACTAGACAGACACCGGGGTTACGAGACGTCCCTTAGGGAAGCGCCGCTTTGCCATGCTTCTGCTCGCTGTCGGCGATCTGACCTACGGTCGCCCTCGACCCCAACTCATTCGGTAGCCTTCCGCAGTGAGGTTTACGCCTGGCACCGCCGCGTTGCTCTCGACAGGTGTGGCCGTCCTGTCCGCGCTGCTTTCGACCAGCATGGCCTGGTACAGCGTGCGACGTAGCGCCAAGAGCCTCGTCACTCAGTTGCTGTTTCAGCGCGATGCCGACAAGGAGAAGCGCTCGTGGGAGAAGAGGGCGGAAGCATACCTCAAATGGATGACGTTGACCTCAGAAATAGGCCTTGATGCGGCTCTCAACCTTAAGGCGGGCAAGCTTGGAGGCGCTGCCGTGCTCAAGGTCGAGCAAAGGGCTACTCTCTCAGCAGCGCTGGCTCAACTCACAGCCTTCGGATCACCCGAGATACACAATCTTGTCGGTACAGCCCATTCACTTGAGCGTGTGGCCAGAATACTGGGGGAGCCAGCGCGACTTGAACTCATCGCTGCTCAAATGCGTTCTGAGTTACAAGGGGCCGACACCCCTTCCTAGCTACCGAGCCAGCCGGCGGCGGGCTTTCCCACGGATGGCTAGGTGCGACTCATCACAAGAGCCGCCGACTCCTTGAGCCCCAGGCAACCAACCCGGTTCGCTGACCTGCCTCCCGATGGGGCTCTAGCTGCTACGACCTTCCGTCTTGGTCCGTGGACGTCCGCCGCCGTTCGTACCCGTCGTCACCCAGATAGTCACCCGGAGCCGTCGCGCTCAGGTCGAAGGGGGCGTGAGACCAGGTCGAGCGGGGATCTGCGCGGTCTACTCGTCACCGCAGACGGGATCGTCCAGATTAGTAGCGCAGCAGCCCTATCCTCGCAACTACTGGGCGAAAAGGAGGGCACGTGATCTCTGCCGTAGCTGACGTCATAGCATCCTTAGGCATCATCGCATCGCTGGGCTTCGTAGCGTTTCAGACACGCCAACTGACGAAGCAAACGAAAATTAGCAACGGCATGGCCGCTTTGGGTGCCATGTACAACGGGCTTGAACGCCTTCACCAACTCCAGAATATTCTCATCGAAAATCCAAGCTTTCGCCCATACTTTTATTCCAACAAGGTGCCACCTGATTCTAGTTCTGAAGAAGGTACCCGACTGCTGCTATTGGCGGAAGTCTTTGGGGACGTGCTCGATTACGGCCTCATGGTTGTGGATCTGATGCCCCCGGTTAAGGAGTACGAGGGCTGGCATGATTTCGCAACCTTTCTCCATGAGCACAGTCCAGTGCTACGCCATGTCGCGTACGAACACCCCGAATGGTGGGTCAGGCTTATTCGTCACTGGCACGAAGCTGGCTTGACGCTGCCAGCCGAGGAGGTGAAGCAGAGCGATCCCGCCGAGCATGCCTGACTCAGCCATCAGTGCGGCGGGGCAGACCAGCCGGTCGAGCAGCCGGTCCGCCGGATAGACGTTGAAGCGGAACTTCGTCGGCCACGTTCGTGACCTGCGGCGACCTGGTCGGCACGCCGGCCACGCTTGCTCCTAGGTTCACGTCGTTGACGGTTGGTTGCCGACGTTTCACGCTGCCTTGTGCCCCGTATGTGCCCCGGGAGACTCCCTGACCCCCCACTCAACCCGGCCGACTGCCGGCCCACCACATCATCCGGCATGCGAGCGGTCAGCTGGCGGCTTCGCGTTCGGCGGCGTGGATGGCGCTATCGGTAACCCAAAGCATTCCGGCCAGCAGGGTGAGCGCCAGAGCACCCATGATTGCGAAGACCATGCGGAGGCCGAACAATTCGGCCAGCAGGCCACCGGCGGCGGCGCCTAGCGGCAGACTGCCCCAGGCGAGCAGCCGGTAGCCACTGTTCACTCGGCCGAGGAGACGGTCCGGGGTAACCCGCTGGCGCAGCGACACCGTGATCACGTCCCAGGTGGCGAGCAGGATCCCGCCGACGAAGAAGACCGCGCCGATCACGAACGGGTTGGCGCTCACCGCCGGTACGCCGACAATCCCCGCGCAGGCGACCACAGACACCCCGAGCGCGCGGGCCTGGCCGATCCAGCTCTCGATCCGCGCGGCGACCAGCGACCCGAGCACGATGCCGGCGGCGAGGGCAGTCAGCAGGAGCCCGTACCCCGGCTCGGTGAGCCCGATCGCGGAGCCCGGGCCAACCGCGTAGAGCACCAGCACCGCGAAGATCGCGCTCGTGGTGAAGTTGCTTCCGCCCACCATCACGGCCAGGGTGCGCAGCAGCCGGTGGTGCCAGAGGAAGCGCAGCCCCTCGGCGATGTCGGCGCGCAGGCTGGTACGGCTCTCCCGTTCGACTCGGAACCGGCCACCCACCAGGAAGAGCGCCCCGACCGCGACCGCCCAGAGCCCCGCCGGCCCGGCCAGCCCTACGGCCGCGCCCCCGGCCACCAGAAAGCCGGCCAGCGGCGGGCCGATGAACTGGTTTGCGGTCCGCTCGGCGGCGTTCAGCCACCCGTTAGCTCGAGGCAGCAATTCGCGCGGGACGAGCTGCGGCAGAATCGACTGAGCCGAGGTGTCGTACAGGGTCTCGGCGACACCCGCACTGAACGCCGCCACATAGAGCAGCCAAATCGAGCCGGCGTCGAGCGCCACGACCAGCGCCAGCGCGCCAACCAGGGCCGCGCGCAGGGAGTTCGCGGCGAGCATCACCCGGCGTCGGTCGAGCCGATCGACGAGCGCGCCGGCCGGCAGCGCGAACAACAACCACGGCAGGCTGAACGCAACCGCCACCCCGGCAATCAACGCCGGCGAGCTGGCGTAGCCGATGGCGACCAACGGCAGACCGAGCTTCACGATCCCGTCGGCGAGATTCGAGACTGCCGATGACGACCATAACCGCCAATAACGGGCCCCCAGTCGGTCCAGGGCTGGGCGGGACACCGCCACTGGATCCGTCGTCCGTAGTGGCTCCCCGACCGTCATTCGATCGATACTGGCAGAGATCACAGCGCAACCGAAGAGCTGATCACTGTCTGCCATCGACCGGCCCTCCCGGGGAGCGGGCCGCCGCCCGGCCCGCCACGTCAAGCGGACCTTGACGCAAGTTCGGACGCTGGCGGGTCGGGTGGCGGTCTGCTCGGCTCGCCCGGGTCGATGGCAGGCGGGATGGCTCACCGCAACCACCCACGAACCGTGAGCCGCCGACGGAGCCCCGGCCATCCTGGAGCCGGAGCGCCCCCGCCGGAGGCGTCCTAACCGCAACCCCGCTACCGCCGCCAGCTCGCCAACGCGGCTGGCGTGCGGTTCTCTGTCCTATTGGGCGTACTACGGCGACGACCTTTACGAGGCCCTGCGCGGCCTCTAGCCAACACACGGCTCGCCTGCTATCCCGCTGCTCCTATAGACGTCAACAGCGACCCCTTGACCCCCAGGCAACCAACCCGGCCCCGCCACCTGCTGCTTCACATGCTCCCATCTCCTGTGGCGGTCCCCCGCCGTACGTCCTCGTCCACCGGCGTCCGTCGCGATCGTCACCCAGATAGTCACTCAGTTGGTCGCCCACGGCCATGCTCGATAAGCCGGAGCGCCAGACCCCCTGCACGCCGCCGAGGCCGCCTTCGGCAGAATATTGATCAACCAGTCCTGCTAATCACGGGAGTGTCATGGCCAGAGCCGAAGATGAAGCGGGCGACACACGGAACGCGTTCACGAGCCTGTTGGCGATCGGCAGCCTCAGCGGCATCGCTCTGGTCGCCATCGTGGCACTCGTTGTTCTCCTGTGCTGCGCTCCCTGCCTCTGGTATCGATCCCTCTCGCCAGACCTGCCCTTCAACTGAATCCGGCCGGCGGCACGTCAAGCGGACCTTGACGCACGTACGGACGCTGCCGAAACAGCCTGCGTCGGTGTCGGCTCTCGTGTCACGGACCGCGCCCCGGCGGACACCGCCACAGTGGCGCAGTTGACCTAACCTCGTTCGGCACGGACCCGGCTCCCGGGCGCGGAGCTGGCCACCGGCGGCCACCCCTCCCCCTCCCAGGTAAGCGGTTGACCTGACCCTGAGCGACTGCGGAGCCGGCTCCTGGGCGACCGGCATGCCGCCTCGCGGACACCGCCCCCATGCTTGGGGCTTGCCGCGCGGACCCGGCACGCGCCCTCCCTGCGCCGCGCTGTTCGGGCGCGGCGCGGCCGGCTGCCGGCGACGGACCTCCACCACTCTCTTCGCCACTCCGTCTGCGGCGGCCCCTCCGGGCTTTCCGCTCTCCGCGCCAGCCGCCGGGCGTGTTGCGTGGCCGGAGTCGGAGCGCCAGCGCAGCGACGGACGCGAGCCCAGGCGGCGGCGCGTGCGGCCCGTTCAGGGCCGCCTTGATAGACGTACAGAAAGTCCTCCCACACCGCTGGCAGCCGGCCGCCCCACCTCCATCCGGCGACATCACGGCGGGTTGACGTGTCGGTACGCGGTGCTACTCTGGCGCTCGTCGAGCACGCCAGTGCGGCCTTCCTGACGGATCGCTGGACTCGACTTCGGAGATGCCGAGCGGCCTTCCTGCCGCCGATGCGGGTCACGTCCCGCCGGCTCCCGATCGCACCGGCCACCGCGCCGGTTCTCCGAATCCGCTGAACGGCCCAGCACGGCTTCACCGCCGTCCACGATGGCCCGGATTCGCACACCCACACGGGTGGGGACAGCTTGCGGCGACCGCTCGGGTGCCGACATCCCGGGCTCCCCACCTGCGCCGGCCTTCGTCATCAGCTCGACGAGCGCGAGAGGACACGACAATCGGCGGGACGTGGCACCACCACGAACCCGCCCTCCGGCGTCAGCCGCCCTCCCGGCGGTGCCAGGAGACACGACGAACACCACCAGAGGACCAACGTCCACGGCTGGTGGTGCTTCGTCTCTTGTCCCTGCCACCCCCAGAGGAGAAGACCGTGTCCACCCCGCTCACCCTGTACCGGCCCGACCCCGCGGTCGGCCGGAACGCCCAAGCCCTGCACCGCGCTGCCACGCCGGAGTTCTCCGGCTGGCTTGAGCACACCGCCGCTGCGGGCGGCTGTGCCCGGCCAATCCGCCTCACCGGCACCATCGCTGCCGTCGAAACGACCACCGGCCGCATCACCGGCCAACTCCGCACAGACGAGCTGCCCGACCAAGCGCTGTACAAGGCGTGCGCAACCGCCGCGAATCGCAGTGCCGAGACTGCGCCTGGGTCTACGCCGGGGACGCCTACCAGGTCGTCCGCTGCGGTCTGACCGGCGGCAAGGGTGTACCCGACTCGGTCGGTCGACACCCGGTCGTCTTTGCCACCTTCACCGCTCCATCCTTCGGCGCGGTTCACCACCGGCACGTCGCCCGCCACACCTGCACTACCCAGCAGCGCTGCGACTGCCGGCCCGCTCCCTGCCACGCCCGAAGTGCCGCCGGCACCTGCCAGCACGGACAGCCCGCGGCGTGCTTCGCCCGCCACGACACCGACGATCCGCAGCTCGGTCAGCCGGTGTGCCTGGACTGCTACGACCACGGCCACCAAATCGTCTGGAACTACTTCTCCGGCGAGCTGTGGCGCCGCACCAAGCAGGCCATCGAACGGCACCTCGCCGCCCTCTGCCGCCGACGCGGCATCCCCTTCGTCCAGGTCGTCACCGGTTCCGGCAATGTGCGCCGGTTGTCGCCGGTGCGGGTGTCGCACGGCAAGGTCGCCGAGATGCAGAGAAGGGCCGCCGTGCACCTCCACGCCCTGCTGCGCCTCGACGGTGTTGGCCCTGACCCGGATGCACTTGTTTCGCCGCCGGCCGCCATCACCATCGAGGACTTCGACGCCGGCCGTCCACGCCGCCGCCCGGCAGATCACCGTCACCACTCCACCGCACCCCGACCAGCCCGACGGGTGGCTGATCGCCTGGGGCGAGCAGGTCGACGTCCGACGTATCAACAGCAGCGACGGCAAGGTGGCCGCCTACCTGGCCAAGTACGCCACCAAGGCCACCGAAGCCACCGGCCATCAATCCACCCGACTCACCCCTGCCACCGTCGACGACTACGCCGATCCGGAAGGCGACCATCTCGCCCGCCTCATCGACGCCTGCTGGCACCTCGGCAGGCCCACCGGCACCGACACCGCCAGCGGCGCCACAACGGCGGACCACCGTCAAGGCAGCCTTGACGCCCGACCGAACGCCTACGCCAGACTGCGCCGCTGGGCGCACATGCTCGGCTTTGGCGGCCACTTCCTCACCAAGGCCCGCCGCTACTCCGTCACCTTCGGCATGCTCCGCGACACCCGCGCCACCTACCGGCGCGAAGAGGACGACGACCCGCCAGACACGATCACCGTCGGCACCCTCACCTACAGCGGGTCCGGCTGGCTCACCGAAGGTGACGCCCTGCTCGCCAACACCGCCGCAAGTCAGCGACGCGAGAGCAGACGCATCGGCCGGGAAGAACTCGCCCACGAAGCCTGGCTCACCGGAGCCGCAGCATGAACCACGACCTCCGCCCCCGCTGGTACTCCCCTGCCGAGGTCGCCGTCCTTCTCGGCTTCGGCATCTCCAAAGTCAAGATGAAGATCGCTACCCGCGAGCTGCGCTCTATCAAGGACGGCAAGTACCGCCGCATCCTCCCGGAGTGGGTCGACGACTACATCCGCGAACAGGTCGAGCGCCAGGGGGCCGCCTGATGCCCGGACGCACACGAGCCAACGGCGAAGGCTCCATCTTCCCCTACCGCAACGGCTTCGCCGCCTACCTCTGGGTCACCAAGCCGGACGGCAGGCGCATTCGGAAGTACGTCTACGGCAAGACCCGCGAAGCAGTGCACGACAAGTGGATCAAGTTGCAGCTCCTGCACCGCGACACCAAGACCCAGGCATCCGACGCCACACTCCCCCTTCCCGACATCTGCCTGACCGCACTAAAGCTGCGGAGCGATCAACGCAAAGAGACAGAAGCATCCGCAGGCAACGCATGGCACGAGAACGACCTGATATTCACCACGCGCTATGGCACACCCATCGAGCCGCGCAACTTCCAGCGCTCCTGGCAAGCCCGGTGCGACAAAGCAAAGGTCCGCCCTATCACCGTCCACGACGCACGCCGCACCTGCGCCACGCTGCTGGCAGACCTGGACGTCCACCCCCGAGTCGCCATGCAGGTGCTCCGGCACGCCCGCTTCTCGGTGACGATGGAGATCTACACCCAGGTCTCGTCGAAGGCGACCCGCGACGCCCTCAAGCGGCTCGGTGATTCTCTCGGCTGCTGACACACCAGTCGGCCAGGCCCGGCAGCGGTGACACTGGTGCTCCTTCAGCTCTCGCTAGCATTGACGGCTGGCAGGTCGAGATAGGCCAGCAGCCTCAGAACACCGGCGAGGTGTTGCAGGTCGTGCCAGAGCACCGGCACGTCGTCTGCCGGACGGCGCAGCAGTGCATGTAGCTCTGCCACGTCGTCACTACTCTGCCCGACGTCGATCCCCGATTCAGGATCGTCCCTCAGCTCGAACGCGGTCCCCAGGTCGACGTTCCAGTAGAGATCGACACCAACGCCCGAAAGATCGATCTCCGCGCCGAACCGCTCCTCCACCACGTCCAGCAGCACGCCGCACACCCGGCGAAGCTCTTGAACCTTCAGCACGTCCGTCACGTTCACCGCCCTCCCGGCAGCGCCACACACAGACCCAACGACCCCCGGTTGCTGTACTTAGCTGCTGTACAGGCAGCAAAAAGGCCACCCCCAATGAATGGGAATGACCTTTGACCTGTGCAAACTGAGAGTGGGCGATGCTGGTATCGAACCAGCGACCTCTTCGGTGTGAACGAAGCGCTCTCCCACTGAGCTAATCGCCCTCAGCGCCGTTGACTCTACCCGATCGTGGAGCCGGACCGGAAATCCGGGGTCAGCGCGCCCCGAGGTAGTCCAGCGCGATGGCGACCAGGTCGATGTCGAAGCTGTACTTGAGGGAGAGCCAGACCACAGTTCCCACGAAGAGCAGCCCCACGGAGCCGAGCACGAAGCGCAGCGGCAGGGACTGTCGTTTGGCCCAGTTGGTCCACGCGTACACGTGTCGGCGGGTGAAGTCGAGCAGCCGGCGGGCCCAGTGGTACTCGACGGCCCAGATGCCGAGCCCGGCGATGACCAGCAGCCAGCCGGGCCCTGGCAGCGGGATGAGTGCGATGCCGAGGGTCACCACCAGCGCACCGACGATCGCAATGACGACCTTGAGGGTGATGCGGCCGGTGGGGTTGGCGCGGATCAGGTCGAGGGTGGTGGAGATGCGCTGCCGCCAACGGGGGCGTCGCGGTCGGTCGGCCACCACGAGGACCCCATGGCCAGGGCTGGGGCGTCCAGCGTCGGACGGCGTCCGACCGGGCCGATCCGGCTGCTCCATCGACACTTCACACCCCCGCTTTTCGGCTGATCGGACCGCGACGTTCGGCGGACCGGGCACGGCCGCCGGATCCACTGAGGATCGGTTCGTGAGCATTTCACCCCCCAGTGTCGCTCGGGCCCGTCACTGCAACGGCCGACTGGACGTTACCGGAGTAAGTCGACGACTGAACCACCCGATGCCGGGCGGGATCACGCACTGGGCAGAACCGGAAATCCTACATGAATCCTCACATTCACGCGGCCTTTCCGTCCCCCTTCCCACCACTGGGTGAAGTCAGCGTATGGCGGAGCGTAGCCAGGAATAGCACCTGAGTATGGGAAAAGCGGGACACGCGCGTTCCGCAGCGGTGCCGGGGGGAGAACGTCCATGAGTGTCATCCGACCGACGACCGTAGAGGTCGAGACGTCGCTAAGGCTCGTCGCACCTGACGCCACCGCCTTGCCGGTGCGTGCCAGTCTGCGTTACGACCCTGCTGACCCGTATGCGGTCCATGTCCTGTTCCACGCCGAATCTGCCGGCGGCGAGGCGGTGAGCTGGTCCTTCGCCCGCGAACTGCTGGTCACCGGCCTGGACGAGCCAGCCGGGATCGGCGATGTGCGGGTCTGGCCGTGGGCCACCCCGCGCGGCGACTTCGTCGCGCTGGCCCTCTCGTCACCGGACGGCAACGCCCTCTTCGAGGTGCCGCGCAGCGTTCTGGTGCGTTTCCTTCGACGGACCTACGTCGTCGTCCCGCGCGGCCGGGAGGCTGAGCACCTGGACGTCGACACGGCGGTGAACCGGCTGCTCGCCGGTCGCTGACCACCGCCCGAAACGGGCAACACCGGCCAGACGGGGCCGCGCGGATCTGCCGAGTCCGCGCGGCCCCGGCACACCCAGGGTGTACGCGTGTTCGCCCGCCCCTGGGTCGGCCGGTGCTCAGCCGTGGGTGGTGATGCCGCCGTCGACGGGGATGACCGCGCCTGTGAGGTACGCGCCGGCCCGCGAGGAGAGGTAGATCGCCGTGCCGGCCATGTCGTCGGGGCGGCCGATGCGGCCCAGGGGCACCTGCTGCTCGATGCTGGCCCGGCTCGCCGGATCGTCCAGGGCAAACGCCATCATCTTGCTCTCGAACGGGCCGGGCGCGATCGCGTTGACGGTGATCTGCTCGCCGGCCAGTTGGTGGGCGAGGCTGCGGGTGAGCATGTGCACCGCCGCTTTTGTGGCCGAGTAGGCGTACACCTCCATCCACGGCACGCGGACGCCGTCGATGGACCCGATGTTGATCACCCGGGCGGGGTCGTCGGCGCTGGCTGCGGCGCGCAGCGCCGGCAGCAGCGCGGTGGTGAGCCGGAAGACGGCCTTGACGTTTACCGCCCAGAGCTTGTCGAACGCGGCCTCTGGGTAGTTCTCCAGCGGCGCGCCCCAGGTGGCGCCGGCGTTGTTGACAAGCACGTCGAGGCGGTCGAAGCGTTCCCGTACGGCGGCGGCGAGGGCCTCGGCACCAGCGTCGCTGCCCAGGTCGGCGGGGATGGCCTCGCAGCGACCCTCGGCGGAGAGTTCCTTGGCGACCGCCTCGCAGACCTCGGCCTTGCGGGAGGAGATGACCACCTGTGCGCCGGCCCGGACGAAACCCTGGGCGATCATCAGGCCGATCCCCCGCGACCCGCCGGTGACCAGAACCGTCTTGCCTTCGACCGAGAACAGCTGCGTCATGCCCATCCCATCGCGTGTCGGCGGTCGCCGACCGGTTGGACGGCCGGCGGGGCGCCGGGCGGACCGCGGCCCGGACGGCACTACCGCCGGGTAACGTAGCCCGGTCTCCGGGAACCGGACAAGCCCGGGACGCGCGCCCGGGACGCCGTACACGCCGACCGGGATGCAATGACCTGCGGTTCGGGCTACCGTCGCAGGCGATGGTCTCTACCGATCCCTCCCCCGCGCCATCACTCGGAACGGCGTCACCCGTAGCCGACGAGATTTCCACGTTCGCGTTGGCCGACCTCGCCGGCGATCCGGGCTGGCATCGGCCCGTGATCGTCGGGCCCGAGTTGCTGATCCTCACCACCCGGGGGCACGGCGACGCCGAGCTCGACTTCCACCTGCTGCCCTGCCGACCCGGCACGTTGCTGCGGGTCAACGCCGGTCAGGTGCTGCGCTGTCCCGGGCCGCAGTTCGACGGCACGGTGGTCGCCTGGGACCCGGCGGCGCTGCGCGGTCTCGCCGTCGACCCCGACGCGCCACCGTCGTGGCGGCAACTGGCCGGCGAGGACGAGGACGCGGTGATCAGCGAGGTGAGCCAGTTGGCCGTGGACTGTCAGCGGCACGGCGACGGCACGGCCGCCGCCCGAGCGCTGCTGCGCCACCAGCTCGCCGTGCTGCTGCTGCGGCTGGCCCTGCCCGGCGTGGACCGGTCACCCCCGCGACCCGAGGTGGAGACGTTCCAACGGTTCCGCCGGGAGGTGGAGCACCGTTACCAGGGCACCCGGCGGGTCGAGGACTACGCCGTCGCGCTCGGCTGCTCGGTGCGTACCCTGACCCGGGCCTGCCTTGCCATCACCGGACGCAGCGCCAAACAGGTAATCGACGAGCGGGTCGCGTTGCAGGCCGCCCGCCTGCTCGCGGCGACCGACGAGCCGATCGCCCAGATCGGCCGTCAGCTCGGCTTCTCGGAGCCCACCAACTTCGGCCGCTTCTTCACCCGGGAAACCGGGACGAGTCCGGGCGCATTCCGGGCAGCCCGCGACCAGTCGGCGGCCGGCCGGATCGTACGGCCCCGACCGCCGGCCGACCCGTCGGGCGCCAACGGTGGGTGGTTCCGCACCGGCGCCCGCGCCGAACCGGCAAACGGTGGACAATCCGCGCGGCTCTGGTCGCCCACCGGGCCGGGTGGCGGCACCACCGGGCGGGCATGATGACGGGGTGCAGATCTCCGCGCGTGGCGACTACGCGGTACGGGCGGCGCTGAGCCTCGCCACCGCGTACCCTTCGCTGCTGTCCACCCAGGCCATCGCCGCCGAGCAGGACATGCCCCGCAAGTTCCTGGAGGCCGTCCTGGCGGATCTGCGTCGGGCCGGCATCGTCCGCGCCCAGCGCGGCGCCGAGGGCGGCTACACCCTGGCACGTCCGCCGCGCGAGGTGACAGTCGGCGCGGTGCTGCGCGCCGTGGAGGGCCCCCTCGCGGGGGTACGCGGGCTGCGGCCGGAGGAGACCCGGTACGAGGGCTCGGCGGAGAACCTGCCCGGCCTGTGGGTGGCGGTGCGCGCCGCCGTCCGGCGGGTGGTCGACGAGGTGAGCCTCGCCGAGATCGTCAGCGGTCGGCTGCCCGCCCACGTCCGCAAACTCACAGCCCTGCCCGATGCCTGGGAGCCGCGCTGACGTCAGACGGCGGCAGCCCTAAACTCCACGATGGCCGTGCAGTCCCGTCGGGTAGGCGGGCAGGCTCACGCCAGCACCGGCGGGACCGCGGTGGTGTAGCCGCCCTGGTGGTGCACAAGCGGCGCGCCGTCCCCGCCGTCGCCGAGGGCGAGCGGTTCGGCGATCACAAGCGTGTGGTCACCGGCGGGGACGCGGTGCACCACCCGGCAGAGCAGCCGGGCCAGGACACCGCCCAGCAGCGGCACGCCGAACGGCCCCGGCGTCCAATCCGGGTACGCGGCGAAGATGCGCCGCCGCAGCACCGTCCACCCCGGACGTTGAGAGGGTTTCGGAATTCATCGGTTCGGGAATGTTCGATCTCGACACGGCAGGGAACGGTGACGAGGGGAGCTCTCCGATGGGCCTCATGTTTCGCAAGCGCAAGAAGTACGGTCCGATCATCCTGAACTTCACCGAGAACGGCTTCTCCTCGTGGAGCATCAAGATCGGCCGCTGGTCCTGGAACTCGCGGGCCAAGGCGCACCGGGTCGACCTGCCGGGTCCACTGTCCTGGAAGCAGGACAAGTCCCGGTCGTAAGAACCCACTCCCCCAACCCCCACTCCCCCCGCGATCTTGCACTTTCGGTCGCCGCTTTGCGCGGATTACGCCTTATGCCGCGACACAAAGTGCAAGATCGCGCGGGGGTTCGGGGTTTGGGGTTCGGGGGTTCGGGGGTTCGGGGTTCTAGCGGGGCAGGGTTATTTTTTCGTCGCCGGCTAGGCGGCCCGACTCGCGGTCGCGTTGTAGGGCGCCGGCACTTAGCAGGTCTTGTAGCGCCTGGTTGGTGTCGGCGGCTCGGTAGACCGTCGCGGTTAGTGTGTGCCGGCGTAGCTCCGTGACGGGGCGCGGTCCGTTTCGGCGCAGCTCGGCAAGCAACTCGCGGGTCAGCGGCGCGAGGTCGGGGTCGCCTGTCACGTCGACCGTCTCGCCCGCCGGGTCGGCCGGGTTGCGGTAGCGCACGTCGAGGTCCGCGCCGACGGCCCAGAGGGCGTCACGGACCGCCTCCAGACTCCGGTCCGAGCGGCTGCCGAACGCGATCACGCCCGCCGCGTCATCGGCCCCGAACACATGCGTCACCTCGGCGACAAGCGGGAATCCGGCGGCGCCTAGAGCATCGCGGGCACTGCTGCCGGTGTGCAGCAGCACCTCGCCGGCGCGGCCGTTGGCGGCGGCAGCGAGCAACTGCGGGGTCACGGCGTCGGGCAGGTCCAGGAACGTGAACAGGGGTGAGCCCGCCGCCCCGGCCGCCTTCACCGCGACCGGCAGTTGCTGCGGGGCACCGGGCAGCAGGTGCACGGTGACCTCGGCGGGCAACTCCGCCTCGACCGGGCCGAGCCGGGTCGGCAGATCGGACGCGCCGTCGGCCAGCACCAGCACCGTCACCCGCCTGCCGCGCACCTGGTCGGCGTGGGCGGCGACCACCCGCAGCGCGGCCTGGGCGCCACCGCCGTCGGTGCCGGTCCAGGCCAGCGCGATGGTGGCCCGTCGGGAGCGTTGCAGGGCCGCGGGCAGCCAGGTCGTCAACTGGCGGACCAGCAGCTCGCGGAGGAAAACGGTGGTCCGGTCGGTCGGCATCGGTCCGTTCTACCCTACGGCCGGTCAGGCTGGGACGGAGATCCCCACGCCGCCCCGGGTCTGCCCACCGTAGCGCTGCCGCTCGGCGGCCAGGTCGAGCCGGCCGATGCTCTTGCGGGCGGCAAGTGTGGCGTCGTCGAGCCGGTCGGCCGGGACCAGCCAGACCACCTCGAACTCCAGCCCGTCCGGGTCCTGCCCGTAGAGGCTCTTGGTGGTGCCGTGATCGGACGTGCCGACAAGCGCCCCGGCGGCGGCGAGCCGCTCGGCGGTGGCGGCCAACTCGTCGAGGGTGTCCACCTCCCACGCCAGGTGGTAGAGCCCGACGGTGGCCCGGCCGGCCGTCGACCGGCCGGCGCCCGCGCCGATCTCGAACAGGCCGAGGTCGTGGTCGTTCGTGGAGTCGGGGGCCTGGAGGAAGGTGGCGCCCCGGAAACCGTCCGGGGTCATCGCCACCGGGCGGAAGCCCAGCACGTCGCTGTAGAACGCGACGCTGCGGGCGAGGTCACTGACGTAGAGGACCGCGTGGTTGAGCCGGTGAATACCCATGGCCCGAGGCTAGCGCGATTTAGTTGAACGTTCAACCAGAACGGGTATGATGACGGTCATGACCCGCTGGCTGGACCCTGACGAGCAGCGCACCTGGCGGGCGTTCCTGGCCGCCTCCCGGGCGCTCATGGACACGCTCGACCGCGAGCTGCAACGCGACGCGGGCATGCCGCACGCGTACTACGAAATTCTGGTCCGGCTCTCCGAGGCGCCGGGCCGTCAACTGCGGATGAGCGACCTGGCCGAGGTGACCGGATCGTCGCGCAGCCGGCTCTCGCACGCTGTGGCCCGACTGGAGACGGCCGGGTGGGTACGCCGCGAGGACTGCCCCACCGACCGGCGCGGGCAGGTCGCGCTGCTCACCGACGCCGGCTACGCCACCCTCAGCGCCGCCGCCCCCGGCCATGTCGAGGGGGTACGCAGCCACCTGTTCGACGCGCTGAGCCCGGCCCAGGTCGACCAGTTGCGCCGGATCAGCGAGACGCTGGCCGAGCACCTGACAAGATCCTGACCGATCGACACCGGCGCGGGTCTTGTACTTACCGTCGTCGGATGAGCACGATGGGGCGTGCCCTCCGGCTTCGGCGAACTGACTGATCAGGCGCACCACCTCGTGTCCGCTGGCGACCTCGCCGGCGCCCAACGGCTGCTCGCCGACGCGCTCACCGACGCCGATCCCCGCCCCGCCAACGCCACCCCCGAGTTGGCCGAGGCGGCAAGCCTCCAGGCGCGGGTGCTCATCGCCCTCGGTGAGCCACACTCCGCGCGAGGGTGGGCCGCCTTCACGTACGCCGCCGCCACCCGGTTGCACGGCCGCTCCGACCCGCGCACCGTGTCCGCCGCGGCCACCCTTGCCGCGGTGCTGCACCGGGTCGGCAGCCACTCCCGGGCCGCCCGGCTCTATCAGGAAGTCATCATCGAACTGACCGCGCAGGACGGGCCGGAGTCACTGCGGGTGCTCGCCGCGCACGCCGACCTGGCCACCGTCGAGTACGCCCGCGGCCAGTGCAGGGTGGCCCGCGACCGGCTCCAGGACGCCTGGGAACTACACCGCGAGGTGTACGGCGACGGGCACCCCAGTGGCATCAAGATGCTGGCGCGGCTCGGCGCGATGCAGCGCGACTGCGGGCAGTTCACCGAGGCGCACGACAACCTGGCGCTGGCCCGCGAGCTGTCCCGGCAGCACCTGCCCGCCGACGATCCGCTGGCGCAGCAGGTCGCGGCCCTGGCCCGGGCGGCGGCCAACCCCGATCATGTCTGCGCCGACGACGCACCCGCCGGTCGGGACGCCCCGCTGGTGCCGGCCGCCCGCAACCCACCGCACGACGGGCCGACCGGGTCCGGCCACCACCCGTCCGCGCCCCCGCTCGCCGCGCCGGAGCCGCCCGAGGCTGACGTGGCCGACAGCACCCCGGCCGACCCGAGCTTCGGCCACGGTCACGAGTTTCCCGACGCCCACGCCGGCGGCGGTCCGGTGCCGAATCCCCGGGTGCCCGCCGACGAGCCAGTCGGATCGGCGGGCTTCCAGTGGCCACCGGAGTGGTCGGACGAGCCCACACCACAGTCGACGGGCACACCGGTGCCGCCGTCGGTGGTCGGCTTCACCGGAAGCGCCGAAGAGGCCGCGGGCGTCTACCGGCTGCACCAACCGGACGCGCCGACCGAGGAGCCGTCGGAGCGATATCTCGCAGACGAGCCGTACCACCCATCGGAGCCGTACACGCCGGTCGAGCCGTACACGCCGTCCCGCCTGTTGCCGGTGCCCGTGCACCGGGCGCCGGCACCCCCGCGCAACCGGCTCGTGCCGGTGCTGGTGGCCGGCGTGGTCGTGGTGTTGCTGGGCACGGCGGCGGTGATCGCCGGCGTAGCCCGGGTCGGCGACGGCGACGGCCAGCAGCCCACACCGGACAACGGGTCCCCCAGTGCCGGCCCGACCAGTCCGGGCACCAGCGCGGCGCCCACCGGTGCCGCACCCACCGGCACGCCGCCGCCCGCGGCCGTGCCCGGCACCCCGCCGGGCTCGGTGGCCCTGCGCGACAACCGGGACAACATCACCCTGCGCTGGACGTACCCGGCGGGCGGCGAGGGGCCGGTGATCATCTCCGCCGGTCGGGCCGGGCAGGACAAGACCGCCATCGCCACGCTGCCGGCCGGCACCGACACCTACATCGTCTACGCGTTGAACCGCGCCAACGACTACTGCTTCACGGTGGCCGTCGTCTGGTCCACCGACTCGGTCGCCAGCGCCGACCAGGTCTGCACGAGCCGCCGCTGAACCCTCCGCAACGTGACACCCGCGCCTCTACCACCGCGCGCATGGCCGCGTGCCGGACGGCGAACGTCGGCACCAAGTCCTCACCGAGCGTGAGCGTCACGCCGACGCCGCTTTAGTTACGCACCGCCGAAGCCCTGCTGATCGCCGATATCCCGCTGCCCACCTTTGCTCTGCTTCACTCCACGCAACACGGATCCTGACCTGCGATAACGTCTCGGCGGCGGGTAGCAGCAGCCGCTGTCACCGGTGACCATCTGTGCGTGTTGCGTCGGTTGAAGCAGAGCAAAGGGGCCGCACGCCTCGGAGGGGCTACCGCCGTTCGTCACGGTCCGTCAAGTTTGGCCGAGGCCGTCCTCGATCGACGACGCAGGTAGCAGCAGACACACCCGCAGCCCCGACTGAGCATCAACACGACCGTCGGCGTCGGTCAGGGTGATCGTGCCGCCAGCGCGACGGACCAGCTCTCGAACGATGGCCAGGCCCAGACCGGCCCCGCCGTCGTCGCGGCCCCGCCCGTCGTCCAGCCTGGTGAATCGGTCGAAGACCCGTCTCCGGTCGTCCGCCGGAATGCCCGGGCCGTCGTCGGTCACCGTCACCAGGTGGTACGCCGCCTCCCCGCTCGGCTCGGCCGCGAGCAGGACGCTGCCGTGCGCGTGCCGGACCGCGTTGTCGACCAGGTTGGACAGCACACGACGCAGCTCGTCGACGTTCCCGATCGTCCAGAGCGGGTCGGGTGGTGGCGCGACCCGCACCGGCGGCGACGGATACCGGGCGGCCACCTCGGTCAGCAGCGCGCCCAGCTCCACCGGGCCGGTCCCCCGGGCTATCGGCGTCTCGTCCAAGCGGGCCAGCAGCAACAGGTCGTCGACGAGCCGGCTCAGCCGCTCGGTGTCGGCGAGCAGGTTGGCCGTCACCGCCGTCCAGTCCGTCCGGTCGGCGAGTCGCTGCGCCACCTCCAGCTCCGTCCGGATGTTCGTCAGCGGGCTGCGCAGCTCGTGCGCCGCGTCGGAGACGAATGCCCGCTGCCGTGCCCGGGCTGTCTCCAAACGGTCGAGCATGCCGTTGAGGGTGACCGCCAGCCGGTGGATCTCGTCGGCGGAGGCGGGCACCGGCAGCCGGCCGGCACCTGCCCGCCCGGTGATCTCCTCGGCGCCTCGACGAAGCGCCTCCACAGGCCGCAGCGTCGCGCCGACCACCCGCCACGCCACCACTGCCAGCACCGCCACAAGCAGCGGGAACGCCACAAGCAGGATGACCCGCGCCACGTGCGTGCTGTGCCGGACGTCGGCCATGGAGCGGGCGACAAGCACGGTGAGCGGGTCGGCCGCGGTGCCGGCGGGTACGGCGACCACCCGCACCGGACCGGCGAGACCGACCCGTTCGGCGGGTGCCTCCAGCCGTTGCCGGTGGCCGGTGTCCAGCCGCTCCGGGCGGACCATGGGGACCAGCCGGTCCGCGTCGATCGAGGCGGCCCGGATCCGGCCCTGCGTGTCGATCACCTGCACCCGGACCTGCCCGCCGGCCACCGGCAGCGGATCGGGCAGCGCGTCCTCGGCGGCGAGCAGGGCTACCGCGTCGGCGGTCCGGAACGCCTCAGTGTCGACGGTGCGCTGGAGCACGTACCCGAGTGCGCCGAGCAGCACCGCCCCGCCGAGGGCCAGCCCCACGGTGAGGCCGAACACACCGAGTGCCATGAGTCGCCCCCGCAGCCCCAGCGCGGGCAGACGCAGGCTCCCGAACCGACTGGTGCCCGGCTGCTCGGTGTGGGTCACGTCGCCAGCCGGTAGCCGGCGCCCCGGACGGTCTCCAGCCGGTCCCGGCCGAGCTTGCGGCGCAGGTAGCCGACGTACACCTCGACAACGTTCGGCGCCGTCTCCGGGCTGGCGTCCCAGACGTGGTCCAGCAGCTCGATCTTGGAGACCACCTGACCGGGCCTGCGCATCAGGTAGTCCAGCAGCGCGAACTCCCGCGCGGTCAACGTCACCTCGTCGTCGGCGCGCGTGACCCGACGCCCGGCCGGATCCAGTCGCAGATCGCCGACAGTCAGCACCACAGGGCGTTCCGGCGCGCCCCGGCGCAGCAGCGCCCGCAGGCGAGCCAGCAGCACGACGTACGAGAAGGGCTTGGTGAGGTAGTCGTCGGCACCACAGTCCAGGCCGTCGGCCTGGTCGTATTCGCCGTCCTTGGCCGACAGCATCAGCACCGGCAGCCAGTGCTGCTCGGCGCGCAGCCGACGGACCAGCTCGTAGCCGGAGAGGCCGGGCAGCATCACGTCGAGGATCATCGCGTCGTACCCGCCGTGCCGGGCTGCGTCCAGGCCGGCCGGGCCGGTCGCGGCCACGTCGACGGCGAACCCCTCCGCCTGGAGACCGCGTTGCAGGGCGGCCGCCAGCCGGGCCTCGTCCTCCACCACCAACAATCGCACCGCTCAAGGGTGCCACCTGGGTCAATGCCGGCGTCCTCAGCGCGTTCACAGGGGTGAGCGGGCAGGATGGTGCGCAGGAGGTGCCCACATGTCCGTCCTGAGAAGTCGTCCCGTTCTGCGCTGGCTGGTCCCGGCGGCCGCCGCCGTCGCCGTCATCGGCGGTGGCGCGGCCGTCGGCACGTTGGCCGCCGAGGCCGAGCCGAGCCTGCCGCCACGTACCGCCGCCCAACTCCTTGTCGACCTGCAGACCTCGCGACTCGAAGGGTTGTCGGGCACTGTCGTGCAGCGCGCCGACCTCGGCCTGCCGCCGCTTGTCGGGCTGGCCCCCGGCAACGACCTGACCACCCTGCTGACCGGTACGCACACCCTGCGGGTCTGGTATTCCGGGCCGGATCGGCAGCGGGTCGCGCTGCTGGACACCCTCGGCGAACGGGACGTGATCCGCAACGGCCGCGACCTGTGGACCTGGGAGAGCCGCGGCAACACCGCACGCCACCACACCCTTGGCGACGCCGCGACCGCCGGAGCGCCGGCAATCGAGGCGGGGCCGAGCATGCCGGCGACCCCGCAGCAGGCCGCCGACCTGGCCTTGGGCGCGATCGACCCGAGCACTGAGGTAAGCGTCGGCCGCTCGGCCACCGTCGCCGGCCGGGACGCCTACGAGTTGGTGCTCCAGCCGCGTGACCGCGACTCTCTTGTGCATCAGCTACGGATCGCCATCGACGCCAAGCAGCACGTGCCGCTGCGCTTCGAGGTGCTCGCCAAGGGCAGCGACCAGCCGGCGTTCGAGGTGGCCTTCACCCAGGTCGACTACCGGCGCCCCGACGCCGACCAGTTCACCTTCAACCCGCCGCCCGGGGTGAGCGTGACGGAGGAGACCGGCGAGCGGCCGGCCGCCGGCCGCCCTGACCACACCGCGCCGACCGGTGACCCGCAGGTACGCACCGAGGGCTCCGGCTGGACCACAGTGCTTGTCGCCCACCTCGACGAGGCCGCGGGCAAGAGCAGCGGCGCCACATCGGCCGCCACGCCGCCGGCCGGCGCGCCGGACGTGTCGAAGTTGCTCGGCGGTCTGCCGGCGGTCAGTGGGGACTGGGGCAGCGGTCGGCTGTTCACCAGCAGGCTGATCACTGTGCTGCTCACCGACGACGGGCGGGTGCTCGCCGGAGCGGTCACGCCGGAGCGGCTCTACCAGGTCGCGCGCGGCTGATTCAACGGTGTTCTCGCGCCGGGTCGACCCAACGGTCGGCCCGGCGCCTCGTTGCGTGGATCGCACCGGCACGTCCGGCTTGGTGAGGGCGGACGGAACGCGCTATCTTCAACAATTCGAGGGCACAAAAAAGAACGGCTGAAAAGCCGTTCTGCAAGTTATTCTAATCTCTAGGGAGACGGCTTGTCAAGGCACTCCGGCGGTACCGGTGAATTGCCGCTCGACGACGAGATCGGCCGCGAGCAGGAGTACGTCTCCATGCTCTACGGGCGGCTGGACGGGCTGCGTGAGCAGGCCGCCCACCGGCTCACCGACGAGCTGCGCAGCACCGGTGGCACTCTGCAGGACCGCTCCCAGCGCGACAGCTCGGTTGCGATGTACGCCGACCAGGTCGAGCAGTTCTCGGCCGTGGAGAATGGCCTCTGCTTCGGCCGGCTCGACGGCGACGACGATTCCCGTCGCTACATCGGCCGGATCGGAATCTTCGACACCAGCGGTGACTACGACCCGCTGCTGATGGACTGGCGGGCCCCCGCCGCCCGCCCCTTCTATCTCGCGACAGCCGCCAACCCGCAGGGCGTACGCCGGCGTCGGCACCTGCGGACCCGACAGCGCAAGGTGATCGGGCTCAACGACGAGGTGCTCGACATCGACAGCGCCTCTCCCGGCGCGCACGAGGAGTTGACGGGCGAGGCATCGCTGCTCGCCGCGCTGAACGCCGGCCGGACCGGCCGGATGCGCGACATCGTGGAGACGATCCAGGCCGAGCAGGACACCATCATCCGCGCGGAACTGCCAGGGGTGATGGTGGTCCAGGGCGGCCCCGGCACCGGCAAGACCGCTGTCGCGCTGCACCGGGCGGCGTACCTGCTCTACACACACCGCCGGGAGCTATCCAGCCGGGGCGTGCTGCTTGTCGGCCCGAACGCGACGTTCCTGCGCTATATCTCCCAGGTCCTGCCGACGCTTGCCGAGACCGGCGTGCTGCTGCGTACCCAGGCTGATCTTTTTCCCGGGGTGAGCGCGCAGCGGACCGAGACGGCCGAGACGGCCGCGCTCAAGGGCCGTGCGGTGCTGGCCGACGTGTTGGCGCTTGCCGTCCAGGACCGGCAGTGGGTGCCGGACGAGCCGTTGGAGATCGAGGTGGAGCGGGAGGCGCTGACCCTCGACCCGGAGACCGTGCGCACCGCGCGGGACCGGGTCCGCCGCGTTGACCGTCCGCACAACCTGGCGCGGGCGCTCTTCGACGTGGAGATCGTGCACGCCCTCGCCGACCAGGTGGCCGAGCGGATCGGCGCCGACCCGCTGGGCGGGGACAACCTGCTCGACGAGGCCGACCGGGCCGAGATCCGCCGGGAGTTGCGTGACGACCCCGAGGTCCGCGCCACCCTGGACCAACTGTGGCCGGTGCTCACCCCGCAGCGCCTGCTCGCCGACCTGTACGCCGACCCGGACCGGATCGCCGCCGCCGCGCCGATGCTCACCGACGACGAGCGGGCGCTGCTGCACCGCGAGCCGGGTGGCTGGACGCCTGCCGACGTGCCGCTGCTGGACGAGGCCGCCGAACTGCTCGGCGAGGACGAGCGGGCCGCCGCCGCCCGGCGGGATCGCATCCGCCGGATGGAACGGGAGTACGCCGAGGGCGTGCTGGAGATCGCCAAGGGCTCCCGCTCGATCGACGTCGAGGACGAGGCCGAGGGCGGTGAGATCCTCGGCGTGACCGACCTGATCGACGCGGATCGGCTGCTGGAACGGCAGGAGGAGGCCGACCGGCTCACCACCGCGCAGCGCGCCGCAGCCGACCGGAGGTGGGCGTTCGGCCATGTGATCGTGGACGAGGCGCAGGAATTGAGCCCTATGGCCTGGCGACTGCTGATGCGCCGCTGCCCGAGCCGGTCGATGACGATCGTCGGGGACGTGGCGCAGACCGGGGCACTCAGTGGCACGCCGTCCTGGGCCGAGGCCCTCGCCCCGTACGTGGCGCAGCGGTGGCGGCTTACCGAGTTGACCGTGAGCTACCGCACGCCGGCCGAGATCATGGCGGTCGCCGCGGAGGTGCTCGCCGAGATCGACCCGGCGCTGCGACCGCCGCGCTCGGTGCGGGAGAGCGGCGTACCGCCGTGGGACCGGACGGTCCCCGACGAGCAACTGCCGGAGGAGTTGGTGCGGGCGGCCACCCGCGAGGCGACCGACCTGGCCGAGGGCCGACTCGGTGTGATCGTGCCGGCCAGCCGGGTGGACACGCTCGGGGCCGCGCTGATCGCCGCGCTGCCGGAGGCCGCCGTGGGCGAGCACCCGGAGTTGGAGAGCCGGGTGGTGGTGCTCACCGTCGCGCAGGCCAAGGGGCTGGAATTCGACTCGGTGCTGGTGGTCGACCCGGACCTGATGGTGGCCGAGTCGCCGCGCGGGTGCAGCGACCTCTACGTGGCGCTCACCCGCGCCACCCAACGCCTGGGCGTCCTGCGCCCCAATGCAGCCTGACCCGGTGGACGATCATGAGGTTGACGTGGACTGTGATCTCCACAGCCACGCCAACCTCATGATCACGCCCGGAGTGGGACGCTAGTCGTTTATGGACTTTCCTGGTCCGGTCGCGGATGTCGACTGGTCGCTGGTGCCGCCACCCATCGGGGTGCTCAGGCCGCCGGTGGTGGCGTCGCCTGTCGTCGTCGGGGCCACCTTGCCCCGATGCCGCTCGGGCTGCCGGGCCACACGCCGTACGCTCGCCGGACCGGCCGTGCCGCCCGTTGTGGTGACCGCGCCCTGACCCCGGGTGGGGCCACCGTCGCGCAGCACCGTCGGGTCGATCGGCTGGTGCGCCGGGTCGTACGGGTCGACGTCCTGGATCACGCGCTCCACATCGGTGCGGGGCAGCGTCACCTCGTCGACGGCGCCCTTGCCGTAGATGCCACCGGCGATCCGGTCCTCGGCCTCGCGGGCCGCTTCCTGCCGCAAGTCATCCTCACGCACATCCATCACCTCGCAGAAGCTGTGGAACTGACTGCGTGCCCGACCACCGGCCCGGCAAACCCGCGGCGACCGGCCGGAGGTCGTCCACACCGGTTCACCGGCCCGCAGGTATCTGCGGGAGAACCCGACGTACTTCCACGGACCGGACGTACGCACCCTGCAGACGCGCGACGGCCTGAAGGTGATCCCGTACACCGTCGATGACGCGACGGTCATGCAGCGGGTGATCGACCTCGGTGTGGACGACCTCATCACCGACGACCCGGACCTGTTGGTGAGCGTCGCGATCCGCAACGGCCTGCGCTGACGCTGGTCACGCCACCGCCGGCCGGAGATTTCCGGCCGGCGGTCGGTGTTACCTGCTCCGGGGCCTCGGGTAGTCGGGGGGTGTCCCCGCCGTGAACGCGAACCGTGCCGTGACCGAAACGCGGTAGCGGGGCGAGGGAACGCAGGTACGACTCATCGCATCCTGAGGAGGACCAGATGAGCACGCAGGCTGCTTCCACAAGGCCCATGAACCGGCCGATGAACGACCCGCAGAACCCCGCGTCGATGCGGAACACGCCGACCCAGCAGATGCCGGCGATGCACGACGGGCACCGGGAACAGATGCCGTCGCCGGGTACGGAGACCAAGCAGGCGTTCCTGACGACGGAATTCTGGATCTACGCTGCCGCGGTCGCGCTCGTGGCGATCTCGGCGTTCTGGAAGGGCACGACCGCCAACGGGTTGAACATCAACAACCCGAACCAGGCGTGGTGGTTCCTGACCATCTTGACGGGTGGTTACCTGGTCAGCCGCGGTCTGTCCAAGGCCGGCTCCGCGCGCCGGTCCGGCCGGGAGCGCAGCAAGCGCTGAGTGTCGTAGGTGAACAGTGGCCTCCGGGAGAATCTCCCGGAGGCCACTGTCGTGCGTCGACGCCTACTCTTCGAAACCGCCGAAGTCCCCGCCGAAGTCCTCACCGGCGTCGCCCTCGAAGGCGTCGCCGATCATCTCGCCGGCGATCATGCCGCCCGCGACGCCGAGCGCCGCACCGGCCACCATGCCGCCCACACCCATCCCCCGGCCGTGGCCGTGCCCGTGACCCTTGCCCGGTCCGTAGCCCTGGTGCCCGTAGCCCTGCGAGCGGAGGCTGCCGTAGCGGGAGGTGGTCTCACGCAGCCAGCCGTCGACGACCTGCGCCCAGTCGACCCCGTCGGCGTCGGCGTGTGACACCTGGTAGCGGCCGAACGCGTCGTGCCCGGCGCTGAGGAAGCCGCCGCGCTTGTCGCACTCCAGGATCACCTCGACGCCGTGCTGACTGGTCACGAAGGTCAGCTCGACCTCCTTGATGGTGCTGGCGTACTGCGGTGCGGAGTAGAACTCGATCTCCTGGTAGAACGGCAGCGTCTGCTGGACCCCCCGGATGTGACCGCGCTCCAGGTCGGCCTTCTTGAACTGGAAACCGAGCCGCTGGAACGCCTCCAGGATGCGCTCGTGCACCGGCAGCGGGTGCACCGCAACCTGGTCCAGGTCGCTCTTGTCGACCGCGCGGGCGATGGCCAGCTCGGTGCGCAGACCCATCGTCATGCCGTGCAGGCGATGGCCGTACACGTCGGTGATCGGGGTCTCCCACGGCACCGGCAGCTGAAACGGGATGGAGAGCTGCTGCTTGGGCGCGAGCTGGAGCGGGCCACTGACCACCATGCGGTGGAACTCCATGGTGCCCGTGTACTCCGCGTCGTGTCCCTCGACCTCGACACGCGTCACCAGGCCGATCACCACCTGCTCGATGGCCGCCGCGGCGTCGCCGCCGATGAGGTTGACGTGCCCGTCGAGGGTCAGACCGGGCCGGGTGTTGGGGTTGGTCAGCACGGTGTCCACACTCGGACCGCCGACGCCGAACGCGCTCAACATCTTCTTGAAGACCATCGGAACTCCTGTGCGACAGCCGACCGATCCAGGATGGAGTCGGACGTTCACTCAACGCGGACCCTATCCAGAAGCCCTGTGAGGTGGCTGTGAAGCCGCCTACTCGGGCTCCACGACCACCAACTCGCCTACCTGTTCGCCGATCGTGGTGCGCGCCTCGGCCGGCAGCCCGGCGTCGGTGATCAGCACGTCGGCGGCCTCCAGCGGGGCGATCGTGGCGATGCCGATGGTCTCCCACTTGGTGTGGTCGGCCAGCACCACGAGCCGGCGGGCCGCGCCGATCAGGCAGCGGTTGACGCCGGCCTCCAGCAGGTTGGGCGTGGTGAAGCCGGTGCGCGGGCTGAGCCCGTGCACGCCGAGGAAGAGCAGGTCGACGTTGAGGGCGCTGATCGCCGCCTCGGCCACCGGCCCGGTCAACGCGTCCGACGGCGTACGGATGCCGCCGGTCAACACGACAGTCTGGTCGGCGCGCGGGTTCTGGTAGAGCGCGTCGGCCACCGGGATCGAGTTGGTCACCACCGTCAGGCCGCGTACGTCGGAGAGCAGCGTCGCCAACGCGGCGGTGGTGGTGCCGGCGGACAGCGCGATGGCCATCCCCGGCTCCACCATCCGCGCGGCCCGCTCGGCGATGGCCCGCTTCTCGGCCTGCTGGCGGATCGACTTCGCGGCGAAGCCCGGCTCCTCGGCCGACCCCGGCCCGGCGAGCGTCGCGCCGCCGTGCACCTTGTCGACAAGGCCACGCTCGGCAAGCGCCTCCAGGTCACGGCGGATCGTCATGTCGGACACGCCGAACCGGCTGACCAGGTGACTCACCCGCACACCGCCGCGCTGGCGGATCAGATCGAGGATTGCGGTCTGCCGCTGCTGGGCGAGCATCTGGGGAACCTCCTTCGCGCCGTGGGCCGTCGTGGGGATCAGGACCTGTCCTCACGGATGACAGCCACCTCACCGGCCGGCACGGCCAGCTCACCGGCACACCGCGTGCCGGTCAACAACTCGACGCCGGCCACCGGGAGCCGGATCTCGGCCCCTGTGTGGTTGATGACGAACAGCCAGGTCCGCTCCCCGTCGCGTCGACGTACCACCTCCACGCCGGTCGGGGCCGGTGCCGCCGCGCGGACGCCTGCCTCGTCGAGCAGCCGGGCGACAAGTCGGTCGGTGGCCGGCTCGTCCAGCCGGGTGCCGACGTACCAGGCCGCGCCGTCGCCGACCCGGTGCCGGGTCAGCGCCGGCACACCCGGCAAGGGCCCATCGGTGTACGACGCCAGCACCTCGGCGCCGTCGGCGTGCAGCCACTCGGTCCACACATCGGCCGTGCTGCCGTCGTCGAGCCGGACCTGCTCGCCCTCGCGCAGTGGGAAGAACTCCTCGGTGCGTACGCCCAGCAGGTCACGGAACGCGCCGGGATAGCCGCCCAGGCGGATGTGGTCGTTCTCGTCGACGATGCCGCTGAAGTAGGTGATGGCGGCGGTGCCACCGGCCTCGACGAAGCGGCGCAGCGCGTCGGTGTCGGCGTCGCGGACCAGGTAGAGGGTGGGCACCAGCACCAGGCGGTAGGCGCTGAGATCCGCCGAGGGGTGGACGATGTCGGCTGTCACGCCGGCCCGCCACAGCGCGCCGTACAGGGCGTTCAGCCGGTCGGCGTAGGTGACGTCGACGCTGGGGTGCGAATCCAACTCGACACCCCACCACGCCTCCCAGTCGAACAGGATCGCCACGTCGGCGTCCACCCGGCTGCCGCGTACCTCGGCAAGGGCCTTGAGGTCCGCGCCGAGCTGGCAGACCTCGCGGAACACCTTCGTCTCGGGGCCGGCGTGCGGCACGAGCGCGGAGTGGAACTTCTCGGCGCCGGCGCGGGAGGCGCGCCACTGGAAGAAGAGGACCCCGTCGGCGCCCCGGGCGACGTGCGCCAGGCTGTTACGGCGCAGTTGCCCGGGCAGCTTGGCCACGTTGCGGGGCTGCCAGTTGACAGCGCTTGTGGAGTGTTCCATCAACAGCCACGGGTCACCGCCGGCCACACCGCGGGTGTGGTCGGCCGCGAGCGCCAACCCGAGGTGCGCCTGCCTGTCGGCGGCGGTCAGGTAGTGGTCGTTGGCGACCAGGTCCACATCGTCGGCCCAGGAGTGGTAGTCCATGTGCTTGATCCCGGTGCCGATCATGAAGTTGGTGGTGACCGGCTGCCGGACCAGCGTCGTGAGCAGCGCGCGTTCGGCGCGCAGTTGGGCACGCTGCTCGTCGGAGGAGAAGCGCAGGAAGTCGAGTTGCTGGGTGGGGTTGGCGAACGTGGGGGCGGTGCGCGGCGGGTTGATCTCGGCCCAGTCGCCGTACCGCTGGCTCCAGAACGCGGTGCCCCAGGCGTCGTTGAGCCGGCCCAGGTCGCCGTAGCGCTCGCGCAGCCACCCGCGGAACGCCTCGGCGGTGACGTCGCAGTAACAGTGCACGTTGTGGCAGCCCAACTCGTTGGACACGTGCCACATCACCACGGCGGGATGCTCGGCGTACCTGTCGGCGACGGCCCGCACCAACTCCAGGGACCGCTCACGGAACACCGGGGAGCTGGGGCAGTACGCCTGCCGTCCGCCCGGCCAGAGGATGGTGCCGTCGGCGCGGCGCGGCAGTATCTCCGGGTGGGCGCGGGCCAGCCAGGGCGGCGGGCTGGCGGTGGCGGTGGCCAGGTCGACCTGGATGCCGCCGTCGTGCAGGAGGTCCAGCACGCGGTCGAGCCAGCCGAACTCGAACCTGCCCGGGGCGGGCTCCAGCAGGGCCCAGGAGAAGATGCCGACGGACACCAGGTTGACCCCGGCCCGCCGCATCAGCTCGACGTCCTCCGGCCACGTCTGCTCGGGCCACTGCTCGGGGTTGTAGTCGCCGCCGAAATAGATGCCGTCACCCTGCCATCGCCGCATGACAGCTGAGGGTGCACCTGACGGCCCGGGTAAGTCAACAAGTTCCAACATCGACAATCTTTCCAACGCTTACCAGGTAACGGCCATGTCACAACTCGGTTATCGAAGGCGAACGGGGACCTTGACAGCACCTGACGGAGGGGTAGCTTGATGCCCCACTGGCCGATCGTGTTCGTCAATGTGGATTCTCGGTGGATCCCGATGTGTATTCACGAGGCCGGACCGCTCACCACCTGACGGCCCTTGGGCAAGGCACCTCTTCATCAGCAGGAGGCACAGATGTCCCGTCCCCGATCCCAAGCCGAGTACCTCGCTCGGCTCGTACCGCCTTCCGTCGCCGGCATCAACCGACGGTCGCTGCTGGCCGGCGCGGCCGGCACCGGCGCGTTGCTCGGCACCGGCCTGCTCGCCGGCTGCGGCGACGACTCCGGCTCCGGCGGGTCCACCACTGACGTGTCGCTCGGCTCGAACCAGTCCGACCCGAAGCCCAAGGACGTCGTCGCCAAGGTCGCCGACGGGTTCAAGACCTCGTCCGGCGTCCAGGTCGCGGTGAACACGGTCGACCACAACACGTTCCAGGAGAACATCAACAACTACCTGCAGGGCAAGCCGGACGACGTCTTCACCTGGTTCGCCGGCTACCGGATGCGCTTCTTCGCGGCCAAGGGCCTGGCGGGCGACATCAGCGACGTGTGGGGCAAGCTCTCCGGCTACTCCGACGCCTTCAAGAAGGCGTCCACCGGGGACGACGGCAAGCAGTACTTCGTCCCGGCGACGTACTACCCGTGGGCGGTCTTCTACCGCAAGTCGGTCTGGAAGCAGTACGGCTACGAGGTGCCCACGACCCTTGACCAGTTCACCGCACTCGGCGCGCGGATGAAGGGCGACGGCCTGACCCCGATCGCCTTCGCCGACAAGGACGGCTGGCCGGCGATGGGCACCTTCGACATCCTCAACCTGCGCATCAACGGCTACCAGTTCCACATCGACCTGATGGCCGGCAAGGAGGCCTGGACCTCCGACAAGGTCAAGAAGGTCTTCGACACCTGGGCCGGCCTGCTCCCCCTGCACCAGCCGGACAGCCTCGGCCGCACCTGGCAGGAGGCCGCGCAGTCGTTGCAGCAGAAGAAGAGCGGCATGTACCTGCTCGGCCTCTTCGTCGGCCAGCAGTTCAGCAACGAGGAGCAGGACGACCTCGACTTCTTCACCTTCCCCGAGATCGACCCGGCGATCGGCGCCAAGGCGCTGGACGCCCCGATCGACGGCTACATGATGGCCCGCAAGCCCAAGAACGAGGACAACGCCCGCAAGCTGCTGGAGTACCTCGGCAGCAAGGACCCGGCGGACATCACCGTCAAGAACGACCCGGCCACGCTTGTCGCCAACACCGGCGCGGACGTCAGCGGCTATACCGCGCTGCAGAAGAAGGCCGCCGAGCTTGTCGGCTCCGCCACCGAGATCGCCCAGTTCCTCGACCGGGACACCCGGCCGGACTTCGCCTCCACGGTGATCATCCCGGCGATCCAGCAGTTCATCAAGAACCCCAAGGACATCGGCGGGCTCACGTCGTCCATCGAGAACCAGAAGAAGTCGATCTTCACCGACTGACGGCGGAAAGGGGAGGACAGATGTCCGACCTGCCCCTGATCCAAGCGGATCGCGCCGTGCCGCCGCCGGCCGCGACCACCTCCACGGGTGGTCGTCGCCGGCGGCTACGGCTCCTGTCCCGCACCGACCGCGTGGTCATCACGCTTATGGTGCTCGTCCCGCTGCTGCTCGTCACCGGGTTGATCTGGCTGCCCGCGGCGGCCACCGTGGTGCTCTCCGGCACCGACTGGGACGGCATCGGCCCCCTCAACGAAATCGATTTCGTCGGCGCACGCAACTACAGCGACGTGGTGAACATCTATCCGCCGTTCGTGCCGGCGATCCAGAACAACCTGCTCTGGCTCGCGGTGCTGTTCCTGGTGGCCACCCCGTTCGGCATGTTCCTGGCCGTCCTGCTCGACAAGGAGCTGAAGGGCAGCCGGTTCTACCAGACGGCGCTCTACCTGCCGGTGGTGCTCTCGCTTGCCCTTATCGGCTTCGTCTGGCAGCTCATCTACTCCCGCGACCAGGGGCTGATCAACGCGGTCTTCGGCAGCAGCGTCGACTGGTACGGCGACTCGAACGTCAACATCTGGGCCGTCATGGTCGCCTCCGGCTGGCGGCACGTCGGCTACATCATGCTGCTGTACCTGGCCGGCCTGAAGGGCGTCGACCCGTCGCTGCGGGAGGCCGCCGCGGTCGACGGCGCATCGGAGAGCCGCACCTTCTTCCGGGTGGTGTTCCCGGTGCTGCGGCCGATCAATGTCATCGTGCTGGTGGTGACGGTGATCGAGTCGCTGCGCGCGTTCGACCTGGTCTGGGTGGTCAACAAGGGCCGCAACGGGTTGGAGCTGATCTCCGCGCTGGTCACCCAGAACGTGGTGGGTGAGGCGAGCCGGATCGGCTTCGGCTCCGCGCTGGCGACCATCATGCTCGTCGTCTCGCTTGTCTTCATCACCATCTACCTGGCGACCGTGATGAGGGAGAACCGGCAATGAGCGTCGACACCCCGGTCCGCCGCCGCCCAATGACGCCGCTGCGGATGCTGCTGCACAGCTTCCTCATCGTCGTCTCGCTGATCTGGCTCTTCCCGATCGCCTGGGCGGTGCTGACGTCGCTGCGCTCCTACGAGTACACCGCCACGAACGGCTACGTCTCGTTCGGCGGCTGGACCTTCGACAACTACGTCACCGCGTGGCGGACAGCGGAGTTCGGCCAGCACTTCCTCAACTCGGTGTACATCACCGTGCCGGCGGTGCTGCTCACCCTCTTCCTCGCCTCCTGCGTGGCGTTCGTCATCGCCCGGTTCAGTTGGAAACTCAACCTCGTCCTGCTCGGGCTGTTCACCGCCGCCAACCTGCTGCCCCAGCAGGCGCTGCTCATCCCGCTGTTCCGGCTGTTCACCGAGGTGCCGCTGCCGGAGTTCATGAGCGACTCGGAGCTGCTCTACGACAGCTACTGGGGCCTGATCCTGATCAACGTGGCCTTCCAGTGCGGGTTCTGCGTCTTCGTGCTCAGCAACTACATGAAGGCGCTGCCCCGCGACCTGTACGAGGCGGCGATGGTCGACGGTGCGAGCATCTGGCGGCAGTACTGGCAGGTCACCATGCCGCTGTGCCGACCGGCCCTGGCCGCGCTGGCGACGCTCGAGGTGACCTGGATCTACAACGAGTTCTTCTGGGCCACAGTCCTGATGCGTACCGGCGACAAGTTCCCGGTCACCAGTTCGCTCAACAACCTGCGCGGCCAGTTCTTCACCGACAACAACCTGGTCTCGGCGGGCAGCGTGCTCGTCGCGATCCCCACCCTTGTCATCTTCTTCATGCTCCAGCGACACTTCGTCCGGGGCCTGACCCTGGGAGCTTCCAAAGGATGACGATCCTGCACCTGCGCCGCGCGCGGACCAGCCTGGTGCTCGACGCGCGCAACCCGAGGCTGCCCCGGGTCGTGCACTGGGGCGGCGACATCGGCGACCTCGACGACGACGACCTGCGCCAGCTCGTGGACGCGACAGTACCGCCCGTGGTGCCGAGCAGCTTCGACGAGCCCACCGTGCTGTCGCTGCTGCCAGAGCCGAGCGCCGGCTGGAGCGGCCGACCCGGGCTGGCCGGGCACCGCGACGGACGGGACTGGTCCACCGCGTTCCGCCTCGACGGGGTGGACGTGCACGACGACGGGTCGAGCGCGGCGGAGCTGACCGTGCGGGCCTCGGATGCCGCCTCCGCGCTGTCCCTGACCATCGAGATCACGCTGGACCCGTACGGCCTGCTGACCGTCCGCCACCGGCTGCGCAACGACGGCGACGGCGCGTACGAGCTGCGGGAGCTGACGCCGGTGCTGCCGGTGCCGGCGGTCGCCACCGAACTGCTCGACCTGACCGGCCGGTGGTGCCGGGAACGGTCCCCGCAGCGGCACCCGTGGCAGCACGGCAGCTGGGTCCGCGAGGGTCGGCACGGGCGTACCGGGCACGACGCCACCCTGCTGTTGGTGGCCGGCACCGCCGGGTTCGGTTTCGGCCACGGCGAGGTGTGGGCGGTGCACACCGCGTGGAGCGGCGACCACGTCACATTCGCCGAGCGACACCCGACCGGCGAGTCGACGCTCGGCGGCGGTGAACTGCTGGCCCCCGGCGAGATCCGGCTCGATCCCGGCGACTCGTACGCCACTCCCCTGCTCTACGCGGTGTGGTCCGACGCCGGGTTGGACGGCCTCAGCCACGTGCTGCACACCCACCTGCGGGCCCGGCCCGGGCACCCCCGCTCCCCCCGCCCGGTCACCCTGAACGTCTGGGAGGCCGTCTACTTCGACCACGACCTGGACCGGTTGCGGGCGCTCGCCGACCGGGCCGCGCAGATCGGGGTGGAGCGGTTCGTGCTCGACGACGGCTGGTTCCGGGGGCGGCGTGACGACACCGCCGGGCTCGGCGACTGGTACGTCGACGAGGACGTCTGGCCGGACGGCCTGCAACCGTTGATCGACCACGTGACCGGCCGGGGAATGCAGTTCGGCCTGTGGGTGGAACCCGAGATGGTCAACCCCGACTCGGACCTGTTCCGCGCGCACGCCGACTGGCTGCTGGCCGTGCCCGGGCGGCTGCCGCCGGCCTGGCGCAACCAGCAGGTGCTCGACCTGGGCCGCCCCAAGGCGTACACCTATCTGTTGGAACGCCTCGACGCGCTGCTCACCGCGTATCCCGGCATCAGCTACCTCAAGTGGGATCACAACCGGGACCTCACCGAGGCCGGGCACGACGGCCGGCCCGGGGTGCACGGGCAGACCGTGGCCGTCTACCGGCTCCTCGACGAGCTGCGCCGCCGGCACCCCGGCGTGGAGATCGAGAGCTGCTCGTCCGGGGGCGCCCGGGTGGACCTGGCCATCCTGTCCCGCACCGACCGCGTCTGGGCCAGCGACTGCAACGACGCCCTGGAACGACTCAGCATCCAACGCTGGACGGGGTTGTTGCTGCCACCGGAACTGGTCGGCACGCACATCGGCCCGGAACGCTCACACACCACCCACCGGGTGCACGACCTGGGGTTCCGGGCCGCCACCGCGCTGTTCGGCCACCACGGCATCGAGTGGGACATCGCCTCGATCAGCGCCGCCGAGCAGACCGAACTGGCCGCCTGGGTGGCGCTGCACAAACGGCTGCGTCCGCTGCTGCACACCGGCCGGGTGGTCCGGGTCGACCACCCGGACCCGGCCGTCTGGGCGCACGGCGTGGTCGCCCACGACACAACCCAGGCGGTGTACGCGGTGGCGCGGCTGGCCACCTCGGTCACGCAGGTACCGGGCGCGGTCCGGCTGCCCGGCCTGGACCCGGACCGGCGTTACCTGGTGCGGCCGGTGTCGGACGTGTCGCCCCCGGCCACCATCGAACGGTCCCCGTCGGGATGGCTGGGCGACGGTGCCACACTCACCGGCGCAGCGCTGGCCCGGGTCGGTGTGCAGCTGCCCGCGCTGCACCCGGAGCAGAGCCTCGTGCTGGAGGTCACCGCCGTCGACTGATTCCCTGCTGATCGTCGCGGCGGCGCCGACGCGTGGTCCCGTGCCTGCGGGACGCGCGGTGGTGTCCGATGGGCCCAGGGCGAGTTCACCCGGCCGGATGGGCAGCTTTACTCGGTACCCGGGGAGTGTGCCCGAGACTGCCTTTGGAGTTGATGTCGTAAACGAATCACCGACGCGTCTCCCAAGATCGCGGGGTGCCGGACGGACAGGCAGCCGGACACCAGCAACCCGATCCCCCGAACGAGCCCGCCAGCGGACCCACGAACAGACCCACGAACAGATCCCACGAGCCGATCCCACGAGCCGACCCCGACCTGGCCCCACGAGCCGACCCCGACCCGGCCCGACGAGCCGACCCCGACCCGGCCCCACGAGCCGATCCCACGAGCCGACCTACACCCCGACCCACGAGCCGGCCTACGAGCGGGTCTACGAGCGGGTCTACGAGCGGGTCTTCGGATCAACGGGCAGTAGGGTCGCACGTCCAGGCCGCCGAGATGGAACAGCTTGTCGCCGAACTCCTTGCGTAACTGTGCGTCGTCAAGGTGCCCAGCGCGGATCTGAATCGTTTACGACATCAGCTCCAAAGGGGCCGCATGGCATATGCCCCGGTGAGCGCGGGCGGCACACCGGCGCCCGAGCCACACCGCACGTGGGCGGATATCGCGGCCCGGCCCATCGCGAGCGGCGCGGGGCGGGGCGGCACGGGACGACGGATCCGGGACGACGGATCCGGGACGACGGATCCGGGACGACGGATCCGGGACGACGGATCCGGGACGACGGATCCGGGACGGCTACGACGCTAGCCTGACCATCGAGGACTTTCCGCCGAGTATCAGGACTGAGGGCCGCATGGCGTACGTGCTGCTGGGGATCGCCATTGCCGCCGAGGTGATGGCGACCAGCCTGCTCAAGTCCACCGCCGGGTTCAGCCGGCTCTGGCCCACAGTGGCCTGCGTCGGTGGCTACCTGCTGGCGTTTCTCCTGCTGGCGCAGGCGGTCAAACAGATCCCGGTCGGCGTCGCGTACGCCCTCTGGTCGGGTCTGGGCACCGCCACCATCGTGGCGATCGGGGCGGTGTTCCTTGACGAGCCGGTCGGGCTGGCCAAGCTCGCCGGCATCGGGCTGATCATCGCGGGGGTGGTCATCGTGAACCTGGCCGGCGAGCACTGACCGCGAGCCGGCTCGGTGGCCGGGTCCGTCGCGAGACCCGACCACCGCCGTCGGTCAGCTCGCGGTGCAGGTCACCTGCGGCGTGCCGTTGGTGCCGGTCCAGCCGCCGATGAAGCCGAAGCTGGTGCTGGCACCGGCGGCGAGCCGGCCGTTGTAGTCCACGTTGCGCGCGGTCACCGCGGCTCCGCTGCTGGTCAGCGTCGTGTTCCAGGACTGGGTGACGCTCTGCCCGTTGGCGAACGTCCACCGGGTGGTCCAGCCGGTGATCGCCGTAGCGCCGGCGGTCACGCGTACCTCACCCTGGAAGCCGCCCTGCCACTGGTTGGTCACCGTGTACGTCGCCGTGCAGCCACCGGCGGGCGGGGGCGTCGTGGGCGGCGGAGTGGTCGGCGGCGGAGTCGTGGGCGGTGGCGTGGTGGGCGGCGGAGTCGTCGGCGGAGGCGTGCTGTCGTAGATGCTTGCCTGCCGGGAGGTCTGCCGGATGCCGTTGGCGCCGTTGAAGATCCGCTGGCCCCAACTGGTCAGGCTGGCCGGGTTGAAGGAGGTGGCCATGTCGAGATATTCCACGCCGCCGCCGTTGCCGCTCCACGACCAGCCCAGCCAACCGATCCTGTTGGCCTGGCTGTACGCGAGGATCGTGTCCTCGTCGGGGTCGCCGTCGGAGTGGTTGAAGCCGAACTCGCCGACCACGATGGGCAGCCCGGCAGCACGGAACCGGCCCAGGTAGTCGGTGATCTCCGCGGCGGTGTCGAAGACGCCGTACATGTGGATGGAGAAGACCGTGTTGCGGGCCGGGTCGGCGGCGAAGACCGACGCGGCGTTGTCGCGCATGGTGAACGACCAGTCCTGCCCCCAGTTCGGTGCGTCCACCATGATCGTGTGGGTCAGCCCGCCGGTGCGCAACCGCTTGATCGCGTTGGCGTTGTCGGTGGCCCAGGACGCGTAGTTCTGGTTGCCGTACGGCTCGTTGCCGATGTTGACGATGACGTACTTCTCCTGGCCGGCGAGGACGTCGGCGATGCTGAGCCAGTAGTCGACAGCGCGGTCGAGGGTGATCGCGCCGCTCTGCTCGCCGTACCCGGTGGTGTCGTGCACCTCCAGCACACAGATCAGGCGGTTGGCCTTGCACAGCGAGATGACGTTGGCGACGTCGGCGTTTGTGTTGCGGGTCCACCGGTCACCGCTGGAGAGCACCACCCGCACGGTGTTCGCGCCGAGCGCCTTGACGTCGGCGAACGCCCGGGTCTGCTGTGGATACCAGGTGTGCGCGTGGTTGACCCCGCGCATGACGAATTCGGTGCCGTTGGCGTCGTACAGCTTGCCGCCCGCGACGGAGAACCCGGTCGCGGCGTGCGCCGGCTGGCCGAACGCCAACACGGCGACGAGCAGCGCGAGCACTGCCGCACCGGCGGCGGAGAATCGAGTTTTCATGGCCTTCCTCAGGGAGGACCCCCGGTGCCCAGCAGGGGTGGGACGTGACAGGGGGATGGCAGCTGCAGCCCGGCAGCCGCCGCCCGGCTCGCGTCGACGCTCGCATCAGCGTAGGGCGATGTATCGATGCCCGCAACCGGTTCAGTGGGCTGGCCAGGAGGCCGGACAGCCGTGACGGCCCACGCGGGCGCGGGCCGTCACGGGGCGGTCATCCCCACCACAGGATGTGCGCCACGCCGGATGTCTTAACCGGTTAAGAGGACGCTAGGCAGGTCTCCACCATCCGTCAAGCGTTATCCGCGCGAACCGGACGGGAGGGTTGAGCCTTGCCGCCCTGGGTATCCCCGGACGATCCAGGCGGTGGAAAGGGGATACCAGGATGGTCAGCGTCGGCTACACCCTGATGTGCGAGCAGGCCGGTCCGAAGCAACTGGTCGATCATGCGGTGCGGGCCGAGGCCGCCGGCTTCGACCAACTGGTGATCTCCGACCACTACTACCCCTGGCTGGACGCCCAGGGCCACTCCCCGTACGCCTGGTCGGTGCTCGGCGCGGTCGCCCACGCCACCTCCCGAGCGGAGTTGATGTCGTTCGTGACCTGCCCGATCCGCCGCTACCACCCGGCCGTGGTCGCGCAGAAGGCAAGCACCATCGGGGCGCTCTCGGACGGCCGGTTCACACTTGGTCTGGGTGCCGGGGAGAACCTCAACGAGCATGTCGTGGGCGGCTGGCCGCACGTGCAGCAGCGGCACGAGATGTTCGAGGAGGCGTTGCAGATCATCCGGCCGCTGCTCAACGGCGAGACGCTCACCTTCTCCGGCAACCACTTCGACGTACCCGACGCCTACGTCTGGGATCGCCCGGAGCGGCCCGTGCCGATGGCCATCGCCGCCTCCGGCCGGCAGTCCGCCACCCTGGCCGCCGAGTACGGCAACGGCCTGGTCTCCACCGAACCCGACCGGCACCTCATCGAGATGTACGACGACGCCGGTGGCGCGGGCCAGCCCCGCTACGGACAGGTGGCCATCTGCTACGGCCCGGACGAGGCGGAGTGCCGCAAGATCGTGCACGACCAGTTCCGCTGGTTCGGGCTGGGTTGGAAGGTCAACGCCGACCTGCCGGGGCCGGAGTCCTTCGCCGCCGCCACCCAGTTCGTCAGGGAGGAGGACGTCGCCGAGGGCGTCCCCTGCGGCCCGGACGTCGACGCGCACGTCGAGGCGTTCCGCAAGTTCGTCGACGCGGGCTTCACCCACGTGGCGATCATCCAGGTCGGCGGCGAGACCCAGCCGATGTTCCTGGACTGGGCGCAGGAACAGTTGCTGCCCCGCCTGCGGGCGCTGTGAGGACGACCCCCACCTGTCGGTTCGGTCGGGCGGAACTCCGGCTGGCGCTCGCCGCGCCCCGGCCCGCCGCCGGGCTGACAAGCGAATGGCGGCTCGTCGACGGGTTACGCACGCACACAAGGCGCGGCGGCGACCCGGGCACCGGCGCGCCGCCAGTGGTGCTGGTGCACGGGCTGGCGGTCTCGCACCGCTACCTCACCCCGCTGGCCGTCACGCTCGCCGCCACCCATCCGGTGTACGTGCCGGACCTGCCCGGATTCGGGCTCAGCGAACGCCCCCGGCACGCCTACGACGTACGCCGGCACGCCGAGCACCTGGCCTCCTGGTTGGCCACGTACCGGCTGCCGGCGGTCTGCCTGCTCGGGCACTCCTTCGGCGCTGAGGTGGCCGCCGCGCTCGCCGCGAGCCACCCCGGGTCCGTACGCGCGCTGGTGCTCGCCGCGCCGACAAGTGACCCTGCGGCACGGTCCCGCCGGGCGCTGTTCGGGAGGTGGTTGGTTGACACCCCGCGCGAGGCGCCACTACAGGCGCCACTCCTGGTACGCGACGTGTGGAACGCCCGGCCCTGGCGGGTCTTCGCGTCGCTGTCGCACTCGACCCGCAACGCCGTCGAGGCCGACCTGGTCCGGGTCACCGCGCCGACCCTCGTCGTCGCCGGTGCCCGGGATCCGGTGGTACCGGCGGGGTGGCGGGCTCAGGCGGCCCGGCTGGCCGGCGCCGACCTGGTGGTCGTCCCCGGCGCCGCCCACAACGTGGCCACCACCGCCCCGACTGCGGTCGCCGACGCGATCCGCCACCTGCTCGCCCCCGCTCTGACGACGCAACCCCCACTCTGACGAAAAGGTGAACCGATGCGCTTCGGCAACACGGAGATCCGTCCGCTCGGCGGCGGCCTCGGCTGCCTGCTGATGATCCTCTTCTCGATCCTCGCCTCGGTGGTGCTCACCGTGCTGCTCAACGTGGTGCTCTGAGCGGCACCGTCCCGGCAGGTGGTCAGCGGCGCAGGCCCAGGGCGCTGAACACCTCACGGGTGACCAGCCGGGCCGGGTCGAGGATCGACCGACGGATCCAGCGCGCCACCGGCGCGACAGTCACCGACCAGATCCACCGCACGCCCCGCAGCAGCGGCTGGACTGTGTGTCGCCACACCCAGCGCAGCCCTCGGCCGACCGGGCGCAGCAGCAGCCGGTAGACGAGCCCCAGCAGCCACCCGGCCGTCCGCCACGCACCGAGCACGGCGGCGACGACAAGCAGACCGACGCCCCGGACCGCCCACCAACACCACCGGCCCAGCCACGCCAACGCGGCAACCAGCGCACCGGCGATCAGGACGAGCCCCTGCCACACGTGCCTGCCGAGGGGCGTGAGCACTGCGCCCAGCCACCGCAGCGGCCGGACCACGCCCCGATCGACGAGCCAGTGCACCGCGCGCCCCAGCCAGACAAGCGGCGGGCGGAACACCACACGCCCCAGCCAGACAAGCGGATCCCACACCAGCCAGCGCGCCGCCCGTGCCGCCGCCAACGCCAGCGCCGCCAGCAGGCCGCCAAGCGCGACAAGCGGCACCCAGACCAGCACGCGGGCACCCCACGCGAAACCCCGTCCCAGCCAGACCAACGGAAGCCAGAGCAGGGTGCGCGCCGCCCAGACCAACGGAAGCCAGAGCAGGGTACGCAGCGCCCAGGCCAGCGGCGCCAGCAGCCAGCGGCGCAGGAACCGACCGGTCGGGTCGAGAACGTGGCGTTGCAGCAGCCGGCCGGAGGTCGCGATCAGCTCCCAGAGCAGGCGTACCGGAAGAACCACGACCAGCGCCACACCCCGCGCGACGGCCACTACCCACGAGAGCGCGACGACTGTCGGCTCCACCTCGACGGGAGCCGGCGGGCGGGCTGCCGGACCACCCACTGTGTACGGTCCCCCGTGGTCGGGCGACGGATCAATGCGGCGGTCGTTCACGGTGGGCACGGTAACCGGGCCGCGCCACGGTCCGAATCCGGGTCGTGTCGCCGATCAGTGGGGCGCCGGGTCCAGGGCCAGCTCGGCAAGCAGCGGATAGTGGTCGGAGGCGGTGTCGGCCGCCCCGCCCCGGATCACCCGGCAGCCCCGGATCCGCCCGGCCAGCGCCGGGGTGCCGAACAGGTAGTCCAGTCGCATCCCGGCGAACTCGTCCCCGCCGAACCGGGTGGGCACGGTGAGACCGTCGGCCTCCGGTGCGCCGTTGGCGGCCGCGGGCCAGAGGTCGACAAGCCCGGCGTCCAGCAATCGGCCGATCGCGCGGGTGTCGACGGCGCCGCCGCGCCGCCGCAGGTGCCGCCGCCGGTAGAGGTCGGGCATCCCGGCCAGGCGGGCGGTGTGGTCGACGCCCGGGTCGAGCGAGTTTAGGTCACCGGCGAGCAGCGCCAGAGGCCCCGGTGCACGGCGTGCCGCCGCCACCAGCCAGTCGACCTCCATCCGTCGGCGTCCCCCGGAGTACGGGTAGAGGTGGGTGCCGAGCACTGTCAGCGGGCCTGCCGCTGTCGACACCACGACGCGGGCGGCGGCGTGGTGGAACGGCCGGCGCAGCGTGCCCGCGTCGAGGACGTGCAGCGGTGGCCGGACCAGCACCGCCACGGGCTGGCCAAAGCAGGAGCGGGCCAGGTGGGGTGTCATGCCCAGTCGGCCGGCCACCTCGGCCATGAGCCCGCCCCGGTCGAAGCCACGCAGCTCCTGAAGCGCCAGCACATCCGGCGCCTGCTCCTCGACGACCTCGATCACCCGATCCAGCCGGCCGGGGTCGCCACCGTCCCGACCGCCGGTGCGGATGTTCCAGGTCAGCACCCGCAGCACGGCGACGCTCAGTCGGGCCGGCCGGCTCGGGCCAGCTCGTCGTCGAGGGTGTCGACGTCCTCCGACTCGATGGCGGGCGTGTTGCCTTCCTTCAGGTCGGCGTTCGGGCGGATGACGAGATAGAGCAGCCCGATCCAGAGCGCGGAGAGCACTATCGCGCCCATGAAGTCGGTGGGGTGGTGCATGCCCCGGTACATCCGGGAGGTGGCCACCCCGACCGGCATGATCACGGCCAGCGCCACGAAGATCCAACGCCACCAGCGGTCGGTACGCGGAAACACGATGACGGTGATCGCCAGCCACACGCAGATCGTGGCCGCGATGTGCCCGGACGGGAACGACGAGGTGGGCATCGGCCCGTCCAGGTTCTCCACGGCCGGGCGCGGCCTGTCGACAACGCGGGCCGAGGCGAGGAAGAGGGTCAGCTCGCCGATCATCGCCAGCGCCACGAACAGCACGGGACGCCAGCGCCGCCACACCGCCAGCACCAGCGGACAGAACACGAGCGAGATGAGCAGGATCGCGTGGGTGTCACCGAACTTGCTCCACCACCAGCTCACCTCGGTGAGCATCTCGGTGTGGTGGTCGGCGAACCAGCGCGGCACCTCCGTGTCGAGGGTGTCGAAGAAGGTGCCCTTGGCGTGGTAGCTGACGTACGTGCCGAAGGCGTACAGCGCGCCGAACACGAGCACCCAGCCGACAAGCAGTTCGGCCACCGCCGAGCGGGGGTGGGCCAGCACGTGCTCCTCGGCCGGGGCGGGTGCGATGTCGTGCCCGGCCTCCGGCTCCAGCCCTTCGGTCAGCGGCGCCACCGGCCGGCCACGCTCGCGGCGCCACAGCCGGAAGGCGTACGCGGTCACGCCGAGCCAGGCGGCGGCCAGCAGCCAGCCGGCGAGCACGTCGGACACGAAGTGCACGCCCAGCGCGATCCGGGTGAGCCCGATCAGCGCCACGAGCACGCCGACGCCGACGATCGCCGGCTTACGCCAGCGGGGCGCCATCGCCGGCAGGAACACCAACAGCAGCGCCCCGTACGCGACGAACGAGCCGAGCGCGTGCCCGCTCGGGAAACTGTTGCCGGGAGCACTGGCGATCGGCACGTCCACCACCGGGCGGAGCCGGCCGACAAGCGCCTTGAGCGACGGGTCGAGGATCAGGCCGCCGACGCCGGTGATGATCAGATAGACGGCCAGCCGGGGCTGCCGCCGGATCAGCAGCCCGACCACGGCGATGGTGACGAACCAGATGAGGATCGGCCGGCCGCCCAGGTCGGTCACCGCCTGGAGCACTGTGACAAGCGGGTGGTGCGGGGCCACGAGCGAGTTGAACCACTCGGCGACGGCGTGGTCGGCGTCCTGCAACGGGCTCCAGCGCACCCGCACGAGCAACAACAGCAGCCCGAAGGCCACCCCGGCGCCGGTGACCGCCACCAGGCCAGCGATGCTCCGCTCGGCGAAATGACCGATCGGACGCCGCGCCACCTCTTTGACCGCGGTCACCCCGCACCTCCCTTGTCGTCTCTGGCGAGGCGCTTTACCCGATCCGCGCCACGCGTACACGTGGGGTGGGGTCGGGGCGGGCTAGAGGGCGGTCATGTCGCCGGTGTCGAGCAGCTCGGCGCGGTCCGCCTCGGGCTCCCACAGGTCGGGTTGGGCGGGTTCCTGCGCGCCGATGCGCACCGCCTCCAGTTGGGCGGCGAAGGACAGCCCGCCGAAGAGCGCCATGCCGGTCAGGTTGGCCCAGAGCAGCAGCGCCATCATGCCCGTCAACGCGCCGTAGGTCTGCCCGAAGTCGTCACTGAACCGCACGTACGCGGCGAGCAGCAGGCTGGCCAGCCACCACAGGACCGTGGCGATGCCGGCGCCGAAGAACAGCCAGGACAGGCCGGGTTGGTTACGGCGCGGCGCGTGCCGGAACAGCACGGCCACGGCGAGCACGGTCAGCCCGAGGCTCAGCGGAAAGCGGACCACGTCCCAGATGGCGTTGGCGACCGCGCCCCACTCGTAGTGCGTGCGCACCGAATCGCCCATCGCGCCGCCGCCGACCAGGATCAGGAAGCCGGCCAACGCGGGCAGGCCGGCGGTGACGGCGAGCACGGCGGCGCGGACGTACTTGCGCAGCGCCGGGCGGTCTCGTTCCACACCGTAGATGCGGTTGGCGCCGCGTTCGATCTGGGCCATCGTGGTGGTCAGCGCGACCAGCCCGGTGAGCAGACCGAGGGTGAGGGCCAACTCCCCGGCGTCCTCGACACGCTCGCCCTCGCCGAGCAGCTCGGCGACCATCTGCTCGCTCTGGCCGGGGGTGAGGGCCAGCACGGTGTCGGCCACCACCCGGCCGCCCTCCTCGACGCCCAGCTCGCTGATCAGGCCGGTGAGGGCGATCAGGAACGGCACCACGGCGAGGCAGAGCTGCAACGCGAAGGCCCGCGCGTGGCTGAACCCGTCGCCGTAGCGGAACCGGATGAAGGCGTCCCGCAGCAGGTGCCAGCCGCCCTGGCGGCGCAGTGTGTGCCAGGCGTCGTCGGCGGACAGCTCCTCGTCTGCCATCAGCCGGGTCTCCGGCACGATCCGGGTGCTACTCACGGCGCGCTTCCTCGATCAGCTGCTCGCCCCGCTCCCCGGCGCCCTCGACGTCGACGGCCAGGTCGGGGGCGTCCTCGGGCTGCGGGACGCAGAGCCACAGCGCCTGCGGCCGGACGTCGGCCCGTAGTTGCCGGCCGGGCGAGATGAGGTCGCCGTCCAGCTCCCGGGGCTGGTCCCGGTTGCTGGTGACCACCACCCGCCGGGCGCGGAACACCTCCATCCGCGGCACCTCGCCGCTGCGGCGGATCACCGCCCAGCCGAGCGCCAGCCAGTGCCGCAGGTTGCGCGGGGTGAGCACGGCGACGTCGAGCCAGCCGTCGTCGGGCTCGGCCTCGGTGAGCAGGCGTACCCCGCCCTGGAGGCGGCCCACGTTGGCGATCAGGACCGAGCGGGCCCGGCGGCGCAGCGGCGGACGGTCGTCGATGCGGATCTGCACCCGCATCGGCCGGTCGCGCAGGTGCCGGGCGGCGCCCACCACGTACGCGGGCCAGCCGATGCGGGCCTTTGTGGTCTCGTTGGTGGCGGCGAGCATCTGGGCGTCGAAGCCCATGCCGGCCATCACTGTGAAGTAGCGGTCCTCGACCGCGCCGACGTCGAGCAGTCGCCGACCCCGCTCGATGGCGACCTCCAGCCCGGCCGCGAGGTCGGTGGAGAGGCCGAGGTTGGCGGCGAGCAGGTTGCCCGTGCCCTGCGGCAGCACGGCGAGGGCCACGTCGGTGCCGACAAGGGCGCTGACGCAGGACATCACCGTGCCGTCGCCGCCGCAGGCGAAGACGAGGTCCACGCCGGCCTTGACGGCCTGCTCGGTCTGCCCCCGACCCGGGTCGTCGACGGTGGTCTCGAACCACTGCGGCTCGGGCCAGCCGGCGGCCGCCAGGGCGTCGTTGACGGTGCGGCGCAGCTCGTCGAGATCGTCGACCTTCACCGGGTTGACCACCACGGCCGAGCGCAGCCCGCCGTCGCCGCCTGCGGGGCGCCTGTCCTGTCCAGCATCCACGGCGTCAGTGTGCAGCACCGGGGCGGTGTCAGCGACCCGCAGACGCGGCGGCGTCGGAAGTGCCACAGACAGGTTTCAAACGCCGCCCCGGTCAGGCCGCTGCCCGCAGCGCGGTCTCCACCCGTCGGCGCAGGTCGTCGAGGTCCACCCCGGACTCGGTGAGCACCAGGGCGCCCAGCCCGTTGCCCTCGCGGAGCACCCCGAGCAGGATGTGCTCGGTGCCGATGTGTCGGTGGCGCAGCCGCAGCGCCTCGCGCAGCGACAGCTCCAGCGCCTTCTTGGACCGGGGCGAGAACGGCCCACCGAGGTGCACCTTGCGCCCCCAGCGTCGGCGTGGCGCCGGCACGGCCTCGCGCAGCGCGTCCGGGCCGAAGGACTGCTCGATGCGGGCGACGATCGCGGCCAGGTCGATGCCGATCTCCCGCAAGGCTGCGGCGTCCGCGTCGCCGAGGCCGGCGCCACCTGTGGCGGTGTGCCGCCGGATCCGATCGCGGAGGTCGTCGGCGCGTACGCCCGCGTCGGCGAGCACCCGGCTGGCGAGGCCGGCGTCGTCGGCGAGCAGGGCGAGCAGCAGGTGCTCTGTGCCGACCGGCCGTTGGCCCTCGTCCCGCGCCTCCTCCACTGCCCGCCGCACCACGCTCCGCGCCCGGTCGGTGAATCGTTCGAACATCACGCCTCCCAGGATGAGTTGACCGCCGGTCGTCCGGCGTGCTTCTTGTGCACCGCCTGCCGGCTGACCTCGAGCGCGTCGGCGATCTCCTGCCAGGACCAGCCCTGTCGACGGGCGTTGTCCACCTGGACGACCTCAAGCCGCTCGAGCAGCCGGCGCAGCGCGCGGACGGCGCGGAGCCCGACCCGTGGGTCGGTGCTGCCTGCCGCTGCCGCGAGTTCTGTCGCCTGGCTCATGCCGTCAACGTACGTTGACACCACCACCTCTGTCAACCCCGGTTGACGATGCGCTCGGCAACGACAGCGATCCGGCCCGCTACCACGACCATCCGACTACCCTCGGTGAAAGACAGCGTGGTCGTGCCGGGCGCGACGCCCGGGAGGTGATATCGGATGGCGGCATCCGCCGACGCGGAGGTGCTCGTCGGCCTCGGCTCGGACCGCGACCTGCCGGTCGTCGAGCAGGCCGCACAGGAGGCCGCCGGACACGGCCGGCCACTGCACCTGCTGCACACCTTCGACTGGAACGCGGCCTTCTCGGCGGACACCGTCGCCACTCCCCGGCAGCGGGCCGAAAGCCTGATCACCCAGGCCGCCCAGCTCGCCCACCAGGTCGAGCCGGGCCTTACCGTCCGCGCCGAGATCGTCGAGAGCGCCATGCTGCCCACCCTCATCCGCCGCTCCGAGACGGCCTTCCTGCTGGCGGTCGGTGACAGCGGGATGGCCGGCAGCGGGCAGAACATCCCGGCCGAGACGTCCGCCGTGCAGTTGGCCGCCCGGGCCGGCTGCCCACTGCTGGTGGTCCGCCGCGAACCCCCACCGGAGGGGCCGGTCCTGGTCGGCGTGGACGGCTCGCCCAGCTCCCACCTCGCCCTGCGCTGGGCGCTGGAGTGCGCGTCCCGGCGCAACACACGCCTGCTGGCGCTGCGCGTGGTGGAGAGCGACGAGGACACCGACGCGGTCGCCGAGGAGCTCAGCGACGCCATGGACCGCCATGCCGGCCACCACCCCAGAGTGCCCACCGAGTGTCGCGTCGTCCGCGGCGACCCCGGACGCGTGCTGATCGACATGTCCCGATCGGCGCAGATGGCGCTTGTCGCCGCCCGGGGCGACGAACCCGGCCGCGCCATGCTGGGCGCGGTCGCCCAGTCCCTGCTCTACCACTCCCCCGCCCCCGTGGTCATCGTCCGCGGCCTGGCCGAAATACCGCTCGCCGGGACCGACGCCCACCCGGCCCGGGACCATCGGCCCTGACCCTGGGGCATCGACAACGGCGAGGCTGAAGGCCGGACGCCCACCCCTACCGCGAGAGGCAGCATCATGGACACCGCTCTCGACGCCCACCGCCCCCTCGCCGACGACGAACTGCGCCGACTGGACGCCTACTGGCGCGCCGCGAACTACCTCACCGTCGGGCAGATCTATCTGCTGGGCAACCCGCTGCTGCGGGAGCCGCTGACCCCCGAGGACATCAAGCCGCGGCTGCTCGGCCACTGGGGCACCAGCCCCGGGCTCAACCTGATCTACGCGCACCTCAACCGGGTGATCGTCGAGCGTGATTTGAACGCCATGCTGATCACCGGCCCCGGGCACGGCGGCCCCGCCATCGTGGCCAACACGTGGCTGGAGGGCACCTGGTCCGAGCGTTACCACGACGTGGCGTACGACGAGGCAGGGATGGCCCGGCTGTTCCGGCAGTTCTCCTTTCCCGGCGGCATCCCCAGCCATGTCGCGGCGGACGTGCCGGGTTCGATCCATGAGGGCGGTGAGCTGGGGTACGCCCTGAGTCACGCCTACGGCGCCGCGTTCGACAACCCGGATCTCGTGGTGGCCTGCGTGGTCGGCGACGGCGAGGCCGAGACCGGGCCGCTTGCCGGCAGTTGGCTGTCCAGCGCGTTCCTCAACCCGGCGCGCGACGGCGCGGTCCTGCCGATCCTGCACCTCAACGGCTACAAGATCGCCAACCCGACAGTGCTGTCCCGGATCCCCGAGGAGGACCTGCTGGCCCTCCTGCGCGGCTCGGGCTACCAGCCGTACGTGGTGGCCGGCGACGACCCGGCAGTGGTGCACCGCACGCTCGCCGCCACAATGGACCAGGCACTGGACGAGATCGCCGCGATCCAGCGCCAGGCGCGCTCCGGCGGTGCATTCGAACGCCCCCGCTGGCCGATGATCATTCTGCGGACGCCGAAGGGCTGGACCGGGCCGAGCGAGGTCGACGGCATCCAGGTGGAGGGCACCTACCGCGCCCACCAGGTGCCGCTGTCGCAGGTTCGCGACAACCCGGCGCACCTCGCCGAGTTGGAGCGGTGGCTCCGCAGCTACCGGCCCGAGGAGTTGTTCGACGCCACCGGCGCGCCTGTGGACGAGTTGCGGGCGCTGCCGCCGCGCGGCGACCGGCGGATGAGCGCCAACCCGGTCACCAACGGCGGCCTGGTGCTGCGCGACCTGACCCTGCCGGACTTCCGACCGTACGGTGTCGAGGTCGACGAGCCCGGCGCGCCGATGGCCGGCGCGACCGGAGTGCTCGGCCCGTGGATCCGCGACGTCATCGCCGCCAACCCGGAGACGTTCCGGCTGTTCGGCCCGGACGAGGTCGCCTCCAACCGGCTGGGCGCCGCCTTCGAGGTCACCGACCGGGCCTGGATGGCCGGCACGCTGCCCGGCGACGACCACCTGTCCCCCGACGGCCGGGTGATGGAGGTGCTCTCCGAGCACCTGTGCCAGGGCTGGCTGGAGGGTTACCTGCTGACCGGCAGGCACGGGGTGTTCACCAGCTACGAGGCGTTCATCCACATCGTCGACTCGATGCTCAACCAGCACGCCAAGTGGTTGAAGGTGACCCGGGCGATCCCCTGGCGGCAGCCGCTCGCCTCGCTCAACTACCTGCTCTCCAGCCACGTGTGGCGGCAGGACCACAACGGCTTCTCCCACCAGGACCCGGGCTTCATCGACCACGTGGTCAACAAGAAGGCCGAAGTGGTGCGGGTGTATCTGCCGCCGGACGCGAACACCCTGCTCGCCACCATGGACCACTGCCTGCGCAGCCGGCACTACATAAACGTGGTGGTGGCCGGCAAGCAGCAGGCACCGAACTGGCTCACCCTGGACGAGGCGATCCAGCACACCCGCCGCGGCCTGGGCATCTGGGAATGGGCCAGCAGCGACAGCGGCAGCGTGCCGGACGTCGTGCTCGCCTGCTGCGGCGACGTGCCGACGCTGGAGACGCTTGCCGCCGCCGAGTTGCTCCGCCAGCACCTGCCGGAGCTGAAGGTGCGGCTGGTCAACGTGGTCGACCTGATGCGCCTGCAACCGGACACCGAACACCCGCACGGCCTGCCGGACAACGAGTTCGACACCATCTTCACCGCCGACCGGCCGATCATCTTCGCCTACCACGGCTACCCGTGGCTGATCCACCGGCTCACCTACCGGCGTACCAACCACGACAACCTGCACGTGCGCGGCTACAAGGAGGAGGGCACCACCACCACCCCGTTCGACATGGTGATGCTCAACGACCTGGACCGGTTCCACCTGGTCATCGACGTCATCGACCGGGTGCCGGGGCTGGCCGCCCGCGCGGCGCACCTGCGCCAGCGGATGGTCGACGCCCGGCAGTCGGCCCGCGACTACACCCGCGAGCACGGCGAGGACGACCCGCAGGTGGCGGAATGGCGTTGGGTCCGTGAAACCGATCCGACAAATCGCTGAGGAGGACGACGTGCGTGACGCGGAGATCCTGGTCGGCTACGACGGCTCCACCGACGCGTCGGTGGCCCTGGACTGGGCACTGGCGGAGGCCGAGCACAGCGGCCAACCGGTGCGGCTGGCGTACGTCTTCGAATGGCTGACAGTGGCCAGTTGGGTCGGCCCGGGCGTGGCGCCCGGCGTCTGGCCTGACGACACCGCTCGACGGCAGGTCGACGACCTGGTGCACAAGGCCGCGGCGGACGCCGCCGCCAAGCACCCCGGGCTGACAATCACCGGCCAGGTGTACGACGGGCCGCCGGCTCTGGTGTTGCAGGAGCGCTCGGCCGACGCCGGAATGCTCGTGCTCGGCAGCCGGGGCCACGGCGGTTTCGGTGGGTTGCTGGCCGGGTCGACTGCGGTGTCGGTCGCCGCGCACGCGCACTGCCCGGTCGTGGTGGTCCGCGACGGGACCGCCAGCGGGCCGGACGGCCTGGTGGCGGTCGGCGTGGACGGCTCGGAGCCGTCGCTCGTGGCGCTCGGCTTCGCGGCCGAACGGGCGGCCCAGCGGCGGGTGCCACTGCGGGTGCTGCACGCCTGGACCCCGGGTCCCGGCGGCGCAGCCGGAGTGCCCGACGAGCGGGCGGCGGTGGAGGCGGCGCTGGAGCCGTGGCGACAGACGTTCCCCGAACTCGACGTGACAGTCGACCTGGTTCCGGGCAGCCCGGCGGCGATGCTGATCGAGGCGAGTCGCGACGCGCGGGTGGTAGTTGTCGGCAGCCGGGGCCGGGGCGGGCTGGCGGGGATGCTGCTCGGCTCGGTAAGCCAACAGGTGATCCAGCACGCCCAGTGCCCGGTCGCGGTGGTCCGGGAACGCTGAGCGGGGCCGGGCGCGCCGATCAGCGGTGCTCCGGCTGGTCGGACGGGTCGAGCGTGAAGAACTCCTCCTCTTCCTGGGCCAGGTGCAGTCGGAGCAGGGCGTCCAACCCGTAGAGGGTGGCCAGCAGGTCGGGCACCTGGTCCGGTCGCAGCCGGCCGTCGGCGGTCTGGGTGAGCTGGGCCCCGAGGAGGTCGACCTGGCGGCGGATCTCGACGTGCGCCCGACTCATCGTCGCGGTCGCCGACTCGCTGCCCAGCGGGTCGGCCAGCGCCGGATAGAGCTGCCGTTGCTCGGCAGCCTCGTGCGGCAGCACCTGGTCGGTCAGCCGGCGGTGCGTCTCCCGTACCGCCGGCAGGCACGCCGGCGAGGCCGGGTCGGTGGCGACCAGGTCGGCGGTGTCGCGCAGCCCGGCCAGCACGTCGCGTACCCCCTGGTGTTCTGCGGCGAAGCGGGCGAGCAGCTCCCGGGTACGCGGCGGGACGTCCCGGTGCCGCAACCCGCCGCCGAGGGCGCGCAGCGCGTTGAGGATGACAAGCACGTCGATGCCCTCCTGGAGGAACGCGCCGGCGACCGGGGGCAGCCGGCCGAACGCCGCCGCGACCATCGCCAGCACCGCGAGCCCCATTCCGACTGTGGCGCTCTGCACGGCGATCCGGCGGGCGTACCTGGCGATCTCCACCGCGTCGGCGAGCCGGTCCAACCGGTCAACGGTGAGCACCGCGTCGGCCACGTCCGCCGAGGCGGTCGCACCGGTCGCGCCCATCGCCACACCCACGTGCGCCTGGGCCAGCGCCGGCGCGTCGTTCACCCCGTCGCCGACCATCACGGTGACCGCCCGGTCGGCCTCGGCCCGGACCCGGTCCACCTTCTCCTGCGGCGTGCAGCGGGCGAGCACGTCGTCGACACCCACCACCTCGGCGACCCGGGCGGCGGTGGCCGGCCAGTCGCCGGTGACCATCACGATGCGCCGCAGACCCGCCGCGCGCAGCCGCCGGACGGTCCGGCGGGCGTCGGGGCGCACCGGATCCTCCAGCAGGATCGCGCCGAGCGGGCCGTCGTCGTCGCTCACCCACACGGTGGACCAGCCGGTCAGCTCGGTACGGGCGCGCGTCCGGTCCGCCCAGTCGGGCAGCTCGCCGGTGAACTGGCCCACTCGGATCAGCCGCCCGTCGACCCGGCCGCTGACCCCCACGCCCGGCTCCTCGGTCACCTCGGTCGGCTCGGTAAGCGTCAGCCCCCGCTCGCCGGCCTGCCGGACCAGCGCGGCGGCCAGCACGTGCGGGGAGAGCTGCTCGACCGAGGCGGCCAGCCGCAGCACCTCGTCCCGGTCGCCGCCCGGCGCGACAACCGTCTCGGCGGCGCGCGGACGCCCCGCCGTCAGCGTGCCGGTCTTGTCCACGAGCAGGGTGCGAGCCCGCCCGAGCAGTTCGAGCGCGCCGCCGTCGCGGACCAGCACCCCGCGCCGGGCCACCCGTGACAGCCCGGACACGATCGCGATCGGGGTGGCCAGCAGCAGCGGGCAGGGCGTGGCCACCACAAGCACCGACACCGCCCGGACGAGATCGCCGGAGAGCAGCCACGCCAACCCGGCCAGCACGAGCGTGAACGGCACGAACGCGACGGCGTACCGGTCGGCCAGTCGGACCATCGGCGCCTGGTGGGCGGTCGCCTCCTCGGCCAGCCGGACGATCCCGGCGTAGGTGCTCTGCGCCGCGCTCTTCGTAGCCCGCATGCCGAACCCGGCGCCCGCGTTGACCACACCACTTGCCACCGCCGCACCGGCCGTCCGCTGGACCAGCCGCGACTCCCCGGTCACCACCGACTCGTCCAGGGTGGCCGCCTCGTCGATGGTCCCGTCGACAGGCACCACGTCCCCCGGGCCGACGAGCAACAAGTCCCCCACCACCACCCGGTCCAGCGGCACCACCTCGATAGCGCCGCCCGGCCCACGCCGACGCGCGGTACGCGGTGCACGCTCCAGCAGGGCCCGCAGGTCGCGGGTGGCTCGACGCTGCGCGTACGCCTCCAACGACCGTCCGGTCGCCACCATCACCGCGATCACCGCCCCGGCCAGGTACTCCCCGACCCCGAGCGCGCCGGCCAGGGCCAGCACGGCGATCACGTCCACGCCGAAGCGCCGGTGCCACAGCGCCCTCAGCATCGACCAGGCCGCGGGCAGCAGCGCGGCAACCGTGACAGCCGCCCAGACCAGGTCGGCCGCGCCGGCCCGACCGGCGATCCGCAGCACCGCACCCGCCAGCACGGCGGCGGTGAGCCCAACCAGCGGCGTCCACGTCCACCAGCGTCGGATGCGGCGTCGGGCCGGCTGTTCCGGCACACACTCCGTTGACTCCGCGCTCACCTTCGCATCGTCGCAGGCCACGACCGTCCCGGACCGGGCACCGCGCATTTCGCGGGCCCGCCGGCACCCCGGCGATCAGGCAGGGGAACGACGCGCGGGGCGACCGGCGGGCAGCAAGACCCGCCCCGAGTGCGGGCGTGACGACCCGGCGGGGTCGGGACCTGCGGCCCGTGCGGGACGCCGCCGCATGTCACAGGATGGAGCGGCGAGCCACGCGGGTACCGCATGGTGAGGCACGATGGCAGAAGACGAAAGGTCGTGAGAATGAGTCAGGAACGTCAGCTGACCACCGCACTCGCGGAGGCCGCCGCGACCGCCGGGCACGCGCCCTCGGTGCACAACACGCAGCCGTGGCGTTGGCGGGTGCTGCCCGACGCCCTGGAGCTGCGTACGGTGGCGGACCGGCGGCTGACGGCCACCGACCCGGAGGGCCGGCTGCTCGCGATCAGCTGCGGTACCGCCCTGCACCACGCCCGGGTGGCGCTGGAGGCGGAGGGTTGGCGCGCGGTGGTACATCGGATGCCCGACCCGGGCGACCACGAGCTGATGGCCCGGCTGACCGACCTGAGCCACACCACAGCCGATCCGGACGCCATGCGGATGGTGCAGTGCATGTCGGTGCGGCACACCGACCGACGACCGGTCGGCAACGAACCCGTGCCTCCGGCCGCGCTCGACGAGATCACCCGGGCGGTCACCGCCGAGGGCTGCCGGCTACAGATCCTCAACCAGGACCAGGTGCTGGAGCTGGCGGCCACGGCCGGGCGCGCCGACACGGTCGAGGCCGAAGACCAGGAGCTGCGCGCCGAGCTGGCGTACTGGACCAGCCAAGCCGGCACCGGCACCGGGCTGCCGGCCGACGTGCTGCCCGAGCAGCAGCCGCAGACCACCGTGCCGGCCCGCGACTTCGGCCGCCCCGGAAGCCTGCCGGTCGGCCCCGGCCACGACCGTGCGGCGGCGTACGGGCTGCTGTACGGCGACGAGGACGAGCCGGACAGCTGGCTGCGCGCCGGCGAGGCACTGTCCGCCGCCTGGCTGACGGCCACCCGGCTCGGCGTGTCGGTGGTGCCGCTCAGCGCCGTGGTGGAGGTTCCGGCCACCCGACAGACCCTGCGTCAGACCCTCGCCGGGATGGGCTACCCGTACCTCGTGCTGCGGTTGGGGATCGCGGACCCGGCGGTCGCCGGCCCACCGCGCACCCCGCGACTGGCCACCGAGCAGGTGGTCGACACCTCCGCCGTGCGCGACAAGCTGGGCTGAGCACGCGACAGCGAAGACGACACCGCCCGTATGATCATTCGGTGACCAGCATCGATCCGCCGCACCGCCCGGAATTCCCGGTGACGCCGTCGCTCGGGCTGAGCCCGCTGTCCCGGGTACGCCTCGACGAGTTGCTCCAGGAGATGCTGGACCGGGTCGGTGAGGTGATGACCAGCCGGGAACGGCTGCGGGCGCTGCTCGACGCGGTGGTCGGCATCGGCACCAACCTGGATCTGCGCACCACCCTGCAACGCATCGTGCAGGCGGCCTGCGAGCTGGTCGGCGCCCGGTACGGCGCGCTGGGCGTGGTCGGCCCGGACCGCCTGCTGCACGACTTCATCGTGCACGGCATCACCGCCGAACAGCACGAGCAGATCGGTGACCTGCCGCACGGGCGGGGTGTGCTCGGCCTGCTCATCGACGACCCCCGGCCGTTGCGGATGCCGGACATCACCCAGCACCCGCTCTCCTACGGCTTCCCGGCCAACCACCCGCCCATGCACACCTTCCTGGGCGTGCCGGTGCTCATCCGGGAGCAGGTGTTCGGCAACCTCTACCTGGCCGAGAAGAAGGGCGGCGCGCAGTTCACCGACGACGACGAGGAGATCGTCGTCGCGCTCGCCGCAGCCGCCGGCGTGGCCATCGAGAACGCCCGCCTCTACGCCCTGGCGCACCGGCGGGAACGCTGGCTGGCCGCCACCGCCGAGATCACCACGGTGCTGCTCGGTGAGGTCCGCCGCACCGACGCGTTGACGCTCGTCGCCCGCCGCGCCCGGGAGGTCGCCGAGGCGGAGCTGGCGCTTGTGCTGCTGCACGACACCGACACCGACCAGTTCACCGTCGAGGTGGTCGACGGCGCCGACGAGCAGGCACGGGCGCTTGTCGGCGCCGTCCTGCCGGCCGCCGAGACCAGCTTCGGCACGGCGGTGGCCGAGGGCCGGCACGACCAGGTGGACGACCTGGCGCACGCCGCGCCGTGGCCGGCGCTGCTGCGCACCGGCCCGGCGACGATCTCGCCGCTGGCCACCGCCGAGACGCTGCACGGTGTGCTGATCGTGGCCCACGCGGCGGAGCGCGGCGGCGGCACCAGCGCCGAGGACGTGGCCCTGCTGGGCAGCTTCGCCGGGCAGGCCGCGCTGGCCATGGAGCGAGCGCGCGGTCAGGAGGAGCGGGAGCTGCTTGTGGTCCTGGAGGACCGCGAGCGGATCGCTCGGGACCTGCACGACGTGGTGATCCAGCGGCTCTTCGCCACCGGCCTGCAACTGCAGAGCGCCGCCCCGATGGGCCGCCCGGAGGTGGCCAACCGGATCAACGCGGCCGTCGACGATCTCGACGCGACCATCCGCGACATCCGCCGGACCATCTTCGAGCTGCGTACGCCGATGTCCGCGGCGCTGCGCACCGAGATCCGTGAGGCGATCGAGGCCGCCGCCGAGTCACTTGGCCACCGACCGCACCTGGAGCTGACCGGGCCGGTGGACAGCGCCGTCCCGGACGCGATCCGCCCCGACCTCACCGCCGTGCTGCGCGAGGCGTTGTCCAACGCGGTCCGCCACGCGCAGGCCACCCAGGTCGCCGTGGCCATACGCGTCGCCGACGGCCAGGTCACCCTCACGGTCACCGACAACGGGGTGGGCTGCGACCCGGCAGCCGCCAGGGGTGGGCTTGTCAACCTGCGGGAGCGTGCCGAGCGCCTCGCCGGCACCTTCACGATCCGCCAGGTCGACCCGCACGGCACCGAGCTGTGCTGGTCGGTGCCGCTACGCGACTGACCGGCACCGGAGGTCAGGTCAGGGCGTCTTGCCGAGCAGGCGGGTAGCCAGCACGGCCGCCTGGGTCCGGCGCTCCAGGCCCAACTTGGCCAGCACGCTGGAGACGTAGTTCTTCACCGTCTTCTCCGCCAGGAACATCTTCCCGGCGATCTCCCGGTTGGTCAGCCCCTGCGCCACGTACTCCAGGATCCGCCGCTCCTGCTCGGTGAGCGACTTCAACTCGCGGGGCTGCTCGACGCCGTTGCGGATGCGCTCCAGCACCCGCGCGGTGATCGCCGGGTCGAGCAGCGACTGCCCGGCCGCCACCCGGCGCACCGCGTCGACAAGGTCGGTGCCGCGGATCTGCTTGAGCACGTACCCGGCGGCCCCCGCCATGATCGCCGCGAACAGCGCCTCGTCGTCCTCGTACGAGGTGAGGATCAGACCCTTGATGGACGAGTCGACGGCGCGGACGTCCCGGCACACGTCGATGCCATTGCCGTCGGGCAGGCGGGCGTCGAGGATCGCCACGTCGGGCCGCAGCGCCGGAATGCGGCGCGCCGCCTCCTGTGCCGAACCGGACTCGCCGACCACCTCGATGTCGCCGCTGCTCTGCAGCAGGTCGGCCAGGCCACGACGGACGACCTCGTGGTCGTCGAGCAGGAAGACGCGGATCATCCCTCGTTTCTACAGGTGTCGAGGGCCGGCTGCACGGGCCGAAGGTCCCGACCCGCCGTACCCCCGTCCCGGCGGCGTGTGGGACGGCCCCGGCAGGGTCGGTCGGGCCCACCGGATCGGGACGTAAGGCCCTGCTCGGCCGGCACCCCACGGCGGACCGTAGAGGTGTCAGCGGTCGCGGCGTCTCCCCGCCGTCGGCCCACCGGGAAGGGAGCACCGCCATGGACATCGGCTACACCGCGGACCACCTGCGGGCCGCCGCCGTCGACGCGGTCCGGGCACCGTCGCTGCACAACACCCAGCCGTGGCGGCTGCGGCTGCGCGACGGAGGCATCGAGGTGCTTGTCGACCCGGCCCGGCGGTTGCCGGCGACCGACCCGAGCGGCTGGGGCGCCCGGGTCGCCTGCGGCGCGGCGCTGTTCAACCTGCGGTTGGCGTTGGCCGTCGCCGGCATGCCGGCCCAGGTGCGGCTGCGCCCCGACCCGTCCGAGCCGGACCTGCTGGCCCGGCTGGTGCCGGACCTGCCGCGTCGCCCCACCCCCACCGAGCAGAGCCTGCACGCGGCCATCCCGCACCGGTTCAGCAACCGGATGCCGTTCTGGCCCGACCCGGTGCCGTCCGACGTCCGCTGGCGGCTCGTCGAGGCGGCCCGCGCCGAACAGTGCTGGCTGGAACTGCTGATCGGGGTGAGCGCGGTGACCGCCCTCGGTGAGGTCGCCCGCAGCGCACACCGGGTGCTGGAACGCGACCCCGCCTACCGGACGGAACGCGAGGCCTGGCTGCGCCGGGAGCCCGCGCCGGACGGCGTGCCCGCCTCGGCCGGCGGCCCGCAGAGCGAACCACAGGACGTGCTGCCGGCGCGGGGCTTCGGCGGGCGCGACCGGGCCCCGGGGCGGGACTTCGAGCCGGAGCCGCTGGTGGGGGTGCTCGGATCGGTGGGTAGCACGGCCGTCGACCAGGTGGTCGCCGGTCAGGCCCTGCAACGGATACTGCTCACCGCCACGGACTCCGGGCTGAGCGTGTCGATGCTGTCCCAGCCGATCGAGGTGCCCACCGCGCGGGAGCAGTTGCGGCTGTCGCTGGGGCGGTTCGGCGCGCCGCAGATGGTGCTGCGCATCGGGTACGGCCAGCCGGGCCGGCCCACCCCGCGCCGCGGGATCGACGAGGTGCTGGATCTGCCGGTGGTGCGGGCCTGAAGACCGGCCGACTCGACAGTCATCGGCGTGGCGCTGCGTCCGGGCCGGGCGCAGCGTTGCCGTGTGCTGGTGGGCGATACTGGGTTTGAACCAGTGACCTCTTCCGTGTCAAGGAAGCGCGCTCCCACTGCGCCAATCGCCCGTGGTGCCCCGCCCAATCCGACAACAAGGTCGTGGGGGGCGGATCGCGAGCGGACGACGGGATTCGAACCCGCGACCCTCACCTTGGCAAGGTGATGCGCTACCAGCTGCGCTACGTCCGCACGTCTCCGGCGTGCGCCGGCGACGGGTGAACTCTACCCGATGCCAAGATCGCCGAGCGCGGCCCCCTCGGACGGGGGGCGATTGCGCTGCTGGGCGTCGGGGTACTGATGAATCTCGACAGCGCACCACACCCCCTAAGGAGGCTGTCGTGGGTATCGGCACCAGCATCTTCTTGATCGCGCTCGGCGCGATCCTCACCTTCGCGCTGGACGCGAACGTTGGCGGCCTCGACCTCGACGTGGTCGGCTGGATCCTGATGGCGGCCGGCGTGCTCGGCCTGATCATGACCACGCTGATCTGGGGTCGTCGCCGCTCGGCGGTCCCCGCCGCCACCACCGAACAGCCGGTCGAGTACCGGCGGGTCGAGGAGCCGGTGGAGTACCGCCGGGTCGAGGAGCGGCGGGACATCGCCCCGCCGCTGTGACAGGCACCACCGGCCGTGGCCGGTGCACCCGCAGGAGCACGCGCCGGGCCGGCCGCCTCGAACGAGGTGGACGGCCCGCCGCGTCCTCCGCGTCGACGCGTTGACCGGACCGCGCCGCCGCGAGCCGCGCGGGCGGAGTCACCCGACTCAGCGACGCGGTCTGGCGCTGCCAGAGCCCGCGTTAGGATCCGGATCATGGCCTCTCTCGACACCGTGCTGGCCGCACACCGTGCCTACCTGTTGGGCTGGAACGTCGGCGAGCCCAGCGGCCCCGACCTGGTGACCTATCGCAGCGACGTACCGCACGCCCCGCTCAACGGCGTGCTGCGCTCGACCGGACGTACGCCGCGGGAAGCTCTCGCCGAGGCGCGGCGCCGGCTCGACGGCGTACCCCGGTTGTGGTGGGTCGGCCCGGACAGCGACGGCGACCTCGCCGACGGCCTGGTGTCCCTCGGTGCCGTCGAGGTCGCCCAGATGCCGATCATGACGGTCGAGATCGGTGACGTGGTCGACGCTCCGACGCCTGCCGGGCTGCACATCAGCCTGAGCACCGATCTGGAGGCGTTCGTCGCGGCCTACGCCCGCGTGTCCGGCATTCCGGCCGACGGCGTGGCGGCGGTGATCGACCGGGAGAAGGCGTTCACCGGCAACGGCACCGTGCTCAGGTTGGCCGGTCACCTCGACGGCCAGATCGTCGGGACGGCTGTCGCCTGGATGAGCCACGACATGCTCACGCTCTACTTCGTCGGCACCCAGCCGGAGCAGCGGCGGCGGGGCATCGGCGCCGCGATGACCAGGGCCGCCCTCGACCTGGCCGGCGACCGGGGCCTGCGCACCGTCGCCCTCACGTCGACTCCTGTCGCGGAGCCGGTCTATCGCCGCCTCGGCTTCCGCACCGCCGGCACCTTCCGGTTGCTGACGTTCTGAGTCGAGCCGCACATGCAGAAGGGCTCGCTACCGAAATCGGTAGCGAGCCCTTCTCCTCGTGTGGGCGATACTGGGTTTGAACCAGTGACCTCTTCCGTGTCAAGGAAGCGCGCTCCCACTGCGCCAATCGCCCTAGCTTGTTGCCGAGGTGGGGACGGGATTTGAACCCGCGTACACGGCTTTGCAGGCCGTTGCCTCGCCTCTCGGCCACCCCACCGAGGTTGCCCCCGTCATGCGTGGCGGCAGCTCCGAGCGGACGACGGGATTCGAACCCGCGACCCTCACCTTGGCAAGGTGATGCGCTACCAGCTGCGCTACGTCCGCACGCCCCCCGGTGTTCCCGGGTGACGGATCAGAACTTTAGCCGAGCCGGTGAACGACTGCCAAATCGGGGGTCATGTCGGCGCGTCCCGTTCGTGCCGGCTCACCCGCGCCGCAGGGACCGGGACGGGTGCCGCAGGGACCGAGGCCACGGCCGGCGAGCTTCCTAGGGGGCTGCTCTGGTTCCCCCACCGGCCACCGACCGTGACATTCCGAGCCCATCGGCCCCCGATCGGTCCCGCCGGGTGGCGCGGTTGCCGGCGGGCGGTCGGCACGGCCGGCCGGTGCCGTCAGACCTCGACGAACACCCTCAAAAGAACGATGCGGGACGACTTTCGAAAGTGTCCGGCTTCCGACTGCCACACTGCCGATCAAGCGGCGATGGTAACTGTTCGTGTTCGGTTGGATGGGCTACGGTAACGGTCGTGACGAGACGTGCGGCCGAAATTCGACTGGATGCCCTTCTGCGCACGGCCTGTGACGTGATTGTGGAGCGCGGTCTGGCCAACACCCGAACGGCGGACGTGGCACAGGCCGCCGGGGTCAGCCAGGCACTTGTCTTCTACCACTTCGCCACGAAGGAACGGCTGCTCGCGCAGGCGTTCGCGTACGCGGTCGAGCAGGACCTGGCCCGACTGGACGCGGTGACCCGATCCTCGGCCCCGCCGCTTACCAAGCTCCGCCGGATCCTCAAGCTCTACACCCCGGCCGGACGACCGACCGCCTGGTCGATGTGGATCGACGGCTGGTCCGAGTCGCTCCGCACCCCCGAGGTGGAGAGGGCCTCCCGCCGGCTGGACCTGCGCTGGCGGGAGGATCTCGCCGAGGTGATCTCCGCCGGGGTCGCCGACGGCACCTTCCAGTGCGCCGACCCGGACGGGGCCGCCTGGCGGATCAGCGCCGTCGTGGATGGCCTCGCCGTCCAGCTCGCCGTGCACGAGCGGGTGATCTCCCGTCGCCAGTTCGGGGAGTGGGTGCGGCTGGTCACCGCCCGGGAGCTGGGCCTGGAGCCGGCAGTCCTGGACTGAGCCGGCACGATCCCCACGCCCGAGCCGGGCAAAACGGCTCGAAGCACCCCCGCCGGGCGGAACAATCGGCAGCATGGATCTGCTGGAGGCGTACCGCCGGAGCCTGGCCGAGTTCGTCGACCGGGTGGACCAGGTCGGGCCCAGCCAGTGGTCCGACCCGACCCCCTGCACGGACTGGGACGTACGCACACTCGTCAACCACATGGTGAGCGAGGACCGGTGGAGCGTCCCGCTGCTCGCCGGCCGCACCATCGACGAGGTCGGCGACCGCTTCGACGGCGACCAGCTCGGCGCCGACCCGGCCACGGCGGCGCGCGAGGCGACCGCGCAGGCCGAGATCGCCGCCACCCATCCCGGCACGATCGACCGCACCGTGCACCTCTCCAGCGGCGCGACACCTGCCGCGGAGTACATCCAGCAGCTCCTCGCCGAGCACCTGGTGCACGGCTGGGACCTGGCGGTGGCGATCGGGGCCGAGCCACGGCTGGAGCCGGACGCGGTACGCGTGTGCGCCAGGTGGTTCGCCGGCCAGGTCGACACCTATCGGGGCAACAACCTGGTCCAGGACGCGGTGCCGCTCCCCGCCGACGCCGACGAACAGGACCGCCTGCTGGCCGCCTTCGGCCGCGACCCCGACTGGGTTCCGGCCGACTGAGCACGCCCCACGCCGGCCCCTGAGCATGTCCCACGCCGGCCCCTGATCCGGTCGCAGCCCGCCGCCGCCACACCTCAGCCGCCAGCAGCCGCCGTGGTATCGACCGCAGCGGCCATTGCGCCCTTACCGGACACCACCCCTTCAACCGTGCTGACCTCGCGGAAAAGTCGAGCACAGGACCTTGCCGCACCCCCTGCCGACTGATATTCACAGATGCGCATGCTTAACCGCATGCGCCGGTCGGCGGCCCGCCGGCCATCCCGCTCCCATGAGGAGGTTCTGTGCCCCGATCCGAGTGGTCACTCCCGACGAGCCGGCGACGACGCCGGCTCGTCGCCGTCCTGGCGGCGACGGCGACCGCCGCCGCGTTGCTCCCCACCGGTGCCAGCACCGCCGCCCCCACCGGCGGGGCACCGGCCGCCGAACGCTCCTCCGGGCCGTTCGCCGAGGGCCACCAGAGCGCCGACGTCGACAACCGCCCCGGTACGGCGGCACCCGACGCCCGCCAACGCGGCCTGGCCCGCGCCGCCGACCCCGACGTGCGATGGAACCGCCTCGGCACGCCGCACGCCCTCGGCCCCGGCAGCGCCCCACTCGCCACCGGGCTGCCCGCCGACCCGGAGGCCACCGCCCGCGCGTACCTGGCCGCCAACCGCGAACTGTTCGGTTTGGACGCCGCCACCGTCGCCGACCTGGAACGGGTGCTGGTCCGGCCCATCGGCACCGGTGCCGTGGTGACCCTCCGGCAGCGCTTCGGCGACCTGCCGGCCGGGCCGGACGGCCTTGTCACCCTCGCGGTGAGCGGCGGGTCGGTGCTCTCGGTCAGCTCGTCGCTGGCCCGCGACACGAGCCCGCCCGCGCCGGCCACCCGCACCGCCGAGCAGGCGTACGCCGACGCGCTCGCCGACGCCAAACTGACCCCCGACGCGGTGGCCAGCCACAGCGTGCGTGAGGTGGCCGTGCCCACCCCGCTGGACGGGCCCCGCGCCGCCTACGAGGTGACAGTCATCGGCGCGAACACCGACCACCCGGCCGCGTTCACCACCTATGTGGACGGCATCACCGGGCAGGTGCTGGTCCGTGAAGATCTCGTCGACTACGACTCGGACAACCCGAGCTGGGCGGTCTTCCCGGCCACCCCGCCCCGCAACCTCGGCCCGGGGAAGGACCCCCGGGTGCGCTGGTGCGGCGACCCGACGCCCGGCTGCAAGGCAGCGTGGCGCGACCCGGCCACCGGCCAGCCGTGGGACGTCGACGCGGCCACCGGCACGCCCACCTTCACCTCGCGCGGCAACTCCGCCAACACGGTGCTCTCCTGGGGTGCGGGCACCCCGGCCGTCCCGGCTCCCACCAGCCCCGACCGCCGCTACGAATACCCGTTCACCGACCAGTGGCACCAGGCGAAGTGCAACCCGGAGGTGTTCACCTCCGCCCAGCGCAACGACGCGGACGCGTCCATCGCCAACCTCTTCGCCATGCACAACCGGATGCACGACTGGTCCTACCAGTTGGGCTTCACCGAGTCGGCGTGGAACCTGCAGGCGGTCAACCTCACCCCGGACGGGCTGGGCGGCGACGCCGAGCAGGGCCGGGCGCAGCAGGGCGCGCTGACCGGCAACCGCAACAACGCCAACCAGAGCACCCCGCGCGACGGGCTGCCGCCAACCACCAACATGTACCTGTGGCAACCGCAGGCCGGCGGCCCGTACCCGCCGTGCGTGGACGGCGACTACGACATGACGGTGATCGGCCACGAGTACGCGCACGCCATCACCAACCGGATGATCGCCGGCCCGAACAGCGGGATCAGCGGCCACCAGGGCGGCGCCATGGGCGAGTCGTGGGGCGACCTGCTCGCCGCCGAGTACCTGTTCCAGCACGGGCTGCGCGCCCCCGGCGAGTCGCCCTTCGTCACCGGCGGGTACGTCACCGGCAACCTGGTGAGCGGCATCCGCAACTACGACCTGAGCCGCAGCCCGCTCAACTACTCCGACATCGGCTACAACACAGGTGGCCCGGCCGTGCACGCCGACGGCGAGATCTGGGGCGCCACCAACTTCCGGGTCCGGTCCGCACTCGTCAAGCGGTACGGCCTCGGCACCCCGAAGCAGCAGTTGGAATGCGCGCAGGGGAAGGTCGCCGCCGACAAGTGCCCGGGCAACCGGCGCTGGTCGCAACTGGTCTTCGACTCGTTCCTGCTGCAGGCCGCCAGCCAGGTCAGCATGCTCGACATGCGGGACAACATGCTCACCGCCGACCTGCTCCGCTTCGGCGGAGCGAACCAGGACCTGATCTGGGCCGAGTTCGCCCGCTCCGGGATGGGCCGGGACGCCGTCACCAACGGCGCGGCCGACACCGACCCGACGCCGAGCTTCGCCTCTCCGCGCGGCGGCAACGCGACGCTCACCCTGCGCCCGCGCGGGGACAGCGCCGACGCGCCCATCCGGGTGTACGTCGGGGCGTACGAGGCGCGGGCCACGCCCATCGCCGACACCGACCCGGCCACGCCGATCCCGGACACCGTGGAGTTGGTGGCCGGCACGTACGACCTGCTCGCCGTCGCGCCCGGCTTCGGGCACCAGCGGCTCAGCGTGGTCGCCAAGGCCGGCAAGAAGGGGCACATCGACCTTCGGATGAGCCGCAATCTCGCGTCCACCGCCTCCGGGGCCACGATCACCGGCGACGGGGTCAACCTGGACCGGATCGGCGACGACACCGAGGCCACGAACTGGGCGTCCCTCGACGGGGTGGCCGGCAAGCAGGTCACCGTGGCGCTGCCCGGCACCGCACCCCAGTTGATCAAGCGGGTGAACGTCAGCGCCATGCTGCGCCCGGCGATCACCGGGGACGCCGACACCGGCAGTCAGAACGCGCTCAGCGCGCTGCGCTCGTTCGCGGTGTCGGCGTGCAACGCGAAGACCACCGACTGCACGGACCCGACGCGCTGGAAGCGCATCTACACGAGCGCCAACGACGCGTTCCCCGGCGGGGCGTACCGGGCGTACACCCGGGACATCAACCTCCGGACGTTCGCGGTGCCCACCACCCACGCCACGCACCTGCGCCTGGAGGTGCTGGCCAGCCAGTGCACGGGCGGCCCGCACTACGCGGGTGAGCAGGACAACGACCCGGCCACGACGACGGACTGCGCGACCGCCAGCCCGGCCCGCAGCCAGGTGAGGATCGCCGAGTTCCAGGCGTTCTCGAAGTGACACAGTCGGGGCCGGCGGGACTCCCGCCGGCCCCGACGCCCCGGGTCAGTGGCGGGCCGGTCGCCAGCGGTCGGTCGGCGGCGGTCGCTCCCAGCGCCGGTCCTGCGGCGGGTCGTCAGCCCCGTCGGGCGCGGCGCGGGTGAGGTGGCGCAGCCGCAGCAGCAGGCCCAGCCCGAGTGAGAGCAGCAGGGCACCGAGCAGGAAGGCTGCCTGCACCACACCGAATCCACCGGACTGCGCGACCGGTCGGCTCGCGCCGGCCGCCGGTGGCGCGGCGTCGACCGGCTGGTCCACGACCTGTTCGTCTTCCGGGCTGCTGGCCTCGGCCGGTTCGCTCGCGGGGGCGCTGGGCTCGGTGGGCGTCGGGGTCGGCTTCGCGCTGGGCGCGCCGAGCACCCCCACCACCGAACGGGTTGCAGTCTGCCGGGCCAGCAGGCGCAGGTTCGCGTCGTACGCCTCGGCGGCGAGGGTGACGCGGCCCTGGGTGACGTCCTCGGCGAAGGCAACCCGGTAGCGGGCGGTGACCGTCCGGCCCGGGCAGAGCGTGCCCGGGTCGAGCTGCCGGTCGGTCAGCCGGGCCACGTCGCCGTCGGTCCGGATCTCCAGCGGGAAGTCGCCGGTCTCCTCGACCCGGTCCATCTTCACCTGGTCGAGCCGGATGCCCTGCACGCTCAGCACCATCGACCAGCGCACCTTGACGCAGCCGCCGCGCCTGTCGGTCCGCGAGACCACCGCGGAGAGGGTCCGCACCCGGTCGCCGGCGGTGAACTTGTCCGGCAGCCCACTCAACTCGGTGGCGAACGCCGCCTGCGCCGGAGCGGCCATCGCCAGCTCCACCCCGCCCAGGCAGATCAGCACCACCCCGATCCGTAGCGCCTTCCGCCACACCGTCACCACCGCCGTCCTCCGTTCGGTCGTCTCCACCACGCAACGCTAGGAGCGCGCCGTCGACCGGACCAGACGGGTGTGTTCGCACCGGGTGGCAAGGACAGGGCGTGTTATCACCGAGTGTGGTGAACCGGTCACCGACCCCCACGACACGCCCGGCGGTTGGTCGCTGGGACAATCGCCAGCGTGTCCGAACTCTCCACCACATTCGTCCGGCTGCACGCCCGGCTCGCCCCTGTGGCGTTCGTGCCCGAGGTGCGGCTGCACCAGGCGGACGAGCCGATCGGCCTCTGGGAGCTGACCGAGGGCGAGTTCTCCACCGACCGGCCGCCGCCGTTCTGGGCCTTTGCCTGGGCCGGCGGCCAGGCCCTCGCCCGCTATGTGACAGACCACCCGGAGTTGGTCGCCGGCCGCCGGGTGCTCGATCTCGCCTCCGGCTCCGGCCTGGTGGCCATCGCCGCCGCCCGGGCCGGCGCGGCATCCGTGCGGGCCGTCGAGGTGGACGAGTTGGCAGTCGCGGCAGTCGCGCTCAACGCCGAAGCCAACGGGGTACGCGTCGACGCCGAGTTCGGCGACGTCCTCGACGGCGACGCCGGAGACGCCGAGGTGGTGCTCGCCGGGGACGTCTTCTACAGCGAGGCGATGGCCCGTCGGGTGCTGCGGTTCCTGCTGCGTGCCGCCCGTGCCGGTGCCCCGGCGCTTGTCGGCGACCCCGGGCGGGCGTTCCTGCCTCGGGACCGTTTCGACGAGTTGGCGAGCTACGACGTGCCGGTGCCGGAGGCCCTGGAGAGCGTCCGGGTGAAGCGCACCACCGTGTGGCAGTTGCGGGCCGGCCTGCCGGGGGCCTCCGGCTAGCGTGTCGGCGTGCTGTTCCGGAGCTGGGCGTCCGAGGTCGAGGCACCCTGGCCGGACGTGGCCACGGTGACCGACCACGTCGGCGTACCCCATCTGGTGGTCACCCGGCACGCGCTGGTCCGTCAGGTCCTCGCCGACCCGGCGACCTACCGCCCGGACAACGCGCTGGACGCGGTGACCCCGATGCCTGTGACCGCGCTGCGGGTGCTCGCCGGGCACCGGTTCCGCCTGCCGCCGACTCTGGCGAACAACTCCGGCGCCAGCCATCCGCAGATCCGGGCGATCGTCGCCGACGCGCTGCACCCGGCCCGGGTCGCCGCGCAACGTCCGTGGCTCACCGCGCTGGTCCGCGACCGGGTCGCCCGGCTCGGCGTCACGCTGGACGCCGGGCAGCCGGTCGACCTGTACGCGGACCTCGCCGCCGACCTGCCACTGCTGGTCCTGGCCCGGCTGGTCGAGCTGCCGGACGCGCCGGTCGGCGCGGTGAAGGAATTCGCCCGCGCGGCGCTGGAGCTGTTCTGGGCCCCGCTGGACGGCGAGCGACAGTTGGCGCTCACCGCCGAGGTGGGCAGGTTCCACGGCGTGCTGCGCGACTTCGCCACCACCGGCGGCGGCCTGGCCGCCGAGCTGCGCGCGGCCGGGCACCCGCCGGACGTGGTGGTCGGCGCGCTCTTCTTCCTGCTGGTCGCCGGCCAGGAGACCACCTCGCAGTTCCTCACCCTGCTGCTGCACCGGCTGGCCGGCGAGCCCACCGTGCGGGCCGGCCTGCGCACCGGCGAGGTCGCCGTGGCCGACGTGGTGGAGGAGGGCCTGCGGCTGGAACCGCCGATCGTGACCTGGCGCCGGGTCGCGTCGACGGACAGCACGCTTGGCGGGCAGCACGTGCCGGCGGGCACAAGTCTCGTGCTGTGGCTGGCCCGCGCCGGCCGGGACCCGGCGGTCGTCGAGGCGCCCGACGAGTTCCGCCCGGGCCAACGCGGGTCGCGCCGGCACCTGGCGTTCGGTGCGGGCGCGCACCGCTGCGTGGGCGACGTGCTGGCCCGGATGGAGGCGGCCGTCGTGGTGGACGAGGCCGCACCGCTGCTGGACGGGGTGACGGTGGTCCGCCCACCCTGGTGCCCCGACAACCTCACCTTCCGGATGCCGGACGCCTTCGTCGTCAAGCGCTCTTCGGGGAACACCGGGCTGACCGGCTCCTGATCAACTCGGTAGGTTTCCGGGCGTGTCAGCGACCCCTGCTCGTCGGATCCTCGCCGTCGTACCACTTCTGGCCCTGCTGGTGCTGAGTGCCTGCGCAGGAAGCCCGGCGTCGCACGCCCGACGGATCACCGCGGACCGGCCGACCCCGTCGGCCCCGCTTCCCACGCCGTCGACCTCGCCGTCCGCGAAGCCCGCCCCCGGGAGCCTGGCCTGGTACCTGTCCCAGGTGCCGACCTTTCCCGAGTCGCCGGTGCCGCAACCGGTGCAGCTTCCCGCGACCGGCGCCGCACCGTTCTGGCACCGCGTGCCGACCGAGCAGAAGGTCGCCTTCATCACCATCGACGACGGTGGGCTGGCCCGCCCACCCGAGGTGATCGACTTCATCTGGGAGGCGCGGATCCCAGTCACGATGTTCCTGAACTCACCAGCGGCGCAGGAGCACACCGACTACTTCCGGCAGATCGAGGCCGTGGGCGGGATCATCGAGAACCACACCATCACGCACACCTCGCTCGCCGGCCGGTCGTACGCCTACCAGAAGCACGAAATCTGCGGTGGGGCGGACAGGCTGGAGGCGCTGTTCGGCAAGCGACCCACCCTCTTCCGCCCTCCGTTCGGCAACTACGACACCACCACCTTGCAGGCCGCCCACGACTGCGGCGGGAAAGCCGTCCTGCACTGGTCCGAAACGGTTCACGAGGGAAAGGTGCGCTACCAGACGCCGGAGAAGGTGGTCCACCCCGGAGACGTGCTGCTCATGCACTTCCGGCCGGCGCTCATGGACGACCTCCTCGCGGCGCTGAAGGCGATCCACCGCGCCGGCCTCACACCCGCGCTGCTTACCGACTACATACGATGATCATGCCGTCGTCCACCTGACCAAAGTCAGGGGGCGGTGGTGCCGTTCGGGCGCGGCCGAGCAGGGGGCCACACGCCTAGCGTCAGCGCATGATCACATTACGTGGGTTGACGAAGCGGTTCGGGGAGACCCTCGCTGTCGACGCGCTGACAATCGACATCGCGCCCGGCCGGGTCACCGGCTTCCTCGGCCCCAACGGCGCCGGCAAGTCCACAACCATGCGGATGGTCCTCGGCCTGGACCGGCCCACCGCCGGGCAGGCCCTGGTCGCCGGCCGGTCCTACCGGGAGCTGCGCCGACCGCTGCACGAGGTGGGCGCGCTGCTCGACGCGCGAGCCATCCACCCCGCCCGGTCCGGTCGGGCGCACCTGCTCGCCATGGCTCGCAGCAACGGCATCCCGGCCCGCCGGGTCGACGAGGTGCTGGGCACCGTCGGGCTGGACGGGCGCGCCGCCGGCAAACCCGGCCGGACCCTCTCCCTCGGCATGGGCCAGCGGCTCGGCATCGCCGGCGCTCTGCTCGGCGACCCGCCGGTGCTGATGTTCGACGAGCCGGTAAACGGCCTCGACCCGGACGGGGTGCGCTGGGTCCGGCAGCTCATGCGGTCGCTTGCCGACGAGGGACGTACGGTCTTCGTCTCCAGCCACCTGATGAGCGAGATGCAGCTCACCGCCGACCAACTCGTGGTGATCGGCAGGGGACGGCTGCTCGCCGACGCCCCGATCGGTGCCGTGATCGCCGGCAGCGCGACAGCCGTCCGGGTCCGCAGCCCGCACCCCGACGGGCTGGCCACCCTCTCCGCGCGTCTCACCGCGACCGGCGCCACAGTCGAGCCGGCCGGTGCCGACGAGCTGACCGTCACCGGGACCACAGTGGACCGCGTCGGTGACCTGGCGTACGAGCTGGGAGTGCGGTTGCACGAGCTGAGCTCGCACGGCGCGTCGCTGGAGCAGGCGTTCATGGAGTTGACAGCCGACAGCGTCGAGTACGCCGGCGGCCCGACCGGAGGTGGAGCACGATGAGCACGAACACCGTCGCGGGTGCCCGCCCCGCCGCGTCACCGAATGCTCCGGCCGCGTTCCGCGGTGCGGTCGCCGCCGAGTGGACAAAGCTGTTCTCGGTCCGCAGCACCTGGTCGACGATGCTGGCCGGGCTGCTGCTGATGGCCGCCAGCGCCCTCCAACTGGCCATCTACGCGGCAAACGACAACACAAACGACGACCCGCTCGACGACAGGGGAATCGTTACCGCCGGCAGCGTGGTGATCAATTCCGTCGAGCTGACCCAGTACGCGGTGCTGGCGCTGGGCCTGCTGGCGATCACCACGGAGTTCACAAGCGGCACCATCCGGACCACGTTGCAGTGCACCCCGGCGCGGGGTCGCGTACTCCTGGCCAAGGCCGTGGTCGCCGGGACCGTCACCTTCGCCCTCGGGCTGCTGCTCGGCGGCGTCGGTGCCCTCGTCGCACGGCCGACGCTTGGCGAGTGGGGCAGCGCCCCGGTCGCCGACACGATCGGCGACATCGTGGCGGTGGCGACCTACCTGGCGCTTGTCGGCGTGCTCGCGCTGGGCCTCGGCGCGGCACTGCGCAGCGCGGTACTCACGATCACCGTGCTGTTCGCCACCCTGATGATCGTGCCGCTGTCCCTTCAGGAGCCGGACATCGCCGTGCTGCACCGGATCGCCGACGTCTTCCCCGGCGTGGCCGGCGGGCACTTCCTGGCCGGCGACACCGAGCCCTACCCGGGCGCGGTCGGGCTGCTGCTGCTCGCCGGTTGGGCCGGTGCCGCGCTGCTGCTGGGCCGGGCCGCGCTGCGCCGCCGCGACGCCTGACAGGTGGGCGGGGGCCGACCCGGCCCCCGCTCACCCGTCGACAAGCCCCGCCTCGTAGGCGATGATCGCCGCCTGCACCCGGTTGCGCACGTCCAGACGAGTGAAAATGCTCGTCAGGTAGCTCTTCACGGTCCCCTCCACCAGGTGCAGCCGGCGGGCGATCTCCGCATTGGACAGCCCCGCCCCGACAAGGGCCAGCACCTCACGCTCCCGCTCGGTAAGCCCTGCGGTCCGGTCCCGCGCCGCGGGCCGGCGGGCCAACCGCCCGGCACCCAGCTCGATCACCCGGCGGGCCACCCGAGGCGACAGGTACGCACCGCCGTCGGCGACCGCGTGCACCCCGGCGATCAGCTCACGCGGGTCGCCGGCCTTGAGCAGGAACCCGCTCGCGCCGTGCCCCAGCGCACGGGCCACATGGTCGTCCTCACCGAAGGTGGTCAGCATGATCGTCGCCGTGGCCGGTGCCAGCCGGTGGATCTCGGCGGCGGCTGCCAACCCGTCAAGCCGGGGCATCCGGATGTCCAGCAACGCCACCCGGGGTCGGTGCGCCCGGACCAGCTCCACCGCCGCCCGCCCGTCGCCGGCCTCGGCGACCACTTCGATGGTTGGGTCGGCGGCGAGAATGGCCCGCACACCGGCCCGGATCATCGCCTCGTCGTCGGCGAGGACCACCCGCACCGGCGTCGCCCCGACCCTGTCGGTGTTCACTGTGCGATGCGCTCCTTGCTGGCCAACCGGCCGTCGGCGAAACAGAGCCGCCAGGTCGGCTCGGCGAGCGGGAAGTTGCCGTCCGTGTAGTACTCGCAGCCCGGCTCGGAGGCACCGAGCGGCGGGGTGAGCTGCCGGCGGGGCAGCCCCGGCAGGTCGCTACGCGCCGTACCGGGCCGCATCCGGTCGTACGTCGGCTCGTCGAGCACCGTCCCGGCCGTGGCGAACGGGTAGTAGACAAGCGACAGGGCCAGCGCGAGACCGGCCGGCGCGGCGAGCGCGGTCAACAGGCTTCGCCGGACCCGACGCCGGGCCTCACGCAGCCGCCGCTCGGCATCGGCCGGCCGCTCGAACCCACCGCCGGCCGAGCCGCCATCGCTGAGCGCACCATCGCTGAGCGCACCATCGCTGGGCAGCGGACCGTCGGTCGCCGCGCCCGGCTCGACGGGACCGGCCGGCCACCGGCTGACGGAAACTCCGGCAACCGGGTCGGCGGGCAGCCGCGCCCGCACCGCGAAGCCGCCGTCCGGACACGGCGCCGCCGCCAGGACACCGCCGGCCAGCCGTACCCGCTCGGCGAGGGCGAGCAGGCCACTACCCGAGGACGCCAGCCGAGGCAGTGGACCGGCCGGCGGCGGCCCGTTGCGCACCCGCACCTCGATCCCGTCCCCGTCGAGGGCGAGGGTGACGGCGACCGGGGCGCCCGGGGCGTACCGCGCCGCGTTCGTCAGCGCCTCCCGGACCACCCGGTGCGCGGCGGGCCCGGTCATCCCGGGCAGCTCGACGACGCCCGGCGGGGCGTCCAACTCGACAACCATCCCCGCCTCCCGGGCACCGGCCACCAGGTCCGAGACGGTCTCCCCCACCGGCCGGACACCGGCCGAGCCGTCCTCGTCCCTCAGCACCCCGATGATGTCGTGCAGGCGTTCGGTAGCCGCCGCGACGCTGGCCCTCAACTCACCCACCGCCGCCCGGTGCCCCGGGGCCAGATCGCTTGCCAGCTCCAACGCGGCCGACCGCAGGGCGATGAGGCTCAGATCGTGGCCGAGCGAGTCGTGCATCTCCTCGGCGATGCGTGCCCGCTCGCGCAGCCGGATCCGCTCGGCGGCGCCCCGCCGCTCGCGCGCCAGTGCCTCGACGTGCCGGCGACCGGCATCGGCCAGCTCCTGCTGCTGCCGGCGGTACCGGCCCACAAGCCACGGGAACACCCCGGCGAACAGCAACACCGAGGCCAACAGGAACCAGGTGGCCGCACCGGTGTCGAGCAGCCCCAGGTTCAGCACGGTGCCACCGACCGCGATCACGCTGAACAGCACCGCCGCCGGTGCCGCGCCCCCGCTGCGCCGCCCGGTCAGATAACTGAACACCGGGATCGCGAACACGAAATTGCCGTCGACAAGCGAACCGAGCACCACAAGCAGCAGCCCCACAAGCGGCAAGCGTCGCGCCGACGCCACAGCCGCCGCCAGCACCGCCAACGAGCCGACCAGCAGCACCGCACCGAAACGCGGATCCGGCGGCGTCAGCCTCGCAACCACGATCGGCGCGGCCACCACCATCCAGAGCAGCACGTCCACGAGCGGACGCCGCCACCGGTACGCCCACGACGGCGCACCGGCCACCAACCGGCCCAGGATCCCCACGGCGGCCAGGCTACCCACGCCCGACCAGCGCGGATACCACCGAAAGTCAGGTGTTCAGCTGCTCTCCTCGGCCCACACCCGCCAGTCGTCGAGCACCCCGTGCAGGGCCGGAGTGAGCCAGCCCGGAGCCGACCGTCGGAACACGCCCGGATCCATCGCGCCGGCGCCGTCGGGCACCGCGCCCAACAGATTCGGGACCAGGTCGGTGAGGTTCGTCCAGTGCACCAACTCCGGCGACGACGGCCAGGCGCCGATCACCACACCCGCCGGCACCGCACGCCTGTCCAACGCCTCCATCGTCAACGCGGTGTGGTTGAGGGTGCCCAGACCGGCACGGGCGACCACCACCGCCGGCGCACCAAGCGACACCGCCAGATCGGCCATCGTCCACGGCTCCCCCGACGGGCGCAGACCCATCGGCACCAGCAGGCCACCGGCCCCCTCGACAAGCACCAGGTCGTGCTTGTCCGCCTCGTCCCGGACGGCGTCCACGGCCGCGTACAACTCCAACGGCGGCAGATCCGCCACCCGGGCGGCCGCCAGCGGGGCGAGCGGATCCGGAAAGCTGGCCAGAGTGCGGCCGGTCAGCGGCGCCGCCAACCGGTTGACCACGTCCACGTCACCCGGCTCCCCGCCGGCCGTGCCCGTCTGGCCCGGCTTGACCACCGCCACCCGCAGCCCGGCGGCCTGCGCGGCCGCCGCGATCGCCGCGGTCACCACTGTCTTGCCCACCTCGGTGTCGGTGCCGGTAACCAGCACCGGACCGTCCCACGCGGTCACTCTTCCACCCTTGTTCGCGACTGCGGGGCTCGCAAACCCGGCTCACTCCTCGCGCTCACGGTGCCAGCCTTCGTTCGCGACTGCGGGGCTCGCAAACCCGGCTCACTCCTCGCGCTCACTCTTCAGCCTTTGTTCGCGACTGCGGGGCTCGCAAACCCGGCTCACTCCTCGCGCTCACGGTGCCAGGTCCACTATGACGTCCAACGCCCGCTCGAAATCCGCGCGCGGCACCCCGGCGCTGACGGTCAGCCGCAGACGGGAGCGGCTGTCCGGGGTCGACGGCGGCCGGAAACAGCCCACCGCGACACCACGATCGCGGCAGTCGGCGGCCCAGGCGGTCGCCGCCTCCGGGCCGGGAGCGGTCACCGAGATCACCGCCGCGTCCGGTGCGGAGACGGTGAGCCCGGCAGCGCGCAGCCGGCCGACCGCAAGCGCCACCCGGTCGGCCAACTCGGCCCGCATGTCGTCGCCGTCGCGGGCCAGCCGCAGCGCGGCGTGGACCCCGGCGGCGACCGCCGGCGGCAGCGCGGTGTCGAAGATGAAGGTACGGCCGGTCTCGACCAGGTGCCTGACGAACTCGGCCGGCCCGGCGACCACGCCACCCGCGCCGCCCAGCGCCTTGGACAGGGTGGCGGTGACCACGACGTCCGGCTGCCCGGCCAGCCCGGCGGCGGCCACCGCGCCGGCACCCGACGGCCCTGTCACGCCGAGCCCGTGCGCGTCGTCGACAAGCAGCAACGCACCGTAGCGGCGGGCCACCGCGTGCAGGTCGGCCAGCGGGGCGAGGTCACCGTCGACCGAGAAGACCGACTCGGTGACCACCACAGCCGGACGGCCCGGCGCCACGGCGAGGGCTGCGGCGACAGCCGACACGTCGGCGTGCGCCGTGACCACCGTCTCCGCGCCCGAGATCCGGCAGCCGTCGATCAACGACGCGTGGTTGTGCGCGTCGGACACGAGCAGCGTGCGTGGTTGGACGAGGGCCCGCAGGGCACCGAGGTTCGCCAGGTATCCGGAGGAGAAGACGAGAGCCCTGTCGGTGCCCAGCCACAGCGCCAGCTCGTCCTCCAACGCCTGGTGCGCGTCGGTGGACCCGCGAACCAGGCGCGACCCGGTCGCCCCCAGCCCGTACGCCGACAGGGCCGCCGCCGCGGCGGCCGTGACCCGCGGGTGGGTGGCCAGGCCGAGGTAGTCGTTGCCGGCGAGGTCGGTCATGCCGTCGCCGGCGGGTCGCGGATGCAGTCGACGGGTCAGGCCGGCCTTGGCCCGCAACTCCGCGCGGCGGTCGAGCGCCGCCAGCCAGTCCGCCACCGTCACCCCTTCACTGCTATCCGCCGAGACCCGCCGGGCGAAATTACCACCCGCCACCGCCAAACCGACGGCTCCGCCACCGCCGATCCGGCGCGGCCACCCGCCGAGCGGGCGCTGCCGCCCGAGATCAACCGGCCGGCGGGCCATTCCGGCTGACCGGGGCGCCCTTGTAGGGTACGAGCCATGCCAGAGATCCTCGACCAGGCCCGTACCCAGGTCCTGGGTGACGGTGTCGGTCTTGACGAGGCCGGCGTCCTCGCCGTGCTGAACCTGCCCGACGAGCACCTGCCCGCCGCCCTCCAGCTCGCCCACGAGGTGCGGATGCGCTGGTGCGGCCCGGAGGTCGAGGTCGAGGGCATCGTCTCGCTCAAGACCGGCGGCTGCCCCGAAGACTGCCACTTCTGCTCCCAGTCCGGCCTGTTCACCTCCCCTGTGCGCTCGGTCCTGCTGGACATCCCGTCGCTTGTCGAGGCCGCCAAGCAGACCGCGAAGACGGGGGCGACGGAGTTCTGCATCGTGGCCGCGGTGCGTGGTCCGGACGCCCGGCTGATGAAGCAGATGCGCGAGGGCGTCGCCGCCATCAAGGCCGAGGTCGACATCCAGGTCGCCGCGTCGCTGGGCATGCTCTCGCAGGAGCAGGTCGACGACCTTGTCGACATGGGTGTGCACCGCTACAACCACAACCTGGAGACCTGCCGGTCCTACTTCCCGAACGTGGTCACCACGCACTCGTGGGAGGAGCGCTGGGAGACGCTGCGGATGGTTCGGGAATCCGGCATGGAGGTGTGCTGCGGCGGCATCCTCGGCCTCGGCGAGACGGTCGAGCAGCGGGCGGAGTTCGCCGCGCAGCTCGCCGAGCTCGACCCGCACGAGGTTCCCCTGAACTTCCTCAACCCCCGCCCCGGCACCCCGCTCGGTGACCGCCAGGTGGTCGAGGGCAAGGACGCGCTGCGGGCCATCGCCGCGTTCCGGCTGGCCATGCCGCGCACCATCCTCCGGTACGCGGGCGGCCGGGAGATCACCCTCGGTGACCTGGGCACCCGCGAAGGTCTGCTGGGCGGCATCAACGCGGTGATCGTCGGCAACTACCTGACCACGCTGGGTCGGCCGGCGAACGCCGACCTGGAGCTGCTCGACGAGCTGAAGATGCCGGTGAAGGCGCTGTCGGCGACCCTGTAGTGACGATCCGTGAGGATGACGTGACCCAGCTTGTCGAGACCGTACCGGCGCAGCGCTGGTGCGACAGGTGTGGCGAGGACGCGGCGGCCGGTGGGCACGAGCCGTGCGCGGCGGCCCGGGCGTTGGAGCCGCCGCGCTACTGCGCGCACTGCCGCCGCCGGATGAAGGTGCAGGTACTGCCGGTCGGTTGGTCGGCGGTCTGCGTCGCGCACGGCGAGATCCGGGGCTGACGCGTGCTGCGGGGGCGGGCGGTGACGTTGCGTCCGGTGACCGACGACGACGTGTCGGCCCTCGCGGCGATCCGGGCCGATCCGGAGGTACGCCGGTGGTGGCGCGGCGGTGACGACCTGGCCGACTCCGTCCGCGCCGACCTGGCCGACGACGAGCTGACGCTGTACGCCATCGAGCACGACGGTCGGGTGATCGGGGCGATCCAGTGGTACGCCGAGTCCGACCCGGACTACCGGCACGCAAGCATGGACATCTTCCTCGACCCGGCGGTACGCGGCGCGGGGCTCGGTGTGGACGCCATCCGCACACTGGCCCGACACCTGATCGACGAGTACGGCCACCACCGGTTCACGATCGACCCGGCGGCGGCGAACAGCGCCGCGATCCGCGCCTACGCCAAGGCTGGTTTCCGCCCGGTGGGCGTGCTGCGCCGGCACGAGCGGGGCGAGGACGGGCGCTGGCACGACGGCCTGCTGATGGACCTGCTCGCCGACGACCTGGTGGAGTGAGCGGGCGCTTCAACCGTCCCAGCACAGGTGCCCGTCCGGGAGTCGGCGGGCGCCTTCGGCGGGTTGGTGCGCGCTGAGCCGCCCGTCCGGCAGCAGGTGCGCCACAGGCGTCCCGTGGCCGAGCATCGCGACGTCGGCGATCAGCCGGCGGTGGCAGCGCCACCAGAGGCTCTCACTGCACATCACCGCTGTGGTCCGCCGGGACGCGTCGGCAAGCACCTCGGTGAGCGCCTCGTCGAATTCCGGCGTGCGGGTGTACGCGGAGTACGCCCGGAACGCCGTGACCTTCCACCAGGTGTCCGGCTCCGGCTCCCCGGCCGGGGTGTGCCGGCGGCCGCCGAGGCGCGGCTCCCAGCGGTAGTCGATGCCGATCTCGGGCAGCCACCGCTCCAGCTCCTCGCGCCGGACGTCGGGGTTGGTGCGACTGGCCGAGTATCGCCGCACGTCGACGAGGAGGGCCACCCCGGCCTCGGTCAGCAACTCTCCCAGCCGCACCCGGTCGGCTGTGCCGTGCCCGACGGTCAGCAACTCCCCCACGACTGTGGGATGCCCCGAATCCCGGCTGCTTATCCCTGGTCCGCGCGGCGAGATCTTGGACAGTTACCGCCCATCGAAGACGGAAACTGTCCAAGATCTCATCGCGGAACGGGTCAGCCGATCGTGCAGGCGGTGTTGTTGACGGTGAAGGCTGTCGGCTTCGGGTTGCTGCCGTTGTGGTTGCCGTTGAAGCCGAAGCTCACCGACGCTCCGGGCGCGAGCGTGCCGTTGTAGGACAGGTTCGTGGCGGTGACCGCCGCTCCGCTCTGGCTGACAGTCGCCGACCAGCCCTGGCTGACGGTCTGTCCGCCGGTGAAGCTCCACCGCAGCGTCCAGCCGTTGATCGCCGTGGTGCCGGTGTTCGTGATCGACACCGTGGCGGTGAAGCCGGTGTTCCAGTCGTTTGTGGCGTACCCCACTGCGCAGGTGCCGCCGACCGGCGGGGGCGCGGTGGTCACCGCGACCGGCGCGGACGCTGCGGAGGTGTTGCCTGCCGCGTCGACGGCCACCACGTAGAACTGGTACGCCGTCGAGGCGGTCAGGCCGGTCACCGTCGCGGTGGTGCCTGTCGGTGAGCCGACGAGCGCGTCGGTGGCGCCGGCCTCGCGGTAGACCCGGTAGCCGGTGACGCCGACGTTGTCGGTCGACGCCGCCCAGGTCAGGGTGAGCCCGGTGGCGGTGACCGCCGACGCGGCAGGGGTGCCGGGCACGGTGGGCGCTGTGGTGTCCGGCGCCGGCCCGGCCGGCGTGGTGACGTTGACGGCGGCCGACGACGCGGACCTGTTGCCGGCGCCGTCGAGGGCCCGCACGGTGAACTGGTACGTCCGCTCCGGCAGCAGCCCGGTCACCGCGAGGGTGTTCGTGGTGGCGGTACGCAGCACAAGCGCGTCGCTGCCCGTCTGGGACTGGGTGATCTCGTAGCCGGCCAGGCCGCTGCCGCCGGTGTCGGTGGACGCTGCCCAGGTCAGCGTGAGCCCGGCCGATGTGACGGCGGACGCGGCGGGCGTGCCGGGCGTGGTGGGTGCTGTGGTGTCCGGCACGACCGGCCCCGGTTCGTCACCCCAGACGCGGGTGGTGCCGGAGTAGAGCGGCACCTTCCGGTTCGGCCCGGCGGTCGCCTGGTAGGACGGGTCGTTCGTCGGGTCCCAGGTGCCACCCTCGGGCACACCGATCTTGAACTGGACCTCCATCCGGTGCTGCGACTGCCCGGCCGGCGCGATGGTGTGCCCGGTGCAGTCCACCTCGACGTACCAGATGTCGCCGCTGAACTGCTTGGCGGTGGTCGGGGACGGGCAGCCCTGCGTGTAGCCGGCGGTGACCTGCACCGGGCCGGTGCCGTCGGGCCGGAAGTAGTACCGGAACTTCCCGTCGGTGAGCGCGCGGGCCGGGAACGCCGACTTGTTGTAGACGATCGCCTTGAGCCCCGTGGCCCGCGGCTCGGCCTGCATCACAGTGGTCTCGACGCTCAGCTCGTCGATGTCCGGCGTCTCGGCGACCGGGAAGTTGGCGAGCGGCGTGCCGCCGTACTCGGAGGTCAGCCGGACCAGCGCGGACGTGAAGCCGGCGTTGTAGTCGGTGGCGACCTCGTTCATCACGTAGTCCGACCGGCTGTCGCTGTACGCGTCGTTGGGCGAGGACGGGCCGCCGACAAGCGCGCCGTAGAGGGTGTGCCGGGTCTCGACGGGCACGGTCTGGCTGTCCCACCAGGAGCCGTGCGCGGTGCGGTGGTGCGGGTTGCGCGGCGAGTTGGCGCCGAACCCGATGACGTAGCTGGAGCTGCGCGGGTTGTCGCCGAGCGCATAGTTGATCTGCCGTACGGCGAAGTCGTGGTAGCGCGCCTTGCGCGTGGTGTCGGTGGTCTTGTCGCTGTAGACGAGCGCGGCGAAGGACGTGTCGGCGGCGTAGCGCAGCGCGCCCCAGGAGTCGAGCACCGCCATCCCGCCGGGCGAATACGGCACGCGCTGGCCGTTGACGCCGACGGTCCAGTAGTCCAGCCAGCGGTTGGCGTCGTCGACGTACTTCTGCTTGCCGGTCAGGTTCGCCAGCAGCACGTACGCGCCGAACTGCTTGTTGTCCCAGGCGATCGTCCACTTGTAGGAGCGGGTGGTGGACTGGTTCTCGGTGCCGAGCTTGTCGTACTCACTCTCGGCCTTGGCCAGGTAGCTGGCCTCGCCGGTGGCCCGGTGCAGCCAGATAGCGGCCCACACCAGCTCGTCCTGCCAGCCGCTCCACGAGCGGTAGAAGCTCGTCGCGTCGGTGATGCACTCGTGGTAGGACTTCCGCACCGTGTCGGCGAATGTGTAGAGCTGCCGGGCGTGGCCGAGTAGCTTGTCGGCGTAGGCCGCGTCGGTGGGCCGGAACACCATCGAGGAGGCAGCCATCGCGGCCGCCGTCTCCCCCGCCAGGTCCGCGCCGCCGCAGCTCGCATCAATTTTGTACGCGGGCCGCGCCATCGGCATCACCTCGGCCGGACCCCACCACTTGTGGTCGTCGTCGCCCTTGCCGACCTGCCCGTAGAGGACGTTTGCCGACGGGTGCGCCTTGACGAAGTAGTCGTTGACGAACCGCAGGTTGTTGAGCAGGTGCGGCAGTTGCCCGGAGGCGGTGTAGCCGCTGCGGTACTCCACAGCACCCCACGCCAGCATCGTGGCGCTGAACGCCATCGGGAAGCCGAACTTCACGTGGTCGCCGGCGTCGTACCAGCCGCCGGTGAGGTCGAGCCCCGCGTCGGCGCCGTCGGTGAGCGCACTGTCGCCGCGCCAGGAGACCCGGTTCCAGTCCGGCAGCCGGCCCGACTGCTGTGCCTCGTAGAAGAGCAGCGACTTCTGCAACGCCTCGGCGTAGTTGAACGCCGGCGCGGCGGACGCCGGCCCGGACGGTGGCGCGGCGACCGCGAGGGAGAGCCCGGTGAGCAGAGCGACACCGGCGGCCAGCAACCGCCGGGGCCAGGGCTGGTCGGCGACCGCCGACCCGCCGGGGTGGCCGGTGGACGGCCGGGTCAGGTGACGCATGGCAGCTCCTGTCGGAGGCGCCGCCGGCGGTCGCACCAACGCGGGACGGCGTGGGGGCGGCACGGCCACCGGCGACAGCGGGGTGGCGGTGTGACCACAGGAGCCGTGGAAGCGCTCCCATGGATAAGCGACAATGTATCGGGCGTGTGGCCGGTTGGGAAGCGGCCCCGTTTCTCGTACTCCCGGGTAACCCGTGACAGTCACCCTGAGCTATCTCACATCATCGATCAATGTCGATAAGTTGTCGAGAAGAGCCGCAGCTCGGAGGCCATCCGTCCACCTCGATGGCTCTGGCATGTGGACCCATCGGGCCCTGCCATACGAACGTACTGTTGCTGACCCGCTACTCGGCGCGAGACAGTACCGATCACCAGCGGTGCCATCGACGCCGCCGCTCCCCGGCCAAACCCTGAGGAGAACGCGATGGCACTACGACTCGCCGAGGGCACCGCCTGGTCCGACGTCCTCGCCCGCGCGGTGGCCGCCACTCCGGAGGCGTTCGGCGCCGACGTGGACGGCGTCACCACACTGCGCAACCTGATCGAAGGCGACTGGCGGACGGTCGGCCAACCCGCACCGGTCCGCACCCCTGTGGACAACACAGTCATCATCAACCTGCCCCGGCTCGACGCCGACAGCGCCCGCGCCGCCGTCGCGCACGCCGCCAACGCCCACCGGGACTGGGCGGCGACCCCACTTGCCGACCGCAAGGCACGGGTCGCCGACGCGCTGGAGGCCCTCACCGCGCACCGCGACCTGCTCGCCCTGCTGCTGGTCTGGGAGATCGGCAAGCCGTGGCGGCTGGCCTGCGCCGACGTCGACCGGGCACTCGACGGCGTCCGCTGGTACGCCGAGGAGATCGACCGGATGCTCGCCGACGGCCGCGAGCCGCTGCCCGGCCCGGTCAGCAACATTGCCTCGTGGAACTACCCCATGAGCGTCTTGGTGCATGCGGAGTTGGTGCAGTTGCTAGCCGGCAACGCTGTCATCGCCAAGACCCCGTCGCAGGGCGGCGCGGTCTGCCTGACCGTCGCGCACGCGCTGATGCGCCGGGCCGGGCTGCCCGCCACCCTCGTCTCCGGCGGCGGCGAGGAACTGTCCGAAGTGCTGGTCCGCGCGCCCGAGATCGGCGCTGTGGCATTCGTCGGCGGGCGCTCCAACGGCGGCAAGGTCGCCGCCGCGCTGCTCGACAGCGACAAGCGGCACTTCATCGAGCAGGAGGGCCTCAACGCCTGGGGCATCTGGAACTTCTCCCAGTGGGACCTGCTCGCCACGCACCTCAAGAAGGGCTTCGAGTACGGCAAGCAGCGCTGCACCGCGTACCCCCGGTTCGTGGTGCAGCGCGACCTGGTCGACGAGTTCCTCGACATGTACCTGCCGGTGGTGCGCTCGGTCCGCTTCGGGCACCCGCTCGCCGTCGAGGAGACCTGGGCCGCCGGTGACCCGCTGCCCGAGCTGGACTTCGGGCCGCTGATCAGCGCCGCCAAGGCCGACGAGCTGCACCGCAAGGTCGACGAGGCGGTACGCGGCGGGGCGGTGCCCCTGCACCGGGGCAAGTTGACCGGCGCGCCGTTCCTGCCCGGTCAGGACACCTCCGCCTACGTCGCGCCGTCGGTGCTGCTCGCCCCGCCCGGTCGGTCCCGACTGATGCACGCCGAGCCGTTCGGGCCTGTCGACACGATCGTCGTCGTGGACACCACCGACGAACTGCTGGCCGCGATGAACGCCTCAAACGGCGCACTGGTCGCCTCGCTGGCCTGCGACGACACCGACGAGGCCGGCAAGCTCGCCGTGGACCTCCAGGCGTTCAAGGTGGGCATCAACAAGCCACGCTCGCGCGGTGACCGGGACGAGCCGTTCGGCGGCCGGGGCGCCTCCTGGAAGGGCGCGTTCGTCGGCGGCGACCTGCTGGTGCAGGCGGTGACCGTGGGCGGCAACAACCGGCTCTACGGCAACTTCCCCGACTACAACAGCTACCCCGCCACCTGACCAGCTTGCAAGGAAGGGCCCCCTGTTAACGCCTGATGTTGTAGAGCAGGGGGCCCTTTTCAACAGCGCACCGTCGCGTACCGTCGAGCGATGGCGATGATCGAAGAGCTCTCCCTGGGCGTGTCCGACCCCGAGCGCGCGGGACGGTTCTGGGCCGCAGCCCTCGGCTACCGCCGCCGAGCACCTCGATATGACGGTGACGAATGGATCGTCCTGGAGCCGCCGCCAGGAGCGTCGGGCATGGCCATCGCGATGGACCTCAGCGAGAGCGCGGTGCAGGAGTTTCCCCGGCTTCACATCGACCTGGACGCTGGCGAACGCAGCCTCGACGAGGAGTTCGACCGGTTGCTCGCGCTCGGCGCCCAGCGGGTGGACTGGCGGCACTATCCCACGGATCCACACCCGACCGAACCGCCGTACGTGGTCCTCGCCGACCCGGAGGGCAACCGTTTCTGCCTGTCCGGCCGCCGTGAGCCCTCCGCGCGTTGACGCGTCCGTGAGCCGCCGCTCCCGACGGTGAAAAGGGGCCCTTCCTATGCGTTAGGCGTTAGGAAGGTGCCCTTCCTTTCTGCGGCGAGGGGCACGGTGAGGGTGACAAGCGCGCCGTCGCGCTCGACGGTGCTGGGCCTGCCCAGTCGGTGCAGCGTCCGCAGCATCGGGGTGTTCTCGGCCTGGACGTGCAGCAGCAACGCCGCGTACCCGGCCCGGTCGGCGTGCTGCACCAGCCGACGCAGCAGCGCAGAGCCGAGCCCTCGCCGCTGCCAGTCGTCGCGCACCAGCAGCGCCACCTCGGCCTCGTCGCCCTCGCCGAGCAGGTTGGCCATCGCGACCACCGAGTCCGCCGCACCGTCGGGGGCCGTGCTCGTGGCGATCAGGGTCACCCCTCGACTCGGCTCCAACAGTCGGCGCAGCCGGGCCGGCTGGGGCAGCGACGCCCCGCCCAGGTAGCGCCGCTGCCGGCTCAGCGGGGAACAGCTCTCGTGCAGCTCCAACACACCCGACAGGTCGTCCGCGGTCGCTGGGCGCACGGCCGTCTCGGCCCCGTCCGGCAGGACCAGGGTGACCTGGTCGGCGGCCCGGCGCGCCACAGTGGCGGCCAGCTCGACGAGTGCCTGCGCGCGGGCGTACTCCGCCGGGGTGAAGGCGGGCTCGGCCCGCTGCAGCGCGAACGAGCCACCCGCCGGGTCGGCCAGCAGCATGCCCGCGCCGGTGATTCCCCGGTCGAGCCCGGCCGACGCCGGCCGCCAACTGACGGCGTCGGCGCCGAGCAACGTCCGCAGCGCCTCGCCCGTCGCGTCCGGGTCACGGACCAGCCGGGTGGCCAGCCCGAGCACCCGGGTGGGCTGATCGGCCAGACCGCGCGCCTCGCTGCGCGTCACCCAGCAGTCCCGGCCCCTACCCCGCTCGACGGCGGCGATCAGCCCTGCCTCGTCGAGCGTGTCCGGGGCGTCGACGAGGAAATCGTCCACCGCACCGTGTTCGGTGGGTTGGACCTGCACAGTGAGGATGTTGACCCCACGCAGCGCCAGGCTCGCCGTGAGGACCGACAGGTAACCCGGTCGGTCGTCCACGGTGGCTCGGATCCGCCACAACGTCATGGTTGGCTCCCTTCCCCACGTCAGAGCCTCGCCCCCGGCTGTTGCCGCCCGATTGCCCGGCGGTGTCAGGCCCGGAAATCCCCGGCCGGTCAGGGGCCGGCGATCACCGGCGGAGCGCCGACCAGGTCCAGCCGGTCGCCGAGGATCACCGCGCTGGCCCGGACCAGCTGGGTGAGCCGGTCGACCTCCGTGCTGTGGAAGTTGGCGGCGCAGAGGGTGTCGTTGTATTCCCGGGCCACCACCAGCACCAGGCCGGCCCGACCGAACGGGGTGATCGCGTGGTGGGTGCCGTCGGGCGTGGTCACCGACCGGCCGCGCAGCGGGGTCACCTCCGGCAACCGCGGGGGTACGGGTGCACGCCAGCTCGCGTGTCCCACAGTGGCGCCGCCGCCATCGGTCCGCGAGGCCCAGTCCACGGGCACCATGGCCGCCACCGCCCAGTCGGCCGCCAGCAGCCCCGGCACCGCGTCGACAAGTGTCGCCAGACCGTCCGCCGGGTTGGCCGCGACCTGGGCCAGCAGCTCCGCGTCCTGGCCGGTGGTGGTGGGCGCGCCGATCGCCCGCCACACACCGTCCACCCGTACGCCGGGGATCGCCGCGAGGCCGGCCAGCAGCCGCTCGACGCGTGCCGCGCCCGGCCAGACGACTGTGAAGTCGTCCACCGCGCGCCCGCCGAGCCGTTCGAGGACCACCACCTGGACGATGTCCGCCCCGGAGACGCCAAGCGTGCGGGCGACCTGGCCGAGGGTGCCTGGACGGTCCGGCAGGGTGACCCGAACTCGCAGCAACATGTCTGTCCCTCCGCTCGGCGGGCCGGCGGGGGGCCGGCAGGATGGTCACATCCTGGTCGTTGGCCATTTCGCCCCTGTTGCAGAGGCATGTCCCGAGGGGAAAATCTGACCTTGACAACGTGAGCGGGCTGCCATGAACTAGTCGGATGAGTGATCCGGCCGTCGATGCGTTGCGGCCGGGCATGGTCCCGGCGTCCCCTGCCGGCCTCGATCTCGATCGACTCGCCGGCTATCTGGCGGAGCACCGACCCGAGTTGGCGGCGGGGCCGTTGCGGGCCCGGCTGATCGCGGGCGGCAAGTCCAACCTCACCTACCTGCTGCGCCTCGGCGAGCGTGAGGTGGTGCTCCGCCGGCCCCCGCTGGGGCACGTGCTGGCGACCGCGCACGACATGAGTCGCGAGTTCCGGGTCATCTCGGCGCTGGCGCCGACCGAGGTGCCGGTGCCCGACGCGCTGCTGCTCTGCACCGACCCCGACGTGATCGGCGCTCCCTTCTATCTGATGGAACGGGTGCACGGCGAGGTGTTCCGCACCCGCGCGCAGACCGACCCGCTCGGCGACGACCGACGCCGGGCCCTCGCCATGGCGATGATGGACACCCTCGCCGCCCTGCACAGCGTCGAGCCGGCCGCCGTCGGGCTCAGCGACTTCGGCCGTCCGGAGGGTTACCTGGCCCGGCAGGTCCGCCGCTGGGCCGGGCAGCTCGACCGTTCACGCAGCCGCGACCTGCCCGGCATCGACGAGCTGCGTGACCTGCTCGCGGCGACCGCACCGGAGGGCGCGAACGCCGGTCGGATCGTGCACGGCGACTACCGGCTGGACAACCTCCTCGCCTCGGCCGACCCGGTGGCGGTGCACGCGGTGCTCGACTGGGAGATGGCCACCCTCGGCGACCCCCTCGCCGACCTGGGGCTGCTGCTGACGTACTGGGACGTTCTGGGTGGCAGCGAGACGGCCGCCGGCAACCCGGTCGCCGACGGGCTCGGCCCGCGCGCCGGCTTTCCCACCGGCACCGAACTGATCGCCAGGTACGCCGGCCGCAGCGACGTCGATGTCGGGCCGCTGCACTGGCACGTGGCGCTTGGCTGTTTCAAGCTCGCGGTCATCTGCGAGGGCATCCACTACCGCCACACGCTCGGGCAGACGCTCGGCGAGGGCTTCGACCGGATCGGCGACATGGTGGCACCGCTGATCGCGCACGGGCTGACAGCTGCCAGGGAGCGGTGATGGACTTCGCCTACGACAGCCGGACCGAAGAGCTGCGCGACGAGCTGACCCGGTTCCTGACCGAGCACGTCTACCCTGCCGAGGCCGTGCACGCCGAGCAGGCGGCCACCGGCGACCCGTGGTCGCGTACCCCGGTGCTTGCCGAACTGAAGGCGGAGGCCCGCAAGCGCGGCCTGTGGAACCTGTTCCTGCCCGACCCGCGCTACGGCGCCGGCCTGACCAACCTCCAGTACGCGCCGCTCGCCGAACTGACCGGGCGCAGCCCGCACCTGGCACCGGAGGCGGTCAACTGCGCGGCACCGGACACCGGCAACATGGAGTTGCTCACCGAGTTCGGCTCGGACGCGCAGCGGGAGCGGTGGCTCATGCCGCTGCTGGAGGGTGAGATCCGCTCCGCGTTCTGCATGACCGAGCCGGACGTCGCCTCCTCCGACGCCACGAACATCGCCACCCGGATCACCCGCGACGGCGACGAGTACGTCATCAACGGCCGCAAGTGGTGGTCGTCCGGTGCGATGGACCCGCGCTGCGAGATCTTCATCGTGATGGGCAAGACCGACCCCACCGCCGACCGGCACCGCCAGCAGAGCATGGTGCTCGTCCCCCGGGACACCCCCGGTGTGACGGTGCGCAGGGGCATGACCGTCTTCGGCTACACCGACGGCACCCACGGCGGGCACGCGGAGATCGACTTCACCGACGTACGGGTGCCGGCAGAGAACCTCATCGGCGCCGAGGGCACCGGCTTCGCCATCGCCCAGGCCCGGCTCGGCCCGGGCCGCATCCACCACTGCATGCGGCTGATCGGCATGGCCGAACGGGCTCTGGAACTGCTCTGCCGCCGGGCCAACGAGCGGATCGCGTTCGGCAGGCCCCTCGCCGAGCAGGGCGTCGTCCGGGAGTGGATCGCCGAGTCACGGGTCCGCATCGAGCAGGCCCGCCTGCTCGTGCTCAAGACGGCCTGGCTGATGGACACCGTCGGCAACAAGGGCGCACACACCGAGATCCAGGCCATCAAGATCGGCACGCCGGCGATGGCGGAGTGGGTGATCGACAAGGCCATCCAGGGGTACGGCGGCGCCGGCGTCAGCCAGGACACCCCACTGGCCGCCCTCTGGGCGCAGTCTCGCACGCTGCGCCTGGCCGACGGCCCCGACGAGGTCCACCGCAACTCCCTGGCCAAACGCGAACTCCGCCGCTGGACCCAGTAACCCGCCCCTCCCCCACCCGGCCGCGTCCCCGCGGGTGGGTGGGGGTCAGGCGGAGGCTCGGTGGATCAGTTGCGTGTCCAGGAGGATGTGCGGGGCGGGGATGTCGTCGCCGCGGATGCGGGCGACCAGCAGACGGGCCATCTGCCGGCCCATCTCCTCCACCGGCTGGAAGACCGTGGACAGCGGCGGGTCGGCCTGCCGCGCGATCGGCGCGTCGTCGAAGCCGATCACCGCGACGTCCTCGGGCACCCGCCGACCGGCCTCACGCAGGGTCCGCAGGGCGCCGAACGCCATCAGGTCGGACGCGACGAATACCGCATCCAGGTCCGGGCAGGCTTCCAGGAGCCGGCGCATGGCGCTCGCGCCGCTCTCCTCGCTGAAGTCGCCGTACGCGATCAGGTCGGGGTTGACGCCGCCCCCGGTGGCCTTGACGGCCTCGGTGTAGCCGGCCAACCGGGCCAGGCCGACGCCCATGTCCTGCGGGCCGGCGATGGTGGCGATCCGACGCCGCCCCCGCCCCGTCAGGTATTCCACTGCCTGCCGGGCCCCGCCAACGTTGTCCACGTCGACGAACCAGGCCGGCTGCGCGCCGGGTTGCAGCATCCGGGCCGGCCGGCCGCCGAGCACGGCGGGCAGGCCCCGATCCTCCAGCAGGGTCGGCAGCGGGTCCGAGTCGTGCAACGACAGCAGGAGTACGCCGTCGACGTGCTGGTTGGTCAGGTGGTGCTCGACGCGCTCGCGCTCCACCGGCGACTGGGCCATCGCCAGCCAGAGCTGCATGGGTGTCTCCAGCAGCCCGGAGCTGATCCCCCGCACGATCGCGGCGAAGAACGGCTCGGTGAAGACCCGCTCGCCCGACTCGGACACCACAAGCGCGACGGAGTCGGTGCGCTGGGTGACAAGCGCGCGGGCCGCCCTGTTCGGGACGTACCCCAGCTCGGCGATGGCCTGTTGGACCGCGGCCCGGGCCTCCGGGCTGACCTGGGGCGAACCGTTGACCACGCGGGAGACCGTGCCCCGACCCACGCCGGCTCGCGCCGCGACCGCGTCGAGGGTCGGGCGCCCGAGCGACCGGGTGCGCTGCGTTGTCATCGTCTGCTCCTCCGACGGCGGGCGGGCCCGGTGCCACCAGCGGAAGGTGGACACCAGGACCGCCCTGATGGCTGGCCCGAGCCTATTGTGCGGCCAGACCGTTGCGTCGGATCACCGAGGCGTACCACCTGGCGCTGGACTTGGGAATGCGGACCTGACTGTCGTAATCGACATGGATCATGCCGAATCGCTTGGTGTAACCCCAGGCCCACTCGAAATTATCCATCAACGACCAGGCGAAGTATCCCCGCAGGGGCACCCCCGCATTGATCGCCTCGTGCGCGGCCCGCAGGTGGGCCTCGAAGTAGGCGAGCCGGTCGAGGTCGTCGACCTGCCCGTCGACGACCTCGTCCACGAAAGCGGAGCCGTTCTCGGTGACGTACAGCGGCAGGTCGGTGTAGTCGTCGTGCACCCGGCGCAGCGTCTCGGTCAGACCGGGGGCGTCGATCTCCCAGCCCATGTCGGTGACCGGAACGCCCCGGGTGACGAAGCGGACGTCCTCGCTGCCCGGCCAGCACGAGGGGGCCGGATCGGCCTCGACGCCCTCGACAGCGGCGGCGACCACGTGCCGGCTGTAGTAGTTGACCCCGACCATGTCCAGCGGCGTGGCGATGGTCGCCAGATCACCGTCGCGCACGTGGTCGAAGTCGGTCACCGCGCGCAGGTCGGCCACCAGATCCCGGGGGTACGACCCGCGCAGCAGCGGGTCGAGGAAGAAGCGGTTGGCCAGCCCGTCGATGCGCCGGGCCGCGTCCACGTCGGCGGGCGCGTCACTTGCCGGGTCGACCGGGTAGAGGTTCACCGTCACGCCCACCTCGGCGTCCGGCCGGGTGGCCCGCAACGCCTGCACCGCCAGGCCGTGGCCGAGCATCAGGTGGTGCCCGGCCCGGACCGCGTCCGCCCCGTCGGTACGGCCGGGCGCGTGCACGCCCGAGCCGTAGCCGAGGAACGCCGAGCACCACGGCTCGTTGAGCGTGGTCCAGTAGCGCACCCGGTCGCCGAGCGCGTCGGCGACAAGCGTCGTGTAGTCGGCGAACCGCGCCGCGGTGTCCCGGGCCGGCCAGCCACCGGCGTCCTCGAGCGGCTGCGGCAGGTCCCAGTGGTAGAGGGTCAGCCACGGCTCGATGCCCTTGGCCAGCAGCTCGTCGACAAGCCGCCGGTAGAAGTCCAGGCCGCGCTGGTTGGCCGCGCCGGTGCCGCCGGGCTGCACCCGCGGCCAGGAGACCGAGAAACGGTACGACTTCAGGCCCAGCTCGGCCATCAGCGCGACGTCGTCACCGACCCGGTGGTAGTGGTCGCAGGCCACGTCACCGGTGTGCCCGGCGACGACCCGACCCTCGGTGTGGCTGAAGGTGTCCCAGATCGACGGGGTACGGCCGCCCTCGGTCGCCGCCCCCTCGATCTGGTACGCGGCGGTCGCGGCCCCCCACAGGAAGCCGGGTGGAAAGGTCAACCCGGGCCGGTCGTCGAGGACACCGACGGCGGGCGGGCTGGCGGGGTTGCTCACGACTTGACGGCACCTTCCATGATCCCGCCGATGATCTGGCGGCCGAACAGAACGAACACGACAAACAGCGGAAGGGTGGCGATCAACGTACCCGCGAAGATCTGGGAATTGTCCGCGAAGTACGCCGTGTTCAGACTGCGCAGCGAGATCTGCACTGTCGGGTTGGCCGGGTCGGCCAGCACCACGAACGGCCAGAAGAACTGGTTCCACTGCTCCATGAAGGTGAGCAGGCCGAGCACCGCCGCCGCGGGTCGCAGCGCCGGCACCACCACGTGCCAGTAGACACGCCAGGTGGAGCAGCCGTCGACCCGGGCCGCCTCGATCAGCTCGTTGGGCACGGCCTGCTCGGCGTACTGACGCATCATGAAGATGCCGAAACCGCCGATCAGGAACGGCACGGTCACCGACGGCATGGTGTTCAGCCATTCCAGCTTGGCCATCAGGATGTACAACGGCAGCACGCCGAGCTGGATGGGAATCATCATCGAGGCGAGGATGATGAGCAGAAAGGCGTTCTTGCCCCGGAACTTCAGTTTCGCGAACGCGAACCCGGCGAGCGAGCCGAAGAAGACGGTCGCCACCGTGATCGTGCCGGACACGAGGAACGAGTTCATCAGGCCCTTGACGATGTTCGCGTCGCCGTTGTCGAGCACCCGCTGGATGTTCTCGCCCAGCTTTCCGCCGGGCAGGAACGGCGGCGGCCAGGAGTTGGCCGCGTCGCTGGTCCGCGAGGCGATGACGATCATCCAGTAGAACGGGAAGAGCGACAGGATCACGCCGAAGACGAGCCCGACCCAGGTCAGGGGGCTCGCCGTCCAGAGCTTCTCCGCCCGGTGGCGGATGCCGGTACGCGCGGTCGGCGGCTGCGCCGCCGGTGGTCGCAGAGTGGTCATGGTCATGGGTGCGCCACCCTCACTTGTCGGAGCTGATTCGGCGGGCCAGCAGGTAGTTGAGCAGTGAGACGGATGCGATAAGCACGAAGAGCACCAGGGCGACGGCGCCCGCGTACCCCCACCGGAACCGCTGGTTCATCACGTCCAGCAGGTACATGGTGATCGTCTGGAACTGCCCCTCCGAGCCACCGGAGAGTGCGCCCGAGCCACTTGTGAACATGAGCGGCTCGGTGAAGAGCTGCAGACCGCCGATCGTCGAGATGATCAGCGTGAAGATGATGGTGGGGCGCAGCTGGGGAATGGTGATCGACCAGAACTGCCGACGCCGGGAGGCCCCGTCGAGGGCTGCGGCCTCGTACATGTCCTTGCTGATCGACTGCATCGCCGCGAGGTAGATCAGGGCGTTGTAGCCCACCCACCGCCAGTCGACCATCGTGGAGATGGCGAACCAGGAGGCGAAACGGTTGGCCCGCCAGTCGATGGGGCCGACGCCGACCTGGTCGAGCAGCCAGTTCACCAGACCGAACTCGCGGGCGTAGATCATCGAGAAGATGAGCGCCACCACGGCGGTCGAGGTGATGATCGGCATGGCGATGGCCAGCCGGAAGAACATCTGGCCACGGATACGCCGGTTCAGGGCGTTGGCCAGCAGCAGGGCGATGAGCAGCTGCGGAATCGTGGACATGAGGAACATCCCGAAGGTGTTCACCACGGCGTTCCAGAACTGCGGGTCGTTCGTGAACAGCTCGACGAAGTTGTCCACGCCGACGAAGCTGATCGTGGCGTTCAGCGGTGACCTGTCGGTCATCGCGATCCAGAACGTGTAGACGATCGGGTAGACGCCGAAGATCGCGAAGAGCACGAAGAACGGCAGGACGAAGACGTACGGGGTCAGGCGCAGGTCCAGCCGGTTCAGTAGCCGGCCACGCTGCGGGGAGTGCCGCGGGGCGGGCCGCGGCCCACGGCCCGGTGCGGCAGGCGGCGCGGTGGTCTTCAGAGAGCTCATGAACGGTCCTTCACACTTGGCGGCGCCGTCGCCGGTGCCGCGGCAGGGCGTTCCGACGCGGGTTCACGGGTGGTGCCGGAGTCCGGCACCACCCGTGAGCGCGTCGACAGCCGGTTACTTGCCTGCTGCCTCGCCGTTCTTCACCGCGTCCTGCCAGGCCGCCTCGGCGGCCTTGCCCTGCTCGACACTGCGCAGCGCGTTCTCGACCGCGTCGCGGACCGCCTGGTTCTTCGGGCCGAGGTAGACCGGCTTCAGCTCCTTCGCGCCAGCGGCGAAGATCTTGCCGATCGGCGCCCCGCTGAAGTACTCGTTGGTCGCGGCGAGCACGGCCGGGTCCTCGAGGGCCTGCGGCGACGAGGGCAGGTTACCGACCTTCTTGAACGCCTCGGTCTGGCTCTTGGCGCTGGTCAGGAACTTGGCCAGCTCCGCGGCCTCCTTCTGGTGCTTGCTGGACTTCGGCACGGCCAGCCAGGAACCGCCCCAGTTGCCGCCGTTGCCGGGGGCCTTGGCCACGTCCCACTTGCCGGCAGCCGCGTCGCCGGCCTGCCCCTTGATGACACCTGTCATCCACGCCGGGCAGCCGATGGTGGCGAAGCTGCCGTTCTTGAAGCCGGCGTTCCACTCGTTGGAGAAGCTCTTGAGGTTGTTCGACAGACCAGCGGCGGTCATCTTGGTGGTCAGGTCGAAGGCGGCCCGCACGTCCGGGTTCTGTCCGACGGAGAGCTTGTTGCTCTTGTCGAAGTAGGTGTAACCGCTGCCCTCGCCGGCCTTCTGCATCAGCACGATGTTGTAGAAGTTGGTCGCCGAGTCGACGAACTTGTGCTTGCTGTCGGCGGCGACGAACTTCTGCCCCTGGGCGATGAACTCGTCCCAGGTCGGCCAGAGGGCGCCGACCTGCTCGCGGTCGGTGGGCAGGCCGGCGGCCTTGAAGAGGTCGGTGCGGTAGCAGACGGCCATGCCGCCGACGTCGGTGCCGAGACCGAGCACCTTGCCGTCCGGCGTGAGGCCACCCTCCCACTTCCAGGGCAGGAAGTTGGCCTTGAGGTCGTTGGCGCCGTGGTCGGCCAGGTTCACGAACTTGTCGGCCTGCGCGAAGAACTGCACGATCGTGCCCTCTTCGAGGGCGACGACGTCGCCGGCGCCCGCGCCGGCGGTGATCTGCTGCGTCAGCCGGGTGTTGTAGTCGCCCAGGCCCAGGCCCTTGCCGCGCTCCTGGATGGTGACGTTCGGGTGCTCCGACTGGTACTGCTTGTAGAGCTCCTCGTACCCGAAGCCCTGGTCGCCGAAGACGTCGACGACCAAAGTGACCTTGTCGTCCGTCCCGGACGACGAATCGCTTCCGCCGCAGGCGGTTGCCGCGGCGAGCACGGCGACGGACGCCAGCGCGACCGCCGCAAAGCGGCGACGTGAGGTGACGCTCATCCTGACCCCTCTCAAGTGGTGAGGCTTGGTGGTGCGTGTGTGGCGGGGGATGCTGCTGCGCCCCTGGTGTCGCCCGACGAAGGCCGTGGCGTCGCGGGGGGAGCTCTAGGAGATATCCGTCACTCCCCCGGGAGCGCTCCCATGAGATTGCCGGGGTGCCCTTGGGGTGTCAATAGACCAATGGGAGCGTTCCCAGATCGTTACCGGCCTGTTTCGGCCGGGCACCCAGGGCGGCCGTTGCCTGGTGGAACCGGCGGCACCGGATCAGCAGAAACGGCGCAGCAATGTGGTCGTACGGTCGGGGTCGAAGCGGGACGGGTCGTAGCCGACACCCGCCCAGTCCCGCAGCAGGGCGTACTGCGGGTCGGCCAGGACATCCGGATCGTCGAGCGCGATCAGCAGCGCCTGATGGCCCGCCGGCCCGCCGATCCCCTCCGGCGGGCAGGCCCGCTCACCGTCCATACAGACCGGGTACCGCTCGTCCGGGTCCGCGGTCAGCGCGTCCTCGACGACCAGGTCGTGCTCCCACCAGTCACCGAAGTCGTACGTGTAGGTAAAGCGGCTGCCCTTGCCGAGCACCGCGTCGAGCCGCACGTCCAGCTCGTCGTGCAGCGCCAACTCACCATCCGGGTCGGGCTCGCCGTACTGCACCCCGTCGATCTCGAACGAGTGCAGGTGGCAGTCGCGCCAACCCATCGCGTGCTGCACCACCCGGTGCAGCCGGTCCAGCGTGTAGCCGGCGGGAACGAGCACCCGACGCCACACCGGCGGGCGGCCGCCGGAGACGGACATCTTCAGCTGGAAGATCTGACGCGGCATGCTGTCCTGCCCTCCCGCGGCTTAGGCTGCGAGCATGATCTGCCGAGCGTGCCGGGCCCGGCGGCACGACGACTGCCCGGGCCGGAACTGGTGCGACTGCCAGCACCGTACCGCCCAACCGACCCCTCCGGTCACTGGTCCGGCCGGCGAATGACCGTCAGAATTCCGATTCGACGGCTCCGGCCCGAGCGGTGTGCGCGCCCGGCCACAGCCAACAGGTAAGGCGCACCGCCCTCGTCGGCACGTCGACGCGTGCGTCAGGTCGGACAACGCGCCGGCCCGAGCGGTCAAGCAATCGCGGCACTCCCGCCGGAACCCACAAACCCCTCGAGAACATCAGCCAAAAGACGGTCACGCGCACTGGTCACATAACCGCCCTTTATTGATCCTCATCCTAGGACAAGAAGACCATCGCCAAGGGCTGCATATGCGAACAGGCAGGGTCCCCAGTTGCGCAATCGGTGGAGCCGCTCAATTCCGGCGCGCAGGAGACTATTCGACGACAGCGCCGAACCGCCTACCGATGAACGATTCGAACGAAGCGGCGTGCGCCCGCAGGGCAGGCAGTGAATACGCTGCGGCCTGCACGAAACCAAAAGAGCCGAGTAACCAACACCCCCGCACTGGTCGCCCAATCTGACAACGCCGATCAGCCTGAAGATACACGACGTTGACCGGCGCTGCTGCCCCCCGATCAACGAACATTCGAGCGGGTTGACGACGTTCTGGCCGTGTGGGAGCGTACCCACCGATCGATGTAGTCGAACCAGAAGGAGATGCTGTGGCCCATCGCAAGATTGCGACCAAAGGCTTGCGGATCGCATTCGCTGCCATCATTACCGCCCCCCTGGCCGTCGCGCTCACCGCTACGCCAGCCCAAGCCATCTCGTGCAGTTCGCCGGATTCCGGGATCTGGGCGACAGTGAAAACCTTGCCCCATACGGTCAGCTCGCGGAGCCCGAGCGCCGTCACGGTGTTGTTGAGGAACGAACGCAACAACGACGAGAGCACCGCCCATGTGTCGGGAAATCTGGAAAGCGGCGACCGGGTCTGGGTGGAACGGAAGAGCGGCTCCACCTGGGAGCAGTGCCCCAAGACCAACATCACCGCCGGGAATGAGACCTACTGGACCGCGAAATACGCGGCAGGAAACGTCGGCACCTACATGCGTGCCTGCTTCGACTATCCGGTCTTGTCGTACCGAAACGTCGTCTGCACGGCCCAGTACTACGACGCCGACTGACGAGGTAACTGGTGGGGCGCCGGTGCGGGCAGATGTCCACGCGCCGGCGTTCCGCCATCTCAGCGATCTACCCTGGTGCCATGATCTGCCGAGCGAGCCGGTCGAGGCGACATGACGACTGCCTGACCCGGAACTGGTGCGACTGTCAGCACCGGATCACCGAACCCACCGGCCCGGCCGGCGGATGACCGTCGGAATCCCGATTCGACGGCTCTGGCCCGAGCCGTCGACGCAGCCGCTCGACGATGCAGCGCTGACCGGCCTTTACGCCCGCGCTGACCAGCCCAGACTCCGTGTCAACTTCGTCGCCAGCCTGGACGGCGCGGTCACTGTGGACGGCTACTCAGCCGGGCTCTCAGGTGCACCGGACAAGCGGGTGTTCGGCCTGCTGCGGATGCTCTGCGACGCGCTTGTGGTGGCCGCCGGCACCCTGCGACACGAGGGCTACCGGGCGGTGCGGCTCAACGAGACCCGCCGCGCCTGGCGGCAGGCCAACGGGCTTGCCGCGTACCCGACGCTTGTGGTCGTCTCCCGCTCCCTCGACCTGGACCCGGCGCAGGCGGCCTTCGCCGACGCGCCGGTCCGGCCGATCGTGCTCACCCACGCCGACGCCGAGCCGCCGCCCGGCCTTACCGACGTCGCCGATCTGCTGCGCTGCGGCACCGGGCGGGTCGACCTCGCCGCCGGCCTGGCCGAGCTGCACGGTCGCGGGCTGACCCAACTGCTCTGCGAGGGCGGCCCGCACCTGCTCGGTGCGCTCACCGCCGCCGACCTGGTCGACGAACTGTGCCTCACCGTCGCGCCACTGCTCGCCGGCCCCGGGGCCGGCCGGATCACCGCGGGCGACAGCAGCGCGCCCCGGCGCCTGCCGCTGCGGCACGTGCTCGCCGCCGACGACGGCGTCCTCATGCTCCGCCACGCCCGCCGGTGACGTCAGCCGGTCCACACGGCGCCCGGCGCCCACACGATCCGGTACCGCACGACGAGCCCCGTCACTATTTGTGGCCGCGCAACTGCGACGTGCCACCCTCGGGCCCGCGCATCGTGTCGTCCGCCGCGTCGCGTGGCAACCTGTCGCACTCCTCGGGCAGGATGCAGGTCATGCGCGCCGACAGTGATGCCCGAGCGACCCGAGTCGCCCGATGACCGACGCCGGCCCCGACAGCCCTGGCGAGGCGGTCGGGCGGGTGCTGGGCACCGCTGACGCCACCCCGTTGCAGTTCTGGACGGCCGTGGCGCCCGGCAGCTACCTCCAGCTCGACGACGTGGTGGTCACGCGCCGCGAGCTGCCCGACCGGGAGCCGGTGACGATCGCCGGGGTGGTCACCCAGGTCCGCGCCCGGCACGAGGGCGCCCAGTTCGAGTCCGACGTGTTCGCCATCGCCGACGGCACGCTGCCCGCGCAGGTGCAGGAGGCTGCCGAGATCACCACTACCCGTGTCGACCCGGAGCTGTACGTGCCGCCGACCCCTGGCGCGGTGGTGCACCGGGCCGAGGGCGACGCCCGCGCACGCGCGCTGCACTTCGACCGGATGGAGCGGCGCATCCCGATGGGCATGGGCCGCGACGGGGTGCCGGTCTACCTCAATGCCGACTTCCTCGACGGCAGCCGTGGCGCGCACGTGTCGATCTCCGGCATCTCCGGGGTCGCCACCAAGACCAGTTTCGCCACCTTCCTGCTCTACTCGGTGTTCCGCTCCGGGGTGCTCGGCGGCGACGCGGTAAACGCCAAGGCGCTGATCTTCAACGTCAAGGGTGAGGACCTGCTGTTCCTCGATCACCCCAACACCCGGCTCGACGAGCCGACCCGCGCGGCGTACGCGAGGCTCGGGCTGAGCGCCGGCGCGTTCCCCGACGTGCGGGTGTACGCGCCGCCCCGGGTCGGTGACGCGGCCGGCACGCCGGACGTGAGCAGCCGGCTCACCGGGGTCGACAGCTTCTACTGGACGCTCGCCGAGTTCTGCGCCGACCGCCTGCTGCCGTACGTGTTCGCCGACGCCGACGACGAACGCCAGCAGTACACGATGGTGGTGCACTCGGTCACCGCGCACCTGGCCCGCTACGCCCAGCCGGCCGACGGCGGGGTGAGCATCGACGGGGTGCGACTCGGCTCCTACGGCGACCTGGTCGACCACATCGTCGACCAGCTCAACGACGACGAGACCCGCTCCGACTGGGCGGGCAGCGCGGTCGGCCTGGGCACCGTCAACGCGTTCGCTCGCCGGTTGATCGGCAGTAAGAAGGACCTGGCCCGGCTGATCCGCGGCGACCTGGCCACCCGCCGGCCGCACTCGATCAACACGAGTGAGTCGGCGCAGGTCACGGTGGTCGACCTGCACAACCTTCCGGACCGCGCGCAGCGGTTCGTGGTCGGTGTGACGCTCAAGAGCGAGTTCGAGCGCAAGGAGAAGTCGGGCACCGCCAAGCCGCTGCTCTTCGTCGTCCTGGACGAGCTCAACAAGTACGCCCCTCGCGAGGGCTCCTCCCCCATCAAGGAGGTGCTGCTCGACATCGCCGAGCGGGGCCGCTCGCTCGGGGTGATCCTGATCGGCGCGCAGCAGACGGCGAGCGAGGTGGAGCGGCGCATCGTCACCAACTCGGCGATCCGGGTCGTCGGCCGGCTCGACCCGGCCGAGGCGTCCCGCCCGGAGTACGGCTTCCTGCCGCCTGCCCAGCGGCAGCGGGCGTTGCTGGCCAAGCCGGGCACCATGTTCGTCAACCAGCCGGACATCCCGGTGCCGCTCTGCCTGGAGTTCCCGTTCCCAGCGTGGGCGACCCGGGTCTCCGAGGCCGGCCGGGCACCATCGGAGACTCTGCGCTCGATCACCCAGTCCGCCGACCCGTTCGCCGTGGTGGGCTCCGGCGGCGGCACCGACGACGACATCCCGTTCTAGGTAAGGCCGGTGCAACTGTGAAGATCCTGCACACCTCCGACTGGCACGTGGGGAAGGTGCTCAAGGGTCAGTCCCGGGCCGAGGAGCACAAGGCCGTGCTGGCCGGGGTGATCGACATCGCCCGCGCCGAGCAGCCCGACCTGGTGATCGTCGCCGGTGACCTCTACGACACGGCCGCGCCCAGCTCCGAGGCGACCCGACTGGTGACCCGGGCGTTGACCGCGCTGCGCCGCACCGGCGCGGACGTGGTGGCGATCGGCGGCAACCACGACAACGGCCCCGCGCTCGACGCGCTGCGGCCGTGGGCCGAGGCCGCCGGCATCACGCTGCGCGGTGGCGTACGGGAAAATCCGGCCGAGCACATCATCGACGGCACCACAGCCGGCGGCGAACGGTGGCAGCTCGCCGCGCTGCCGTTCCTGTCCCAGCGGTACGCGATCCGCGCGCTGGAGATGTACGAGCTGACCGCTGCGGAGGCCAACCAGACGTACGCCGACCACCTGGGTCGGGTGCTGGCCCGGCTCACCGAGGGCTTCACCGAGCCGGACCGGGTGCACCTGGTCACGGCACACGTCACGGTGACCGGGGCTGCCGCCGGTGGTGGCGAGCGGGACGCGCACACGGTGCTCGGCTACGCGGTGCCGGCCACCGTCTTTCCCTCCACCGCGCACTACGTGGCGCTGGGCCACCTGCACCGGGCGCAGCGCGTCGAAGGGCCGTGCCCGGTGCGCTACAGCGGCAGCCCGCTCGCTGTCGACTTCGGCGAGCAGGAAAACGTCCCGTCGGTGACGCTTGTCGAGGTGACCGCCACCACCGCCGCCCGGGTCCGGGAGGTGCCGGTGACGGCGGCGAGCGCGCTGCGCACCGTGCGGGGCACCCTGGCCCAGCTCGCCGAGATCGAGGCACCGGACGCGTGGCTGCGCGTGTTCGTGCGGGAGCAACCCCGCGCCGGCCTGCGCGAGGAGATCCAGGAGATGCTCCCCCGGGCACTGGAGATCCGGATCGACCCGGAGTTGCTCGCCGCGCCGGGCAGTGGCGCCCGCATCGCGCAACGCTCGGGGCGTTCGCCCCGCGAGTTGTTCGCCGACTACCTGGACAGCCGGGGGCACTCCGACGAGGGCGTCCGGGAACTCTTCGACGAGCTCTTCGAGGAGGTCGAGCACTGATGCGTCCGATGCGGTTGGACATGGCCGGTTTCACGGTCTTCCGGGACGAGACGACAGTCGACTTCACCGACGCCGACTTCTTCGCCCTGGTCGGCCCGACCGGTTCGGGCAAGTCCACGGTGCTGGATGCCATCTGCTTCGCGCTCTACGGCATGGTGCCCCGCTGGGGTGGCCCGCGAGGGCTGGCCAACGCGCTCGCGCCGTCGGCGACCGAGGCCCGGGTGCGCCTGGTCTTCGAGTCCGGCGGTGCCCGGTACGTGGCGACCCGTGTGGTCCGCCGGGACGGCCGGGGCAACGTCAAGACCGCGAACGCCGGGTTGCAGCTGATGCCTGCCGGTTTCGACGTGACAAAGCTCGACACCGGCTTGAGCCCGGACGATCTCGGTGAGGTGGTCGCCGGCACGCCTGCCGAGATGGAGCAGGCGGTGCTGGAGGCGGTGGGGCTGCCGTACGAGCAGTTCACCAGCTGCGTGGTGCTGCCGCAGGGGCAGTTCGCCGATTTCCTGCACGCCAAGCCGGCGACCCGGCAGCAGATCCTGGTAAACCTGCTCGGCCTCGGCGTCTACGAGGGCGTCCAGAAGAAGGCGACGGCGCGTGCCGCGCAGGCGGAGGCCCGGCTGGAGGCGGTCGACCAGTTGCTCGCCGGCCTGACGGGTGTGGACGACGAGGCGTTGGCCGAGGCCGACGCCCGGGTCGACCGGATGATCGAGTTGGCCGGCGCGGTGGCCGCTGCCGTTCCGGAGCTGGCGGCGGCCCGCTCGCGGGCTCGGGAGGCGGCGGCGGCGTTGACCGCGCTTGACGACGAGCTGACGGTGCTGACCGGGATCAAGGCGCCGCGCGGGGTGGCCGAGGTTGCCCGAGCAGTTGTCGAGGCACGGGCCGAGGCCGAGGCGGCCGCAACAGGCGTTTCGCTTGCCGAGGAGCGGGAGGAGAAGCTGCGCGGCGAGCTGGCCGGCGCCGGGGACGAGAGCGCGCTACGGCTGCAGCTGCGGGCGTACGACGACAGGGAAGCAGTGACCGGCGAGGCCGAGACGGTCCGCGCGAGGGTGAGCGCCGCGCACGACGAGCACCGCGCGGCGGTGGCCGCGCTTGCCGCCGCCCGCGCCGACGCCGAACGGGCCGACGCCGAGCTGGAGGCGGCCTTCCAGGCGCACGAGGAGGCGAAGGCCACCGACCTGGCGGTCAGCCTGCGGGTCCACCTGCATCCGGGCGCGCCGTGCCCGGTCTGCGAGCAGACGGTGGCCGAGGTGCCGGCGGTGCCGGCCGACTCGGCGGTGGCCGCCGCCACGGCGGCCGGCAAGGCGGCGCGAGCCGCTACCAAGGCCGCCCAGGCGTTGGTGCAGCAGCGGGACGCGGCGGCACGGGACCTGGAACGGTTGCTGGTGCAGGCCCGTGCCCGGCAGGAGCAGTTGGACGCCCGGCTGGCCGACCTCGACGGGCAGCTCGCCGGCGCGGCCGAGCCGGCAGTGCTGCGCCGGGAGTTGGCCGAGCACGCCCGGCTGCGGCGCGCCCTGGAGGAGGCGGCGACGGCCGTGCGCGCCGGCCGGGACAGCGCCCGCAAGGCCCGCGCCGGGGTGGACGCCGCAGAGGAGCGGTTGCGCGCCGCCTGGCGGGGTTTCGACAGCGCCCGCGACGGGTTGGCGCGGTTCGGCCCGCCCGCCACCGACCGGGACGACGTGGCAGCCGCGTGGACGGCGCTGACCGGCTGGGCGAGCGCCGAGGTGGACCGCCGCCGCGCCGACCGGGCCGCTCGGGCCGCCGTCGTCGCCGAGGCCGAGGCGGCTGCCGACGTTGTGCAGCAGGGCATCGCGGGCATCTTCGCCGCCGCCGACGTGCCGGTCGCCGACGATCCGGTGCATGCCGCGACGGTGGCGGTGGAGCGGGCCGAGGCCGACAGGCGTCGGCTGGCCGAGCGGCGCGAGCAGGCCGGGACGCTACGCGAGCAGCGGGCCGAGCACGAGCGGGAGGCGCAGGTGGCACGCGCGCTCGCCGGGCACCTGCGGGCCAACAACTTCGAGCGGTGGCTGCTGGCCGAGGCGTTGGACCTGCTTGTCGACGGCGCGTCGGGGATCCTGCGGGAGTTGTCCTCCGGGCAGTACGAGCTGGTGCACGACAAGGGTGAGTTCTTCGTGGTCGACCAGCACGACGCCGGGCTGCGTCGGGGTGTGCGCACCCTGTCCGGCGGTGAGACGTTCCAGGCGTCGCTGGCGTTGGCCCTCGCGCTCTCCGAGCAGTTGGCCGGCATGTCGACGACAGCGGCGAGCCTGGAGTCGATAGTCCTGGACGAGGGTTTCGGCACCCTTGACGCGGCCACTCTGGACACGGTGGCCGCGACCCTGGAGAGCCTGGCTGCCCGGGGTGACCGGATGGTCGGGGTGGTCACCCACGTCCCGGCTCTGGCCGAGCGCATCCCGGTCCGCTTCGAGGTCCGCAAGGACGCCCGTTCGGCGCGCGTCGAGCGGACGGGCCGGTGAGCGCGAGGATTGCAGCGCAGCGGAGCCCCGCAGTCGCGAACGAAAGGCAGGGCGCGTGAGCGACGCGACGTTCTTCGTCGACTCGTGGGATCCGGCGTACGGTGCGTCGTTCGAGGCGTCCGCGTCGGGGCCGGCGACGCCGAGCAGCGCGCAGGTCGACGCGGACGTGGAGTTGCCGGCCGTGGACTGGCGGGCGATCGGGGTACGCGCGGACGTGCGGTCGCCGGACGTGGTGTTGTTGGTCGACGGGGTCCGCCGGATCGACGCGAGCATCTGGACGGCCGAGGCCGACGGCGGGTCGTTCCCGGGGGTGGCCGCCTCGTACGCGGCCGGGGTGGTCCGCTGCGACCTGGGTCGGGGTGCGGCGCAGCTGGCCGGGACCCAGGTGGGCCGAGGTCTGTTCACGGCGAGTCCGTCGGCGCAGGACGTGGTGGCGGGGGCGATTCGTTACCCGGTGCACCGGGTGGGCGGCACCGGTGAGCTGGCGAAGTTGCCGGCCGCCGTGCAGGGCCCGTTGACCGCGTTGGAGGTGGCGGTGTCCGACGCCGCACGGGTCGACGGTGACCTGTTGGTGGTGGACGGCCCGTTGCGCAGCCGCCGGCAGTTGCCGCGGACGCTGGGCTACATCAAGACCCAGCACAGCCAATATCTGGATGCCCGGTTGACGGCTGTGGTGACCGGCATGGCGTCCGGTGAGCGTTCGCCTGTGTTCCGGCTAGGCACGGCCTGGGGCGGCTGGTCGTGGTATCTGCGGCTGCCGGTTGCCGTCGGGGCGCCGTGGGCGGGCATCGTCCGGGTGGAGTGTTCGGCCGACCTGCCCGTCGAGTCGGCGATCGAGCTGGCCGACCTGTCGCTTGTCACACTGCCCCGGTTCGCGTCCACTCCGTACAAGGATCCGCGCGCCCCGCAGAACCTGATCCCGATCGCCGGTCTGGAGCGTCGCCTGCGGGCGCTGCTGGGCGATTCCCGGCTGCTGCACCGCGCGTTGAGCGCCGCGGCTCGCGTCGGCCGCTGAGCGAGGGCTTGTCGCGATGGGGCGTAAGCGGGCGGGTGACGACAGGCTGGTCGAGCAGGTGGACACCGGGCAGGCCGAGCTGGTGCCGTCCCCGGACCGACCCGGTTCGTGGACGTTGCTGCTGGACGGCGCCCCGCAATCGCACGTCGACCTGACCGACCCCACCCATCTGGAGTTCGAGTACGTCCGGCGGCTGGGCGCCGCTCTGGACCTGATCGCGCCGGCCGGCGAGCCGCTGCGGGTGCTGCACCTCGGTGGTGGCGCGTTGACCCTGCCCCGGTACGTGTCGGCCACCCGGCCCGGCTCCACCCAGCGGGTGTCCGAGGTGGACGGTGCGTTGGTGGAGTTGGTGCGTCGGGCGCTGCCCTGGCCGGCCGACACCCGGCTGCGGGTCCGCGTCGAGGATGCGCGGGCTGTGCTGGCCTCGACCCGGGACGCCAGCTACGACGTGGTGGTCGCCGACGTCTTCGCCGGTGCCCGTACCCCGGCGCATCTCACCTCCATTGAGTACGCCGCCGAGGTGGCCCGGGTGCTCCGCCCGGCGGGCTGGTATCTGGCGAACCTGGCCGACGGCCCGCCGCTGCGGCACGCACGTGGTCAGGTCGCCACGGTCCGCGCGGTGCTGCCGCAGGCGTGCCTGGTCGGCGACGCGGCGGTGCTGCGGGGCCGCCGGTACGGCAATCTGGTGCTTGTCGCCGGCCGGTCCACTCCCCCGGTGCCGGAGTTGACCCGGCGGGCGGCCGGCGACTGGTTCCCCGGCCGGGTGGTGGCCGGCGACGAGTTGGACCGCTTCGCCGGTGGCGCGGCTGTGGTGCACGACGCCGACGCGACCGGCTCGGATCCGCCGCCGCCGGGCCTGTTCTCCGTGCGTCGCTGACGGCGCCCCAGAACTTTTTCCCGGGAATGTTGATCCGCTCGGCGCGCGGTTGCGTACCACCGGGCGGCCCGCCTCGTGGGGGCGGCGTTGGTCAACGGACATCCCGGAGGTCTGCATGCATGCGGTGGCGGCCGGTTGGCATGGCGACGCGGTTCGCGCAGACTGGTTGTCCGCGCGGTCGTCGTCGAGGCCGACTTCGTCTGCCCGCGGGGTCGACGCCCGCGCGTCGTCTCGCCAAAATGGTCCGGTGACGCCCCGACCGGCGCCCGGGCGCCACCAGGCGACGACAACCGAGGCCAGCCATTCCGACCAGTTGATCCGGTTGCTCTACGCGGAGCACGCCGGTCCGTTGCTGATGTTCGTCATGCGGCTCACCGGGGGGGACCGGCAGCGCGCGGAGGACATCGTTCAGGAGACGCTGCTGCGGGCCTGGCGCAACGCGCACCGTCTGGGCGCGCAGGGGCAGGGGTCGTTGCGGCCGTGGCTGGTCACCGTGGCCCGCCGGATCGCCATCGACGAGCACCGCAGCCAGGAGGCCCGGCCGCCGGAGACGTACGACCGGGACCTGACCGCGTTCGCCGAGGCGGACAGCACCGACCGGGTGCTCCGCACGATGACCGTGGCGGACGCGCTGCGTACGCTGAGTCAGTCGCACCGGGAGATCCTGATCTCGACGTACTTCCGGGGGCGGACGGTGCCGGAGGCCGCCGAGGAGTTGGGGCTTCCGTTGGGCACCGCCAAGTCGCGGGTCTACTACGCGCTGCGCGCGCTGCGCACGGCTCTGCAGGAGCGGGGGGTGACAGAATGAGCCGACCAGATCACATGGACGTCGCCGCATACGCGCTCGGCGTGCTCGACGAGCAGGACACCGAGCGGTTCGAGGAGCATCTCGCCGCGTGCTGGGCGTGCGCGGCCGAGTTGGAGACGATGGTGCCGGTGGTCGGCCTGCTCTCCGACATCGACGGCGAGACGATGATGGCGATGGAGCAGACCGCCACCGATCCGGCCCTGTTGGATCGGACGCTTGTCGCCGTCCGCGCCGACCGTCGGCGTACCCGATTTCGTCAGTTGCTCGCCACCGCCGCGGCGGTGGTGGTTTTCGGCGGTCTGACGGGGTACGGCTTCATGAGTGTGGCCGGCGACGAGGCGCCAGGGGTTCTCGCGGAGCCGTCGGCGGGCGCGCCGGCGAACGGTCCGCCGACGAGCGCGCCGACCGCCCCGCCGAGCGGCCCGGGTGTCGGCGGCACCGAGGAGGAGGGCGACCAGGTCGACGCCACCGATCCGACGACCGGCGTGCAGACGACCATGTTCCTTGTCGAGCGGGAGTACGGCACCCGCATCAACTTCAGTCTGCGGAAATTGCCTGGGCCACGGACGTGCCGGCTGGTGGTGGTACGAAAGAACGCCACCACCGAGGTCATCTCGACCTGGTCGGTGCCCGATGGTGGATACGGCACGAACAGCCGACCGCAGGGTCTCGAACTGAGTGCGTCGACGTCCGCTCCGGCGAGCGAGATCAAGCAACTCCAGGTGCAGTCGGTCGACAGCCACGGGGTGGCGAGCCCGCTGGTCACAGTGCCCATGTAAGGTTCCGTACCGAATCGGCGCTGGTCATTGTCTAATGGCCGGCGCCGATCCGTCTTTGGTGGGACAGGCCACGTGCAGGGCCATACGGATGGCCGTCGAATTCGGTTCAATGAATCCAAGTGAAATTGACCACTGTTACTACTTCAACCTTGACAGCCCGCCCGCCGTACCTATGGGTGAACTGCCAAGAATGAGGAGGGCACGTGGCACAGATGAAGCGGACCGTCATCCTGGTGAGCGCGATGGTCGCACTAACGGCCTGCGCCCCCGCGGGTTACGACGGGGCGAACACGAGCGCGGCCGAGCCGGTCGCCGTCGCTGCGGCCGAGCCCACCGCATCGGCTGAACCCGAGGCGTCGGCGTCCCCGGACGCGCCGGCCGCCGACGCGCCGCCGCCCGCGGACGTCGACCTGACCGAGAAGTTGATCGGTAAGAAGGTCGCCCGGATGGGCAGCGTCGTCACCGACCAGGACGGCTGGATCCTGTACCGCTTCGACAAGGACACCGCCGACCCGCCCGCGTCGAACTGCGTCGACAAGTGCGCGCAGGTCTGGCCGCCGGCACTTACCGACGGAAACCCGGAACTCACCGGGGTCTCCGACGACAAGGTCGGCAGCGTGACCCGGCAGGACGGCACCCGCCAGCTCACCATCGCCGGCTGGCCTGTCTACCGCTACATCGGCGACAAGAAGCCCGGCCAGTGGAAGGGCCAGGCCGTCGGCGGCACCTGGTTCGTGGTCCAGCCGGACGGCAAGAAGAACCTGAGCTGCCTGCCCACCTCCACGCCGAAGCCGGTCGCACCTCCGGCGGACAGCGGAGCGAGCGACGCCGGAGGTGGAGGTTACTCGTACTGATCCCGTCCACCACGAGGACACGATGGTCGGTCGCCGCCGGGGAGGGCGCGACCGGCCATCGTCATGCCCGGGAGGTCGGCATGCCGGTGGTGCGGCATCCTCGTCAGACCCGCTCCCACGGGCTCGGGACCGGAAAGTAGGTGTCCAGGAACGGGATGAGCAGCGCCAACTGGGCGGCCAGGTCCTCCTCGACGGAGTACGCGTCGTTGAGGCAGAACACCTGCCGGTCCCGGCGGGCCAGCAGGTGTGCGAGCCGGGCTGGTGTGTCCGGGTTGGACAGTTCCGCGATGGTGTACGACAGGTCCCCCGGCACCGCGCGGCCGGTGTGGAACGCGTAGTAGTGGTGCAGCGACGAGGCGATCGACAGATCGTTCATGCTGCGGAACTGGCTGGCAGCGGTTCGGCGGTACGGTTCGGGGAACGTCTGCTCGATCTCGTGGAGCACGCTGCGGCGCAGCGCGTGCGGCATGTGCTTCATCTTCCGGGTCAGCATCGTGCCGAACCGGCCGGCGATCAACGCGCGGTTGTTCTTTCCGGCCGCGGACGACGGGATGTCGTCGTCGGTGGGCGGGCCCGACGGCACCAGCGCCGGCGAGGGAAAGAACCGGGAGATGCCGTTGGCCAGGAAGAAGTCCTGGGGCAGCACCTCGGTGCCGAGGAAGACGTCGTCGTTGAAGTACAGGAAGTGCTCGGCGAGGCCGTCGATATGGTGCAACTGGCTCTCGATGGCGTGCGAGTTGTAGGTCGGCAGCGCTGTCGGATCGGCGAAGATCTCCCGGTGGCTGACCACCCGTAGACCCGGTGCGGTGTCGTCCAGCCACGTCGGCACCTGGTCGTCGGTCACCAGGTAAATGTGGCGCACCCACGGCGCGAACAGGTGCAGTGAACGCAGCGAGTAACGCAGTTCGTCCCGGCTGAGGAACCGCGCCGCGCTCGCCGCCTCGGCGTGGTACGGCACACCGGCCACCTCGGCCCGGCGGCGCAGCCAGGCCGGGTCGGTGCCGTCGACCCAGGTGTAGACGACGTCGATCGGGAAGGTGACGTCTTCGGGGCGGGGGGCGGCGAACTCCGGCCGGGTACGCACGGTCGCGGTGCTCGTGGGCGGGGCCAACGAGCTGAACAACGCCGGGGCTGCGGCGACCACTGCCGCGGTCAGCGGCACCTCCCCCGTCACCAGGTTGCGTCGGGGCGCGACGAGCCGGCCGTCCCGCCGGGTCCAGAACTCCACGTCGCACCCGTACGCGTGCCCCAGCACCAGGAGCCGTCGGGGTTCCGTCCAGTACCAGGTCACCCGGAGCACCGACGTGGTGGACAGGCGCCGCCACACCGACTCCTCGAAACCCGGTTCGGGGGGCCCTTCCTGCTCGTCACCGGCACCGAGGACCGCGCTCACGTAGCCGGGAACCCGGGCGCAGGCCGTCGCCAACGCGGCCAGCACCCTGTCCCGGTCGACGGCGTCCACCGCGACCACCGAGGACCGGTTCGACAGGCCACGAACGGTGAAGTAGGCGACGCCCGCCTCGTCGAGAGCCGCTGTCACCGTCGACAGGTTTGCCTGTTGCGCCGCGAGCGGGGTGATGTCCCGGCGCACCCGCGCAACCCGAGGGGCACGGTCGGCGGTCACCATGATCCGGTCCGACTCGGCCAGCAGATCGGGCTGCCGACGCGCCAGCCGCTCGGCCCGCCGCTCGCCCGCGCGATCGTCCCGCGAGGCTCGGGCGACCCACTGCTTCAGCTGGTACCGGGCGCGGGGGCTCACCTTCGTCGCGATCGCCCGTCGGGTCTGCGGGCTCAGCACCCGTCGGTAGACGTCGACGAACCGGGACGGCTCGGCGAGGGCCGGCTTGATCGGCGGCGTACGCCTCTGCTCGGTCATCGCCTGTCCTTCCCTGCGTTGGCGCTCACGGACGGTCGATGACGACGATCGACAGCTCGCTGTCACGGGTGTAGTACGGACGGACCCGTAGCACTGGCGCGGGATCCTCCTCGACAAGGTCCAGCCCTGGATCGTCAACGAGGTAGATCTCGGGATAGTTGTAGATGACCTTCTTGTCGACCACGTCATCGACGAGCAGACCCAACCGGACCTCACGGTCAGTGCCGGCCTGCGCCAGCCACAGATCCCAGTCCTCGTAGCGGCCCAGCCGGTGGACGGCCAGTTGCTCGACGGCGACGTCAATGCGCAGGCCGGTGCGGGTCGGCACCAGTGGCACGGAGACCGCCCCTTCGTGGTGGCCGCGTCGGCGCAGCATGGCCTGCTCCGGGACGCCGACGCCGGACCAGGCGACCTCGATCGACACCCGCTCGCCGCTGAGGGCGATCCGCCGCACCTCGGCGTGCTCCTCGCGCACCCAGCTGCGTACCGCCAGGAAGCCGTCGGCCGTGCGGTACGGCACGTGTGACCGGACCGCGTACCCGCCGGCCGGGTCGTCCACAGGTTGGTGACCGCCGGCGAGGACCCGCGTGTCGATCCGGTTCGGACGAAGCCGGAGTCGCGCGCCGGTGGGTGGCTGGAGGTAGACGTTCCAGCGGCCCTCCGGCAACGTGTGCGCGGGCAGCACGGCCACCTGCTGGGCAGCGTCGTCCTGCGGCTCCAGTGGCACCTGCACCCTGTGCCCGGTGTCCCGGTCGCGCAGCAGCAGGTGTGCCCCGGCGGCGATACCCGGGGCGTCGATCCGCCAGCTGAGGCTGTGGTCCGGCAGCACCAGGCAGTCCACCACCGGTCCGGCGACCGGTGCGGTGGCCCGCCGCCGGATCGCCTTCTGCAACCGGGCGGAGGTGGCTCGGGCGTGCCGGATGCGGGCCAGTCGGACCAGGGCACCCATACTCGCCCGGCGGGCCAGGTCGCTGCCGGCGATGCCGCGCAGGACCGGGTCACCCAACAGCCGGACCAGGTTGGGTTCCCGGATCAGCTCACCGCCACGAGCCAGGGCCGACCGGCGGCCCCGCGGTCCCTTGCTCGATCGGGCAGCCCGTGAGGACGCGCCGGGTGTCGGGCCTCGCTCGGCCAGCACGGCGGCACACCGCCGGGCGAAGGCCTCGGCGATCGTCTCCGGGTCGAAGCGGGCCGCGTTCACAAGTGCCACATTGGCCAGCCGGGCCCGAAGGTCGTCGTCGCGCATCAGCGTCCGCAGCGCATCGGCGTACGCGTCGACGTCGTTCATCGGGACCAGCAGGCCGTCGACCCCATTCTGAATGATCTCCCGGGGGCCGACCGGGCAGTCGGTGCTGACGACCGGGAGGCCGAGCCGCATCGCCTCCACGATCGTCATGCCGAACGACTCACGCTCGGACGACACCGCGGCGATGGATCCCTTGACCCATTCCGTCGACATGTCCTCGCGCCGGCCCATCAACTGGACCTGGTCGGACATCCCCAACTCGCGGATCTGCGCGACGAGGGCCGGGCGTTGCGGCCCGTCGCCGTAGATCCGCAGTTTCCAGTCCGGGTGCTCGCCGGCGATCCGCGCGAACGCGGCGATGAGCCTGTCGTACCGCTTGATCGGGTCGAGCCGCCCGGCGCTGATCACGATCCGGTTGCTCCCGCTGGCAGGCGGCACGGTGGGCCGGGGAACGCTGTTCGGCAGCGCCTCAACACGGGTGTGCGGCACCGGATTGCCGGACCGGAACGCGGCGGCGTCGCCGTCGGTCACGGTGAAGGCGAGGTCGATCCGGTCGTACGCGAGCCGGATGTGGTTCTTCAGCGCGTCGTCGATCAGGTCCTGCGTCATGTGCTCCTGCGCCACCCGGACCGCGTGGTCGGGCCCGTACCGCGCCACCGCCAGATTCAGACCGGGCCGGGTTCCCACGATCACGTCGGTCTCGGTCGAGCGCAGGTATTCGATCACCCGCTCGTCGGTGAGCCGGCTGTACTGGCTGTGGAACTCCTCGCTCTCCGGCACCAAGAGGGACGGCTCCCGGTGCTGGGGATCGACCCGGTCGGGGCGACGTGGCCGGGTATCGACGAGCGGTACGAGTGCGATCCGCTCGTCGATGGCGAACATCGGTCGGTCGAGCCGACGGAACACCGAGGCGATCTCCACGTCGTGCCCCTGGCCCACCAGTGCGGTGGCCAGGTTCAGCACGGCCCGGTTGGTGCCGCCGACGCCGTAGATGTTGTGGATGAGAAAGGCGAACTTCACCCGGAGGTCCTCAGCTCGTACGGACTCGGAACCGGGAAGTACGCCTCCAGGAACGGTTCGAGGATTGTCATCTGGTGTTTCAGCTGCGCGAACGTCGAGTAGGCGTCGTTGATGCAGAAGGTGTCCCAGTCCCGTCGTGCCTCGGCCCGCCGCAGCCGCGCCTCGAGATCGGGCACCGCGAGCTGGACGTAGCCGTAGTTGACGTGGCCGGGCAGCGCGCGTCCGGTCAGGAACGCGTAGTAGTGGTGCAGGGAGTACGTGATGGTGAGGTCGTTGCCGCTGCGGAACCGGCTCCGCATGGTGGCCTCGTGCTCGATCGGGAACTCGCGTTCGATCTCGGCCAGGATGCTGCGGCGCAGCGGGTAGGGCACGTGCTGGGTGCCCTGGGTGAGCGTTCGGCCGAACCGCTTCTCGATCAACGCCCGGTTGTTCTTGATCATCGCGTCCACCGGGGAGTCCAGGTGGGTGATCTCGCCGAGCGGGATCCGGTTCTGCGACAGGAAGAACTTGGTGTTGCCGTTGGCGAGGAAGAACGTCTGCGGCGCCAGTGGGCGACCGAAGAACATGTCGTCGTTGAGGTACAGGAAATGCTCGGCGAGACCGTCGATGCGGTGCAGTTGACTCTCGATCGAGCACGAGTTGAAGGTCGGCAGGGCGTCCGGGGCGGCGAAGATCTCGTCGTGGTTGACCAGGAAGATGTTGCCGGCGCTCAGGTCGAGCCACGCCGGCCGCTGGTGGTCGGTCACGATGTAGATGTTGCGGACCCACGGGGCGTTCAGGTGCACGGACCGCAGTGAGTACTTCAGCTCGTCACGGTTGATGTAGCGCGACTCGCTCGCCGCCTCGGCGTGCAGCGACTCGCCGCGCACGCCCGCGCGGCGTTGCTGCCACTGCGGGTCCGCGCCGTCCACCCAGGTGTAGACCACGTCGATCGGAAAGTCGATGTCGTCGGGGAGCAGCCTGTCGAACTCCGGCCGGCTTCGCCGGGTCGGGTGCTGCTTCACCGGGGACGCCAGCCTGGTCAGCCGGTGCTCACCCACCCGCACCGGCGCGCCGTTCAGGGCCACCGCCCGCATCATCCGGTTCGGCCGGGGCGAACGCAGCACGCCGGCCGCCCGGTCGGGCTTCCAGAACTCGATCTCGCAGCCGTACGCCGGGCCGAGGATCAGCTTCAGGGTGGGATCCACGCGGAACCAGGTCAGCTTGATCGCTCGTGCGGAGTACAGCTCCGTCCAGGCCTGTGCCTCCGACGCGTCCTTGAGGCCACCGACGATCGGAGGTCGGGGCAGCACCTGGCTCACGTAGCAGGTCGCGGCCCCACCGAGCTTCTCCAGCGCGCCCAGGGCGGCCACCCGATCGACCTCACTGACGCCGATCACGGGCGTCCGGTCGTCCATGCCCCGAACGAGGAAGTAGTCCACGCCGTGCGCGTCGAGCGCACCGCTCACCGCGTCGACGTTCCGCTGACGCCCCAGGATCGGGGTGAGGTCGGCATGGATGTGCGCGGTGCGACGGCCGCCGTCGACAAGGATCTCGCACAGGTCGGACGCGTCGCCCGGGACTCGTGCCGGCGGGACGGAGTGGCCCGCGCCGATGGGCTCGGGTGGTGCGACCGGCTGTCGCGGTACCGCCGGCGTGTGGTTCACGGCACTTCCTTCGTGGAGGTCAGGGAGGATCCGGAGCGGTTCGGCCGCAGGGCGAAAAGACCGCCTGCCGTGGACACCGCCAGAACGACGGGTCGGCCGCCGTGGTCGACCTGGACGACGTGGCCGCCGGCGATCGGCGTCGGGTCGCGCAGCCAGCGACAGGGCGTCGACCCGCCCGGCTCCAGCCAGGCGACGCTGGAGCTGGACGCGTCGTTGCGGACCGCCAGCAGAACGGCGCCGGAGTCCGCCACATACCTGGCGGCCACGGGGCCGGGGCCGCCGTGGCCGCCGAGGTCGGCGGCCGTCGACAGGTCCCACTCGCGGCCGGCGTCCCGGGTGCGGTACGACAACACCGACGCCGAATTCCGCCGCCGGAACAGGAGCAGCCGGTCGCCGTCGGGCAGCGGTAGCACGGCCGGTGGCCCCGCCGGTGGCTCGGTGGCCAGGAGCGTGTACTCGGCCGTGAGTTCCGGCACCGTGACCTGCCAACGGGCAGTTCCGGTGCGCCCGGCGGCAAACACCTCCACGGTGTGGTCGTCAAGCGCGACGGCGGTCAGGCCGTCCTGGGTGTCCCGGCCGCCGAGGTCCTGCCACGGCGTCCAGGACGTCCCGTCGTGCAGTCGGGCGCTCAGTCCCTTGCCAGCGTTTCTGGCCAACAGCAGGATCCTGCCGCCCGGCAGGGCGACGGCCTGGGGCATGCCGATGTTCCGCCGCTTCAAGGGCTCGCTGCGCCCGTTGGGGTTGCCAAGCGACTCCCACCGGACCTCCGAGTAGTCCCCGGAGGCCGGAAGCACGATCGTCCAGACGTCGCGGACGTGCCGGTCCGGCTCCGCGGTGAGCCCCTGCCGCACCGCGAAGAGCCGCCAGCCACCGTCGGGCGTCGCCAGCGCGGCGACGTGCGGCAGGAGTCGCGTACCGGGAACGGCCCGACCCGGGGCGAACCCACCGGACCTGGTCGCCCCCCAGTGCACCACCCGGCCACCTCGTACGGCGAAGGCGGACAACCGACCGTCGTCGCCCGGGACCGCCCAGGCCCGAGAGCCGGGATAGCGCAGGGTCGTGCCGGAGGCGTTCCCGCCGCCGATCGCGTCACCACCGACCTTGAGGTCGCCGAGGCCCACCGGACCGTCGGCGGGGCGGCCGTCCGCCCACCCGTAGACGTCCTTGTACCGCTGCTTGAGCGCCCGCCCCTTGGGGCTGAGGTTGGACGGCCACCGTCGGACGTAGTAGCCGCGGAACGCCTCGACCGATGTGGCTCTGCCACCACCCTCGGCGAACCAGCGACGGGCCGCCTCATGGGCGAACAGCCCCGTGACGGTGTGGAAGATGTGGTCGGAGTAGTCGCCGGTGTCGGCGTGCTGCGGGTTCTCCTTGTTGTGCAGCTGCCGGTCGGGGTCCGGGTCCATCGTCCACAGCAGCGTCGGGTCGGCGTCGCGCAGCAGGTGCACCAGCGCCTCGACAAGGCTCTCCCGTGAGTAGTCGAAGGTCGCGGAGACCGGGGAGTCGGTCGGGATCATGGTGGGCGTACGGGCGGCCTGGCCGGTCCACAGGCGTGGCAGCGGCCCGGCGTCGGCCGGAGAGCCTGCCGGCGGCGAGCACCAGAGGTTGAGAGAGACGATTCGGATCTGCGGCGCGTCCACCAACGTCGACAGGTCCGCCTCGATGCCCGACCCCACCGTGATCGCCGCACGGTGCCACTTGGCGTTCTGGTCGCCCAGGACCATGTCCCCGTACGCGGCACGGAGTCCGTTGAAGCGGGCGGCGGCGAAGCCCTCGAAGTCCACCGGCAGCGCGGCGTGCGCCGCAGTGCCGCCCGGGGCGTTCCGTCCATCCGCCTCACCCGTGGTCAGGCAGACGGTCAGGTGCGTCTCGCTGTGTCGCAGCTGGCCGGCGAGCAACGGGTTCAGGAAGTACAGGTCGTCGTCCTGGTGGGCCATCACCGCCATGGACCGGGGCCGACCGGCGGACTGCCACCGCTGCCCGGCCTGTCGGGGCAGCGCCACGGCGCGCTGACCGAGCGCCCGCAACGGCGCGATCCAGCGATGCTGGTCAGATTTCACGTCATTCTCCCAGTCGGATCGGCGCGTCGGTGGCCGGCGGAGAGCCGCCCGCTCGGGCCGAGGGCGGCCACGTGGCGGGCCTCGCCGACGGTGGGACCTGCAGGATCACTGTGGTGCCCGGAGACGGCTGCTGGACACGGCGCCGGTCGCCTCCGCTCTCCCGCCACAGCGCGGTGGCACCCACCTTCCGGCGCTCGGCCACCTGCTCCGGCGGCAGTTCGAAGGGCGCCGGGAAGGGCAGGTAGCGCGGCAGGAAGTCGGCCAGCATCTGCTCCTGGGCGGCCATCGTCGCCGGATCCGAGTCGGTGTCGTTGAGGCAGAACACGTCGCGGTGTCGGCGGTCCAGTAACTCCGCGAGGCGCGCCGGGGTCGACGGGTGACCGAGGTCGGCGTACTCGTACTCGATGTCGGCCGGCACCGCCTGGCCGATCAGGTACGCCCAGTACTGGTGCAGCGACGAGGGGATGGACAGGTCGCCGTGGTGGCGGAAGCGGTGCCGGGCCGTCGCGAGCACGTCCACCGACAGCCTGCCCTCGATCTGCTGCATGATGCTGCGCCGCAGGGCGAACGGCGTGTGCTTCATCTTCTGCGTGATGGTCACGCCGAACTGCCGCTGGATGTGCCGGCGGTTGTTCTTGCCGGCGGCGTTCACCGGCGGGTCGCTGGGCTTCGCCTCGCCCAGCCCGAACTGCGCCGGCGAGAGGAAGAACTTGGCGATCCCGTTGGCGTGGAAGAAGTGCGTCGGCAGCAGTGGCCGGCCCAGGAAGACGTCGTCGTTGAGGTAGAGGAAGTGTTCGGCCAGACCGTCGATGCGGTGCAGCCGGGACTCGATGGCGTGCGAGTTGAACGACGAGCGCCCGCCGAGGTCGGCGAAGAGTTCGGCGTGCGAGATCACGGTGACCATCGGGTGTTGCGGGTCGAGCCAGCTGGGCAGCTGGCTGTCGGTGATCAGGAAGATCCGGCGCAGCCACGGTGCGAAGCTGTGCAGCGAGCGCATCGAGTATCGAAGCTCGTCGCGGTTGTGGTAGCGCGACGTGTTCGCCGCGATCGCGTGCAGCGGGCCGTCGGGGGTGCCGAGCGCGTCCATCTTGCGCTTGAGCCAGTCGGGGTCCGACCCGTCCACCCAGGTGTAGACGGCGTCGATCGGGAAGCCCACCCGGTCCGGTGCGCGGACCGTGAGATCACGGCGGGTGCGGTAGGTGTGGTCGTCCGCCTCCGGAACGAAGTGGCTGATGAGCGCTGCGGCGACCCGGACCTTCTCCGCCTCGGAGGGCGCCTCGTCGATCACCGCGTTGTGCCGGGGAGCGCGGACAACGTCACCGTGCCGGGTCCAGAACTCGATCTCGCAGGCGAACTGCGCACCGAGGACCACGCCGGCCCGCGCGTCGGTCACCGGGAACCAGATCTGGACGACCTCGGTGGGAGCATCGTCCGGCCGGTCCCGCCCGGGCTGGACGGTGACCGTCCGGACGTGTGCCCCGGACAGCGTCGGCGCGGACTTGACCAGGCGACGCACGGCCGGCCGCATGTCGTCGAGGACGGCCACCGTGCTCCGCAGGTAGTCGTCGTTGCGCAGGCAGTGGTAGTCGACGCCAGCCGACTCCAGGGCGGCGGTGACGGCGGTGAGGTTGCGGTGCCACAACTGCAACGGAGTGGCAGTGTCGACCACCTCGGCACGGGTCCGGACACCACCGTCGGGCACGGTCACCAGGGCACCCACCGGATGCACGGTGTCGCCGCCTCGCCGCCGCGAAAAGGCCTGTACGAGGCCGATCCGGCGGTGCGCGGGCAGCAGACCCAACAGGCGTCGCCGTGCGGGCTGGGGCAGCAGTCGGTAGATCTTCAGGGCGATCATGCGCCGGGCCGTTCGCTGAGAACGGCCACCTCGTCGGCGGCCACTGTCAGCCCTGCTGGTGGAAAGCGGCGTGGAGCCCCACTCGCGCCGAAGCAACACACACTCGTGCAGCCATCACTGCATGCCCTTTCACAGTTCCCCCGTGGGCACCGCGTGGGATTCGGCACCGGCTGCATTCCGCGCTGCGGCGGCTGTCGGCGGGCGTCGAATCTCCGGGCCGGCTCGCGCGCTCTCCCATTCAGCGGGACAGGCGGTGGCCGCCGCAGTTGCCCGAAGCGGTGCGTTTACTGCGGAAAATCAAACAACCACAGGTTCCACAGCCGACACACAGACGGGCGTCCCATAAGTGCTGTCCGCACCAATTCGCGAGAAAAATCCTGGCCGTTCGGTCGGTACAGCAGCACCGGTACGGCCGACTGAAGGTGTCCGTGCGATTCTGCCCAACCGACCGCCGAACGGCTACGTGGTGAACGCCGGCCCGCACCTGGCAGAGTGGCGGGGTGACCGATACCGAGCCCGCCGCGATCCGGGTGCTGCACCCGCCGGTCGGCTACCGGCTGGCCGCGTCGGTCCGCGCTCTGACCTTCAGCCCGTACGACCCGTGCGCCCGCATCGCCTCCGGCACCTTCTGGTGGGCGACACGCACCCCCGACGGTCCGGCCACGCTCGCTCTGCGGCCGGCCGGCGGTGAGCTGCTCGCCGAGGGCTACGGGCCGGGCGCCGAGCACGTGGTGGCTCGGGCCGACGCGATCGCCGGGCTGCGCGACGACCTGACCGGCTTCGCCGAGCTGGCGGCGGCGCACCCGCTCGTCGCCCGGCTGGCCCGGGAGCACCAGGGACTGCGGATGCCTACCACCGGGCAACTCTTTCCCCGACTGTTGCGGGCGGTGTTCGAGCAGAAGGTCACCGGCAAGGAGGCGTACCGGGCGTACTCGGCGACCGTGCGGCACTTCCGTGAGCCGGCCCCCGGCCCGCTGCAACCGCTGCTGCTGCCGCCGGAGGCCGCCGCGGTGGCCGCCACCCCGTACTGGGTGTTCCACCCGTTCGGCGTCGAGCAGCGCCGGGCCGACACGCTGCGCCGCGCCGCCGCGCTCGCCGACCGGTTGGAGCGCTGCGCCGACGCCACCGAGGCGACCCGTCGACTGACCGCCATCGGAGGCATCGGTCCGTGGACCGCCGCCGAGGTGGTCCGGACCGCCTACGGTGACCCGGACGCGGTAAGCGTCGGCGACTACCACATCCCGAACACGGTGGCCTGGGCGCTCGCCGGCGAGGCGCGCGGTGACGACGCCCGGATGCTGGCTCTGCTGGAGCCGTTCCGGGGCCACCGGGGCCGGGTCTGTCTGCTGCTGGAGGCCGCCGGCATCCAGGCGCCGAAGTACGGCCCGCGCGCCCCGATCCGCTCGTTCGCCCGGTTCTGACCAGCCCGCCCGGCGCGCACCGGTCGGCGATCACCGGCCAGCGTTCGGGCGACGGTCGGGCCGCGCGTCGGTGTCGGCGACGGCTGTGGTGTGCTGCCCCGATGAGCGCCGAGGCCAGCATCGTCCCGGCAGGTGCCGCGGACGCCGGTGAGATCCTCACCGTGCAGCGCGCCGCGTACCTGACCGAGGCACAGCACTACAGCGATCCGTTCCTGCCGCCGCTGACCGAGACCCTGGACGAGGTCCGGGCGGCGGTGACCGGCCCGGCCACCGTCCTCGCCGCCCGGCTGGGGCACCGGCTGGTCGGCTCCGTCCGCGCCCACCTGGACGGGGACACCGCGCACATCGGGCGGCTGTCGGTCGCCCCCGACCAGCAGGGTCAGGGCATCGGGGGTCGGCTGCTCGCCGCGATCGAGGCGACCTGCCCGCCCGAGGTGGCCCTGTTCACCCTCTTCACCGGCGCGGACAGCGCCCGCAATCTCCGGCTCTACCAGCGGCACGGCTATCGGGTCGTGGCGCACCGGCCGGACCCGAACGGCATCCAACTGGCGGTGCTGGAGAAACCCGCCGTGCTGGACGGGCCTGCCGTCAGCCCTCCTCGCTTCGACGCTTGAGGCCGTCGGCCTCCAGCCGCAGATAGCGGCGGAGCAGGCCGCCGTAGAGCCAGCCGACCGGCCCGGCCAGCAGCCCGGACTGGGCGATGGCCAACTCGACACGGGTCCTCCCGTCCGGCAGCGGCGACAACCGGTGCTCCCCGCGGGTGTGCACTCCGGGGGTGTCGGAGACCCAGGTGAACCCCTGCCCTTCGGTCAGCTTGGTGACCCGCCACACCGCCGGTCGCAGCCTCGGCTGGGTCAACCGGGCGGTCGCGCCGACGGCGAGCGGCCCCGGCTCGCCCCGCTCGACGTTGCTGACCGAGGCGGTCCACTCTGGCCACCGCCGCACGTCGACAAGCACCTCCCAGACCCGTTGCGCATCGGCGGCGATCTCCGTACCGGCCTCGAACCGCATTACGTCTCCTCCCCCGGCGGCGCCGCCCGGCGCCCCCGCCAGATGGGGACGAGACTGCCGGGCACATCGTGACGCGCGCATCCACCGGCCGGCCAGCTCCGGACGCGCCGACGGCCGCGCGGATCAGGCGGCTTCGCGCAGGTCGGCCAGGCTCAGCGGGGTACGCCGGGCGAGCAACTCCTCCAACTCCGGCACCGAACCGACCTCGCCGAGCACGTTGCGGCCACCGCCGAACCTCTCCGGGTATCGGCGGGTCAGCCGGTACCGGTAGCGGCCCCGGATCAGCTCGACGCTCACCCGCCACCGCCCGCAGCAGTCACAGACCCACTCGGACATCTCGCGAAAGTAGCTCTGACCTGGGCTTATCTGATTCGCCCGGCCGGGACGAGCGGCGCTCGGGCGGACACGCCGCCCCCGCCGGCACCGTGATGTGCCTCACGACTGTCGGTACCGTCTGATTGACTGGCGCCGTGGACCTGCCGATCAACCCGCCGGTCGAGCCGATGCTGGCCAAGAGCGTCTCCAAGCTGCCCACCACCCCCGGGCTGACCTACGAGCCCAAGTGGGACGGGTTCCGGTGCATCGTGTTCCGCGACGGCGACGAGGTCGAGCTGGCCAGCCGGGGCGGCAAGTCGATGACCCGCTACTTCCCCGAGGTCGTCGAGCAGGCCCGCCGGCAACTGCCCGAGCGGTGCGCCGTCGACGGCGAGCTGATCGTGATCCGGCGCGACGGGCCGACCGGCCAGCCCCGGCTGGATTTCGAGCTGCTGGCCCAGCGCATCCACCCGGCGGCGTCCCGGGTGAAGCTGCTGGCCGAGACCACCCCTGCCGACTTCGTCGCCTTCGACCTGCTGGCCATCGACGACGAGGCGCTGCTCGACCAGCCGTACCCGCGCCGCCGGGAGCGGCTGGTCGAGGCCCTGGCCGGGGTCCGCCCGCCGGTGCACGTCACCCAGGTCACCACCGATCCGGACACCGCACGCAGCTGGTTCGACGTGTTCGAGGGCGCCGGGCTGGACGGTCTGATCGTCAAGCCGGCCGACCTACCCTACGAGCCGGGCAAGCGGCTCATGTTCAAGGTCAAGCACGCCCGCACCGCCGACGCGGTGGTGGCCGGCTTCCGCTGGCACAAGTCCGGCCCGGTGGTCGGCTCGCTGCTGCTCGGCCTCTACGACGACGCGGGCGTCCTGCACCACGTCGGCGTGAGCGCGTCATTCACCATGGCCCGCCGTGCCGAGCTGCTCGACGAGTTGGCGCCGTACCGGGACACCGGCGGCGAGCACCCGTGGGTGCACGGCGACCACGAGCGCGGCCAGCGCATCCCGGGAGGGGTGAGCCGATGGACAGGCACCAAGAACCTGGAGTGGGAGCCGCTGCGTCCGGAGCTGGTGGTCGAGGTCGGTTACGACGCGATGGAGGGTGAGCGCTTCCGGCACACCGCGCGGTTCGTCCGCTGGCGGCCGGACCGCGATCCCCGCTCCTGCCGCTACGACCAGCTCGACCGCCCGATCCGCTACGACGTGGACCAGGTGCTGCGCGGCGACCCGATGGCCACCGTGGACCGGGCCGCCACCGGCCCGGCGTAGCCTGGCTGTCGACCCGACCCCGGAGGATCACGTGACCCGCACCGCCGACCAGCCGTGGCTGGCGACCAGCCGCCGGGTCCGTCGCAGTCTCGCCGCCTTCGTGGTGGCCGCGCTGCTGACCGCCGGCTGCACGCTGCCGGCGTTCGCGCCGCGCACCGAGGTGCAGGGCGAGGCGGCGCCGGCCGGCACCTCGGCGACGTGGCGGCCCTGCCCGGAGGTTGCCGACGACCTGGTCGGCCGCGGCGCGCCGGACATGCGCTACGAGTGCACCCGCATCGCGGTCCCCCGGGACTGGGGCACCGGCACCGGCGCGACAGCCGGGCCGGGCGCCGGGGAGACCTTCGAGATCGCCCTGCTGCGGGCGCGGTCCAGCAAGCAGCGCGATCGGATCGGCTCGCTTGTCGTCAACCCCGGCGGTCCGGGTGGCTCCGGTGTCGACACGGCCGTCTACCTCTCCTTCGGCAGCCAGTTCGGTGGTCTGCCCCGCTCGGTCACCGAGCGCTTCGACATCGTCGGCTTCGACCCGCGCGGGGTGGCCCGGTCCAGCCCGGTGAAGTGCATCTCCGACGCCGACCTGGACGCCAGCTTCGGCTATGACCCGGATCCGGAGAGCCAGGCGTCGTTCGACGGGTTCGTCGGGCTGAGCCAGCGGATCGGGCGCGGCTGCGGCGACCGCTACGGTGACCAGTTGCCGCTGTACGGCAGCGAGCAGGCCGCCCGGGACATGGACGCGGTCCGGGCCGCCGTCGGCGACGACAAGCTCACCTACCTGGGTTACTCCTACGGCACCCTGCTCGGCGCCATCTACGCCCAGCTCTACCCGCAGCGGGTGCGCGCACTGGTGCTCGACGGCGCGGTCGACCCGCAGCAGCGGTTGGTGGCCGGTTCGGAGAGCCAGGCTCGCGGCTTCGAGCGGGCCTTCGACAACTTCGCCCGATGGTGCGCCGCGAACGCCGCCCGCTGCCCGATCGCCCCGGACGCCCGCGCGGCGGTCACCTCGGCAATCGACAAGGCCAAGGTCTCCCCGGTACGCGCCAACGACGGCCGCGAGGCCACCGCCGGCTGGGTCTTCTACGCGGTCATCTCGTCGCTCTACACCGAGTCGGGCTGGCAGCAACTGGCGGAGGCCATCGACCGGCTGGCCGAGGGCGACCCGAAGGAGGTGTTCCGGCTCGCCGACTCGTACGCCGGCCGGGAGAGCGACGGGCACTACTCGAACCTGTTCGACGCCAACCTCGCCATCAACTGCGCCGACGAGACCGAGAAGCCGAGCCGCGACGAGATCCGCCAGTTGCAGTCGGAGTGGCGCACGAAGTACCCGCTATTCGGGCCGGCGCTCGCGGTCGGCATGTTGAGCTGCGTCGAGTGGCCGGGCGGGCGTGACCCCTACCCGACCGGGAAGGCCAACGGCGCTCCGCCGATCGTGGTGGTCGGCACCACCGGCGACCCGGCGACGCCGTACGAGCAGACGCCGGCACTCGCCTCAATGCTTGGCGTCGGTCGGGTGCTCACCTGGGAGGGCGAGGGGCATACCGCCTATCCCCAGACGCCGTGCATCACCAACGCGGTCGACGCCTACCTGATCGACCTCACAGTCCCCCGGGAGGGCCTGCGCTGCCCCGCCCGCTGATTGGGCTTGCTGCCCTGGCCCCGCTGAGTGGCTTGCTGCCCGGGCCCGCTGACCGGTGTGCCAGGCTCACGGGCATGACCGACGTGATCTTCCGGGAGGCGGTCCGGGCCGACCTGCCCTCCGTCATCGCCCTGCTCGCCGACGACGTCCTGGGCAAGGCCCGCGATTTCACCGAGGTCGACGACGCCTACGAGAGGGCGTTCGCCGCCATCGACGCGGACCCGCGCAACCAGCTGATCGTCGCGGAGCAGGCCGGTGAACTGGTCGGCTGCCTACAGATCACCTACATTCCCGGGCTCGGCCGGCACGGCGCCGAGAGGTCCCTGATCGAGGCGGTCCGGGTCCGCTCCGACAGGCGTGGGCAGGGGCTCGGCCGTGAGCTGATGGCCTGGGCGATCGACCAGGCCCGGCAGCGCGGCTGCGCGCTGGTCCAGCTCACCACCGACAAGACCCGCGACGACGCGCACCGCTTCTACCTGGGCCTCGGCTTCGTGGCCAGTCACGAGGGCATGAAGCTCGCGCTCTGACCGACCGCGCGGAGCCGGCGCGCGGAGCCGGAGCGCGGAGCCGGAACCGGAGCGCGGAGCTGACGCGGGGGTCCTTGGGCGACCCCCGCTCCACCATGCGCAGACACTGTGGAGCTGATGTCGTAAACGAATCAGCGCACCGATCCGTTTACGACATCAGCTCCATAGGCAGCGCGGACCACCATCTCGCCCGCTGCGGCGGAGCTGACGCGAGGCCCGTGCAAGCCCTCGGACGCACGGCGATCCCAGACGCACAGCAAGCCCAGACGCACGGCAAGCCCAGACGCACGGCAAGCCCAGACGCACAGCAGAGCCAGACGCACAGCGAGGGTCCGTCGCGGGGCAGCCCTCGCCGTGGGGCAGCGTCCGGCGGCGGTCAGCCGTCGACTAGGCGGCCGTCGCGCAGGGTGAGCACCCGGTCGGCGAGGTCGATCAGGGCCGGGTCGTGCGTGGCCACCAGCGCCGTCATCCCCCGAGCGTGGACCACCGCGCGGAGCAGGTCCATGATGGACCGCCCGGTCTCCGAGTCGAGCTGGCCGGTGGGCTCGTCGGCGATGAGCAGGTCCGGTTCGTTGGCCAACGCACGGGCGACCGCGACCCGCTGCTGCTGCCCACCGGAGAGCTCGTACGGGCGCTGCGCCGCGTGCCCGCCCAGGCCGACCAGCTCCAGCAGCACCGCGACCCGTTCCTCCCGCTCCGCTGCCGGCACCTGTGCCAGCCGCAGGGGCACACCGACGTTCTCGGCGGCGGAGAGGATCGGCACCAACCCGAAGGTCTGGAACACGAAACCGACGATGCCCCGGCGCAGCCGCAGCAGCTCCGCTTCGCCGGCTGCGGTCACCTCGTGCCCGGCCACCACCACCTGACCGCTGTCCGGCCGGTCCAGCCCGCCGACCAGGTTCAGCAGGGTGGTCTTGCCCGCCCCGGATCGGCCGCGGATGGCGACCAACTCGCCGCGGTTGGCGCGGAACGAGACGTCCCGCACCGCCTGCACGGCGTGCTCACCGCGACCGAAGGTCCGATTCAGGCCGGTGACCCGGACCAGCTCGGCGGGAGCTTCAACCGGCCCACCGCCGAACGGAGCCTCCCCCGTCACCATCATGTCCCGACGGCTCACGCCTGTGCCTCCCGCTCGTCCATAGCCCGCTCACCGGGCCGTACCTGCACATGGTCGGGCTCCAGGTCGAGCCGGACCCGCTCCTTCAGCGACAACGCCTCGACGAACGCGGCCGGCAACTGCATCCGACCGTTGCGGTCCAGCACCGCGTACTCCTCGCTGACCAGCTCGGTGTTGCCGTCCGCGCCGATCCGCGCGGTCCGGCGGACCTCGGAGGCGGTCCTGCCGTCCCGGATCGCGACGGTCCGGCGGACCTGGCTGGCCACGGCGTGGTCGTGGGTGACGACGACGATTGTGACGCCCAGCTCGGCGTTGATGGCGCGCAGCGCCGCGAAGACCTCCGCACCGGTCGCCTCGTCCAGCTCACCTGTCGGTTCGTCGGCGAAGAGCACCTCCGGGTCGTTGGCCACCGCCACGGCCACCGCACAGCGCTGCTGCTCGCCGCCGCTGAGCTGCCCCGGCCGCCGCTCCGCGCAGTAGCCCACGCCGACCATGTCGAGCAGTTCCCGGGCACGCTTCCGGCGGGCCTTGCGACTGAGTTTGCCGGCCAGCTGCATCGGCAGTTCGACGTTCTCCAGCGCGGTGAGGTACGGCAGCAGGTTGCGGCCGGTCTGCTGCCAGACGAACCCGACCGTTTCCCGCCGGTAGCTCAACCGCCGCTTGGCCGACAACGAGAGCAGGTCGTAGTCGGCCACCCGGGCGATGCCGGCGGTCGGCGTGTCCAGGCCGGAGAGGATGTTGAGCAGGGTCGACTTGCCCGAGCCGGAGGCACCGACGATCGCCACCAGCTCGCCCCGGTCGATGACCAGGTCGAGGCCCTGCAGGGCGACGACCTCCACCCCCTCGGTCTTGAAGATGCGCACCAGGCCGTCGCAGACGATGTGGCCGCGCAGTCGGTCCTCCCCGCCGGCCCGCTCAGCGGCCCGTTGCGCGGCCCGCTGTTGCAGAACGGCCAGGTCCGGCATCGGTGCGGTCTGGGTAGCGGTCATCTCAGCTCTCCTCTCCGAGCCGGAGCACCTCACCGAGGCGCAGCCGGCGGTTGTTCAGCGCTTCGACGGCGACCGCGAAGCCGAGGGCGACCGCCCCGAGCGCGAACACCGCGACGACCAGGCCGGGCTCGAAGGCCACCCGGACCGGTACGCCGCCGGTGAACGCGGACAGGCCGAGCACCGGGTTGAGCAGCAGGGGCAGCAGCGCCCCGACGACCGCGCCGGTCAGCACCGACGTGCCGACCAGCGGGGCCAACTCGACGAGCAACAGCCCTCGCCACTGCTGGCGGGACAGGCCGAGGGTGCGCAGCCGGGACAGCACCTGGCCCCGCGCTCGCGCGCCGGCCAGCACGGTGAACGCGATGGCCAACAGCCCGAGGACGGTGCCTCCGACGGCGCCGGCGGTGAACCCGAAGGCCAACACACCGTTCGCACCACCGTCACCGAGATCCCGCCGGACGCCGTCGCGGGTGTCGACAGTCACGCCGATGATGCGTTCCTTGCCGGTCACCGCTCCGCCGCGCTGGTAGCGCTCCTGCCCCTGGTCGCCGGCCTGGCGCAACGCCTCGGCGTCGAGCCGGTCCCCGGCGACCAGGAGGCTGGTGGGCACCGGTTCGGTGTTACGGGTCGGCAGCGCCTGCCAGGGCAGGATGACGAACCGGCTGGCGGTGTCCGGCAGCAGCGGGAAGCTCTCCTGCGAGCCGGCCACCCGGAACTCGTACCGCTGGCCCTGCACGGAGACGAACGCCGAACGGTCCAGGCCAGCGCGGGTCAGGTCTGCGGCGACGGCCGGGGAGACGATGGCCGGCAGTGCCTCCGGCGCGGGTTCGGCGCTGCGCAGCACCGCCGGTAGGGGCAGTTGCACACCGGATTCTCGGCTCACAGCGCTCAGGCCGGAGCCGTCGACCACCAACACGTTGATCTGCTCCATCCGCGCGTCGGTGCCGAGGTCGTCGGTGGCCACCCGCTGGTCCGGTTCGTTCAGCACCGGGGTGACGGCCCGCACTCCGGGCATCTGACTCAGCGCGTCAAGGGTGTCCGGCGCGAAACGCTCGCCCCGGATCACCGCGTCGGCGGGCACGATCCGTTCGACGGCCCGGTCCCGGCTCGCGTCGACGCCGGCGGCGACGACGGCGCAGAACGCCGCCGTGCCGATCGCCAGCACCACGACGACGAGCGGCGCGGCCACCGCCGAGCGGCCGGCCCGCGCGGTGCCGAGGAACGTCACGCTGCCCCGGGTCCGAGCGGCGAGCCGGCTGACCAACCGCAGGGGCCAGGGGTACGCGCGCAGCGCCAGCACCGCCGCGGCGATCGCCAGCAGCACCGGCACCGACACCAGCAGCGGGTCCACCTCACCGAGGGTGAGGCCACGTCGGCGCAGCAGCACCGCCGCGAGCCCGGCCAGCAGCAGCAGGGAAACCTCGACGGTGAGCCGACGCGCCGAGGGGCGGAACCGGACCAGGTCCCGGCGGGCCGCCCCGCCGGTCGGCACCGCCAAGGTGGCCAGCGGCAGCGCAAGGGTGACAAGCACTGTCGCCGCGGCGGCGTACGGCGCGGTGGGGTCCGGGGCGCCGGGGACAAGGGTGCCCAGCCACCAGCCCAGCGCGGCGGCGACCGGCACCACGAGCAGCGACTCGGCGAGACTGCGCCGGGCGCCGGCGGTGGCCGCACCCCCTCGGGCGCGCAGCAACACGTATTCCGCGCGGCGTCGGCGGGTGGCGAGAGTGGCCGCGAGCACGATCAGCCCGGCCAGGGTGGCCAGCACTCCGGCCGCGATCACCGCGAGCAGGGTCCGGGCGGCGTTGAGCTGGGCGGCGAACGCGCGCAGCGGCACGTCGACACCCTGGGTCAGGGTGAGGCCCGGCGGGGTGGTGCGCTGCATCGTCTGCAGGCCGTCGATCATCTCGTCCAGGTGACGGGCGTCGACGCGGTCGACGCCCAGCCGGTACCGCCAGTCGGAGCGCATCGGCCAGCCTTCCGCGGCCCGCTTGTTGAAGGTCGACGGGGCGACCACTCCAACGGCGATCAGGGGTTGGCCGTCCCCTGCCGGTTCGGTGATCCGCAGCGCCGGCGGGAGACCGTCCCACATGCCGTTCGCCCGGTCGGCGGGGCGGAACAGCCCGGACACCAGCATCGGGGACGCATCCATCAGGACGCCGTTGGAATCGGCGTTGCCGATGCGCAGTTGGCTGCCGGCCCGCAGGTTGAGCTTGCCGGCCACATCGGCGTCGAGCACCACCTCGATCGGCCGGCCGGGAACGTACGTCTCGCTCGGCCACGCCCCCTCGACGAGAGTGCTGTTGTCCTGGAGGTCGGGCATGACCCGCAGTCCCAGGTCGAGCAGCAGTTTGCCGGCCACGAGATCCGGGCCGACCACCCGAGCCGGCATGGTCTCCACGCTGTGCCACCGCTCGGTCACACCCGATCCCACCTGCGGTGGCATCTGCTGCGCCAGGTTGTCGAACCGCTCGCGGGCAGCTCCCGTCGCCGTCTTGACCGAGGTGAACGGTCCCTCGGCGGTGGAGTAGCCGATGTCCCGGCGGGCGGGCAGCTCGTTGGTCAGCTGCGCCCGCAGCCCCTGCTCGGCAAGCCGGTTGACGAGCCGAGGCACCCCGCTGACCAGCAGGGTGACCACGAGGGTCAGCACCGCCAGGAGCAGGAACTGCCCGCCGTACGTCCGGACCCGGCGGACGACCGCGCCGACGCTCATCGTTCTCCCCCGATTCGCAGCTGCACCGCCGCCACCCGCTTGCGGATGCCGGTGGCGATGAACGCGCTGAAGGCGAGCGCCGCCAGCAGCAGACCGACCGCGGTCAGGCCGATCGGCACCCAGGGCAGCACGAACGTCGCCGAAGGCACCGGTCGACCGGCGGCCGGGGTGAGGATGACCAGGGGTGCCATGGTGGCCCCCACGGCGGCGCCGAGCAGCAGCCCGACACACACGCCGATGCCGGCCAGGAAGGACTGTTCGGCCAGCAGCGCCCGGGCCAGCAGCCGGGGTGTCGCGCCGAGGGTGTGCAGGACCGCGAACTCACCGATCCGTCGTCGGGCGGTGGCCCACACGTCGACCATCAGTCCGACGAGGGCGAGCAGCACCGCGCCGAACGCGGCGGCGAGCATGCCGGTGCGGGACCCCTGCCAGTACGGGTCATCCGCGGCTGACTCGATCTCCGCTGCCCGGTTGAGCACCGTGACACCCGGCAGTTCGCCGGCCGCCTGAGCGACTGCCGTCGCGTCGTCGGCGCCGATCCACCACTCCGGCACCGGACGTACCGTCCCGCCGGCAGCGATAAGCGAGTCGACGGCGGCGGGCAGGTCGAGCAGAATGCCCTCGCCGGTGGTGGTCGGCACGGCGGTCAGTTCGCCGACCAGCCGCGCCGGCACCGACACACCGGAGAGTTCCAGGGTGGCGGTGTCGCCGGTGCGCAGGCTCAGCGCCTCGCGTACCCCGGCGGTCATCAGCACCGGGACGGCCGCGCTCGCCCCGCCGGGTACGACGACGAAGCGCGTCGTGTCCTGGGAGGCGCGCCCCCCGGCGGGATTCTCGAGGAAATCGCGGTTGGCAACGAGCCCGGCGGCGTCCGACTGGACCGGCACCCGTGGACCACCGGTCCAGGTCGCCACCCAGTCACCCGTCAACCGGGCGGGCTGGGCCGTGCCTGCGGTGTCGACATACGCCAGGTCCTGTACCTGGAGCACGTACATGGTGCCGCCTCGCTGCCCACCGTCGGCCTCGAAGCCGGCCAGCCGCAGCCGCGCCCCGCCCGCGTCGGGCAGCTGGACCGTGAAGCGCACGGCCCGCCCGTTGCTCGGGGCATCGGCCACCGGCAGTCGGAAGGCGAGCCCCTCGGAGCTGGTGACCAGCAGCGCCACCGAGACCCGGTGGAGCTGGACGGCCCCGTGGACGGGGGTGCGGACCATGCCGGTGATCGCGCGGGTGCCGGCGGGCAATTCGATCCCACCGGGAGCGCTGCGGGCCTGGACCATTCGCTTGTAGTTCTCCGACACCGGCACGTCACTGAGGCGGTCGTCGAGCCGGACGACGCCTGCGGCGCTGGCTGGGTCCAGGCCGATCACGGTCACCGGGAGGTCCTCCCGGCCGACCCGCACCTCGTCGCGCCACGCCGGCAGCACCCGGTCGACGCCGGGCAGCGCGGCGAGCTGACCGGCCCGGTTCGGCGGGGCGGAGCCGGACCGTTCGGTCACCCGCAGGTCGGCGCCGACCGTGTGGCTGGCCTGCTCGACCTGGGACCGCTCCCCGGTGCTGATCAGGGACCAGGCGAGGGTGCTGCCGCCGACGGCGAGGGCGAGCAGGAGCACCGGCCCGGCGTGTGGACGCCGGCCGGCCTGCCACATGCCGAACATGGTTGCCGTCCACGGCCGGCGGTCCACGAACCGCTCGGCGAACCGGGTGAGCGGCGGGAGCACGCGCAGCGCCAGCACGGCGCCGGCCAGCACGCCGAGCGTCGGGGCGGCGACCAGTAGTGGGTCGAGCCCGAGCCGGCCGTCCGAGCCGGCAAGTGGTGAGGCGTACTGGCGTAGCTGCACCCAGGCGATCACGGCGAGCGCCACAAGCACCAGGTCGACGCTGGCCCGCTGGACGCTCGCCGCCCGGTTCGGCCGGGACCTGGCGGCCATGTCGGCCACGTAGGTGCCGGCGCCGCGCAACGTGGGCGCGACCATTGCCACCAGGCAGCCGGCGGCGGTAGCCGCGGCAGCCGCCCAGACCAGTGTGGTGTTGCCGCCAGCGGTGGACAGTTCGGCCGACCCGCCGGGACGGACGAACCGCAGCGCCTCCCCGGCTATCACCGGCCCGAGCAGGGCTGCGGGGGCGATCACCAGGGTGGCCTCTCGAGCCGCCAGGCCAGCCAACTGTCGACGTGCGGCGCCGCGGGCACGCAGCAGCGCGGTCTGTGGGCGCCGGTCTTCGTGCAGCAGCGCGGCGACAAGCACCAGCGCGTACCCGCCGAGCACCAGGATGAGCAGCAGCGGCGTGGCAAGCGCGGACCGGCCCACCAGGTCGGCGCGGCCGATGCGGTCCAACAGTTGGTCGATCTTGGTCGTCGACTGCGCCGACGTGCCCAGTTGCGCTGCCTCGGGCACGGCCGTCACGGCCGCCGTCAGGGCCGCCCGCACCGCCGTCAGGTCGCCGACGTCGACGCCGCCGAGGTCCGGTTCGACCAGCCAGGAGGCGGTCACCGTGCCGGGGAACGTGGTCGCGAAGTCGGCCGGGTCCAACACGAACGGCCCGTACGAGGTTCCCGAGCCGGCACTGCCCGCGCCCACTCCGGGGGCCAGCAGCCAGTACGCGTCGGTCGCGTCGCGGGGCCGCCAGGTGCCGGTGAGCACCACCTCGCCGGCCTGCTCGGTGGCGCGGTCGCGCAGCGGGATCCGCGCTCCGACGGTCAGGCCCAGAGCCGTGGCTACCCGTTCCGGCAGGCTCACCTGGACCGGCGTCGCGCCGGCCCGGGGCCATGCCCCGTTGGTCAGCTCGACGTGCTCGGTCAGGCCCTCCATGGTCGCCAGGTTCGCGAAGATCGGGTCGTCGCCGGTGCGGGCCACGGACCCGAGGTCGCCTGTCAACTCCCGGCCGGTGCCGGAACGGGCAGCGGCGACAGTGACCGGCACGCCCGCGAGCCCGTCGGCCAACTCGGCCCGTACCGCCTGGTCGCGGGTGGCGAAGTCGGCGGCGTCGCGACCGCCGGAGCCGCTGACCAGCAGGCCGCGCTCCTCGGCCGGCGACGCGGCCACAAGCGCCCGCTGCCCGGCGTCCACCGCGCGGCGGTTGTAGTCGGACAGGCCGGTGACCAGCACGACGGCGACCAAGGCGGCGATCACCGCGGCCACCAGCAGACCTCGCGCCTCGCGGGCCCGTCTCCACACCAACTTCATCCGACGCCTCCCCTGGCCCTGGTGGGCCGACGACCTTCAAGACAGGTCATCCACGGGGAAAGGTTCGCGCCCGTTACTTGATCGTTACTCCGGAGGCCGGCTCGCCTTGCGGGGCTCCCGCCGTCGGGTCATCTGTCGCGCCGGAGGGCCCGCCGCTCGCGCCGGGCCGCCCGTACCGCGAGAACGACCGCGCCGACGACGAGCGCGGCACCCAGGACCTGCAGGCCCGGCGAGTCGTCGGCCTCTCCGTGCACGACGCCGGCGACGCCGAGCGCGGCCGCGAGAACGGCGACGAGGTACGTCATTCGTCGACCCATTCCAGGAGGTCGCCGGGCTGGCAGTCGAGCACCCGACACATCGCCTCCAGGGTGCTGAAGCGAACGGCCTTGGCGCGGCCGTTCTTGAGCACGGCCACGTTCGCAGGGGTGAGCCCGACCCGTTCGGCGAACTCGCCGACGCTCATCTTGCGCTTTGCCAACTCGACGTCGATGCGGACGATGATGGGCATCAGATCACCGCTTCCATGTCGGTCCGCAGCGTGGTGGCCTGCCGCAGCAGCGCACGCATCACCACCATCAGCAGCCCGGCCACCGTGACGCCCACCGTCAGCAGGAACAGCAGGACCGGCAGGCCGGGGTCGTCCGCGTTCAACACGACGTAGAGGAAGACGACGACGAGCACCACCCAGGCCGCGGCGATGGCCCACACGATCGCGTCCACCCACTTCAGGGAGGCCTCGGTGAAGATGCGGTCCTTCTTGACCAGGTTCAGCAACTGCCAGGTGCACACGATCACCACCTGGACGCACAGCACCCAGAAGACCGCCACGGCCGTCGCCGGCCATCGGAGGTACGCGTCCTGCGGCGATTCCTGCGCCATGTGCGCGAACTGACCCGGCAGGGAGAGCGTCTGGAACGGGATCAGGACCCCGAACAGCACCACGAGAAACACCCGGAGAGCGGCTACCGCTCGATGCTCGACAACCATGCATCGATACTCGCTCGCTACCTATCGAAAGTCAATCGGTTGCGGAATGTTCGGCACCTACCCGCACCGATAGCGTGGGGTGGCGGATCGAGGGCCGGCCGGCAGTTTTTCGGCCGACACCGTCACGACCAGCGCCGAACCGGACATGGAGTAGACGTGAGCTCCGCGAACGAGCACGAGGACCGATTTCGACGCGTCTACGCGGCCAACTTCGAGCCGCTGCTGGCGTACGCGATGCGACGCGTCGAGCAGCCCGAGGACGCCGCCGACGTGGTGGCCGAGACCTTTCTCGTCGCCTGGCGGCGCAGCCGCTACATGCCACCCGACACGGAGGTACGGCCGTGGCTGTACGGCGTGGCCCGGCGGGTGCTCGCCAACCACCACCGCAGCGGGCTGCGCCGCGGGCGGCTGGGCGACCGGCTACGCCAACGGCTCAGGGCCTCCGTCGTCACCGACCCGGGCAGCGAGGTGCCCGAACGGCTCACGGTCCGGGCCGCACTTGCCCGGCTCGGTGAGCAGGACCGGGAGTTGTTGATGCTGACCTTCTGGGAAGGCCTGGAGCCGCGCGAGGCCGCCGAGGTCCTGCGCATCAGCCCGGCCGCCGCCCGTACCCGGCTGTCGCGAGCCCGCACCCGACTGCGGCAACTCGTCGGTGACGACGCCGACCCACCCGGACATGTATTCGATGTCCTGGCCGTACGCACCCCGAAGGAGGGCCGATGACTGACGAGCACCTCGACCGAATGGTTCGCGACGCCGACCCGTACCGACCCGAGGTCGTTCAGCACCTCGACGGGGCCGCGCAGAACCTCCTGGAGGAGATCATGTCCACGCCGACCCTCGAACCGGTCGCCGAACCGCCGGCCAGACGCCTACGCAAGCGCCGCACTCTGCTGAGTGGCCTCGCCAGCGCGGGTGTCGCCGCCGCCGTCCTCGCCCTGATCTTCGCCGGCTCGGTGATCAACGGCGATCGCGGGTCCGCCCCGGCGGACACCTCCGACGGAAACAAGCCGGTCTTCGACTCGGCCATGGTGCTCAAGGCAGCCGAGGAGAGCCCACGGTTGCTGATCGACCAGCCCGGCTGGAAGGCCACCACCGTCTACGGCTTCCCCGAGAAGGAGGGCACGATCACGTTCAGCAACGACACCAGCGAACTGGAGATGAACTGGTACCCGGCCGCCACGTACGACAGCTTCCACGAGGACCGGCTCCGGGTCAGCAAGCCGGAACCGGTGAAGGTCGACGGCTGGCCAGCCGAGCTGTTCCAGTACAACGCGGGTGACTTCGCTGTCATGCTCTCGCCCCGCGACGGATCCTTCGTGGAACTCCGGACCGGTGGCGCATGGACGCGCGCGGCGTTCGACCAGGTCCTCACGCGTGTGGTCCGCGTCGACGCCCGTACCTGGTTGGCCGCGCTGCCGGCCACGATCATCACGCCGGAACGGGAGAGCGCAGAGGCCGCCAAGGTGCTCGCCGACGTGCCACTGCCCCCGGGCTTCGACGCCGCCACACTGACCGGCCTGGGCGTCAACGACAAGTACCAGTTCGGCGCCCGCGTGACCAGTCGCGTCGGCTGCGCCTGGATCGCCGAGTGGCTGCGCGCCAAGAAGGCCGGCGACGACGGCGCTCTCCGGCGAGCGGCCGACGCATTGAGCAGCAGCCACAGGTGGGCGGTGCTGCAAGGGATGAAGGACGAGGGAGACTGGCCGGAGGTGTTCTGGGAGACCGCCGACAAGGTGGCCGCCGGCAATCCGCCAGCCAGGTACCGGGACGCCCTCGGCTGCGAGTAGGGCCGCGCCGCCTCGACCGACATCCGCGACGATCACCTCACCCGGCACCGCGCTCGCCGTGACGGCGGGCCAACCGCAGCGCCGCCGCCTCTGACCACCGCCAGGGTCAGGGGCGGCGTGCGCGACCGGCGTGCGCGACCGGCGTGCGCGACCGGCGTGCGCGACCGGCGTGCGCGTATCAGGGGCGGCGTGCGCGCAGGCCGTCGACGAGGATCGACAGCAGCCGCGGGCCTCGGGCATCGAGTTCGGCGTCGTCCAGACGTGACAGCCAACTGATGAGCACGATGACGTCGCGGGCGTCGGCATCGGCGCGGACGCTGCCGGCGGACCGGCCGGCGGCCAGCAGCAACTCCAGCGCCTCACCGATCGGGCCAAGGCTGTGGGCGGCGAGGTCACGCCACGTCGCCGCCTCGACGGCGGCGAACACGTCGCGTTTGACGCGGGCGTAGGCGGCCACTCGGTCGAACCAGGCCGCCAACGCCTCCAGCGGCGGGCGGGCCGCCAGCAGGTCCGGGGCCACGGCGACCAGGTCGTCCACCTCACGGCGGTATACCTCGGCGAGAAGGTCCTCGCGGGTGGGGAAGTGGCGGTACAGCGTGCCCTGCCCGATGCCGCACGCCTTCGCGACGGCGTTGAGCTTCAGCTCGCCCGGCTCGTGCACCAGATCCCGGGCCGCGCGCAGGATCCGGTCACGGTTGCGCCGCGCGTCGGCACGGGGCGTCCCGACACCCTTGACAGAAGCGGACACGTGTCCGCTAGCATCGTCGTCGTAACCGGACATGTGTCCAGTCTAGCGTGAGGATCTTCATGACCATCCATGGCAAGGTCGTCGCGATCACCGGCGCAAGCAGCGGAATCGGTGCGGCAACAGCTCGCCACCTCGCCTCACTCGGCGCGTCCGTCGTCCTCGGCGCCCGCCGTACCGACCGGCTCGACCTCCTAGTCACCGAGATCGAGGGCGCCGGCGGCACGGCGGCCGCCACGCGGGTGGACGTCACGACGCCCGAAGACCTGCAATCGCTTGTCGCCCTCGCCGTCGAGCGCTTCGGCCGCCTGGACGTCCTGGTGGGCAACGCCGGGATCAGCAGGATCAGCCCGATCGCCGACCTGGACGTAGCGGGCTGGTCGGCGATGGTCGACGTGAACATCAAAGGCATCCTGCACGGGATCGCCGCCGCGCTGCCCGTGTTCAGCCGCCAGGGCAGCGGTCACCTCATCACGGTCGTCTCGACTTCCGGCCTGAAAATCGTTCCCACCCAAGCGGTGTACGCCGGAACGAAGAACGCGGTACGCACCCTGCTGGAGGGCCTGCGGCAGGAGAGCACCACCGGGGCGCTGCGGACGACGTCGATCTCCCCCGGCTACGTCAACACGGAGCTCATCGAGAACGCCGTCGACGATCCCGCCCTACGCGAGCAGGCCAGGCAGAACATGGCCAATCTCGGTATCGAGCCCGGAGCGGTCGCCCGCGCGATCGCCTTTGTCATCGACCAACCCGACGACGTTGAGATCGGCGACATGACCATCCGACCAACTCGCCAGGGCTGAACGAAACGCGAGCGACTGTGCGACGACCAAGGCATGGACCGAGATAACGGAACCCATCGAAGCGGTCGTAGCCCTCCTGGCGCGGCAGCCCTCCTGACGCGGCAGCCCTCCTGACGCCCGGCCTGCTGGCGCTGTCGCGCAACGGATCCGGCCGCACCACAGCGGATCCGCCACGCTCACGCCACAGCGGATCGGTCACGCCACAGCGGATCGGTCACGCCACAGCGGATCGGTCACGCCACAGCGGATCGGTCACGCCACAGCGGATCGGAACGCCACAGCGGATCACTCGCACTACAGCGGGCGGAGCCGCGCGGCACCTCGGGGGCCTGTCTCGCTAAGGGTGTTTCCGGCGATCTTGGTTAGTAGGTTTCAGCGGCTGGGAAGCGGTCGCTGAAGGTGATGGCGAAGGCGTTCAA
>NZ_JBIAZG010000017.1:0-124671 GCF_042898885.1 Micromonospora sp. NPDC000316
TACTCCACCACCGCGTTCCTCAAGGGCCTGAAGCAGGTTGACGGTTGGCAGGACATGCCGCTGACCGACGCCGCGCAGACCGTGCAGGTCTCGGCTTACCCGGACGCGTACGCCCAGTGGGAGCAGCAGGCCGCCGACCTGGTCGGCCAGTACTGGAACAGCTGACCCACCGCAACACCACACAGCACCACCGCACAGCAGGACCGCACGGCAGGACCGCTGGCCGGCACCCCGCACACAGGGGTGCCGGCCAGCGGCATGTCCGGACCCCAACCCGGATGCTGGCCCACAGTCATGGCCACGCCGCGACACCCCCGAGGCGCGGGCCACCGGGTATGCGCGGACCTCGAACCCGGGATGCCGGCCAGCGGCACGTCCGCGCTTCGATTCTTGGACAGTTTCCGTTAGCCCCGCTAACGGAAACTGTCCAAGATTCGGGTGGGTGGTAGGTCGGGTGCGGGAACAGGGTGGGGTGGTGGTGGGTTGTGAGGGGTGTCGGTGTGACTCAGTGTCCCCGGGCCTCACCTAATATCGCCGTCGCGGAATACCGTTTGGCTGGAGCCGCGTCGCGCCACTCGCCGAGAGGCGACCTGCACACCGACACCAGCGCCGCCCCCGACCCACCCGGCCGGGGGCGGCGCCGTCTGCACCCACCCTGGCGCAGCGACGCCATGCGCGGCTCGCGTGCCGGTCACCCACGCGCACCCGCGGGGCCTCTTCGGCATCGCGCCGGCCCTCTTCCTCGAAACGTTTGCCGGTCACTTGCGCATGTGTGCTGGGCACCTACGGCACGCGCGCCGGCCACACGGTCGTTGCGCTCAGCGGGAGAATGCCCGTGTGACTGTTACGCAGCCCTGGTCCGAGCGGTCGGGTGTGCTCGTACTGCCGAGCGGGGCGACGGTGCGCGGACGCCGTGTCGCCGCGACTGCCTCGCCCGCCGATTTTGCCCTGCTGTTGGCGCCCGGCCCGGAGCCGGCCTGGCCGCACCGGCGGATCCGGTGGCCCGACTTCTGGCTACCGCTCGACCGTGAGGATGCGCTCGACGCCCTCCGGGACGCCCTGCGGCGGGCGCGGGACGGCGAGCGCGTGGAGGTGGCCTGCCGGGGCGGGGTGGGCCGCACTGGTACGGCGTTGGCCGCGCTGGCGATCCTCGACGGTCTGCCGGTCGACCGGGCGGTGCCGTGGGTGCGGGCGGGCTACCACCCGAAGGCAGTGGAGACCCCCTGGCAGCGGTGGTGGCTACGCGGGGTCTCCTGAGCTGTTGGGCTTGTTGACGCACTCGCGGAGGTGCTCGGCGGTCAGAGCGGCGAGCTCGGCGGGTGCGTCGGTGAGGGCGATCGTGACAGGTGTCGAGCCGAGTACGAGCGCCGGCCGACTACCCGTCCGTGGGCATCCGGTCCCGCCGGGCGATCTTGTTGACTAGGGTCGGGCACATGAGAGCTGCGCTGTTGGCGGCGACGGCGACCGCCGTCCTGCTCGCTCCCGCGCCGGTCGCCGCCGCGTCGGCCGTGTCCGCCCTGCAGGCCGCGCCCGCACCGCAGGCCGCGCGAGCAGCGCAGGCCGCGTCGGCCACGGGAGCAGCGCAGGCCGCTTCGGCCACGCGAGCACCGCAGGCCGCTTCCGCTACGGAGGCCGCCGCCGTGCGGTGCCCACGGGCGCCGGCGCCGGTGGTGTCCCGGCCGCCCCGGCCCGTGCCCCCGCCTACGCTGCCCGAGCAGCGGACCGTCGGCGGCGCCGGGCTGGCCACCAGTGGTCTGGTCGTGCCGGCCGGCGTGGGCGCACCGCCGGCGATCACCGCCACGTCGTGGCTGGTCGCCGACCTGGACACCGGGCAGGTGCTCGGGGGCTGCGGCCCGCACGAGTACGGCCCCCCGGCCAGCGTGCAGAAGCTCCTGCTGGCGGCCACCATGATGCCCCGGCTCGACCCGAAGCAGACGGTCACCGTCACGGCGGCGGACATGAACATCGAGCCGGGTTCCTCCGCCGTCGGCCTGGTCGAGGGTGGCCGGTACACCATCGAGACCATCTGGCTGGGGCTGCTGCTCAACTCTGGCAACGAGGCGGCGAACGCGCTGGCCCGGCTGGGTGGCGGGCCCGACGGGGCGGCCGGCGGTGTCCGTGCCATGAACGAGCAGGCGCACCGGCTCGGAGCGCTCCAGACGCACGCGGTCACCCCGTCCGGCCTGGACGGCAAGGGCCAGTTCACAAGCGCGTACGACCTGGCGTTGATCGCCCGGGCCTGTTTCGCGCAGCCGACCTTCCGGCGGTACGCGCTCACCGACCAGGCGACCATCCCGGCCCAGCCGGCGCAGCGCACCAAGGGTTTCCAGATCCAGAACGAGAACCAGCTCATCTACCGGTACCCGGGTGCGCTGGGCGGCAAGACGGGCTTCACCGATCTGGCCCGGCACACGTACGTCGGGGCCGCGGAGCGCAACGGCCGGCGGCTCGTGGCGACGCTGCTGGGTGCCGAGCCGGCGCCGATGCGCGGCTGGGAGCAGGGTGCGGCTCTGCTGGACTGGGGGTTTTCGCTGCCCCGCGACGCCGCCGTGGGCCGGTTGGTCGAGCCGGGCGAGTTGACAGCCACGCCGTCGGCCGTGCCGTCCGCGTTGGCCGCGCCCGGTGGGCCCAGGCCGGCAGCGGCCAGCGGCCCGCATCCCGGCTCTGGATGGCTGTGGCTGGTGACAGCGGTGAGCGGTGCGGCGGTGCTGGCGCTGCTGGGCGGGCTGCTGTGGCGCCGCCGCCAACTGCCCTGACGGATCGACAACAGGCTCTGGGATCCATAGACTCCGGTCGTTTCAGCACCACGAGTCCAGGAGGATCCCTGTGTCGAGTGAACTCGAACCGCCCTCCGGCGCTGCGGCACCCCGCCGGCCGGTGCGCGTGCTCACCCGCCTCGCGGGCGTGACGGCGCTCGCGGGGGCGCTGCTCGTCGGCGTGTCCGCCGCCGCCGTGGCCGCGCCGGGTGGACCCGTCGACGCGATAACCGCGCCGGGTGGACCCGTCGACGCGATAACCGCGCGGGGCGGGTCCGTCGACGCGCCAACCGCGTCCGCCGCGTCGCCTGCCGCCGTCCGGCCGCCGCGCACCACGCACGGCCCGTGCGCGTACACCGAGACGCCCGACGAGCCGGCCGCCCGCCCGGTGCCGTTGCCGCCCGACCCCCGCCGCACCCCGGCTCGGGGCAGCGTCCGGGTGACCCTCTCCACCAATCACGGGCCGATCGGGCTGACCCTTGACCGGGAGGCCGCGCCGTGTACGGTGCAGAGCTTCCTGCACCTGGTCGGCAAGCGGTTCTACGACCGCACCTCGTGTCACCGGCTCACCGCCTACCCGACGCTGAGCGTGCTGCAGTGCGGTGACCCCTCCGGCACGGGCGAGGGCGGCCCGGGCTACCGGTACCGCGACGAACTGCCGACCGACCTGCCGCCGGCACCCACCGACCCGACCGGGGAGCGCCGGATCTACGCCCGGGGCGTGCTGGCCATGGCGAACGCCGGGCCGGACACCAACGGCAGCCAGTTCTTCCTGGTGTACGCCGACTCGGCGCTGCGCCCCAACTACACGATCTTCGGCGAGGTCGATCCCGCCGGCCTGGCCACCCTGGACCGGATCGCCGCCGGGGGAGTGGCGCCGACCGCGGAGGACCCGGCACCTGTCGACGGCGCGCCCGCGCTGCCGGTCAGCATCCGTCGGGCTGTCCGCGTACACCACCACCACTGACGCGTTCGGCGCGGTGAGCGGCTCCCGTCGCTCACCGCGTCGGCGTGTCGACGGCCGGCGCTGGACGTACCGCCGTCGCCCGACCTGGGGCGGGACGGGTCGAACCGGAAATTTCGGTCGCTGCTCCGGAACGGGCGGACCCGGTTCCGGGCACGGCTCGGGCCGTCACGACGAGTGCGGTGACACGGCCGGCGGCGCTATGGTGCTGTCCCGTACGACCATCTCGGTCGCGAGTTCCACACGGGGCGAGTCGATGCTCTCGCCCTGGGCCAGTCGCAGCACCGTCCGCGCCGCGAGCCGGCCCATCTCGACGAGCGGCTGACGCACTGTGGTAAGTGGAGGTGAGGCCCAACGGGCCTCGGGCAGGTCGTCGAAACCCACCACGCTGACGTCGTCGGGGACGCGCAGCCCGCGCCGCCGGATGGCCTCGTAGACACCGAAGGCCATCTGGTCGCTTGCCGCGAAGATGCCTGTCGGCGGGTCGGCCAGTTCGAGCAGCGCCGTGCCACCGGAGAAGCCGGAGGCGTGGTAGAAGTCGCCCGGGTAGATCAGCGCGTCGTCCACCGGAACGCCTGCCGCCTCCAGCCCGGCCCGGTAGCCGTCGAGGCGGGCGCGGCTGCACAGCAGGTGCGTCGGCCCGGCCACGAACCCGATTCGCCGGTGCCCGATCGCCAGCAGGTGCTCGGTCGCGGCGAGCCCGCCGGCCCAGTTGGTGGCGCCGATCGTCGGCACGTCCATCGCCGGCACACCGGCCGGGTCGACGACTACCACCGGCACGTTGAGACGGCGGAGCTGCGCGTGCAGGGGCGGGCTCAGGTGTGACGTCACGAAGATGACGCCGTCGGTGGCCCGGGTACGCAGGTTCTGCAACCACTGCCGGGCCGCCGTGGGCTGCCGGTGGATCGCGGAGACCACTGTGCCCACGCCGGCGCCGTGCCCGACGTCCTCCACACCGCGGATGATTTCCACAGCCCACGGGCTGTCCAGGTCATTGAAGACCAGGTCGACGAGGCCGGCACGGCGCACGCTGCGGCTGCTGCGGCGCCGGTAACCGTGGTGGCGCAACAGCTCCTCGACCCGTTCCCGGGTGTCGGGGGCCACATCGGACCGACCGTTGAGCACCCGGGACACGGTCGGCACCGAAACCCCAGCCTCCCGCGCGATCGCGGTGATGGTCACCCTGCGTCCGTCGTCCGCGCCCACCCGCGTCTCCTTCACCGGTCCGGAAGAGCGACCGCAAGCCGTCGCCATGCCATTGTCCCGGAACGGCATTCCCGCTCCTGCGCGTCATCTTGCCTCACGGACGGGGGTTGACGACATGGCAGGTCGGTTCTAGCGTTCGGCGCAGTTGCGGAAAGATTCCGGTACGTTATCGGACTCCTTCCGGTGTGCTGCCCGACGCCCGCGCCGTCGCCCCCGGCGACCGCCCCCTGCTCAGTGTCAACCCGACGGACCGAGGACGCCATGTACACCGACCTGTCCGAGGAGCAGCTACGCGACCACCGTGGCGTGGTGACTGACCCCGCGGACTTCGACGAGTTCTGGGACGGCACCCTGACCGAGGCCCGAGCCGCCGGATGGCCGATCCGTGTCGAGCCGGTGGCGACCGCTCTGACCAGCATCGACGTGTTCGACGTGACGTTCGCGGGCTTCGCCGGTCAGCCCGTACGGGCCTGGCTGCGGGTGCCCCACGGGGCCGCCGGGGCGCTGCCGACTCTCGTGCAGTACGTCGGCTACGGCGGCGGGCGCGGGCACCCGTTGGAGAACCTGCTGTGGGCGTCGGCCGGGTTCGCCCATCTGCAGATGGACACCCGGGGGCAGGGCTCTGGCTGGAGCCGGGGCGACACCCCGGATCCGGGCACGTCCGGTCCGGAGGCGCCCGGCGTGACGACCCGGGGCATCGCCGACCCCCGCACGTACTACTACCGGCGGCTGATCACCGACGCGGTCCGGGCGGTGGACGCCGTCCGCACCCTGCCGATGGTCGACCCGACCCGGGTGGCGGTGCTCGGGCACAGCCAGGGCGGCGGGTTGGCCCTCGCGGCCGGCGCGTTGGCACCCGGTGTGCGGGCGGTGGTCGCCCTCGTGCCGTTCCTCTGCGACATTCCGCGCGCGGTGGTGGTCACCGACGCCCGCCCGTACCGGGAGATCCGCGACTACCTGGCGATCCACCGGGACGCCGAGGAGCGGGTGCTGACGACCCTGTCGTACGTCGACGGGGTCAACTTCGCGCGGCGTTGCCGCCGGCCCGCCCGCTACTCGGTGGCGCTGATGGACGACATCGTGCCGCCGTCGGGGGTCTACGCGGCGGTGAATGCCCACGCGGGGCCGACCGAGTTGGCGGTGTGGCGCTACAACGGCCACGAGGCCGGCGGGATCGACGACGACGAGGCGGCGCTGCGGTTCCTGCGTGGGCACCTGGTCGACGACACCGACACGGTGCGACCGGCCGACCGGCGAGGGTGATCCGGCCACCGACTGTCGATCCGGCGCGGAGCCCGGGGCGGGGCTGATAGACAGGACGGGTGCGCAGGTCAGGTCGGGTGGGCAACGCCGCCGTGCTCGCGGTCGTCGCGGTGCTCGGTGGCTGCTCGCACCCGCCGGCCGGCCAGGAGCCGGCGGTCCCGATCACCACGTCGGCGAGCCCGGGGTCGGCGTCGGCGAGCGCTGAGCCCTCCGCCGCGGGCCGGCTGCCGGGGTTCGTGGTGCTGTCCGACGTCGATCCGCGCATCCACTCCGACATCCGGTACGCCACGGCGCACAACTTCGTCGGCCGGCCGGTCGCCGCCTACCGCGAGCCCCTGTGCCTGCTCACCCGCCAGGCGGCCGACGCGCTGCGCCGGGTGCAGGACGCCGCGCTGGCCGGTGGGCACAGCCTGAAGGTGTACGACTGCTACCGGCCGCAGCCGGCGGTGGACGACTTCGTCGCCTGGTCGAAGAGCACGCGCGAGCAGCAGACCAAGGCCGAGTTCTATCCGGATCTGGCCAAGGATCGGCTCTTCGCGGACGGCTACATCGGTGCGCCCACTGCGCACAGCCGGGGCAGCACGCTGGACCTGACCCTTGTCGACGAGCCCGCCGCCAGCCAACAGCCGTTCGTGCCGGGGCAGCCGCTCGTCGCCTGCACGGCCCCGGTCGGGCAGCGGTTCGCCGACAACAGCATCGACATGGGCACCGGCTTCGACTGCTTCGACGCCCGTGCGCACACCGACGACCCCCGTATCACCGGCACGGCCCGGGACAACCGGCAGTTGCTGCGACGGCTGATGACCGACGCCGGCTTCGTCAACTACGACCGCGAGTGGTGGCACTACCGCTATCGCGACGAGCCCTACCCGGACACCTACTTCGCCCTGCCGGTGGCCCGCTCCTCGGTCGGCTGACCTCGGCGGTCACCGTGTCGACCTCGTAGCCGCCGGCGCGTACGGCGGTGCTGTCGGAGTTGCCGCGAGACTTCCGCGCCAGCCTCGGCGTCCACAATTGACGCCCTCGCGGTGGAGAGCATAACCTCTCGTCTATCTGTAAAGGTTGTGAACTGATAGTTCACGCTGACGCGACGGCGCGCGTCCCGGGCCCACACCGAAGGGCGATCACGTGATCACACAGCAGCTCTCCACCCGTACCAGAAGGATCTTGTCGGCGTTCGTGGCGCTCCTCGTCGCGGTGAGCGCCGGCCTCGTGGGCGGCGCCGCACGGAGCGCGCACGCCGCGCCGACGTTCAAGGTCCTGGCCTTCTACAACGGCACCTGGGACGCCGCGCACATCGACTTCGTCCGCGACGCCCGCGCCTGGTTCCCGCAGGCGGCGGCCCAGTACGGCTTCTCCTGGGAGGCGACCACCAACTGGAACCTGCTGAACACCGCGAACCTGGCCCAGTACAAGGTCATCATGTTCCTCGACGACGCCCCGCCCACCGCGCAGCGCGCCGCGTTCCAGCAGTACATGCAGAACGGCGGCGGCTGGCTGGGCTTCCACGTCAGCGCGTGGACCGACAACCCGTCGAGCTGGAGTTGGTACTACAACACATTCCTCGGCACCGGCGCGTTCCAGTCGAACACCTGGGGGCCGACCCGGGTCACGCTGCGCGCCGACAACCGCACCCACGCGGCCACCCGGAACCTCCCGGCGACGTTCGGATCGTCGATAAGCGAGTGGTACTCCTGGAGCAACGACCTGCGGCAGAACCCGAACATCGACATCCTGGCCTCGATCGACCCGTCCAGCTTCCCGGTCGGCACCGACCCCAACCAGACCTGGTACGGCGGCTACTACCCGCTGGTGTGGAGCAACAGGAACTACAAGATGCTGTACGCCAACTTCGGCCACAACGCGATGAACTACAGCACCAACACCGGGCTGTCCTCCACCTTCGACAGCGAGCCGCAGAACCGGCTGCTTATCGACGGGCTGCACTGGCTCGCGGGCGTCGGCACCGGGACCACCCCTACGCCCACCCCGACGCCCACGCCGACGGGCCCGATCTCGCCGACCGCCTGGCACAGCGTGGTCAACCGAGGCAGCGGCAAGTGCGTGGACGCGCGGGCCGCCGCCAGCGCCAACGGCACGGCCATCCAGCAGTACACCTGCAACAACAGCACCGCCCAGCAATACCAGTTCGCGCCGACAAGCGATGGCTACCTGCGGGTCAACAACCGCACCAACAGCGCCCAGGTGCTCGACGTGACGAACGTGTCGACAGCCGACTCGGCGCCGATCCAACTCTGGTCCTACAGCGGCGGCAACAACCAGCAGTGGCGGGCCGAGTCGGAGGGCGGCGGCTACTACCGCCTGGTCAACCGCCTCAGCGGCAAGTGTCTCGACGTGCCGGGGGCGTCCACGGCGAACAGCGTCCAGCTCATCCAGTACACCTGCAACGGCACCGCCGCGCAGTCGTTCCGGCTGGTGCCACAGTCATAGGCCTCTCTCCTGGATCGAGCACGATCCAGAGCCCGCCCGGGCGGTGAACCCTGAAACAACAGGGCTCACCGCCCGGGCGCAATATCCTTTGCGGACAGGCCGCGGCCCACCTATCGTGATCGGCGCAAGGTCAACCGATCAGACCCCCGGGGAGTACGCCGTGTCGCAGCGCGACCGCACCACGACCACCTGGCACGCGCCAGGTGCGGGTGCCGGCTTGCCCTCGAGGGCACGGTGCCGGTATCTCGGTCTGCCCGCCTGCTTCGGCCAGCCCGCCGAGGGCTGGCGACCAGGGCGACACCACCGCTGACGCCAGCGCGTCAGGTGTCGCCGCCCACCCCACCGGGGTCGGGCGGCCTTTTCGTATCCGACAAACCCCTTCGCGCCCGGCCGATCCGTTGGCGCGATCATTTCCGGTCACCCCTGCGACGATGGTGCCGGTACGACATAAGGAGACCACGATGGGATTCACGCCCCTCGCCGGTACCCGGGCGCCGGTCCGGGTCTGGACCGACCCGTACGCCATCGAGCCGCAGGCCGCCAAGCAACTGCGCAACATCGGCGCGCTGCCCTGGGTGCAGGGCGTCGCCGTGATGCCGGACGTGCACTTCGGCAAGGGCGCCACCGTCGGGTCGGTGATCGCGATGCGGCAGGCCGTCTCGCCGGCCGCCGTCGGCGTCGACATCGGCTGCGGCATGTCGGCGGTGCGTACCTCGCTGACCGCCGCCGACCTGCCGGACGACCTCGCCGGCCTGCGTTCCGCTATCGAGGCCACCATCCCGGTCGGCTTCGCCCAGCGGAAGGAGGCGGTCAACCCGCGCCGGGTCCGTGGCCTGGAGCAGGGCGGCTGGGCCGACTTCTGGGGCCGGTTCGCCGGGCTGGACCGCCGCGTCGCGCAGTTGGAGACCCGGGCTCAGCGGCAGCTCGGCACGCTCGGCGGCGGCAACCACTTCATCGAGGTCTGCCTGGAGCAGGGCGGCGACGACGAGGGTCGGGTGTGGCTGATGCTGCACTCCGGGTCCCGCAACATCGGCAAGGAGTTGGCCGAGCGGCACATCGGGGTGGCCCGGGGGCTGCCGCACAACGCCGACCTGCCCGACCGGGACCTCGCCGTGTTCCTCGCCGGCACGCCGGAGATGGACGCGTACCGGCGGGACCTGTGGTGGGCGCAGGAGTACGCGCGGCGCAACCGGGCGGTCATGGTGGCCCTGCTCTGTGGTGTGGTGCGGGAGCAGTTCCCGCAGGTGGGCTTCGACGAACCGATCTCGTGCCACCACAACTACGTCGCCGAGGAGAGCTACGACGGGGTGGACGTGCTCGTCACCCGTAAGGGCGCGATCCGGGCCGGTCGGGGGGACCTGGGCATCATTCCCGGGTCGATGGGCACCGGGTCGTACATCGTGCGGGGTCGGGGCAACCCGGACGCGTACTGCTCGGCCTCACACGGGGCCGGGCGGCGGATGTCGCGGGCACAGGCCAAGCGGACCTTCAGCACGGACGACCTGGTCGCGCAGACCGCAGGGGTCGAGTGCCGTAAGGACGCCGGGGTGGTCGACGAGATCCCCGGGGCGTACAAGGACATCACCGAGGTGATGGCCCAGCAGGAGGACCTGGTGCAGGTGGTGGCGCACCTGAAGCAGGTGGTCTGCGTGAAGGGGTGACGGCCGCGCGGGCCGGGAGGACCGGCCCGCGCGGTACGCGTCAGAAGCCGACGAAGACCCGGCGCAGGTCGTCGAGTGTCACCGGGCCGGTCACCTGTACGCCGTCAGGGGTGTACGCGGGCCCGAGCCGGCCCACCGCGAGTCGCAGCCACGCCTCGGCCGGTGCGGTCAGCTCGCCGTCGGGCTGCGCGGGCGCGTCGACCAGCTCGACCTTCTCGCCCAGCCGCAGCCCGTACGTCCGCTCCGGCTGGTGCAGCCGCAGCAGCAGGGTGGCTTCCCGGCCGGCCAGTTCCTGCGGCCGGCTGGTCCAGCCCAGCATGCCGCCGACGTGGTCGAGCAGCAGCGTCACCGCCTGCGGCGTCACCGACGCGAACGGGTTGAACGCCACCTCGACGTCCCACTGGTGCAGGGCGAACTCGCTGAGTCGGAACCGGGCCGAGGTGGCGACGTCCACCGGCTCGGGCAGGAAGCCCATGTCGATGCGCAGCGTGGCGCGGGTGTCGGCGTCGAGTGCCTCGTACGCCTCGACCAGCTCTTCGTTGGCGGCCAGGAAGCCGGCGGCGTGCTCGGCCGGGGACATCGCGTCCCAGCGCTTCCAGACGCGGCGGTTGAAGTCGCCGTCCAGGCCGGGAGCGCCGGTGCGGGCGGCGGTCAGGGTGGCGAGGCCGATCTCGGCGCCGCTGCCCAGGTGGCTGAGCACCTGGGACACCTGCCACTCGCTGGCCCCCGACGGTCGGAGCAGGTCGTCTTCCTTGAGGTCCCGGACGAGCGCGGCCAGCTCCTCGTGGCCCGCGCGTAGAGCGGCGATGATCTCATCGGCAGGGGTGGGCATGTGTCTCCTCAACGGGTTGTCGACGTGCTCGGAACGCTATCCGACGCCGGCCGGTCCACCCCGCTCGCGGGGACCGGCAGGCGCCGGTCGGTCCGCTCAACCCATGTGCGCGGGGCCGCTGGTCCGGATGTCGCCCTTGCGTACCTTGATCAGGAACAGGGTGATCAGGCCGGCGAGCACGATCAGTGCCGCGCCCCAGGCGAACGCCACGCTGTAGCCGTGCACCAGCGCCTTGACCTGGGTGGCCGGGCTCGGTGCCCGGGACACCAGGTACGCGGTGACAGCGCTCGTGTACATGGTGTTGAGCAGGGCGGTGCCCAACGAGCCGCCGATCTGCTGGGTGGCGTTGAGCGTCGCGCTTGCCGCGCCCGCGTCGTGCTCCGGCACCCCGAACAGCGCGAGGCTGGACAGCGGCACGAATGTGAAACCGAGGCCCAGCCCGAGGACGACCTGGGCTGGCAGCAGGAGGGCGAGGAACGAGGTGTCCACGTCGATCTGGGTGAGCACCAGCATGCCGATGGCGGCGAGCGCGGCGCCCCCGACCATGAGCGGTTTGGCGCCCAGCCGGGGCATCAGTTGGCTGGCGCCGGCGGCGGCGATCAGCACACCGCCGGTGACCGGCAGCGACGCGAGGCCGGCTTCCAGCGGCGTGTACTGGAGCACCACCTGGAAGTAGAAGGTCAGGAAGAGGAACGCGCCGAACAGGCCGGCGCCGATGAGCGTCGAGGTGAGGTACGCCGCGCCCCGGTTGCGGTCCAGGACGATCCGCAGCGGCAGCAGCGGATGGTTGGAGCGCAGTTCGATCACCACGAAGACGGCGAGCAGCACCACGCCTGCGGCGATGAAACCGAGCGTCGCGGCGGCGTCCCAGCCGTCCTCCGCGGCCTTTGTGAAGCCGTACACGAGGGAGACCAGGCCGGCGGTGACAACGACAGCTCCTGGTATGTCGTAGCGGGTGTTGCCGTGCGCCCGGCTCTCCGGCACCAGCGGCAGGGCGAGGGCGATCGCCACGGCGGCGACGGGGATGTTGACCAGCAGGCACCAGCGCCAGTTGGCGTACTCGGTGAGCACCCCACCGAGCAGCAGGCCGACAGCCGACCCGCCGCCGGCGATGCCGCCGTACACGGCGAACGCCTTGGCGCGTTCGGTCGTCTCGGTGAACAGGACGGTGAGCAGGGCCAGCGCGGCCGGGGCGAGCAGCGCGCCGAAGACGCCCTGCAACGCCCGGGCGGCGAAGAGCATCTCGCCGGTGGTCGCCAGACCGCCCAGCGCGGAGGCCAGCGCGAAGCCGATCATGCCGACGATGAACGCGCGCTTGCGACCCCAGTAGTCGGCGATCCGGCCGCCGAGCAGCAGCAGGCCACCGAAGGCAAGCGTGTAGGCGGTGACGACCCACTGCCGGTTCGCGTCGTTGATGCCCAGGTCCGCCTGGGCCTGGGGGAGCGCGATGTTCACGATTGTGGCGTCCAGGACCACCATCAGCTGCGCGAGGGCGATGACCACAAGCGCGAGCCAGCGCCGCGGGTGCGGCGTGCCGGGCGGCGTCCCGGCGCCGGGCGTGCCGGGTGCGGTCGAGGCGGTTGCGGGCATGGTGCGGCCTCTCGTGTCGCGAGCGGTGACGGGTCAGGCGGTCGGCACCCCGGAATCCGCGCCCACCCACTGACCGCCACGCATTCCGACGCCCACGAACGCTGTCGTACTGACGTTAGGTCGCGGCCAGACGACTTTGAGTCGCTTTACGAATTACGTCGCATCCGGTCGGGACAGCGGCTACCGTCCCGCCGCCCCCGCTCAGGCGGGCGCGAGGAGCACCGGCACGGCCACCGTGTTGATCCGTGCGCCGTCGTGCGGAGACACCTCGTACACCTCGATGGTGCCGTGCTGTTCTCGGGCCGTGCGCCAGCCGACGACCACGCGGTAGGCGCCCCGGCAGCCGCTGCCGCAACTGGCGTTGCCGAAGCCGGTGACCATCTCCCGGCCGGCGGCGTCCAGGACCCGGACGCTTACGGTGGCCTCGAACACGTCGGCGGTGCCGGTGACGGTGAGCGGGGCTGTGACCCGCGCACCGGCGCTCGGGCCGGTGACCACGATCGGCGGCAGCAGTCCCGGATAGTCGGCACGGTCGACAGGGGGGCCGTCGCCGAAGCGGACCTGCCGCACGGTGGGGAACTGGGTGAGCGTCCACACCACCTGCGCCTCGCGCAGCCGCTCACGCCCCGGGTCGTCGGCGGCCGGAAGCTGCCGCACCGTCGCCACGCCGTCGGTGATCCGGGTGACCTCGACGCCGGCCGGGAGCAGGGTGGTCAGGCCGGTGGCGGCCTCCGCCGGGGTGGGCCCGGCGGCCAGTTCGGTGAGCGCCAGTCGGGACGTCGCGACTGTCGCCGGCCGGGTCCGGCGGGTCGGCACGAGTTGCCCGGACCGGACGTACCACAGCTCGATTGTCACAGTCGCCTGCTGGTGCGGGCCGGTGGTGGCCGGCGTCGGCGGACGCGGCGGGGTGCCGCTGGCCGACGGTGACGGTGACGGTGACGGTGTCGGTGCGGCCACCGGGGTGGGGGTGGGGGTGGGGCGTGCGGTGGGCGCGGAGCTCGACGGCGACGTGGTCGGCGCCGGGCCGAGGGCACCGGAGCGCGGTGTGGCGCAGCCGCCGAGCAGAAGCACCGCGACGAGCACGGCGACGCCCATCGCGCGCCACCCGCCGGGCCGCGTCATCTCGCACCGCCGGTCGGGCCGGTGGTCTCCACGTCGGCGCTCGCGTCGAGGTGCCCGGCCGGGCGCGGCACGCCGTCCGGCGGCCCGTCGGGGCCGTGCGCGGGCAGTTCCAGCCGGAAGCGGGTGCCGGCGCCCGGGTCGCTGCGGACGCTCAGCACCCCGCCGAGCAGCGCGGCGTGTTCCCGGGCGATGGCAAGCCCCAGCCCACTGCCCGGTGCGGAGCGGGACGGATCGGCCTTGTAGAACCTGTCGAACAGGCGGGGCAGGTGTTCGGCCGGGATGCCCGGCCCCTGGTCGGTGACCTCGACGACGACAAGCGGGCCCGCCCCGGCCACTGTGGCCCGGATCTCGCCGCCACCGTGCTCGACCGCGTTGGACACCAGGTTGGCCAGCACCCGCTCCAACCGGCGTGGGTCGGTGCGCAGCACCACCGCCTCGGCACTGACCACCACCCGGCCCGACCAGCCGCGCGCCGTGACGATCCCGTGCAGCAACGCCGACGCGTCCACCGGCTCGATGCTCGGGCGCTCCCGTCCAGCGTCCAGCCGGGAGATCTCCATCAGGTCCTCGACCAGCCGGCGCAGCCGGACCACGTCACCGACCAGCAGCCGCGCGGCCGGCCGGGCGTCGTCGGGCAACTGGTCGAGCTGCTCGCGCAGCAGCGAGGCCGCGGCCACCAGGGCGGTCACCGGGGTACGCAGCTCGTGCGCGACGTCGGCGGTGAACCGTCGCTCCCGGGCCTGCGCCGCCGAGAGCGCGGCGATCTTCGACTCCAGAGCCTCGGCCATCTCGTTGAACGACGCCGCCCAGTCGCTGAACTCGTCGTGCCCGCGCACTGGCAGCCGGGTGGCGAGCAGCCCTTCGGTGAGCGCCCGGGCGGCCCGGCTGGCCCGGCCCACCGGCTCCAGCGTGCGGCGGGCCAGCGCGTGCCCCACCCCGGCGGCGAGCAGCACCACGAGCACCCAGCCGGCCAGCAGCGCGTTGCGCAGCTGATCCACGTCGGCGGCGATGCCGTCCTCCTCGGTGATCACGTACAGCTCGGCTGTCGACCCGGGGATGCGTCCGCCGACCACCAGGAGTCGAGGGCGCGTCCCCGGGGCGGACCGCTGGTAGCCGAGCTGCCCCTCGGCCACGGTGGCCCGCAGCCGGCCGCCGAGCGTCGGGGCGTACGCCGGGTGCGAGGGCCGGGCCGGGCCGTCGACGAGCACCACGTGCCGGCCGCTGCCCTCGAAGCTGGTGAGCAGATCGGTGCCGCGCTGCTCGGTGAGCGGCACGAACTGTCCGGCTAGGACGAGTTGGTAGCGGGCGTCGGCGGCGGCCTGGCGCAGCGAGGCGTCCAACCAGGACTGCCGCAGCAGCAGCCCGGTCCCGCCGGCCAGCAGACCTGCGGACACCCCGGCGACCAGCACGAACGCGATCGTCAGCCGGCGTCGCAGGCGGCCCGGTGGCACTGCGCGACCGGCCATCGCCGATCCTCCTCCTCAGCCCGTGGACAACTTGTAGCCGGCGCCGCGCACGGTGCGGACCAGCCGAGGGTGCGCCGGGTCGTCCTCGACCTTGGCCCGCAGCCGCTGCACCGCCACGTCGACCAGGCGCGAGTCACCGAGGAAGCTGTGGTTCCAGACCAGGTCCAGCAGCAGCTCCCGGGTGAAGACCTGGCCGGGGCGGCGAGCCAACTCCAGCAGCAGGCGGAACTCGGTGGCGGTAAGCGCGACCTCCCGGCCGTCCCGGCGTACCACGAAGCTGCCCGGGTCGATCTCCAGACCGCCGACCTCGATGGTGCTCGACGACACCGGCGCGCTGGCACGGCGCAGCACCGAACGGACCCGGGCCACCAACTCGGGCATGTCGAAGGGTTTACGCAGGTAGTCGTCCGCGCCGCACTCCAGGCCGACCACCACGTCGAGGGTGTCGGTGCGGGCGGTCAGCATCAGGATCGGCACCTGACTGGTCCGCCGGATCTCCCGGCAGACCTCCAGGCCGTCCAGGCCGGGCAGCATCACGTCGAGCACGATCACGTCGACCGGGTGGGCCCGCCACGCCGCCAGGGCCTGCCGCCCGTCGACGGCGGTGTCGACCCGGAAGCCGGCGCGGCGCAGACCGAGGGCGGTGACCTCCCGGATGGAGGCATCGTCCTCGACCACCAGTACGCGGCCCTCCACCACCTGAGCGTAGACCCGCCGCCACCCCGCGCGACCTGGCGAAACGGCCGGTGTCGGCGGCCCGGCCGGCCCGGCGGGGCGCCACGGTGGCGGGTCGGTGCACTACCTTGCTCCCGACCCGGCAGCTCACCCGAGAGGGCACGACGTGCAACGTTTTGGCTGTGTGATTCGGCTCCGCCCGGAGCAGCGGGAAACCTACCTGCGGTTACACGTCGCCGTCTGGCCGAGCGTCGAGCAGACGCTCCGCCGGGCCAACTTCCGCAACTACACGATCTTTCTGCACGACGACCTGCTCTTCGGCTACTACGAGTACGTCGGCGACGACTACGAGGCCGACCAGCGGCTCATCGCCGCGGACCCGCAGACGCAGGAGTGGTGGAAGCTGACCGATCCGTGTCAGGAGTCGCTCGCAGAGCCCGGATCGGGGCACTGGTGGGCACCGATGCGAGAGGTTTGGCACCTGACCGACGAGCCGGCGCAGGCCGTGCCCACCCAGGCGCGGCAGGGCTTGGAGGGCTGAGGAGCGCCCGGCCGAGCGGCAGTGCGCCGTCCGGCCGGGCAGCCCTGTCACTCCTGCCACTGGTGGGCCACGTCGAGCACGACACGGCTGTGTGTGCCGGGGCCGGCCAGCACGAGCACGCGGAACGGCAACCGCGCCCGTACGCCGACCGCGAAGGTGCTGTAGCCCTCGAAGCTGCCGCCGAAGACGACGTCGCGCAGTGTCGAGTAGCGCAGCAGGTTGGCGGTGTGCTCGCCGACGGCGTACGGGATCGTGCCGGAGTGCGCGGCGTCGTACGCGGGTGCCCGCAGCGACACCCGCAGCAGCGCGCCTCCGGCGGTGTACGGCGACAGCGCCAGCCCTTCGCCCTCGGTCCACGTCTCGCCGTAGCCGACGGCGTAACCGTCGACCGGGCCGGCGAACTCGAACACCACCCGGTCGTAGCAGTCGTGCCGGCCGGTGCGTACGTCGACGAGCGGGGCGTCGCTGAGTGTGCCTGCCGTCTTGTCGGCGCTGCCCCAGGTGATCCCGCAGTACGGCGACGCGGCCGCCGTGGTGGTGCTCGCCGTGGCGCTGCTGCCCGCGCCGGCGACCAGCGCGGCGAGAACGACCGCCAGCGCCGTCAGTGCGCTCCTGATCCTCATCGTGGTGCCTCCGTCCGATGCTCGGGGCCACGTCGCGGGTGGCCCTCTGCGTCGACCGTCGTCCCGGCGGGGCACTGTCACTTCGCTGCGGCGTAACCGCTGGGTAACAGCGGCCGGTATGACACTTCCGCTATGCCGAGCTGCGCTCGCTGTCACTTAACATCCACGTACATCAATGAGCGGCGGCCGATGGTCGCCGGCGACCAGGGGAGTGCGTGATGTTCCGACGACAACTGAGACGTGCGGTACAGGTCGCGCTGGTGGCCGTGCTGGCGGCCGCCGGCGTGCAGCTCGCCACCGGCGCACCGGCCGCGGCCGTGCGGACCGTCTACTACGACGCGAGCCGGACCGGCGAGTTCCGCACCAACTTCGACCAGGCCGCGCAGATCTGGAACAGCCGGGTCAGCAACGTCCGGCTCCTGGCCGGCACCCCGGCCAACATCACGATCACCGTCGACGACGGCTGGCCCCGGGCACAGCCGACCGGCCTCGGCTCGGGACGGATCTGGATGGGCCGCACCGCCGTCAACCAGGGGTACGACCGCAACCGGATCGCCACCCACGAACTCGGCCACATCCTCGGCCTGCCGGACCGGCGCACCGGCCTCTGCACCGACCTGATGTCCGGCAGCAGCGCCCCGGTCTCCTGCCGCAACGCCAACCCCAGCGCGGCCGAGGCGTCCCGGGTGAACTCGCTCTTCGCCGGGACGCTCGCCGCGCCCGCCGCCGGCACGACGTACACCTGGACCGACGGGGCCGGCGACATCAGCCCGCTCGTGGTCGGCGGCCGGCTGGCAACCGAGAGCTACCCGTTCATGGTGTACGTCTCCGGCTGCACCGGCACCCTGATCAAGGCCAACTGGGCGGTCACCGCCAAGCACTGCTCCACGCCGTCCTCGGTGCGGGTGGGCAGCGTCAACCGCAGCAGCGGCGGCACCGTCGTCCGGGTGACCCGCGCGGTCAACCACCCGAGCGTCGACGTCAAGCTGCTGCAACTGGCCAGCTCGGTGACGTACGCCCCGGCGCCGATCCCGAGCACCTCCGGCGCGGTCGGCACCGCCACCCGGATCATCGGCTGGGGTCAGACGTGCGCGCCCCGGGGCTGCGGTTCCGCCCCCACGGTCGCCAACGAGCTGGACACGTCCATCGTGGCCGACAGCCGGTGCTCCGGCATCAACGGCCCGTACGAGATCTGCACCAACAACACAAACGGCAACTCCGGCGCCTGCTACGGCGACTCGGGCGGCCCGCAGGTGCGCCGGGTCAACGGGGTGTGGAACCTGATCGGCGCGACCAGTCGGGCCGGCAACAACAACTCCACATGCGCCACCGGCCCGTCCATCTATGTGGACCTGCCGTCCATCCGGTCCTGGATCTCCACCCAGGTCGGCGGCGGCCTGCCCGTCTGACCTGCTCGATGTGCCGGGTGAGGGCGCGACGCGCGTCCCCACCCGGCGCTGTCTGTTCACCTGGACGCGGAGCTGCGGTACGGTGCCTGGCACATCGATGCATCCGAGGTGGACCCATGCCTGCCATCGTCGCGCTCTCGCTGGCCCTCGCGCTGACGCCCGCTCCCACTCCCACGCCCACTCCGTCGCCCTCGGCCACCTCGGGCGTGGTCGGTGGCCTGCTCGACGGCCTCGGTGGGCTCGTCGACGGCCTGCTCGGTGGCGGTAGCGCCTCCGGCTCGCCCGCGGCGCCCAGCCCGACCCCGACCGACGGCTCGACGCCGAGCCCGCAACCGGCTGTCGTCCCGCCGGGTGCCTCCGCCGCCCCACCCGCCGCGTCCGGCTCGGCGTCGCCGCCGGCACCAGGCGTGGCCCCGCGCACGCTGAACCCCGCCGGTCCGGGGCAGGGCGCCCGCGACGGGGTCCTGCCCGTGCCGAACGGCGGTGCCTCGGACTCGCTCGACTCGCCAGCGCTCGGTGCCCCGGAACGCGGCGGCTGGCCACTGCGTCCCGTGTACTACCTGCTGGTCGCGGGTGTGCTCGCGGTGCTGGCGCTGCTGCTTCTGCGCCGCACCCGGCCCGCCCGGGTGGCTGGCTCGGCTCCCACGCCGGCTCCGATCCCCGCCCCGACCCCGGCCCTTGATCCGGATCTGGATCCGGATTCCGAGCCGGTGCCGGACAACGTGAGCCGACTCCCGACAAACCTCAACGCCATCTACGAGCTGGGCCGGCTCGACGAGCGACTCGAACAGGAGCGCCGCTCGAAATCGTGAGCGCCAGCTCAGTGCGCCGGCCGGGCGCCCTCGGGCGGGGGGATCTCGTCGAGGTACGCCCCGACCGGCCCGGCGTAGCGGTCCGGGCCATCCGGGTACGGCCAGGCGTTGGCCGTGCACCCGTGCAGCCCCAGCGTCTGCTGCTGCATCACCGGCGCCGGCCGTCCCCGCCCCGGGCAGCGCTCGTGGCCCAGGCCGAGCCGGTGCCCGACCTCGTGGTTGACCATGTACTGGCGGTAGGTGGCCAGGCTCGCGCCGTAGCCCGGCACCGCCTCGACCCAACGCGCCACGTTGAGCACCACGCGAGCGCCGTTACGGCACGAGGTGTAACCGTCCGGGATGTCCTGGCACAGGTCGTCGCGGGTGCCGGGCGTCACGAGGTAGACGGTGAAGTCAGCCGTGGTGTCGGCACCCACCCGGCGCAGCCGCCACGCGCCGCCGGCCGTCCACCCACGCGGGTCGTTGAGCGTCGCGGAGATCGCCGCGGCGACGTCGGCCACCGGCAGGCCCCGAATGTCGCGCTCGACGGCGACCCGGTAGCGCAGCAGACGCCCGCTGGTGCCGTGCACGGCGGGCTCGGCCGCCGCCATCGACCAAGCGCCGCGGCCGGTGGCGGGATAGCTGATGGCTACGGGCGCGGCACCGGCGCTCGCGGCGGCGACCGGCGCTCGCCCGGTCCTGCCCTGCCCGGCTGCTGGCGGGCCGCCGACGGTCGGCGCGGTCTCGGCCGGTTCGGCCGCGGGCTGTCCGGCCGCCGGCAATCCGCAGCCGGTAAGCAATCCCGCCACCGCCAGCAACGCCACCGCTGACGTGGCCCACAGCCGACAAGTCTTCGTCGCCATGTCTCTCCCCTCGCACGCCGCGATGGCGTGCCGCGGAAAAGACGAGCGGACCCCCACGAAAAGTTGATCTCGCACGCATGCAACTTTTTGCCCGCCCCGTCCGTCGGTAAGCGGTGTGGCGGCTGTGCGGCCAGGTGCTCAGGCCGGGGCGTCCAGCCGGCGCTCGATAGTCACCGTCGTACCCTCGCCTGTGGAGATCATCCGCACGTCGCCGTAGGCGTTCATCAGCAGCGCGCCGCGGCCCCGGTCCATGGCCGGTCGGCGGTCCCGCCAGGTGCCGAAGTCGCGTACCGAGATGCGGACCAGGCCGTCGCCCACCCGGAGCCGGACCCGCACCTCGGGGCGGCTGGGCCGCTGCGCGTGCTCGACGGCGTTGTTCATCGCCTCCGACGCGGCGAGCAGCAGGTCCTCCAGCACATCCGGGTCGACGTTCAGGTCATCCAACACCCGCCGGACGTCACGGCGCATCGCCGACGCCGAGGTGGGCGCCGACGGGTATGCCCACCGGACGTCGACCGTGCCATCGAGCCCGGCCCGGTCGGCCTCCGAAACCACGGACGGGCCGTCGTTCAGCCCACCGGCGGCGGCCGGGTCGGCAGCTGGCACGGTCGCGGCGGGCGCCGGTGCCGGCACGACGGCGGCGGCACCGACAGGTGGTGCCGATACCGGGCCGCCGACCGGGCCGCGGTGGGCGTGGGCGCGTCGGATGGCGGCCCGGACCCGGGCGATCAGCTCCGCCGCGGCGAACGGCTTCACCAGGTAGTCGTCGGCGCCGAGGTTCAGGCCCACCACGCTTGCCGCCTCACCGGCCCGCGCCGAGAGCACCAGCACCGGCAGCGCCCTCGTCGCCTCGTCCGCGCGCAGCCGGCGGACCAGGTCGAAGCCGCCCAGGACCGGCATCATCACGTCGGTGAGCACCAGGTCCGGCGGCTCGCGGTGGATCGCGTCGAGGGCCTGCTGCCCGTCGGTGACCGATCGCACCCGCCAGCCCTGGCCGGTGAGCAGCCGACTCAGGTACGCCCGCATGTCGCTGTTGTCGTCGGCCACCAGGATTCGCGCCCCGGCCAGCTCGTCGGTCTCCGGACCGGACACGGCGGCGGGCTCCGCGACACCGCCGGTCGGGTCGGTCAGCCAGCTCAGCGCGTCCTGGACGGCAGCGTGTGCCGCCACGCCCTGCTGCCCGTTGGGCGCCGGCCCGGTCATCGCCGTGGGTCGTGACGTCGCCCAGGGCAGGGCGACGGTGAAGGTGGTGCCGACACCCACCCGGCTGGTCACCCGAACCTCGCCGCCCTCCAACCGGGCCAGCTCCTGGACCAGGGCCAGACCGATGCCGGTGCCCTCGTGGCTGCGCGAGCGGGCGCCCTGCACCCGGCGGAAGCGCTCGAAGAGCTTCGGCAGGTCGTGGTCGGCGATCCCGATGCCGCTGTCGGCGACGGTGAGGCGTACCTCGTCGTCGTCGGCGTCCACGGTGACCCGGATCCGCCCGATGAACGTGTACTTCAGAGCGTTGGACAGCAGGTTGGTGACGATGCGCTCCCAGTTGACCGGGTCCACCGGCACCGGCCGGGGCAGCGGCGGACAGTCGACCTCAAGTGCCAGGCCGGCCCGCTCCACGGCCGCCCGGAAGACACCTGCCAGCTCGGCGGTGAGCGCGGCGAGATCGACCGGGCGGGCCTCGCTGCGCGCCCGTCCGGCCTCCAGGCTGGAGAAGGTGAGCAGGCTGTTGACAAGTGTCAACAGTCGGGTGGCGTTGCGCCAGGCGGTGTCCACCCGCTCCCGCTGCACGGGTGCCAGCGGCGCGGCGGAGTCGTTGAGGGCGTCGGCGAGAGGGCCGAGCATGAGGGTCAGAGGGGTACGGAACTCGTGGCTGACGTTCGTGAAGAAATCCGTCTTCACCCGGTCCAGCTCGGCAAGCGACTCGGCCCGACGTCGTTCCAGCTCGTACTCCCGCGCGTTGCGCACCGCCATCGAGACCTGCTGGGCCAGCAGTTGGTAGAAGGAGCGGTACGCCTCGTCCAGCCTCCGGTTGGGGCTGACGCCGGCGAGCAGGACGCCCAGCGGCTCGTCCTCGGCGGCCGAGGGCAGCGGCAGTGCCAGCGCGGTGCGGACCGGGTCGCCCCACGGGCCGGCGGGCAGGGGCAGGCGGTCCGCGAGACCGGCCACCTCGGTGGGCCGACCTCGTGCGGCGTCCGGCAGGCCCCAGGCGCGGACGCCCGCGCCTGAGTCGGCAAGCTCCACGGCGTCCGGCAGCGCCCCTGGCACCGTCGGGTGACCCGGCTCGCCACCGACGCAGGCGATCCGCCGCAGCACCGACCCGTCGCGCAGGTAGATCGCGGCGAACGGCACATCCAGTGGATGTCCGCCGATCGCGTCGATCAGCCGGGCGCAGGTGGCGTCGACGTCGACGGTGCGCCCGTCGCCGCGCAGGGACAGATCGCGCAGCAGACGCAGCCGCCGTTCGCCGACGACCTGCTGGGTGACGTCGCTGCACACGGTGAGCACTCCGACGGTGCGGCCGTCGTCGTCGCGGGCCGGGGCGTGCGAGACGCTGAAGTGCGCCTCCTCGCGGTAGCCGGCGCGTTCCAGCAGCAGCCGCAGGGCGGGCACCCAGCTCGCCACACCTGTCGCCATGGCCTGGTGGACCAGCGGGCCGAGGACGTCCCAGCCCTCGGCCAGGGTCACCCGCACGTCGTTGCCGAGCGCGGCGGGGTGCTTGTCACCGATAAGCGCCGCGTACGCGTCGTTGTAGAGCTGGGAGAAGCGGTCACCCCAGAGCAGCAGCATGGGGTACCGGGAGGAGAGCACCATCCGGACGGCGGCTCGCAGGCTCTGCGGCCAGTCGGCCACCGGGCCCAGCGGGGTGTCGGCCCAGTCCAGCTCCGCCATGAGCCGGCCGGTGTCACCGCCGTCGGTGAACAGGTCCCTGCTGGGTCGTGTCACGCTCGACCCGACCTCATCGCAAGCCCCCGTTCCGGGCCCGATGACCCCTGCTGGTGGTACGCACCCATCCTGACACCTCGCCTCGCCTGTGCTGACGTCGGCACCCCGGCTGTCCCACTGCCGGGCGGTGTGGCCTCGGGGTGTGCTCGGCCCGGCGGAGGAGGTGCCGGTCGGTGATATCGGCAGGCGGCTGCGTGGTGGTATGTCCGGCGTCGAGCCGACGGGGTTGGGACGAACGACCGATGCCTGGCGAATAGATATCTGTAAGTGTCTCGGTTATCTCTCCAACCCCCGAGGAGCCCTCATGAGAGGCAGAACGCTGAGCGCGGCCATCGCGCTCACCGTGTTCGCCGGGACGGTGACGCTGGCCGCCCAGCCGGCAACCGCGTCACCCACCACCGGAACGGCAGCGGCCCGGCCGATCGCCGCGTCAGCCGCCGTCCTGGCAGCGCCGGACATCTCCGTCACGAACGTCCAGGCGCACCTGACCCAGTTCAACTCCATCGCCACAAGCAACGGCGGCAACCGGCGGGCTGGCTCGGCCGGCTACACCGCCTCGCTCACCTACGTGAAGAACAAGCTCCAGACGGCCGGCTACACCGTCACCGAGCAGTACTGCTCCAGCTGCACGTACCCGTCGAACAACCTCATCGCGGAGTGGCCCGGCGGCCCGACCGACCAGGTGGTCATGTTCGGCGCCCACCTGGACGGCGTCTCCGCCGGCCCGGGCATCAACGACAACGCCACAGGCTCGTCGGTCCTGCTGGAGAACGCCCTGGTCCTGGCCTCGCAGAACCCGACGATGACGAAGAAGGTCCGGTTCGCCTGGTGGACCGACGAGGAGCAGGGGCTCAACGGCTCCCGGTTCTACGTCAACTCGCTCAACACCACCCAGCGCGGCTACATCAAGGGCTACTACAACTTCGACATGGTCGGCTCGGTCAACGGCGGCTACTTCATCAACCGGGTCACGTCCACCACGGCGGCGCCGCTGAAGGCGTACTGGGACTCGCTCGGGTTGCAGCCGGAGGAGAACGTCGAGGGCCAGGGCCGCTCCGACGACTACTACTTCCAGCAGGCAGGCATCCCCACCTCGGGCTACGCGGCGGGCGCCAGCGCCCGCAAGACAAGCAGCCAGGCGGCCAAGTGGGGTGGCACCGCCAACTCCGCGTACGACCCCTGCTACCACCGTGCCTGCGACACCACGGCGAACGTCAGCGCCACGGTGCTGAACCGGGCAGCCGACGGCGTGGCGTACGCGCTGTGGGATCTGGCCGTCGGTGGAGGAACCCCGAGCAACGACTTCTCCGTGGCGGTCAGCCCCACGACCCGTAGCGTGGCCCGGGGCGCCAGCACCACCGCGACGGTCTCCACGGCGACCACTGCCGGCTCGGCGCAGTCGGTGAGCCTCTCCGCCTCCGGGGCGCCCAGCGGGGTGAGCGTCTCGTTCAGCCCGTCCTCGGTGACCTCCGGTGGCTCGTCGACGATGACGCTCACCGCGTCGTCAAGCGCCGCGACAGGCACCTTCACCGTGACGGTCACCGGCACCGGCTCGGTCACCCGCAGCGCTACCCTCACCCTCACGGTGACCGGCACCGGCGGCTGCGCGGCCGCCCAGGTGATCGGCAACGGCGGCTTCGAGAGCGGCGCCACGGTGTGGACGGCGTCCTCCGGCGTGATCACCAACTCCAGCAGCAAGCCGGCCCGGACCGGGTCGTACAAGGCGTGGCTCAACGGGTACGGCAGCACCCGCACCGAGACCCTGTCCCAGTCGGTGACCGTGCCGGCCGGGTGCGCCAGCTACACGCTGTCGTTCTGGACGCGCATCGACACCGCCGAGACCACCAGCTCCACGGCGTACGACAAGCTGACCGTGCGGATGGGCTCGACCACGCTTGCGACGTACTCGAACCTCAACGCCTCCACCAGCTACGTCCAGCGCACCCTGAACGTGGCCGCGTACGCCGGGCAGACGGTGACGCTGACGTTCACCGGCACCGAGGACTCGTCGTTGCAGACCAGCTTCGTGATCGACGACGTGACGTTGCAGGCGAGCTGACCACGTACCTGTTGCAGCGGGCCGCCGCCGGGAACACCCGGCGGCGGCCCGTCACGTGCAGGGGTCAGGGGAGCTGCGGGTAGAGCGCGGCGACGCCGCCGGCGAGCCCGGCCTGGACCCGCCGACTGATCTCGTCGGCGACGATCTCGTAGGCGTCGGACTCGATGCCGTCCACAGCGATCCGGGCGATGACCGCCGGGTCGGACTTCGGCTGGGTGACGGCGGCTGCCATGTCGGTGTCCATGTAACCGACGTGCAGGCCGGCGACCCGCACGCCCCGTTCGGCGAGCTGGACGCGCAGCGCGTTTGTCATCGCCCACTCGGCCGACTTGGCGACACCGTAGGCGCCGTGTGTCGGGAAGTTCACCCAGGACAGCACGGAGAGCACGTTGAGGATCGTCCCGCCGCCGTTGGCGACGATTGCCGGCGCGAACGCCCGGACCATCGACAGGGTGCCGAAGTAGTGGGTCTCCAGTTCGAGCCGGACGAGGTCCAGGTCGCCGTCGAGCAGATCGGTGCCGGAGTCGACGCCGGCGTTGTTGATCAGGAGGTTCACGTCGCCCGCGAGTTGGGCGGCGGCGGTGACGGAGGCGGGGTCGGTGATGTCGAGCCGCACCGGCGTCACGCCGGGCAGGTCGACGGTGTCCGGGTTGCGGGCGCCGGCGTAGACGGTCGCGCCACGGGTGACGAGTTCGGCGGCCAGGTGCCGGCCGAAGCCGCGGTTGGCGCCGGTGACGAGGGCGGTACTGCCAGCAATCTTCATGCGCGCCACTCTAGGCTATCTGACTTCTGTTAACCAAAGCCAGCTAGGTCACACGGGCGACCCCCACAATCGGGAATGCGACCCGGACGCGGCAGCACCCCGGCCGGTGATGACTCGTATCCTTTGCGCGAACCTCCGCACGAGCCGAGAAGGGAGACGGTGTGAGCAACCAGGCCGAGACGTTGGAGTTCCAGGCAGAGGCGCGTCAGCTCCTGCAGTTGGTGGTCCACTCGATCTATTCGAACAAGGACGTCTTCCTGCGGGAACTCATCTCGAACGCGTCCGACGCACTGGACAAGCTGCGACTTGCCACGCTCGTCGACAAGGACCTCGTCGCCGACATCGACGACCTGCACGTGACCATCGAGGTCGACAGGGACGCCCGCACCCTGACCGTCCGGGACAACGGCATCGGGATGACCCGCGACGAGGTCGTCGGGCTGATCGGCACGATCGCCAAGTCCGGCACCGCCGAGCTGCTGCGCCAACTGCGGGAGTCCGCCGACGCCCGTGCCTCGCAGGACCTGATCGGCCAGTTCGGCGTCGGCTTCTACGCCGCGTTCATGGTCGCCGACCGGGTCACCCTGCTGACCCGCAAGGCCGGCGAGACCGGCGGCACCCGCTGGGAGTCCACCGGCGAGGGGACGTACTCGATCGAGTCGGTCGACGAGGCACCCCAGGGCACCGCGGTGACGCTGCACCTCAAGCCCGCCGACACCGAGGACAACCTGCACGACTACACCGCCGAGTGGACCATCCGGGAGATCGTCAAGCGATACTCCGACTTCATCGCCTGGCCGATCCGGATGACAGTCGAGCGCCCCGGCGCCGACGGCGCGGACGCCACAAGCGAGGTCCAGACGCTCAACTCGATGAAGGCGCTCTGGGCGCGGCCCCGCGACGAGGTCGACGTCGCCGAGTACAACGAGTTCTACAAGCACGTCAGCCACGACTGGGCCGACCCGCTCGAGGTCGTGCACATGAAGGGCGAGGGCACCTTCGAGTACGAGGCGCTGCTGTTCCTGCCCAGCCACGCCCCACTGGACCTGTTCTCACCGCAGGGCCGCCGGGGCGTCCAGCTCTACGTCAAGCGCGTGTTCATCATGGACGACTGCGAGGCGCTGGTCCCCACCTACCTGCGCTTCGTCAAGGGCGTTGTCGATGCGCACGACCTGTCGCTGAACATCTCCCGGGAGATCCTCCAACAGGACCGGCAGATCCAGATCGTCCGCCGCCGCCTGGTCAAGAAGGTCCTCGCCACGGTCAAGGACCTCAAGGCCAACCACCCCGAGCGCTACCGGACGTTCTGGACCGAGTTCGGCGCGGTGGTCAAGGAAGGTCTGATCGACGACACCGACAACAGGGACACCCTGCTGGACATCCTGTCGGTGGCCTCCACCCACGACGCGACCGAGCCCACCGACCTGGCCGGCTACGTCTCCCGGATGAAGGACGGCCAGACCGACATCTGGTACGCCACGGGCGACTCCCGGGCCACAATCGAGAACTCCCCGCACCTGGAGGCGTTCCGGGCCAAGGGCCATGAGGTGCTGCTGCTCACCGACCAGGTCGACGAGGTGTGGGTCGAGCGGGTCGGCGCGTACGACGGGCGGCCGCTGCGCTCGATCGCCAAGGGCGAGGTCGACCTGGACACCGACGAGGAGAAGCAGCAGGCCGAGGCCGAGCGCGAGCAGCAGCGGCAGGAGTTCGCGGCGCTCGTGGACTGGCTGGGCACCACCCTGGCCGACAGCGTCCGCGAGGTCCGCTTGTCGTCCCGGCTCACCACCTCACCTGCCTGCGTGGTGGGTGACGCGCACGACCTCACGCCGACCCTGGAGAAGATGTACCGGGCGATGGGGCACGAGATTCCCGCGACGAAGCGCATCCTGGAGATCAATCCCGGTCATCCTCTGGTCGCCGCACTGCGCAAGGCCCACGAGCAGGGCGACTCCGCCGAAGCCCTCACCGAAACCGCCGAGCTGCTGTACGGCCTGGCGGTGCTCGCCGAGGGCGGCGACCTGGCCGACCCGGCCCGCTTCACCCGGACGCTCGCCGACCGGCTGGCCCGTACCCTGTGACCTGCTGCCTCGGCCGGCGGTCGCCCGCGTTGTCGGGTTGCCGCCGGCCGGGGCGGCCGGCCTGATCGGTTCCGGTCCATCGTGGTCACTGCACAGGTCCACACCGCCCGCAACCGCTGAGTACGCCGCTCAGCGTGGCCCGGTGAAGAACGTCACTGCGGTTAGGCGATCGTCACGGGCCGTGCCTAACGTCGGTCGGGTTCGCCATCGCGGACACCACGGCCGGCAACGCCAAATCCTGCCCCCGGTCGTCGGAACCCAGTCACCCGGGCAGGAGCGGGGGACCCACGTTCCTCGGTGCATCGTCACCTCGGGGTGAAGCCGCCACCGCGCGGCCGGGCTCCTCGGCCCGAACCCGACAGCTCACCTCGCCGGCGTGGAGGAAGCTCACATGACGTCTGTCTACACGCCCCGTCATCGACGGGTCACCACCCGCCGCCTCGCCGTCGGCACCCTGGCCGTCGGCGCGGTCACCGGCGCTGTCGCGCTCTTCGGGCCGGCCGCCCCGGCGCAGGCCGCGGTCAACTGGGACGCGATCGCCAAGTGCGAGTCCGGTGGCAACTGGAAGATCAACACCGGGAACGGCTACTACGGTGGTCTGCAGTTCTCGCAGAGCACCTGGGCCGGTTACGGCGGCAAGAAGTACGCTTCCCGCGCCGACCTGGCCAGCCGCGGCGAGCAGATCGCCGTCGCCGAGAAGGTGCTCAAGGGGCAGGGCATCGGCGCGTGGCCGACCTGTGGCAAGAAGGGCGGCTCGTCGAGCGGCTCCACGTCGAAGTCGACGAAGTCCACCTCGAAGTCGACGAAGTCCACGGCCAAGTCCGACAGGACCACCAAGCCCACCCAGCGGTCGTCGCGCGGCGAGCAGCCGGCGACCCGCAACCACGAGCGCACCGCCCCGGCGGCCAGCGGCGACACGTACGTGGTGAAGCCGGGCGACACCCTGTCGGAGATCGCGCAGAGCCACCGGCAGGCCGGCGGCTGGCAGGCCCTGTACGAGCGCAACCGGCAGTTGGTCGGCGCCGACCCGGGCCTGATCTTCCCGGGCCAGCGGCTCAGCCTCTGACGGAGTGCACCACGAACGCTCGGCCGGTGACCCGGCCGAGCGTTCGTGTGTGTCGTGCTGTCAGCCCGGGTGCCCGTGCGGGCTGTCACGCCGCCGAGACGGACGCCTTCGTCCCTCGGTGCGACGCTGCCGGGGCGGCGTTCCAGCCCCAGCGGGGGGCGGGCACCGCGGCCTCCTCGGGCCGGTCCGCGCCGCCGTCGACGGGTGCCTCGACCGAGTCGTGGCTGCTGCGGGACAGGCGCAGCGACTGCTCGGCGCCGTTGCGGGCCGCGCAGGGCCAGGACTGCCCGGCGCACTGGAGGTTGCGGCAGAACCCCTCGTCGTCCGGCTCGTGGGCGCTCAGCACATCCACCGCCAACTGCCAGAGCAGAGGGTCGGTCACGTCGTGCGGGCGTTCGGTGCGACGGCTCGGGCGGTTGCTGGTGTCGTCGGACATCGTGTGGGTCCCCCTTGTCAGGCTGTACCCCCCAAGGGTCACCCGTCAGCCGCTGGCTAAACCGCCGACCTGCTGTGATGTGTCTCCGATCGCAGCTGGAGCGGGTGAAAAAGCACGCGGACCGGTCAATCTGGCAGCAGCGGCATCTCGACGCCCGGGTCCCGGCCGAGCAGCACCGCGCGGGTGAGCGCCGCCGAGCCGAACCGGTCACGGACCGCGTCGACCGCGGCGTCGAGGTCGGCTCCCGGGGTGGCGTCGAACGGCAACTCCGGTTGGACCGGGTTGTCGTCGAGGTTGCCCACCGACACGCCGATAAGGGTGACGCCCCGCCTGTCGACCTCCGGCAGCGCCGTCCGCAGCAGTGCCCGCGCGGCGGCCAGCAGGGGCGTGGTGTCCGCGGTCGCCTTGCCCAGGGTGTGTGAGCGGGTGGCTCGGGTGTAGTCGCCGAAGCGCAGCCGCAGCATCACCGTGCGCCCGGACCGGCCAGCCGCCCGCATCCGCCGCGTGACCCGGTCCACCAGGCCCGCCAGGATGGCGTCCAGCTCGGCGGGCGCGTGCGGGCTGCGACTGAGCGCGTGCTGCGCGCCCATCGAGCCGCGTCGTCGGCCGACCTGCACCGCCCGCGGGTCACTGTTGTGGGCCAGGGCGTGCAGGTGCCGGCCCGCGCCCGCGCCGAGCAGGGACACAAGCGCCGCCTCGCCGAGGCGGGCCACCTCCCCGACGGTACGGATCCGCCGCTCCCGCAACTTCGCGGCGGTGACCGGGCCGACGCCCCAGAGCCGTTCCACAGGCAGCGGGTGCAGGAACGCCAACTCGGCGTCGGGCGCGACGACAAGCAGCCCATCCGGCTTCGCCACCCCGCTGGCCACCTTCGCCAGGAACTTCGTCCGGGCCACGCCCACCGTGATCGGCAGGTGGACCTGCTCGCGGACCTCCCGGCGCAGCCGCTCGGCGATGTCGGCAGGCGCCCCGGCCAGCCGACGCAAGCCGCCCACATCGAGGAACGCCTCGTCGATGGAGAGCCCCTCGACAAGCGGCGTGGTCTGCCGGAAGATCTCGAACACCGCCCGGCTGGCCCGCGTGTACGCCGACATCCGGGGCGGCACCACTATCGCGTCCGGGCACAGACGACGCGCCTGCTGCCCGCCCATCGCGCTGCGGACGCCCCGCGCCTTCGCCTCGTAGCTGGCCGCGAGCACCACGCCGCCGCCGACGATCACCGGCCGCCCGCGCAGGCGCGGGTCGTCACGCTGCTCGACCGACGCGTAGAACGCGTCCAGGTCGGCGTGTAGGATGCTGGCCCCGGGCGACACGTACACATGTTCGCATGGCGTCCGGCCGTCATGGCAGTGAGCTGGGCGAACGCCCGGTCAGTCGAGGCAGAATTCGTTGCCCTCCGGGTCGGCCATGATGATGTGGCCGGCACCCAGCGGGGGAGCGGGTTCGTGACGACTGAGCCGGGTGGCGCCGTGCGCGACGAGTCGTTCGGCCTCCGCCTCCAGGGCCTCCATCCGCTCGTCACCCGCAAGCCCGGGAGCGGCCCGCACATCGACGTGTACGCGGTTCTTCACCTGCTTGTGCTCCGGCACCCGCTGGAAGAACAGCCGCGGCCCCGAGCCGTCCGGGTCGACCACCGCCGACGCGGAGTTGTGGTCCTCCGGTGGCACACCCATCGCGTCCAGCGCCTGCTCCCACGACTCGAAGTCGCCGGGCGGGCCCTGCACCTGATGGCCGAGCGTCTCGGCCCAGAACGCCGCCAGCCCGGCCGGATCGGCGCAGTCGAATGTGATCTGGATGTCGCGGGCCATGGCAGCTCCCTGTCTCCTGGTCTGGTCGGTCATGATCCCAGCCTTCCCCTGATCGCGGACAGGCTCGTTCCGCGATGTGTGCAACGATCGGCGGGTGACCGTCGAGGCGACCACCGAGCGGGTCCTGCGGTTGCTGGGCCTGCTACAGCGACGACTGTCCTGGACGGCCACCGAGCTCGCCACCGAGCTGCTTGTCACCGACCGCTGCGTCCGCCGCGACGTGCAGCGACTGCGGGCGCTCGGCTATCCCGTGCACGCGGCCCCCGGTGTCGGCGGCGGTTATCAGCTCGGCGCGGGCACCCGGCTGCCGCCGCTGCTCCTCGACGACGAGGAGGCGATAGCGACGGCGGTCTCCCTGCGGCTCGCCTCGGGCGGCACGGTGGCCGGGGCGGGTGAGGCAGCCCTACGGGCACTGGCCAAGCTCGACCAGGTGATGCCGTCGCGGCTGCGGGCCGAGGTGCGTGCTGTGCACGGCTCCACGGAGACGCTCATCGGCCCGGTGCCCGAGATCGACGCGGAACTGCTGGTGACGCTCGCACGTGCCTGCCGCGACGCCGTGCGGGTCCGGTTCACGTACTCCGGCCGTGACGGTGGTGACCGCGAGCGGACGGTCGAGCCGGTCCGCATGGTCACGACAGGCCGTCGCTGGTACCTGATGGCCTGGGACGTCGAGCGCGACGACTGGCGTACGTTCCGCCTGGATCGGATGCGGACCGCTGTGGCGACGACCTGGCGCTTCGGGGCGCGCGAGCACCCCGATCCGGTCGCGTTCGTGCAACGGTCGGTGACCGAGGCGCCGTACCGGTATCTCGCCCGGGTGCGGGTGCACGCCCCGCCCGACCGGGTGCGGGAGTTGGTGCCGCCCCAGGTGGGCCGCGTCGAGGACGACCGCGACGGGTGGTGTGTGCTTGTCGTCGGCGGCGAGAGCCTGGACTGGATCGCCGCGCACATCGCGCGCCTGAGCTACGACGTGCAGGTGCTGGAACCTCCGGAACTGCGCGAGGCCGCCGGTCTGCTCGCCCGCCGCCTGGCGGCGATGGCCAGCGCGGCGCCGGGTCACACGGCGTCGGTGCGCAGGATGTAGTGGCGCAGCGCCACCGGGCCCCCGTCGGGAGCGGTCCATGGCGCGGTGCTGGTGCCAGTGCACCGCCACCCGGTGCGCCCGTAGAGGGCGGCGGCAGCGCCATCGGAGGCCACCACCTCAAGGACCAGGTCGGTCCCGCGCACACTGGCCCAGCGGCGGGCCCGGGCCAGCAGTGCGCTGCCCAGCGCCATCCCTCGCGCGGCCGGCGACACGAACAGCCGAGCCACCTCGGCTGTCGGCCGGGCGTGCGACCCGCCGGCCGGGCCGGGCACCCGGTGCACCGCGACGTGACCGACAATGTCCGCGCCAGCGCCAGCGCCAGCGCCAGCGCCAGCGCCAGCGCCAGCGGCGACGGCGACGGCGACCCAGGCCCGTGCCGGGCGCGGCTCGCGCAGCCAGCGGCGCGGGTCGTCAGGCCAGTTCATCGGGTACCCGTCGACGCGGTGAACCTCGATGAGCGCCGCGACGCATCCGTCGAGGTCGGCGTCACGCCGCCGCCGGATGTGCGGTCGCGTCACAGGTCGTCGAAGGGCCGGGCGTAGCGGAACTCGCCGCGGATCGACTCGCGCCACGCGTGCAACGGCCGTGCCTGGAAGTACTGCGGAGCCCATGGCTGCGGCGGGGTGACACCCAACTCGACAGCGGGCCTGAACCCGAAGCGCGGGTAGTAGTCGGCGTGCCCGAGCAGCACCACGAGGGCCTCGTCCCGCGCGTCGGCAGCGCCGAGCACCGCGTGCATCAACGCGCTGCCGACCCCGCGCCGCTGCCAGTCGGGCAGCACACCGACCGGCCCCAACCCGAGCGCCACCGGCTGGCCGCCCACCCGACCACGGGTGGCCACCACGTGCCCCACCACCCGGCCGTCCGAATCGGTCGCCACCAGGGAGTACGCGGGCAGCCAGCCCTCGTCGGCCCGCAACGCGTCGACGAGCGTCGCCTCGACGGGTACGCCGTCACCACCGTCCGGCGCGGCGAAGGCGGCGCAGTGCACCGCCCGGATGGCATCGACGTCAGCGAATGTCTCGCGTCTGATCAGCACGGCGCCACCATAGGCACCCCCGTGTCGCCGGCTCCACGCGTTTATTGCGCGCCCGCACGCGGGACGCGGACCGGGTTCATCACGGCCTCGAACGTGGTGGCGTCATTGACGTTGCCCGGCGTGAGGACCAGGGCGACTCTCCCCGAATCGCCACGACATGCATCATCCGAAAGGCGATATGGGCGCCGTCACAGAACCCCGAAGATCATTCGTCAGATGCGGCCGAGGTCGATAGCGACATCCCCGGGGCCCTTTCAGCGGTGGCCATGAGCGGGGGGCGTGGGCTGGCCGAGGACCGCTTGCGACTCGTCGACGAGTCCGGTCAGGCGCGCGACCTCGGTGTCGGTCAATTGTTCGGCAACGTCGGAAGCTGCGATGTTGGACCGCAGGTGGTCGGTGCTGCTCGTGCCGGGGATGACGACCATGGAGGGCGAACGGCGCAGCAGCCAGGCCAGTGCGATCTGGGCCGGTGTGGCACCTAGGCGCTCTGCCGGGCCGGTCAACTCTTGGTGGCCGCTGAGCCGTCCGGCGGCCAGCGGAAAGTAGGGGATGAAGAGGATGCCCTGGGTCTCGCAGTCGGCGAGGACCTGGACGCCGCTGCGGTCAAGCAGGTTGAAGCGGTTCTGCACCGCCGCGATGGGGGTCATCTGCTGGGCGCGGGCCAGCACCTGCGGGGACGCGCCGGACAGGCCGATGCGGCGGATCAGCCCCTGCTCTCGCAGCTGGACGAGCGCGCCGAGCGACTCCTCCAGCGGTACGTCCTGGTGCGCGCCGGGGGTGTCGCCGACGAGTCGGAGGTAGGTCAGCTCGCTCGCGTCCGTTCCCATGTCGGTAAGGGCCTCGTGAACCTGCCGCCGGACCGTCTCCGGGCGACCGTCGACGACCCAGGACTTGTCCGGGCCGCGCTCTGCGCCGACCTTGTTGCCCACGATCACGCCCTCGGGGATCGGTCCCAGCGCCTGCCCGATCAGCTGGTTTACCGTTCGTGGCCCGTAGGCGTTCGCGGTGTCGAAGAAGGTCACGCCCAGCTCGACAGCCAGGCGCAACACCCGCCGCGCCGCCTCCGGGTCGTCCGGGAATCCCCAGACCTTAGGGCCCGCAAGCTGCATGGCGCCGTATCCCACACGATTCATCGATCTCTCCTGCCGTATCACTGCGACGGTATCTCCCGTATCGCTGGCCGAACCAGTGATACGCCTTATGCCGTAGCATTGCAACCGTGGATGATGCGAAGACCCGCAGTCGCCGGCAGATCCTGGAAGTCGCAGCCGAGCTCTTGGAACGGAAGGGCGCCCAGGCGCTCTCCACCCGCGCCGTCGCAGCGGCGGCAGGCATCCGTGCCGCCTCCTTGTACCAGCTCTTCGGCGACAAGGACGGGCTCCTTTCGGCGCTGGCCATCCACGCCTTCGACCTTTACTTGGCGCAGAAGCACACCTTGTCGTCGAGCGGCAACCCGGTCGACGACATGCGCCGCGGATGGGACATGCATGTCGACTTCGGCCTGAAACACCCCGCCTTCTACCTGCTGATGTACGGCACCGACCGCCCGGGCCGGCGCCCACCTGCCGCGCGGGAGGCTCAGGAACTCCTCATGACGTTCCTCGGCCGCGCCGCCTCCGACGGCCGCCTACGGGTGCCGCCCGTCCTTGCCGCCCACCTCACGCTGGCAGCGGTAACCGGCACCACGCTCTCCCTGATCGGCATCCCCGAGAGCGAACGCGACCCGGAGGTCTCACCGCGCATGCGAGAAGCACTCATCGACGCCCTGACCACCGACGCGAGCCCAGCCCCGGACTCCACCCTCGCCGCTCGCGCCCTCGCGCTCGATGCCGCCCTCGGCGGGGCGGATCCAGCTATCGTCCCGCTCCGCCCCGTCGAGACCGCACTCCTGCAGGACTGGCTCCAGCGTCTCGCCTACTAGGACGAGCCGGGCCCCTCGAAGGCCATTTGTCAGACGCGGCCTAGGTCAGGCGGGGGACGTCGGTCCGGGACCTCAGCCGACGGCGGTGGCCGACGGTGGAGCGCTGCCGCCCTGTGGTGCCTCCGGTGCCATCAGCCGGATGATCTCCTTGTGGTCGGCGGGGGAGGGCAGGCCCCAGTCCGGCTGGTAGCCGTACACCTTGTGCAGTGGGGTGGAGCCGGTGCGGCCGTCCAGGATCTCCACGGCGTCCGTGCCGATCAGGCCGGGGTGTTCCACACCGCAGGCCTCGGCGACCTTGGTCAGGTCCCGGCGCAGCGTCCGCAGGTAGTTGGCCGCCCGGACCGACTTCGACGCCGGGTCGAGGCCCCGGGTGAGCCACGCGTTCTGCGTCGCGACGCCGGTGGGGCAGGTGTCGGTGTGGCACTTCTGCGCCTGGATGCAGCCGATCGACAGCATCGCCTCGCGGCCGACGTTGACCAGGTCGCAGCCGAGCGCGAAGGCCACGATGGCGTTGTCCGGCAGGCCGAGCTTGCCGCCGCCGACGAAGACCACCTGTTGGTGCAGGTCGTGCTCGGCGAAGACCTTGTAGACCCGGGAGAAGCCCTGCTGGAACGGGAGCGACACGGAGTCGGTGAAGATCAGTGGTGCGGCGCCGGTGCCGCCCTCGCCGCCGTCGATCGTCACGAAGTCCACGCCCCGGCCGGTGTCGCGCATCAGGGTGGCCAGTTCCTGCCAGAAGCCCAGGTCGCCGACCGCCGACTTGATGCCGACCGGCAGGCCCGTCTCGGCGGCCAGCAGCTCCACCCAGTCGAGGAGGCTGTCGCAGTCGGAGAACTCGGCGTGCCGGGACGGGCTGACGCAGTCCTGACCGGCCGGGATACCCCGGGTGGCGGCGATCTCGGCGGACACCTTCGCACCGGGCAGCAGCCCGCCGAGGCTGGGCTTGGCGCCCTGGCTCAGCTTGATCTCCAACGCCTTGACCGGCGCGCCGGCGACCAGGTCCTTCAGCCGGTCCAGGCTGAAACGGCCGTGCTCGTCGCGGCAGCCAAAGTACGCCGTGCCGAGCTGGAAGACCAGGTCACCGCCGTTGCGGTGATACGGCGACAGACCGCCCTCGCCGGTGTTCTGGAGGCACCCGGCGAGCGCCGCACCCTTGTTGAGCGCGGTGATGGCGTTGCCGGAGAGCGAGCCGAAGCTCATTCCGGAGATGTTGACCACCGACTCCGGTCGGAACGCGCGGGCGCGCCCCCGGGCCGCGCCGAGCACCTTGGCGCAGGGCAGCCGTACGTCGTGGCCGGCGGTCGGAGTGGACGGTGGCACCGCACGGCCGAAGGTGCGGTGCTTGATGACCGGGTAGCCGGGGGTGTACTCGATGTCGTTGTCCGTGCCGAAGCCGAAGTAGTTGTTCTGCTGCTTCGCCGACGCGTACACCCAGCGGCGCTGGTCGCGGGTGAACGGCCGCTCCTCGTTGTTGCCGGCCACGATGTACTGCCGAAGCTCCGGCCCGATCGCCTCCAGCAGGTAGCGGGCGCGGCCGAGCACCGGGAAGTTGCGCAGCAGCGCGTGGTCGCGCTGGATCAGGTCGCGCGCGGCGAGCGCGGCGACGGCGGCGGTGACGGCGGGTACGGCTCGACGGGCCCATCTCATGCCGGCACTCTTTCCGCCCGTGACCTCGGCCAAACCGCCGCACCGGCGAGAGCCGCCCTGCTCGGACCGCTGAACACCCCACCCGCTGGGCCGAGGGCGGCGCGGGTTCGCGCCGCCCTGGCTCGGGGTCAGCGGTGCTGGAACGACTGGCGGACCGACCCGCCCACGACCGCGCACCACGTGCTGGTGCTGAGCTTGCCGTTGCGGGGCAGCCCGTGCAGCGCCTGGAGGTCCTGCACCGCCTTCCGGGTGGCGTGGTCGTACGCCCCGGTGACGGTGACCGCGTACCCCTTGGTGGCGAGGATCTCCTGCACGGCCGTGACCGGCGGGCCCGCGGCGTGCTGGTCCAACTCCGGCACGAGGGTCTCCCAGGTGGGTGTGGTGAGCGTGGCGTCGACGTCCACGGCGATGCCGTTGCGGGCCTGCCAGTCCTGCACGGCGGCCACTGTCGCGGCGTCGAACGTGCCGCTGGCCGTCACCGGGTAGCTCCGGTACGCGAGCAGGTGCTGCACCACCCGGACCGACGGCGAGTTGACGAAGCGCCACAGGTCCGGCCAGCGGCGCGCCGGCACGTCACCGAGCTTGGTGCCGAGGGCGGCGTGCACCCGTCGCCGCAGCGCCGGGAACTCCCGGTAGAAGGCGGCTCCGGGGCACTCGGTAACGCGAAAGTCCCAGTGGCCGAAGATGTCGTGCGCGTGCAGCCCGTACTGCCGGCAGACGGCGACGCAGAGCTTGACCAGGGAGTCGGTAAGGGCCTTCGGCGGCGTCTCGGTGACGTAGGTGCCCTCGTTCTCGATCCCGATGGCCCGGCCGTTCTCGCCCGGGCAGTGCGCCGAGATCATCTGCCGGTCGCCGGCTTCGAGGCGCTCCAGGCTGCCCCGGCGGCCCTCCAGCACGTAACCGCCCCGGCTCACCGTGAAGTGCTGGCCGGTGTCCGACCACCCGTTGCCGTCCATGTGCAGGTCCTGGCAGTCGTGGGCCAGCTTGACCGCCTGCTCGCGGGAGTAGTCGGTGACGTTCGGGAACGCCATGTGGTGCACGATGATCTTGTTGGTGGCGATGGCGCTCACCGACAGCGGGTCCTTCGGTGGGCGGGCGGCCCACTCGTCGCAGCTGATGATCCAGTCCAGGTCGGTGCCGGGAGCGGCCTGCGCGGCGCCCGGGAACGCGAGTTCACTCCCGACCACGGCGACAGTGGCGGCGCCGAGACCGGCCCGCAGCAGCGTCCGGCGATCCATTTCGGAATGGTCGACGTGCATATTGCATCTCCTCCTGCGGCCGACGGCGAGGGGATGAAAAGTAGCTCCAGTGGCCGCACGTACTCCGGAGAATATTGCCAAGGCTCGGCCCTGCGCTAGATCCACGCGGTCGCATGCTGTTCGTTCACCAGCACCCGGCTGTGCGGGCGACCCTGCCTGGGCGGCGTTTCCGCCCGTCGGGTCGAGGGTAGGTCCGGGGCTGACCGTTCCGGCTGCCCCACTTAAGGAATGACCAGATGAGTGACAACGTCAGCGACGCGGTGGGCGACGCTCTCCGCTCGGTGATGCTCTTCCTGCCCAAGGCCGTCGCCTTCCTGGCGATCCTGGTGGCCGGATGGCTGATCGCCAAGGCCGTGCTGAAGATCGTGGAGAAGGTCCTCGAACGGGTGGGCTTCGACCGCGCCGTCGAACGCGGCGGCATCCGCCGCGCGCTGAGCCGATCCCGGTACGACGCCAGCGACATCGTCGCGAAGCTCGTCTACTACGGGTTGCTGCTGTTCACCCTGCAGCTCGCCTTCGGCATCTGGGGGCCGAACCCGATCTCCGACCTGCTCGGTGCGGTGATCGCGTGGCTGCCCCGCGCCTTCGTCGCGATCGTCATCGTCGTCGTGGCCGCCGCCATCGCCAACGCGGTCAAGGACATCATCAGCGGCGCGCTCGGCGGCCTGTCGTACGGCCGGGTGCTGGCCACCATCGCCTCGGTGTTCATCCTCGGCCTCGGTGTCATCGCCGCGCTCAACCAGATCGGGGTGGCCACCGCGGTCACCACACCTGTCCTGATCGCGGTGCTGGCCACGATCGGCGGCATCCTCGTCGTCGGCGTGGGCGGTGGGCTGATCCGTCCGATGCAGAGCCGGTGGGAGGCGTGGCTGAGCCGCGCGGAGCAGGAGTCGCGGCTGATTGCCGAGCACGCCCAGGCGTACCGGGCCGGTCGCCGCGACGCCGAGGCCGAGCTGGCCCGCCAGTCGAGCGCCGCCGCCCCGGACGCCACGCCGGCCCGCCCGTCGGCCGTGACCAGCGACCCGGAAGCCACCCAGGTGGTGACCCGACCGGCCGACCCGGACGTCACGCAGGGGGCGGGCGTGTCCGCCGACTCGGACGCCACCCAGGTGGTGCGTCCCCACAGCGATCCGGACAGCACTCAGGTGGTGAGCTGGGGCGATGCCGACACGACACAGGTGGTGCGCGCCGGCGGTACGGTGCCCGGCCCGCGCACCAGTGACGACATTGAGAGCACAACTGTCATCCCGCCGGTCGACCCGAATCGGCGCTGACACGCGGCGGCACGGCACGGCGGGGCGGATCCCTTCCGGGCTCCGCCCCGCCGAACGTCCTCCGCCCCGCCGAACGTCCTCCGCCCCGCCGAACGTCCTCCGCCCCGCCGAACGTTCTCCGGGGCGGACGACGGCCTCGCTCAGTTGGACCGGTGCAGGAACGACCACTGGTGGCCGTCGAGGTCGCGGAAACCACGCATGTACATCGGCCCGTTGGCCGTGCCGGGCCCGAGCGACTGCCCGCCGGCGACCGCCGCCTGGTCGACAAGTTCGTCGACCTGCTCGCGGCTCTGCGCCGACAGCCCGATGACGACCTCGCGGCTGGTCTCCGTGTCCGTGGCGGCGACACCTGTGTACGACTCGAAGCCGGAGCGGAGGTGCAGCACCAGCCGGGTGCTGTCGGAGATGGTGAGCACCATGGTGTCGCCGTCCAGGTCGGCTTGGTCGCTGGTGAACCCGAGCGCTCGGTAGAACTCGGCGGCGGTGGCCAGGTCGCGCACCGGCAGATTGATGAACGTCATGGTCATCTGTTGTCTCCCCTCGACGCGGCCCGCCAGCACGCCTTCAGCTCGGCGGCCTGCTCGGCTCCGGTCAGCTTCTCGTGCGGCCACGCTGACCGGGCCTTCGACTCGCCGACAGCGTCGAAGCCGACGACGATCCGGGTGGGTCCACCGGCCCGGTCGCGCCGCCACCGTCCGGTTGGCAGCGGCGGCGAGGCCACAGTCAGGGCTGGTCACCGTCGAGGTAGACCCAGCGGCCGTCCTCGCGGACGAACCGGCTGTGTTCGGTGAGGGTGCCGGGCCGTCCGGCGATCCGGTAGTGGGCGTGGAACGTCACGGTGCCGGTGGCGTCGAGCAGGCCACCCCGCTCGGTCTCGACGATCTCCAGTCGGGTCCACCGCTGCCCCGGGTCGAGTTCGAGGGAGGCGGGCCGGGTCGAGGAGTGCCAACTGCGCAGCAGGTAGCCGGTGTCGCCGAGGGCGAAGGCGCTGAACCGGGAGCGCATCAGCGCCTCGGCCGTCGCTGCCGGGCTGTCGCCGCCGTGCGCCGGGGCGCAGCAGTCCGCGTACGCCTGACCGGAGCCGCACGGGCAGGCCCGTCCCGTCGTCGTGTTCGCCCGTCGGCGTCCCGCACCCTTACCCACGTCGTCATCCTGCCCCACCGCCGGGCGTCGGGCCGCGCAGGCCGGGCATGATCCACTCGACATCACGGGGATCGGGGTATCCGGGTGGGCCCGACACCCCGACGTCAAGGAACCCGAGTCGATCACCCCTTGCCGGGCGGTCAGAGCCGCCGCGTCCTGCCGAGCAGGGTCCGGCTCCCGACAGCGGGCGGGTGGCTCAGGCCGTGCGGGTGGCTCAGGCCGTGCGGGTGGCGAACACGACGACGTTGTCCACGTAGTTGCCGGTCGTGCTGTCGAATCGGCCGCCGCAGGTGATGAGGCGCAGCCCGGCGGTGTCCGCCGGGCCGTAGACCAGGCCGCTGGGGAAACGATCCTTGGGGTACGCCTGGACGCCGTCCACGGTGAACGTGGTGACCCGAGCGTCGGCGCGGGTGACCTGGATCTGCTGGCCGGCGCGGAGCAGGCCGAGGTCGAAGAAGACCGCCGGGCCGGCCGGGGAGTCGACGTGCCCCACCAGGACCGCGTTGCCCGTCTCGCCAGGGCTGGCCCCGTGCCGGTACCAGCCGGCGATTGTGGGCTGGTCCAGCGGCGGCACCTCCAGCACCCCGGCGGCGTCCACGCCGACCGGGACGATCTCGGCGTGGACGTCGATGGCGGGGATCTGCACCCGTACCGGCGCGGCGCGGTTCAGTGGCGCCAGGTCCGGTGCGGGCTGGGTTCGGGTCGGAGCGTCGGCGGGCGGGCGTGGTGGCCGTGCCGGGCCGCCGGTGAGGCCGACGGTGACCAGCCCCAGGCCGGACAGGCCGACCACGGCGACAACAGCCGGTAGGGTCCGCCGCCACCACACGTGTTGACCTCCGGATCGTCGGGATGCCCGCGCCGGTGTCACCGGCGCGGGCACCCGTCCTCAGGGATGGAGCAGCCGCCGATCAGGCGACGGTGGGCACCGGGCGACGCCGGCGGTACAGGATCAGCGCGCCGCCGGCGGCGGCGCCGAGCAGCGTGCCACCGGCGGCGAGGGCGCCGGTGTCACGGGTGTCGCCGCCGGAGCCGGCGGGCGCGCCGCCGATCGGGGTGACGGTGAACGTGGCGCTGCCCGCCGAGCTGCCGTCGCCGCAGGTCGCGGCCACCGTGTAGGTGCCCAGGGTGAACCCGGCGGTGAAGAGTTCGGCGCTCAGCCCGCCGCCGGCGGCGGCCGTGGTGGATCGGACGTTCTGGTCGCGGTTGGGTCCGGTGACGCGGAAGATGGCGTCACCCGACTTCGGGTTGCAGGTCGTCGCGGTGAGCACGACGGTCCCTCCGACCGGGGTGGTGGCCGGTGACACGACAGTGTCGGCCAGTGCGGCGCCCGGCAGCAGGAGCGTGCCGAGGCCCACGCCGAGCGCCGCCGAGCAGAGTGCTGTTGAGACCTTCATACGCGTCTTCCCTCACTTTTCGTCCGCTGACTGCGTGGGACGTCGTTCGGGTGGCCAACTCCGTGACTAGCACCGGTGTGCCCAACCCTAGGTGGGTTGGGTCCTCGATCCGGTGAAAATGAGAATTCTTCGTTGCCGTCACGTGTCCCCCCGAAGGCGGGGAGAGTCGCGCAAAGACCCGGTTCGCCGGGCCGCGCCGCGTATCGGGCGCCGGATGGCGACGCGCGATCGGACGGGACCGTGTGGCAGCGTGGGTGCGGTGACCGATTCCGCGCCGCTCGACGTCGACCTCGCCCTGCTCGGCGGCGGCGGCGCCGCGTCGCTGCTGCTCGCCGCGTTGGACCGGCACGGTGTGCGCGACAGGCGGATCGCCGTCGTCGACCCGGTGCGCCGACGCGGCCAGGACCGCACCTGGGCGTTCTGGGGTCACCCCGACAGCGACCTGGACCCGATGCTCAGCGCGAGCTGGCAGCAGGTCGAGGTGGCCACGGCGTCGCGGCGTCGCGTCCTGGACCTGGCCCCCCTGCGGTACGCGATGCTCCGCTCCGGCCCGGTCTACGACGCGGCTGCCGAGGCCGAACGCCGCCTGGGTGTCACCCGGATCCTCGCGCCCGCCGAGACGGTGACCGACGACGGTACGCATGTGCTGGTGCGTACCGGCGGCGGGCAGAGCGTCCGGGCCGGCTGGGTGCTCGACTCCCGCCCCCGCCCACCGGCGAGACCCGGGCGGACCACCTGGTTGCAGCACTTCCGCGGCTGGTGGCTGGAGGCCGACCGGCCGGTGTTCGACAGGCGGCGGGCGGTGCTCATGGACTTCCGCACCCCGCAGCCGCCCCGGGGCGTCTCCTTCGGGTACGTGCTGCCGGTGAGCGACCGTTACGCCCTCGTCGAGTACACCGAGTTCTCGCCGGACCTGCTCACCGACGCCGGCTACGACGCGGCGCTGGCCTCGTACCGGGACCTGCTCGGGCTGGACCCGGCCGGGCTGAGGGTGCGCGAGGTGGAGAACGGGGTGATCCCGATGACCGACGCGCCGTTCCCGGCCCGACCCTCACCACGCGTCGTACGCCTCGGAACGGCAGGCGGCGCCACCCGCCCCTCCACAGGCTTCACGTTCTCGGCCATGTACCGCCAGGCCGACCAGGTGGCCCGCGCTCTCGCCGCCGGCCGGGCGCCGGTGCCCGCCCCGGCGTACCCCCGGCGGCACCGCTGGATGGACGCGGTGGCGCTGCGCGCCCTGGACCGGGGTGGGGTCGGCGGCCCCGACTTCTTCGACCGGCTCTTCGACCGCAACCCGGCCGAGCGGGTGCTGCGCTTCCTCGACGGCGGGACCACCCCGGCCGAGGAGATCGCGATCATGAGTTCCACGCGGCTGCTGCCGATGATCGCCGCCACCGCAGGCGACGCGGCGCACCGCGTCCGCGACCGGCTGCGGCCCGCCCGGCCCGCGCCGCCCATCCCGGCCGCCGTGGTGGGCGCTCACCCCGGGCGCGACGACCGGCCGGGGCCCGGCTGACTCCGGACAGCTCAGCGCCGGGCGGCCACCGCATTGCGGACCAGCACCCGCAGATCCTCCATCGGGTCGCCGTCACCGGCCCCGAGCAGCGTCTTCGTCGCCGCCACTGTCAACCCCAGATCCGGGTACGCGTACGCGAGGCTCCCGCCGCTGCCGGCGGCACCGAACGAACCGTCGGCATCCACCGCGTACCCGAGGCCCCAGGTCGCCTCCTGCCCGAACACCCACTCCGGGCCGGCCCCGGCGGGCGTCGTGGCGGTGGTCAGCCGGGCCGGCGAGATCAGCCGGACACCGTCCACCTCGCCGATGAGCGCGGCGAGCATCCGTGCCGCCGCGCGGGCGGTCATGGTGCCGGTGGCCGGCACCTCGGCGGTGAGGAAGTCGGCGCGGCTGCCGATCTCCGCGCCCGGCCGGACGCCGGCCGGGGCGACACGGTCGAAGTTCGGCAGGTTGGCACTCGCGTAGTCGAACAGCGCCGACAGGTTGCGGTCCTCCACCCGGGCCAGCCGGTCCAGGTCGCCCGCCGGCACCGCGAGGTACAGCTCGTCGGCGACCCCGAGCGGCCCGGCCACGTCCTCGGCGAGCACCTCCGAGACGCGCCGGCCGGTCGCCCGGCGGACCACCTCACCGACAAGCCAGCCGAACGTCCACGCGTGGTACGCCTTCAACTCGCCGGGCGGGGCGATCGGCTCGGTGTCGGCAAGGATCGCGCACATCCGGTCCCAGTCGGCGAAGTCCTCCGGCGTGATGGCCTCCGGCAGGGCGGGCACGCCCGCGGTGTGGGTGAGCGCGTGCCGCAGGGTGACGCGGTCCTTGCCGTGCCGGGCGAACTCCGGCCACACCTCGGCGATCGGCAGGTCGTAGTCCAGCCCGGCGCGCTCGGCCAGCACATGCACCACAGTCGCGGTGAGGACCTTGCCGGTGGACACGCTCCAGATCGGCGTGTCGGCGGTCAACGGCCGACCGGTGGCCCGGTCGGCGCTGCCCGCGTGCACCTCCAGGATCGGCTCACCGTCGAGGTATGCGGCGGCCTGCACGCCGGATTCCCGCCCGCTGGTGATCAGCTTGTCGATCGTCTGCCGCACCTCGGCCCGCAGGCCGTCCCAGCTCCCGTTCACGGGATCGACTCTGGCAGACCGGGCCGGGCCGGCGCGCTCGATTTTCGCCGGCCGGCGTGGATGCCCCCCGAGCAGGACCTGCGACGTCGCCGCCCGGTAGGTTGCCTGCCATGGTGGACGTGGCGGCCGGCAGGGGTGTGCAGATCTGGACCGACGGGGCGTGCAGTGGCAACCCCGGTCCGGGCGGCTGGGGTGCGCTGTTGCGCTACGGCGACCACGAGCGGGAGTTGTGCGGCGGTGAGGCCACGCCGACCACTAACAACCGGATGGAGTTGATGGCCGCCATCCAGGCGTTGGAGAGCCTGAACCGGCCGGTCACCGTGGAGCTGCACACCGACAGCACCTACGTGCGCAACGGCATCACGAGTTGGCTGGCGTCGTGGAAGCGCAACGGTTGGCTGACCGCCGCGAAGCAGCCGGTGAAGAACGCCGACCTGTGGCAGCGGCTGGAGGCGGCCTGCGAGCGGCACCAGGTGACCTGGCTGTGGGTCAAGGGGCACAACGGGCACCCGGAGAACGAGCGGGCCGACGGGCTTGCCAACAAGGGCATGACCGAGGCGCGGGCCGCCGCGCCGGCCAGCCGCTGACCCTGCGCCGGGCGGTCAGCCGCTGATCGCGCCGCGTGTCAGCGTGCCGCGTCCGGATGGCCGGGCATGCTCGATCCGCCGCCACTGCTTCCGGACGACCCGCCCGTCATACCCGAGCCGTTGTCCTCGGTCACGATGTCCGGCCGTGCGTCGGTGTCGTCCGGCGGCGGGACCTCGGTGTCCGCCTCGACCTGCACCAACGGCACTTGACCGGCTTCGTCCTCGGCGTGTGCCGGGTCCGCCGGTTCCGCACCGTCACGCTTTCGGAAACCCACGCCGTGCCCCCCGTCGATGCCGCTCCGCGTCGGCGGTGGCTACCCGGCGTCGGCTCAGCGAAACCTCGCCCGCCTGCCGCCTCCTCCGTCGGGCACCGTGCTGACGGTCAGTGGCGTCGGCGTCGGCGGGTTGTGGCGGCGGGCGCAGCGCGGCGTACCGGTGTGAGTGGCAGGGCCGTCCAGTGCGCCGGCCGGGTGAGCGTCGCCGGCAGGCCGGTGCGCGCGTCGCCCCGGGCGGCGTCCAGTTGGGTCTGGTGCAGGAAGAGGGTGCCGCGCAGGTCCGCGCCCCGCAGGTCGGCCCCGCGCAGGTCCGCGCCTGTGACGTCGGCCTGGCCCAGGTCGACGCCGCGCAGGTCGGCGCCGATCAGCAGCGCCCCGCGCAGGTTGGCCCGCCGCAGGTCCGACCGGCGTAGGTCCGCCCCGATCAGCCGGGCACCTCGATGATCGGCGCCTCCTGGGGACCGCGCCGCGTCGCCGGCCCCGGACAGCAGCGGGTTGACCCGGTCGCGGTGCGCGGCGACGTCCACCGTGCGCAGCCGCGCCAGGTCGGCGGCGGTGAGCGCGGCCGTGTCGGCGCGGGCACGTTCCAGGTCGGCGCGCAACCCTGCCGGCGGGCGCAGCGCCAGAGCCTCGGTGAGATACCAGAGAAGCTCGTGCAGCGCCCGCAGCACGGTGAACGCCTCGGCCATCGCCGGTAGCGTCTCCGGCGCGTCCCGCCAGTCCCGACCGCCGAAGGTGACCTGGGCGACCTGCTGCCCGGCGCCGAAGCAGTCGAACACCGTGCAGCCCGGGAACCCGCGCTCGCGGAGCTGCGTGTGGATGCCGCAGCGGTGGTCCGGGCGCAGGTTGGGGCAGGGCCGCCCGGCCGGCTTGTCGATCGCGAAGTCCGCCGACGCGGCGAAGGCGGGCACCACGCAGCACAACCCGAAGCAGCGCGCGCAGTCGGCGCGCAACTGCGCCGAGCCGGGCGGCGGCGCGGGGTCGGACGACATGCGACAGCCTCCGGTGGTCGGGACCACCATTGTCCTGCGCGGCACCTCGACCGGGCCGGTCGGGGGTCACCGTCCGTGCGCGTCGCCAACCGTCGCGGAACTGGGAACGTGCCGGTTTCGCCGCTCGCTGTCGCGTTTCACGACGCCCGGCCGCCACTGCGCAGACCCCAGGGCCACGACGACCGTCACCGTCGTCTAGGGCGTCACCGCCTGACCGGGCGCGGTGGCCGCCCGCACGGTGAACTGTGGCGCGGCGGAGGTCAGCACGGCGGAGGCCACCGGTGGACCCCACCCGGCGGTCAGGTCCGTCACCAGCGCGGCGACCAGCCGTGTCACGGCCGGCTCGGCGTCGGCGTGCAGCGCCTCGGCGACGATCAGCACGGACGACGTCTCCGCCCGGACGGCCGAGAGGCCGCTCTGCCGATTGACCCACCGCCGCGCGTGGGCGCGCCCGGCGGCGTCGGCGTAGGTCACCTCGCCCGGGTCGGGATGTTCGGTGTCGCCCGCGAACGTCACGTACTCCTCGTCGCCGTGTGCCAGCCGGACGGTCAGGTCGCCGTCGACCCGGTCCAGGTCCAACACCGCGACCGGGATGGCGTACGCGGCCGAGACGGCGTTGCACAGATCGACGAGCGGGTGCAGCCGGGGCAGTTCGCCGTCCAGGCGCAGCCGGCGCAGCAACGCCTCGGCGGCGCACCGGTACTGGGTGGGCCGCAACCCCATGGCCGTGTACGCCCGCCGCCACGCCTGGATCTCCGCGAAGGTGCTCTCGGTGCCGCCGGCCAACCGCTGCCGGGCGAGGGCCAGGTAGCCGGCGGTGCGCTCGCCGACGTCGGCTGTGGCGGTGATCCCGGTCGCCTGCACCACGCCGGCAAACAGGTCGGGGTATGCGGCGCGTAGCTGCGCCGAGTGTGCGAACCGCACGGGACTCCTATCGTTCGGTGAGGGCGAGTGTCACGCCGAGTGCGACGAACGTGCCGGCGACGGACCGGCGCAGCCAGTCGGTGACACGGGGGCGGGTCAGCACCCGGTCCCGTACGCGGGCGGCGAAGATGCCGTAGCCGCTGAACACCGCGAAGGTGAGCAGCATGAACACCGCGCCGCAGACGAGCATCGCCCGGGTCGAGCCGGGGGCTGTGGTGTCCACGAACTGGGGGAGGAACGCGACGAAGAACAGCGTCGGCTTGGGGTTGAGCAGGTTCACCAGGACCCCGGAGACGATCACCCGGGTCGCCGAGCGGGCCGGTTGATCGCCGCCGGCCGTGAAGGCGCTGCGGTCCCGCACCGTCGACCAGGCCAGGTAGAGCAGGTAGCCGACGCCGAGGTACCGGACCACCTCGAACGCGGTCGCGCTCGTCTGCATCAGAGCGGCCAGCCCGGTCATCGCCGCCAGCAGGTGCGGCACCACGCCCAGCGTGCAGGCGAACGCCGCCAGCACCCCGGCTCGGGCGCCTCGCGAGAGCCCGGCGGAGAGGGTGAAGAACACCCCGGTGCCCGGGGTTACCACCACGACCAGCGTGGTGATCAGGAACGGGACGGTCACGGTTGTCCTCCGGCGTGGTGGGTGGGACGGTCTCCTGCCCACTTTGCTGCCACGATGGTCCGATGAGCAGGGCCATACCGAACGCGCCCGAGGGGTCCATATCGGCCGGGTCGGATTTTTTGCACCTGACCATCGCCGACGCGCCGCCCGGCGGACGCGCCGACTGGCTGGCCGCGCGGCTGCGGCAGGCCATCGCCGAGGGCCGGGTTTCGATCGGCGATCGACTTCCCGCCACCCGCCTGCTCGCCGCCGACCTCGGCGTCTCCAGAGGTGTGGTGACCGAGGCGTACCAGCGGCTCACCGAGGAGGGCCACCTCACCGGCCGGGGACGGGCCGGGACTGTGGTGGTCGGCAGCCCGGCCGCGCCGGCACCGCCGGCACCCGCCCCGACCGCCGCACCGGCACCGGCGGCGCTCTTCCCGCCGGCACCGGGCAGCGACATCTTCGACGCGGTACGCGCGGCACGAGCGACGATCGACCTGACGCCCGGCGTACCCGACCTGACTGCTTTTCCCCGAGCGGACTGGCTGCGCGCCGAGCGGACCGTGCTGCGTCGCCTGACCGCGGCCGACCTCGGCTACGGCGACCCGTGCGGCGCGCCCGTGCTGCGGCAGGCCGTGGCCGCCCGACTGGCCCGCAGCCGCGGCATCGCCGTCGACCCCGCCGACGTGATCATCGTGGCCGGCGTGTCCCAGGCGCTCGGGCTGCTCGCCCAGGCGTTCGGCCCGGCCGGCATCGACCGGATCGCCGTCGAGGACCCGGGCTCACTCGGCGTACGCCAGCACCTGAACAACTGGCGGATGGCCACTCCGCCGATCGCCGTGGACGACGCCGGCCTGCGTGTCGACGAGCTGGCCGCAAGCGGCGCCCCGGCGGTGCTGCTCACCCCCGCGCACCAGTTTCCGACAGGCGTGGTGCTCGACGGTGACCGCCGCCGGCGGCTCGTCGAGTGGGCGCGGGCCGGCGGTGTGATCATCGAGGACGACTACGACGCCGAGCACCGCTACGACCGTCCACCGGTGCCGGCGTTGCGCGGCCTGCTGCCCGAGCAGGTCTTCTACACCGGCAGCGTGTCCAAGCTGCTCGCCCCGGCGCTGCGGGTGGGCTGGCTGCTCGTGCCGTCCCGCTGGCGCGAGGCGGTGGTGGCCGCGAAACGCAACGCCGACCTGGGCAACGCGGTGCTGCCGCAACTGGTGCTGGCGGAGCTGATGACCTCCGGCGCGCTGGATCGGCACCTGCGGCTGCTGCGCCGCCGGCACATCCGCCGCCGGGATGCGATGATCGCCGCCCTGACCCGGCACCTGCCGGGCACCACGGCGCACGGCGCCGCGGCCGGGCTGCACCTGATGATCACCGTGCCGGGCGCCGTGGCGGACACCGACCTGGCGGCGGCCACACTGGCGCGCGGCGTGAAGGTGCAACCCCTGACCTGGCACTGCCAGCGCCCGTACCGGCCCGGTCTGGTTCTCGGTTACGCGGCCCGCACGACGACCGAGATCGAGAACGGCGTCACGCAGGTCGCCGCCGCGCTGCGCGCCCTGATCCACAGCGTCTGACGACTGAGCGGCGACACCGGCCCGCAACCAGGTGAGCCGTCGGGCTGGTCAGCGCAGGAACAGTTGGACGAGCACCAGCACGGCAAGCAGCGCCGGCCCGCGCGAGCCCTGGCGCAGCAGGTCCACCGGGATCATCCCGAACGGCGTGTTGACAGTCGCGCCGCCGTAGTTGATCGGCGGCCGGGTGCCGGCCCGCCAGGCGGCGGCCACCACGCCGAGCGCCAGCGTCGGCGCCAGCCAGGGCGGCCCGGGCTCGACGGTGGGCAGGGTCAGCAGCCACCACAGGCCCGCGCCGATCGCCGGCACCACCACGTGGATCCCGCGCAGCAGGTTGTCGCTGCCGCCGAGCGCCCGGCGCAACCCCGGTGACCGGCTGATCGACCGCAGGCCGCCGGTGAGCCGGCCGGTGGCGAGGTAGGCGAACACGACCTGCGCGGCGCCGGCCAGCCCGGGCAGGGCGAGCGCGGCAGCGTACTGGACGCCGATGAGCGCCGCCCAGATCAGCAGGGCGCTGGGGTGGCGGCGCAGCCGGCGTATGTCGGCCTGCAACAGCGCCCACCAGCCCGGCCCGGGCAGGATCCGGCTGCTGCGGACCCGGCCGATGCGGCGCCACCGCCGGCTCTCCATCAGGCCGGTGAGCAGGCTGGGGTCGAGCAGGATCGTCGCCGTGGCGGCGGCGTTGGCGAACTGCGCGCCGGTGGTAAGCGTGGCCCGGTCCACCCGGGGCAGCGCGCGGACCGCGAAGACCGTGCCGGCGACCGCGAGCGGCACCCCCACGGCGACAAGCGCGGTCGTCGGCAGCGCCGCGGGCCGGGGCAGCCCGTCCCCGAGTCGACCGGCGAGCACCACCGCGGCCGTGACGACGCCGGCCGTCACCATCGGCACCGCCCCGACGAGCGTGGGCCACCGCCGGCCCGTCCGGCCGCCCTGCGCGACGACGCTCAGCGCCAGCGCGGCGGCGCCCCACCCGGCGCCGGCGCCCGCCGCCCAGCCCAGGGCGCCCGGGTCGGTGGTGCCGCCCAGCACTGCCACGGCCACGCCGAGCAGCGCCGTGCCGGTCGCCGCGCCCGCCAGCAGGACACCGAGGCGCGGCGCCAGCCAGGCCCGCCGGTCGACGGGCGCGCTCGTCACCCAGCTCTGCGTGGCCGGGGTGACAAGCAGCGGGCCCAGCGCCCGCAGACCCCGCCAGGCGAGCCCGGCGCCGGCCAGCAGCGCCGCCACCGCCAACCACCATCGCACCCCCGGGTCGGCGCGGCCGATGGTCGGGGAGGCAAGCATGTCGCGGCTGGCGCTTATCGCGAACCAGCCGTACATGCCCACGAACAGGACCATGACGTACGCGTCGCCCAGCACGTCGCCGAGGGAGTGCTCGTGGTGGCGACGGCGGGCCTGACGCAGGCGCGTACGCACCTGCCGGGCCGTGGGCAGCTCGGCAGGCGCCGGGGCGATCGTGGTCGGCTGGGTGGTCACCTGCCGATCTCGATCCGCTCGTCGACCACCGCGTCGATCAACTCCGGGTCGTGCGAGGCCAGCAGCACGGCGGTGCCGGCGTCCCGCTCCCGGCGCAGCCGATCGGCCAGCCACTGCCGGCCACGCACGTCCAGCCGCTGCTCCGGCTCGTCCAGGATCAGCACCCGGCGGGGGCGTACGAAGCAGGACGCCAGCGCCAGCCGACGACGCTGACCGCTGGAGAGGGTCACCGGCAGCTGGTCACGGGCCGGCTCCAGGCCCAGCTCGGTGAGGACTTCCTCGACCGGCTCGGCGTTGCCCCCGTGGGCGTACGCGACCAACTCCAGGTGCTCGACCACTGACAGGTCGGGGAAGAAGTCGATGTCGTCAAGGGCGGCGGCCACCAGCGCGCGAATCTGCGGATCGGTCTCGTCGGCGCGGCGGCCCTGCACGAGCACCTCACCCGTGTCCGGCCGGTCGGCGCCGACCACGCAGCGCAGCAGGGTGGTCTTGCCGCTGCCGTTGGGGCCGAGCACCACAGCGATCCGGCCCGCCGCGAGCGTGAAGCTCACATCGTCGAGCACGACCAGATTGCCGAAGTTGCGGCCAAGTCCCCGTACCGAGAGCGCATCCACGGTGACACACTCTCCCAGACCGTGCCGGCTGGCCGTTTACCGACTCGTACTCGCGAGGGGTGGCCCGCCACGCCGGCGCTGTCGTGCCGGCTGCGCGGTGGGGGCGTAGAGGGCGGCCAGGCCGGCCGCCGTGGCGGCCAGGCGCTCGCGGAGCGCGACAGGGGTCAGCACCTCCACGTCGGCGCCGAGGCGCAGCAGGTCACCGTGGGCGTGGGTGAGCGACTCGATGGGCAGCACGGCGGTCACCCACCCGTGCGCGTCGGGTGGTCCGGCGCTGGCGTCCACGGCGGCCACCACCGGATCGCTGCCGATCTCCCGCAGCCGTTCCCGGCCGGCGGGGGAGAGCCGGACGGTGGCCTCGTCCCGGTGCAGCCGGGCGCGGAACCCCACGACGTGCTCCCGCCACCAGGTCGGCAGGTCGAAGTCGGCAGGCCGCTCGAACTCCTGCGCGAGCGGGGTCAGGGCGAGGATCTGGTTGACCCGGTAGGTCGCCGGTTCGTACCGGCCGGGCTGGGTGGCCACCACGTACCACCGGCCGCCCTTGAGCACCAGGCCGTACGGCTCCAGCACCCGTGTCACCTCGCCGCGCCAGCTGCGGTAGCGCACCTCGACGCGGTGCTGTCGCCAGACGGCCTCGGCGGTGCGGGCCAGCTCGGGGGAGGCGTCGCCGTCGGCGTACCAGCCGGGGGTGTCCAGGTGGAAGCGTTGCTGGAGTTGGGTGGCCCGGTCGCGCAGCGGCGCCGGCAGCGCGGCGTGCAGCTTGAGTTGCAGCGCGGCCACCACGTCGCCGTAGCCCAGCTCGTCGGCGGGGCCGGGCAGCCCGGCCAGGAAGAGCCTGTCGGCCTCCTCGGCGGTCAGGCCGGTCAGCCGGGTGCGCCAACCGTCGACAAGTTGGTAGCCGCCGGCGTGCCCGGCCTCCCCGTACAGCGGGATGCCGGCGGCGTGAAGCGACTCCACGTCCCGGTAGATGGTGCGCGGGGAGACGGCCAGCCGCTCGGCGAGCTGTGCCGCGGTCAGCCGGCCGTGCGACTGGAGCAGCAGCAGGACGGAGAGAAGTCGACTGGCCCGCACTTCACTGACACTAGCTGTCAGGGGAGCGGTCGTACCGTCCCGGCATGGCCTTTCGCGACAAGGATCTGACAACCCCGGGACCGATCATGGTGGACGGTCGACAGCTCAAGCGCTACCACGTCGACCAGCCGGAGCGGCGTATCGAGCCGGAGGTGGAGAAGGCCGCCTACGACCTGCTGCCGGCGCTGCTGGCCGACGCCCCGCGCGACGGCACCCCGGCCGCCGGGTGGGTGGTGCTGCACCGGGGCGCGGACACCGGTGCCTACCTGCTGGCGTACACCTGGGTGTGGGACAACGCGCTGGAGATCCGTGTCGGGGTGGCGGGGCAGCCCGTGCTGGACTGCCCGGACCAGGACCCCGCACATTTCGTCCAACTGCGCCGTCCCGTCGTGGGCTGTGTGTGGGAGGTGGCGGTGCTGGAGCACGAGCGGGCCGCCTGGGTGCGGCACATGCTGGCGCCGGAGAGCCCCGACCTGCCCGGCTATCTGCGGGACACGCGAGCGGAAGGGCCGGTGGGCCGCTGATGGGCGACTTCGACTTCTACGTGGGCACCTGGAACGTGGCCAACCGGCGGTTGCGTGAGCGGCTGGCCGGCTGCGACGAGTGGGACGAGTTTCCGGGGGTGTCGGTCGCGCACAGCTTCTTCGGCGGCGGCGGCAACTTCGACGAGGTCACCTTTCCGACCAAGGGCTTCTCCGGCGCCACGATCAGACTCTTCGACCCGGTACGCGAACAGTGGTCGATCTACTGGATGAACAGCGGTCGCGGAGTGGTGGAGCCGCCGCCGATGGTGGGCCGTTTCGTCGACGGCGTGGGCCGCTTCTACGCCGACGACCAGCACGAGGGGCGACCGGTGCGGTGCCGGTTCATCTGGTCGGAGATCACCGCGACCACGGCCCGCTGGGAGCAGGCGTTCTCGGTCGACGGCGAACGCACCTGGGAGACGAACTGGATCATGACGTCGACCCGGGTGCCCGACTGACTCAGCACGTCACCATCGGCGACCGGCGGCCCGTCACGGGGCGGTGCTGCCCCGCTTCTCCTCCTGCGCCACCACCGCCTCGCGGTGCTCCGGCTCGTCGCGGCGCGCCAACTCCGCGGCGAGCCGGGGGTCGGTCACCAGCCGCTCCCGGTTGCGGTGCAGGAAACTCTCGAACCCCCCGGTGTACGGGCAGGCCAGGTCGCCAAGCGCCCGCTCCGGCACATACCGGCAGCCGCCGCAGTAGTCGCTGATCTCGTCGATGTCGGTGCCGTCCACCGCGTACGGGCGGGTGTCCACCCTGGACAGGTCGGCGTACTGGCTCATGCCGATCACCGTCGCGTTCATCACCCAGTCGGTGCCGTCGACGAAGCAGCGCTCGAACCAGTCCGCCACCTCGGCCGGACGCCAGCCGCGCTGCAACGCGTAGTTGCCCAGCACCAGCAGCCGGGGCGTCTGGTGCGTCCACGCCCGGTCCCGGACGGCGGCGAGCACGTCGGCCAGGCAGCGCGCCTCCACCGCGTCGGCGTCGAGGTCGGCGAACCAGTCCGGGATCGGTTCGGTGGCGGCCAGCCAGTCCGCGCCCCGGAACCGGGGCTCGAAATACCAGTACAGCTGCCACAGGAACTCCCGCCAGCCGAGCAGCCCGCGGATGAACGGCTCGACCGCCGTCCGCGGGGCCGTGCCGGCCCGCCACGCCTGCTCGGCGGCGCGTACGGCCGGCTCCGGGTGCAGCAGCCCGAGGTTGAACGAGGACGAGAGCGCGGAGTGCGCGAACAGCGGGTCGTCGGCGCTCATCACGTCGGCGTAGCGGCCGTACTCGGGCAGCCGGTGGGTGAGGAAGTGCTCCAGCCGGGCCTGCGCCTCGGCGTGCGTGGCGGGGTGCTGCCGGGGGCCGTCCCGGCCGACGAACCGCACCCCGTCGGCGGCCCACACGTCCAGGTCGCGGCGGACCTGCGCGTCGATGTCGTCCTCGACGATCGGCGGCGGGGGTTCGGCACGGCCCTGCGCACCCGGATGGCGGGTCTGCCCGGCGGCGTTGACAGGCCCGGTCAGCACGATGTGCTGACGGCGGACGTGGCGGTAGTGGTCGGCCATCCGCAGCGGGCCGCGCCGGGTCCGGTCCGCCCAGGCGGCGAAGTCGGCCTGGCTGGTGATGAAGCCACGAGCCGGCAGCACCGTCAGCCCGGGCACCGTGCGGGCGAAGCGCAGGGCCGCCCAGGAGTGCGGATGGCTCACCTCGACGGGCTCGGCGACCTGTGCCAGTGCCTCGCGGAACGTGTCGGTGCGCAGCAGCAGCGCCCGATCACCCAGCTCGGCGGCGCGGTGCCGCACTGCCGAGAGGATCAGGTGTGCCTTCTGCCTGTGCATCGGCCGACGGCGGAACAACTCCTGGATCTCCACCAGCAGCACCGGCTGAGCAGGGTCGTCGAGGAAATGTGGCCCGAGTTGGTCGGCCAACAGCCATCGGCGGCGAAGCATGCCGCAATTCTGCCGACTTCCGGGCCGCCGCGCCCAAACTCGTGCCGCATATTCGGGTCCTATCACCGAACTATGCCGCGCCGAGGTCAGGCCCGGCCCGCCTCGGCTCGCATTGGCGCGGCACCGTCGTCGCGCCGACGCAGCAGGACGGTGAGCGCCACCAGGGCGACAAGCAGCAGCGCCAGCATCTGCACCGGGGCCGGCCCCAGCGGCGCGAGCAGCGCCAGCCCGGCGACGACCGGGTAGGCCACGACCACACCGCCGTGCTGCTGGCGGCGGACGTGCAGCACCCACACGGTCAGCAGGAAGACAGCCATCGGGATGGCCACCGCGTAGCCGGCGGTGATGCCGGAGATGTGGCCGAGGTGCCGCTCGTGGTCCACCACCACCGTCAGGCCCGCGCCGACCGCCGCGACCGCCGCGAAGATCAGGTAGTGGCCGTAGCCCCAGATCAGGGAGTAAGGCAGCCGGTCCGGCGCCTCGATCGGCCTGTCGAAGTAGAGCCACCAGAGGGCGAAGACGATTGCCGCACCGGCCGCCGCGAGTGACCAGAGCTGATGGTCGCCGGCGTCGAGGCCGGTCTGGATCGCCACCGAGATCGCCAGTACCGCCTCGCCGAGCACGATGAGGGTGAACAGCCCGTACCGCTCGCCGATGTGCCCGGGGTGCCACGGTGTCATGCCGGGCCGCTCGGCGACCGCCGGCACCAGCAGGTCGGCCAGCCCCAACAGCACGAACGACGCGATGCCCCCCTCGTCGGGAAGCGTGAGCCGCAGCAACCAGCCGAGCTGCACCACTGTCACCCCGATCGCGTACCGGCGTGCCGCCGCACGGTGTGCCGGGTCCCCGGCGGCGGCCCGGGTCCACTGCGCGACGGCGGCCAGCCGCATCACCACGTACCCGTAGGTGATGACGGCGAAGTCGCCGTCGGCGAAGGCGCGGGGCACCCCGGCGGCCAGGATCAACGCGCCGGAGATCTGCACGAGCGTGGTGAGCCGGTAGACATCGTCGTCGGTGTCGTACGCCGACGCGAACCAGGTGAAGTTCATCCACGACCACCAGATCGCGAAGAACACCATCACGTAGCTGGTCACCGCGTGACCGAGGCGGCCCTCGGCGACGTCGTGGTGCAGGCTGGTCGCGGCCTGCGCCACGGCCACCACGAAACACAGGTCGAAGAGGAGTTCCAGCGGCGTGGCCGTGCGGTGCGGCTCGTCGCGGCTGCGCGGCCGCATCGGCCGGTAGAACGGCCGCACCGAACGCGAATGGGTCACCGCCGAGGTCAGTGGCGTCGGCGCCCGTGGGTCAGCCCCTCCAGGACCATCGTCAGCCCAGCGCCGACAAGCCACACGTCCTTGGCCAGGCCGACGCCCTGCTGGGTCGGGCGGATGCTGCCCGGCTCCCGCATCCCCGGTGTCTTCAGGTACAGCTGCACCAGGCCCGCGCTGAACGCGGTGAGGCCGAGACCCACCAGGGGCGTCGGGACGAACGGCGCGAGCAGCGCGGCCCCCAACGCGATCTCGGAGTACGACAGCAGCTTGGCGAAACGCGCCGGCTCGAACTGCTTGAGCTGCGGCATGGCCGCCGCCGCCATTCCGTGCATGCCTGCCGCGGCCTCGCCCTCCAGGTTCCGCTTGCTCAGACCCGAGTTGAGGAAGTACGCGCCGATGCTGACACGCAGCGGCAGATGCGCGAGTTTCATGATCACTCCTGGTGGCCGTGGTCGGAACTTCGGCCCGCGTACCCCACGTGACCCGCGATAACCCGCCGCCCGGTCGGCTGGGGCCGGCCGTGGTGAGCGCGGTAGGTTCGGCAGGGGCCTATCGCCGAGCCCGGTTTCACACACCTGCCGGCATCCGGTCCCTGCCGCAGACCACCAGCAGGAGGCGAAGTGAGCCAGCAAGTCCGGGGAGTCATCTCCCGCAGCAAGGGAGCACCGGTCGAGGTCACCACGATCGTGGTGCCCGATCCGGGCCCCGGTGAGGCGATCGTCCGGATCCAGTCCTGCGGGGTCTGCCACACCGACCTGCACTACCGCGAGGGCGGCATCAACGACGAGTACCCGTTCCTGCTCGGCCACGAGGCCGCTGGCATCGTCGAGCAGGTGGGCGACGGCGTCACCGACGTCGCGCCGGGTGACTTCGTGGTCCTCAACTGGCGGGCCGTCTGCGGAGACTGCCGGGCCTGTCGCCGGGGCCGGCCGTGGTACTGCTTCAACACCCACAACGCCAAGCAGCGGATGACCCTCACCGACGGCACCGAGCTGGCCCCGGCGCTGGGCATCGGCGCGTTCGCCGAGAAGACGCTCGTGCACGCCGGCCAGTGCACGAAGGTCGACCCGGCCGCCCGACCCGCCGCGGTGGGCCTGCTCGGCTGTGGGGTGATGGCCGGGCTCGGCGCGGCCATGAACACCGGCAACGTCACCAGGGGAGACTCGGTAGCGGTGATCGGCTGCGGCGGCGTCGGCGACGCGGCGGTGGCCGGCGCGGCCCTCGCGGGCGCGACGACGATCGTCGCGGTGGACACCGACACCCGCAAGCTGGAGTGGGCCCGAAAGTTCGGTGCCACGCACACCGTGAACGCCTCCGAGACCGACCCGGTCGAGGCGATCCGCGCCGCCACCGGCGGGTTCGGCGCCGACGTGGTGATCGACGCGGTGGGCCGTCCGGAGACGTGGAAGCAGGCCTTCTACGCCCGGGACCTGGCCGGCACCGTCGTGCTTGTCGGCGTGCCGACCCCGCAGATGCAGGTCGAGCTGCCGCTGCTTGACGTCTTCGGGCGCGGCGGCGCCCTCAAGTCCAGCTGGTACGGCGACTGCCTGCCCAGCCGGGACTTCCCGATGCTCACCGAGCTGTACCTGCAGGGCCGCCTCGACCTGGACGCCTTCGTCACCGAGGAGATCGCGCTCGACCAGGTCGAGAACGCGTTCGAGCGGATGCACCACGGCGACGTGCTCCGTTCGGTGGTGGTGTTCTGATGACCGCCAGGGTCGACCACGCGGTCACCTCCGGCACGTTCTCCCTCGACGGGCAGACGTTCGACGTCGACAACAACGTCTGGGTCATCGGCGACGACAGCGAGTGCGTGATCCTCGACGCGCCGCACGACGTGCCGGCGATCCTCGCGCTTGTCGGCGACCGGCGGGTCCGGGCGATCCTCGCCACCCACGCGCACGACGACCACGTCCGCGTGGCGCCGGAGCTGGCCGAGGCCACCGGCGCCCCGGTGCTGCTGCACGCCGCCGACCGCGTCCTCTGGGACATGGTCCACCCCCACCTGCCTCCGCACGGCGAACTGCACGACGGTCAGGAGATCGAGGTGGCCGGCACCACGCTGCGGGTGCTGCACAGCCCCGGGCACAGCCCCGGCGCGTGCAGCTTCTATGCCCCGGATCTGGGTGCGGTGTTCACCGGCGACACGCTCTTCGCCGGCGGGCCGGGCGCCACCGGTCGCTCGTACAGCGACTTCGACACAATCGTCCGGTCGATAAGCACCCGCCTGCTCACCCTGCCGGCGGAGACGATCGTGCACACCGGGCACGGCGACGACACCACAATCGGCGCGGAGGCCCCCCACCTGCAGGAGTGGATCGCCCGGGGCCACTGACCTCTGGCACGCCGCCGCGGCGGCTGGCGCGCGGTCGACGGGTCAGCGCTCGTCCACCGCGCCCAGCACCGGCTTGACATCGAGCACGGGGGTGCCGTCGAGGGCTTCCAGATCGGCCACCCGCACACGCAGCCCGTCGACGGCAAGCACCCGGACGAGGTGCAGGCCGATCGGGTTGGGGCGGTGCGGGGAGCGGGTGTTGAACACTCCGGTCTCCGGTCGGCCCTCGTCGCCGCGCGGGTGGACCACCAGCACGTCGCGGCGGGCGCGGTCCAGCCAGGTCAGCACCAGCATCTCCGCGCCCACCGACAGGTCGCGCACAGCCCGCTCGACCGACGGGTCGAAGACCAGCCAGGCGGCCGGCGCACCTTCGTCGCCCTGCCGGGGTGCGCTCGCCGCGTCGGTAAGCGGCGAGACGACCCGCCCGACCGGCCGCAGCACGTACGCCTCGTCTGTGTCGGCCATCCTCGACCCCCTCCGGACTGCGCCTGAATCTACCGCCGCCGACCGACGTTACGATCTGCCGTCATGACCGTCGAACAGCCCGCGCCCGTCGTCCGTCAACTGCGCCTCGTCGTGGAGGCTGCCGACCACGAGGCCGCCGTCGCGTTCTTCCGCGACGCGCTCGGCCTGACCGAGGAGGCGGCGTACAGCGGCGAGGGGGACGCCCGCGTGGTGATCCTGGACGCCGGCCGCGCCACGCTGGAGATCGCCAACCCGGCGCAGAAGCGCATGATCGACGAGGTCGAGGTGGGCCGGCAGGTCGCGCCGCGCATCCGGGTGGCCTTCGAGGTGGACGACGCCGAGGCGACAACCGCCCGGCTGGTCGCCGCCGGGGCGAACGAGATCGCACCGCCCACCCGCACGCCGTGGCAGTCGCTCAACTCCCGCCTCGACGCCCCGGCCGACCTGCAGATCACCGTCTTTCAGGAGTTGCGGACGCCGGACGAGCGGGCCGCTATGGAGGGCTTCGGGACCGCACGTGACGACGACTGAATCGGCCGGGCCGACCGCTGCGGCTCTCACCGTGGCGCAGGCCGCGGCTCTGGCGTACGTCCGCAGCACCGCCGTGGTCGAGCGCCCCGCCGCGCTGGCGGCCCTCACCCGGGACCTCGCCGCCGCCGGCATCGACCACCTGCCGCAGCGGCTGCTCGCCACGGTCGACTCCGTTGGCCGGCTCACCGTCAACTTCCATCCGGATCGGCTGTGCGCCGACGGGCGGACCGTCGCCACCGCACTGGCCGACGACGGGGTGTACCGCAGTCAGTTCGTCACAGGGATCTCCAACGGCGGGCTCACCGCGTACCCCGGCGGCGATCGGGACCTGTGGGAGCGCCGGATGTTCGACGGCGCGTACCACGGGACCGGGGTGACCCCGGAGGAGCGGCCCACCTACGGCGGCCTCAACCTGCTCGGCCACGCGGACGGCGCCTGCCCCCGCTTCGGCTCCTGCCACCTGCGGCTACGCCCAACGGTGCTGACCCGGGCGACCTTCTGCCTGGGCGACAGCCACCTCGGCCCCCGTACGGTGGGCACCGCCGATGCCTTCGAGGCGGTGCTCGCCGGGCTCGTGACCGGCACCGCCGCCACAGGTGAGTGCCTGGGCCGCACAGACACGGACGTCGCGGCGCTGGTCCGGACACTGCTCGACGGGCCGCGCGCCGCGCCCGCTGTCGGTCGCGCGCTCGACGACTACGTGGAGGCCCAGATCCACGGCGTCCTCGACCTGGCCCAGGACGTCGAGGAGTTGGTGGCGGACCCGTCCTTCGCCGGCACCGAGACCGGCGCTGCGCTTGAGTCGATCGCCAAGCGCTACGGCTTCCCGCTGCGGTGGCACCCGGGCTTCGTGCTGGCCGTCGACGGGGTCGACCCGGATTTCCGAGGCCCAGCGATCCCGGTGCTGGCGGAGCGTCTGCACCGGGAGTTCGCCCGACCGGGCGATTCGGTGGACGCGGCCCTGATCGGTCGGGGCGCGGTGTCGGTGGTGACCGAGCCGGCCCGCTGGGCGGACCGGGGATCGGCTGCGGAGACCCTGCAACACCTCAAACAGCTCTGGCACGTCCTGGTCCGCTACGGCACACCCGCCGTCACCTGAGGCCTTCGTCCCGGCTGTCCGTTTCCGAGGGCCTGCGCGTGCGCCCTGGTCGCGGCTGAGCCGCCTGTCCGATTCCCGGAGGTGACCGGGGCCGCACCTCGCCCCGGGACCGGCATATCCGGAATGACCGACAGGTCAACCTGGTTGTGTCCCCCGTACCGCCGGAGCTCAAACCCGTCCCGCGGTCATCTCCCGAGGAGTGTTCACCCCGGAGCGCTCCGCACGATCGAAGGGGCAATCATCGTGAAGGTCGACTTCACTCGATGGCTCCCGGCCATCGCTAAGGACTCATACCGCAAGACCGCGCTGAGCGTCCTCGGTGTGGCAGCGCTGGGCGGCCTCGCATTCGGGCCGACCGCCGTCGCCGCCCCGGTCACCTCCGGACCGCACGAGGGTGCGGTCGCCGCCATCGACCTCGCCACCGGCAAGGCCGCCACGTCGGCGCGCCAGGACGACCAGCCCGTCGAGTCGGGCCTCACCACCGGCTCGCCGACAAGCAAGCCGCCGGCCGGCAAGCCCAGCCGCGACGAGTTGATCCCGCACGGCGTCGAGGGCGCACAGTCGCGCATCCCGCTCGACGACGCGCAGATCGAGAACGCCCGCGAGATCATCGACGTGGCCAAGAAGACAGGCGTCGGCGACCGTGGCGCGGTGATCGGCATCGCCACCTCGTTGCAGGAGTCGAAGCTCTACAACCTCGGCCACCTCGGCGCATACAACGACCACGACTCGCAGGGGCTGTTCCAGCAGCGCCCGTCGTCGGGTTGGGGCACGCCCGAGCAGATCACCGACCCCGAGTACTCCGCCACGGCGTTCTTCAACTCCCTGAAGAACGTGGGCGGCTGGCAGGACATGCCGCTGACCGCCGCGGCGCAGACCGTCCAGGTCTCCGCCTACCCCTACGCGTACGCGCAGTGGGAGGAGCAGGCGGCGGACCTCGTCCAGCAGCTCTCGTAACACCCACCGCACACACACGCCGGCCGGCTCCCGTAACGGGGGCCGGCCGGCGTCGTCGTGTCTCAGCAGGCGGGGTACAGGCGGCGGGTGCCGACACCAGCGGCGTACGCGGCCCGGTCACTGAACCGGCAGCCGTAGTCGGCTCGCGCCACCACCGCCGGGTCCGTCACCGTGTCGCCGGCCGGGCGCTTGCCCGTGCGTACCCAGGACACCAGGTCGTCCCACGCGGCGCCGGCCTCGGCCGGGCTGAACTCGCAGTGCTGCGTGGTCCGGATGGCACGCTGCACCACCAGCCGGCTGCGACCGTGCCGAGCCACATCATCGGCGTACGCCTGCTCCATGCTGAACGGCACGAACAGGTCACCCAGGCCGTGCAGGCTGACCACCGGCGCGCTCGGGCGGCCGGCGATCCTCGGCACCTCGGTGAGCGTCGGCAGGAGCCGCTGCACGAGGTTCTCCGGCGCGACCCGCCGCACCGTGGCGTTGACGTCGGCGGGGCTGTTCGGGCTGTAGCGGGTCAGCAGGTTCGTGGAGATCTGGCCGGGCCGCTGGGCGGGGGAGGTGCCGCCGTCGGTCACCGAGATCGAGAAGAGGAAGTCCTTCCAGACCGCGAAGGCGGCATCGGCGCCGGGGCGTGGCCCGCCCGAGCGGTTCACCGTGATGGCCCGCAACTGCTTGCCGCGCTCGGTGGTGGTGTCCGGCCCGGTGGGCGTGAGCCCCGCCAGACCCAGCGCCACCTGGATACGGGGCACGGCGTTTGTCAGGTAGTCCGCCGGCGTCGGGTAGGCAGGCACCCCGGCGAGAGCCTGCGCCACCAGGTTGTAGTCGAGGAAGAAGTCGAGCAACGTCTGGTCGCCGAGCACCCCGCACATGGGCAGCGCGCCGTCGTAGAAGCCGGGGTACTGCTCGAGCGAGCGACCGATGACGTACCCGCCCATCGACACCCCGGCGAGATACGTGCGGTGCGGCTTGCGCACCGTCCGCCCGAAGTGGTCGGCGAGATCCTTCGTGCTCAACACCCCCGAGCGGATGTCGAAGCCGTTGCGGTCGTACGACGACGACGCCCACGCGTACCCCTGGGCCAGCAGCCGCTGACGCATGTCGTAGGCCGGCGGCTCCGGCGACAGCACAGTGCCCTGACCCCGGTAGCCGTGCGCCCACAACACCAGGTCGCCGTTCCACCGGGCGGGAACCTCGATGATGTACGCGGCATGGCGGTGCACGCCCTGGCGTACCGTCGTCGGTTTACCGGCCACCACCAGCGGCGCCAGCGGCGGATTCTCGATCGTGTAGCCCGGCAGCGGCTGGCCGCCCCGGGGGTCGCGGTCAGCCGCGCCGGCCGGTGCGGCGCCAGCGAGACCGACCGCCAGGGTCAGCGTGGCGGTGGCGGCGAGCAGACGGCGCAGGGTACGAACGGGTACGGACAGCATCGATGCTCCCCATCGGACGGATGTTAGGCGGGACGGTGCCTACCAGCCGGTAGCGCCCTGAACCTAGAACCGCCTTCGATCACTGTCAATGGCGTACTGACCAGGAACTCAGGACGCCCGCCCCGGTTGCGCGGCCCGCCCGGCCGGTCGGGTTGACTGGTCGACGTGAACGAGTCGATCTGGGATGCGGCGCGCGCCTCGCGCAGTTGGTTGGACGCGGCCAACGGCGCCGGTCAGACGGAACTGACGTGTCGCATCCTCAAACTGACCGAGGAGGCGGGCGAGGCGTCGGCCGCGTGGATCGGCCTGCTCGGGCAGAACCCCCGCAAGGGCGTCACCCACACCCGCGAGGACGTGGCGGCAGAGTTGGCCGACGTCGCCTTCACAGCCCTGGTGGCCATCGAGAGCCTGGGCCTGGACGCGCAGACGGTGCTCAACGACTGCGCCACAAAGGTCCGCTCCCGCCTAACCAGTTAGGAAGGGGCCCCTCTACAACAAAATCCGATAACAAGGGGCCGTTAATCACCTGACCGCGTGTCCGCCCCGATCGCGTGGTGGGCCTGACCGCGTGAGCGCTTGACGCCTGGCCGCGTGTCCGCCCTGGCCGCGTGTCCGCCCTGGCCGCGTGTCCGCCCTGGCCGCGTGTCCGCCCTGGCCGCGTGTCCGCCCTGGCCGCGTGTCCGCCCTGACCGCGTGTCCGCCCCGACCGCGTGGTGGGCCTGACCGCGTGAGCGCTTGACGCCTGGCCGCGTGAGCGCTTGGCCGCGTGAGCGCTTGGCGGCCTGGGGGCCTGGCGGCCTGGGGGCCTGGGGTCGAGGCAGCCACTCGGGCAGCCCGACCATGATCGCCAGGACAGGGCCTGGACGTCCGAGTGCCGAACGCTGGGCCGCTTGGCTGCCGGGTGCCGAGTGCCCAGGCGCTGGGCCGCCGCCCTGGCCACCCGAGCGTCCGAGCGCCTGATCGCCTGATCGCTTGGCTGTCTGGTCCGACTGAGTGCCTTGGTGGGGCTGAGCGCCGAGCCGCCTGGTGTGGCGGTTGGCTCGCGCCGAGGTGAATCGAGCGCGGCCAGGCGCGTGTTGGCAATGCGAGGCCTGCCCGCGCCCGGATGCGCGACGCAGGCGAGCCAACCCGGGGCCATTTGGGGGTTTTGTGCGATTGTGGGGTGGCGTTCGGCCGAGGGGCCGGGTTGATCGACTCGACATCGGCGATGTCGGGGTATCCCGGTGCCGTGGATACCGCGATATCAGCGATGTCGAGTGGATCATCCCCTCACGGGCCGGTCTGACCGGGCTGGGCGATGCCGGTGTAGGCGAGATGTCGTCTGTGGGTGGTTTCTGGGTGTGACCGGTGGCATCCTGGGGCCGGAATCGTGGCGGCCTCGGACGGGTTACATATCCTGACGATCGCAGTACCACCGGCCGCCGGCCCGCCCCGCACGCGGGGTTGGAATGCCCGGCCAGGCCCGGTCGTTACATCCCCACGACCGGCTCGCCGGGCCCCGGAATGACCCCGGTCCTCTGGTGGTTGCATCCTCCACGACCGGCCGCACCGGTTCGATGTGCGGATGGGCCGCCCCCGGAATGGCCATGGCCTGTCGGTCGTTGCATCTGGACCCGGCGCCACGAGCCCCCGGCCGTAGGTCGCCGAATCCCCCCAAGACTTTCCCCTTTTGTTTGTGCAGCGCCGGACGAGGTGCTCACACCCTCAGCCACCGTCCCCCTGGTGGTGGGTGTTTCCTACCCCCGAAGGAGCTACCCCATGAACACGATCATCCGTAAGAGCATGCTGTCCGTTGCTGGTCTCGCGTTCGCCGGTGGTGTGTTCGCCGGTCCGATCGCCGCTCACGCCGCCACCCCTGTCGATACCAAGCCGGTTGCGGTGCAGTCGGTGAAGCCGCAGGGTGAGCAGTCGCGCATTCCGTTGAACGATGAGCAGACCGGCAATGTGAAGGCGATCATCGCCGCGACGAAGAAGGCCGGCATGCCCGAGCGGGCCGCGGTCATCTCCATCGGCACGAGTTTGCAGGAGTCGAAGTTGGAGAACCTGGGTCACCTGGGTGACCGTAACGACCATGACTCGCTGGGTCTGTTCCAGCAGCGCCCGTCCTCGGGTTGGGGTACGCCGGAGCAGATCACCGACCCCGCCTACTCGACGACGGCGTTCCTGAAGGGTTTGAAGCAGGTTGATGGTTGGCAGGACATGCCGTTGACCGACGCCGCGCAGACCGTGCAGGTCTCGGCGTACCCGGACGCGTACGCGCAGTGGGAGCAGCAGGCCGCCGACCTGGTCGGCCAGTACTGGAACAGCTGACCCACCGCAGGACCACACAGCACCACCGCAGGACCGCAGGACCGCTGGCCGGCACCCCCGAACACAGGGGTGCCGGCCAGCGGCATGTCCGGACCCCAACCCGGATGCTGGCCCACCGTCATGGCCACGCCGCGACACCCCGAGGCGCGGGCGCACCCAGGCGCACCCAGGCCACCCAGGCGCGGGGGCGCACCCAGGCCACCCAAGGCGCGGGGCGCACCCAGGCGCTGTCTGCCCCCAACGGCTAACCCCCAGCCCGGTGCCGACAGCGGACCGGCCTGGCCCCGGTGATTGGCGTCCGGCCACCTGACCGCCGCTGTCACGGTCGGGCGGCGAGGTGACTGTCGGCCAACGGCATCGTCCAATGTGAGGTGGCCGGCGACGGAGGGGAGTGGCGTGGTCGGCGCGGAGTGATCCGATCTGCCGGTGGGTACGTATCCACTGCCGGGGACCGGCGGAGGGACGCAGACATGACCGCAGTGGGGAACGGACCAGGTCGTCACGTGGAGTCGGAACCGGAGCCGCCGGGTGGGGCCGCGCCGCGTCAGAGGTGGTCAGTCGGTGCTCGTCTGCTGTTGGCGGCCACCGCCGTCGTGCTGGTTCTGGGCGCCGCCGCCGTGGTCGTGATCATCGCTGACCCGAATCACCTCGGCATGACCTACTCCGGCCGGAACGACGGCAGCCGCGACGGCAGCCACCGCGACGGCAGCCAGCACGACCGCACTCGCCCCGACGACTCCCGGCCCGGCGGCTCGGGTCGGGACGCCGGTGGCCCGGGTGGCGAGGGTGCTGCGGCGGTTGCCGAGCAGACGGTGACGGCGCCGGTGGCGGGGCGTACGGAGGCCACATTCGTGCTCGCGGACGGCCTGGCCTCGTTCGACCTGCGCGTGGCTGACCTGGGAGACGACCTCTACCGGATCAGCAGCCCGGCCGGGTCGAGTGTTGCCGTGCGGCCGATGGTGCAGGGTGGGACCGTCCGGCTGGGCCTGGTGGCCAGCGGCGCGTCCGGGGAGCGGGTCGCGCGGGTGCTGCTCAACGAGCGGGTCGCCTGGCGTCTGCACCTCGCCGGTGGGGTGAGCGAGCAGGTGCTGGATCTGGGCCGGGCCCGACTGTTGGGCGTGGAACTCGCGGGCGGGTCGGCACGCAGCGAACTCATTCTGCCGCCGGTGCGCGGCGGCACGATGTCGGTGCGGTTGACCGGCGGGACCAGTCAGCTCGACGTCCGGGTGCCGGGCGGGCCGCCGGTGCGGGTACGGGTGGGGGCGGGTGCCGGAACGGTAGCGGTGTTCGACGACCGCTGGGCCGGGGTGGCCGCTGGCGAGTTGTTGAGTACGCCGGGGTGGGACCGGGCGGCGGAGCGGCTCTTTCTCGACCTGGTGGCGGGCGCCAACCTCGTCACGGTGACCGCTGCGCAGTGACTGTCCGGGCTCGCGGTTGACGGGGGAAGCCTCGCAGGTGGGAGCGTACAGTCGGGCGGTGGAGCGTACCGATTCAATGCTGGCAGAGACCCGACCGCCTGGCGTGGCCGACGTCGATCCGGGCAGCGTGTTGCTGCCTGGCCACGACGTGCCGTTGGGGCGTTTCACGACGGTCCGCCGGCTGTTGCCGCAGCGTCCCCGCCGGATGGTCGGCGCCTGGTGTTTCGTCGATCACTTCGGCCCGGACGACGTGGAGCAACGGCCCGGCATGGAGGTGCCGCCGCACCCGCACACAGGCCTGCAGACGGTGACGTGGCTGCTCGACGGCGAGATCATCCACCGGGACAGCCTCGGCAACGTCCAGGCGATCCGGCCCGGTCAGCTGAACGTGATGACGTCCGGGCACGGCATCTCCCACTCCGAGCGGTCGCCGGCCACGCACCCGCCGGTCATGCACGGGGTGCAGCTGTGGGTGGCGCTGCCGGATCCGGCGCGGGCGGGTGCCGCGGATTTCGCCCACCACGCCGACCTGCCGCGCTGGCACGACGGCGAGGTGGACCTCACTCTGCTGGTTGGCGACTTCGATGGGCGGCGGTCCCCTGCGGTGGTGCACACCCCGCTGGTGGGCGTGCAGCTGGAGCTGAGTGGTGAGGCGCCGACAACGCTGGCGTTGCGGCCCGATTTCGAGTACGCCGTGTTGGCGATGTCCGGGTCCGCCGAGGCGGCGGGGGTCGGGTTCGAGCCGGGGGCGCTGCTCTATCTGGGTACGGGCCGCACGGAGTTGACAGTTCGCGGCGGGTCGGGGGCCCGGTTGCTGCTGTTGGGTGGCACCCCGTTCGAGGAGCCGCTGGTGATGTGGTGGAACTTCGTGGGCCGCTCGCACGAGGAGGTCGCCGCCGCTCGGGAGGCCTGGATGGCAGGGGACCAGCGCTTCGGCGTGGTCGCCGACGATTCGGCACCGCCACTGCCGGCACCCGCCCTGCCCACCACCCGGCTCAAGGCCCGTGACCGCACCGGCGCCCTGTACGGCTGACCCGCGCCGACGCGACACGGCGTGCGGCGTCCGGTGGCGTGTGACCGATCGTCGCGCGGGTAGTCGCCGGCAATGGCGACCACTCTGATCACACCGTTGGAGGACCGGAAGCGCTTCGCCCGCCGTCTCGTGGGCAGTGGACGGGGCTTCGCGGAGCGGTACGGCTTCCGGGTCACCAACAATCCGGCGAGCCTGTTCCAGGTGCTCTACCTGGCGGTGCTGCTGGCCCGGCGTGGTGACTTCCGTCGGGCGGTGGATGGCGCGCGGGCGTTGCGCGACGAGGGGTGGGACAGCGCGGCCCGGCTGGCCCGTTCACTGGACGCCGACCGGGTGCGGGTGCTGCGTGAGAGCGGTCAGCGCGGTGACGTCGACGCGTTGGCCGACGTGCTCGGCGACCTGGCTCGCACGGTCGTCGACAGGTACCGGGGTGACCTGCGCCGGTTGCGTGCTAGCGCCCACCATGACCCGATCCGGGAGCGGCGTCTCCTGGCCGAGTTGCCCGGCGTGGACGCCCAGGTGGTCGACCTGTTTCTGCGTGAGGCGCAGGCGCTGTGGCGGGAGGTGGCTCCGGTAGCCGACCGGCGGGCGTTGGCGGCGGCCCGCCGGCTCGGGTTGGGCCGGTCGGCCGACGACCTGGCCGGCCTGGCGAGCGGCGAGTCGGAGCGGCTCGCGTGGCTGGTGGGGGCGCTGGCGCGGGTTGATCTGGAGCACCGGTACGCGGAGGAGACCGGCAGCCCCTGACGTGCAATGGCCCACAGTTTGGCAAAATCTGACCGTACGGAGGATGGTCTGCCGTATGGTTGGACCCGGCAGTGCTGGCCGCTCGGTTCGAGCGGGCATCCACCGCCGGGTGGCCGCGATCCGGTTCGGGCGCGGTTCACCGCCTGGGCAGGTTGTATGGCGCCCCCGGTCGCGGTTCGTGGCCCCGGGGCGCCCGCCTGTCCCGGCGCTCCCGACCGCGGTGACGCGGGCTCGGTCGAGCGCCCCGCATCCTCAATGTGCCAGGCCGGCAAGCAGGTTGACCGTGACGGCGATGATGAACGCGCCGAACAGGTACGACAGCATCGAGTGCCGCAGCACGGTCCGCCGCATCTCGTTGCTTGTGAGGTTGGTGTCGGAGACCTGGAACGTCGTGCCGATGGTGAAGGCGACGTACGCGAAGTCGGTGTAGCAGGGCGGGTCGGGCTGGTTGAAGTTCACGCCGCCGTCCGGGCCGGTGTAGTAGATCCGGGCGTAGCGGGCGGCGAACACGGTGTGCACGACCAACCAGGACAGCAGCACGCTGAGCACGCCCAGCCCGCCGTACAGGTCGCGGACCAGGCCGGGTGGCGCTGCGTGGGCGCTGGCGACGACAAGTCCAACGGCGAGCAGGCTGGCGCTGCAGGCGATCAGCAGGATCACGTCGCGGATGGCCCGGTTGGGGTCCTCGTAGACGGCCAACCGCGCGGTCCGGGTGGCGTCCAGCGGCCAGATCGTGCGCCAGACGTACACCAGCCAGGTGAGCGCGGCGGCGTCCCAGCCGGCCAGTGGTGCGAGCGGCGGGGACAGTGCGACGGCGAACACACCGCCGGCGATGATCCCGACCACGGCCACCACGACGAGCTGCACCGAGGCGGGGGTGTGTCCGTCCGGGCCGCGGGACAGCAGAGGCCTGCCGGTCATCCGGGCGGCCCGGCCGAATCGGTCACCGTCGGGTCAGATGCCGCGGAGGTGTTGCGACACCCGGTTGTGCTTCTTGTCCCGGGCCTGCGCGGCCCTCTGTGCGGGGCCAACCTCGGGTGCGGCGTCGATGCCGGCGGACCGGGCGACCTCGTTGCCGTTGGCGTAGTCCACGGCCGGCGGCAGGGCGCGCAGCGCCTTCAACACGTCCGGCGGTGCGCCCTCCCGTTCGGCCTCGCGGACCACGTCGGTCTTCTCGGCCGGGTAGTCCAGGCTCGACAGGTACTGCAGCACGTCGGCGTAGCTCGCCATGGCAGCGGCTCCTCGGGGCAGTGATGTGGTCACGACCGGCGGCGGTTACCCGCCCGCCGCCTGCTCACGCCGGCTGGCGCAGGAAATCCGGCGCCGTTTCCCGTTCGTCACCGCGGGTACCCGCAGGCGCGCCGACGACAAGCCCGAGGGGGTACGCGATGAACTACGACACCTTCATCGACCAGGTTTCCCAGCGCACCCGTACGTCGTCCGAGCAGGCGGTCGAGTTGACCCGTGCGGTGCTGGAGACGTTCGCCGAGCGGTTGACCGGCGGCGAGGTGTTGGACCTGGCCGCGCAGTTGCCGAAGCCGTTGCAGGTGGTGGTGAAGCCGAACCCGAACACCGAGCAGGCGGACCGGTTCGGGGCGGCCGAGTTCGTGGCACGGGTGGCGTTGCGTGCCGATGTGCGGGAGCCGGCCGCCCGCGATGCCGTCCGGGCGGTGTTCACCACGCTGCGTGAGGCGATCACCGGCGGGGAGTTCGACGATGTGGCCACCCAGCTTCCGCGTGACTATCGCGACCTGGTGGAGCAGGCGATGGCCCCTGGTGCGACGTTGCGTCGTGCCTGAGGAGCGGCACGGTCAGCTGTTGGTCAGGGCAACCATCGGTGTCCCGTTTGGCACGGGGATTCAGGCTGGCCTAACCTGTTCGTGCGAGGGGAGTACTTCCCACGAACCATACCGGTCAGTACGGCGCGCCCGGCGCGCCTCGGGTGGTTGCCCATCAAAGGTGGGTGAAGGAGACCTCGAACATGACATGGTGTTCGAGGAGACCTGATGACCGAATTGTCGCCCCTGTCCGCCGCGAGCTCGCTGTCGTCGGTGGGCACGCCCACCCTCTGGGCGGTGACGATCGTCGGCGTACTGGTGCTGCTCGTCCTGGACTTCCTGGTGACCCGCCGCCCGCACGAGGTGTCGATGCGGGAGGCAATCGGGTGGTCGGCCTTCTACATCGCACTGCCGCTCGCCTTCGGCGGCTGGGTGTGGGCTCGTTACGGCTCCCAGCAGGGCGTGGAATACCTGACGGGCTATCTGGTCGAGAAGTCCCTCTCGGTCGACAACCTCTTCGTCTTCATGCTGCTGCTGGCCGCGTTCGCGGTGCCGTCAGTGCTCGCCCAGCGGGTGCTGCTCTACGGCATCGCCGGCGCGCTGGTGCTGCGTGGTGTCTTCATCGCCCTGGGCGCGGCGGCGTTGCAGACCCTCGACTTCGCGTTCCTGATCTTCGCGATCATCCTCATCGCCACGGCGGCCAAGCTGCTGCGTGACGCCCTCTCCGGGCACCAGCAGGAAGTCGACATCAACAAGATGCGCTCGGTGCGGCTGCTGCGCAAGATCATGCCGGTGGTCGAGGAGTACCACGGCACCAAGATGACCGTCCGGCAGGGCGCGAAGAGGGCACTCACCCCGTTCGCACTTGTGGTGGTGGCGGTGCTGGCCACCGACATCGTCTTCGCCGTCGACTCGGTGCCGGCGGTCTACGGCATCACCGAGGACCCGTACCTGGTCTTCGCCACAAACGCCTTCGCCCTGCTGGGCCTGCGGGCGCTCTACTTCGTCCTGCACGCCGCGTTGAGCCGGCTGGTGCACCTCAGCTACGGCCTGGCCATCATCCTGGCGTTCATCGGTCTCAAGCTGGGCCTGCACTGGGCGCACGGCATCTGGGACAGCGTGCCGCAGATCCCCACCCTTGCCTCGCTCGGCGTGATCATCGGTGTGTTGGTGGTGGTCACCCTTACCAGTCTGCGCGCCACCCGGGGCGATCAACCCGACCGCCGCGAGGTCGTCTCCGAGCGGCACTGACCGCGGCACGCCGGGGCAACAAGGGGGTACGCGGGAAAGCTCCCGCCTCGGCCGACGCGGATGGTACGACTGTGCAATGGGAATCGTTTCACCCGGCTTCCAGGGTCGGCCCCGATCACAGGAGCCGACCCTGCCACCTGGGCAGTACCTGACCGAGGACTTCCCGGTGCTCTCCGCCGGCCCGACACCCCGGGTCTCGCAGGACACCTGGGAATTCGTCATCTCCGCCGAGAACGGCACCGAGCGCCGGTGGACGTGGCAGGAGATGATGGCGCTGCCGCAGGAGACGCCGACGGTGGACATCCACTGCGTCACCCGCTGGTCGAAGCTCGGCACCACCTGGCAGGGCGTCTCACTGGACACCCTGCTCGACGGTGTGGACACCGGCGCGCACTACGCGCTGGCACACTCGTACGGCGGGTACACCACGAACCTGCCGCTTGACGACCTGCGCGGCGGTCGGGCCTGGGTGGCGCACACATTCGACGGCGCGCCGCTGCCACCCGAGCACGGCGGGCCGGCGCGGCTGCTGGTCCCGCACCTGTACTTCTGGAAGTCCGCCAAGTGGGTGCGCGGCATCCGACTCAAGACCATGGACCAGCCGGGCTTCTGGGAGACCGCCGGCTACCACGATTACGGCGACCCCTGGCGCGAACAGCGGTACCAGGGTGACTGAGCGCGCGGTCGCGACGGGCACCCAACGGCCGACGCCGAACCGGTGGCAGGTCGGCCGGCTGGTGGAGCGCCGGGTGGAGACGCGGACCGCGCAGACCCTGGTGCTGGAGGTGCCGGACTGGCCGGGGCACCTGCCCGGGCAGCACGTCGACCTGCGGCTGACAGCGCCGGACGGCTACCAGGCCGCCCGGTCGTACTCGATCGCCGGGCCTGCGGTGGACGGCCCCGGTGGCCCGCGCATCGAGGTGACGGTGCAGCGGGTCCCCGACGGCGAGGTGTCGCCGTACCTCATCGATGTCTTCGGGGCGGGCGACCCGGTGGAGGTGCGCGGACCGCTCGGCGGGTGGTTCATCTGGCGGCCGCAGGAGACCGCGCCGGTGCAGCTGCTCGGCGGCGGCTCCGGCGTCGTGCCGCTGATGGCGATGATCCGCGCCCGGCGTGCGGCGGGCAGCAGGGTGCCGTTCCGGCTGCTCTACTCGGTGCGCACCCCCGCCGATCTGATCTACGGCGACGAGCTGCGCCGCCGGGCCCGCGACGACTTCGGGCTGGACGTGGCGTACGTCTACACCCGCGAGGCGCCCGAGGGATGGCGCGGCGAACCACACCGGATCGGGTTGGCCGACGTCAACACCCACGGCTGGCCGCCGGATCTGGAACCGCTCACCTACGTCTGCGGCCCGACCGGGTTCGTGGAGACCGTTGCCGACCTGCTGGTGGGGCTGGGTCACCCGGCGCGGCGGGTCAAGACCGAACGTTTCGGCCCGACCGGCTGACCGCCCTTGCCCTGCCCCTTGCTCCTGCCCCCGCTCGCACCGCCCCGCATCGTCGAGGAGACCCGATGACCGAGATGTCGTACCTGGACGGCAACATGCTCGACGGCCCGCTGCGCGAGCTGTTCACCGTCGACCTGAGCACCGCGACGGGCCGCTGCGAGAACTGCGGGACGACCGGCTCGATGGCCAGCCTGCGCGTCTTCTCCCACGCCCCGGGCCTGGTCGCCCGCTGCCCGTCCTGCGAGGAGGTGATGCTGCGGCTGGTCCGCGGGCCCGACCGGGCCTGGCTGGACATGCGCGGCATCACCTTCCTCCAGGTCCCGATGCCCATGGAGCAGTCGCGCCCCGGCCCGCTGTGACGGGGGCTGCCGACCCGTGGTCCGACCGTTGCGCAGATCGTTGAGCGGCGGGCGGTTACGCCCGTGCGGCTGTGCCGCTCGGCTGCGCCAGGGGCGCCAGACCACACGATGCGGCGAGCCCTTCGGCCTCGATGCCGAACGCGACGTTGCCGCGCGCGAACTGGTTGGTAAGCGCCACCCACGCGGTCAGTTCCACAAGCGCCGGCGCCCCGAGCTGCGTGAGGAGCCGCGCGGACAGCTCGTCGGTGACGGTCGGTGGCGTCTGCGTCATCGCCTCGGCGTACTCCAGGACGTCGCGCTCCAGCGGCGTGAACACGTCCGACTCGCGCCAGCGCGGCACCTCGCGGGCCTTTGTCAGATTGAGGCCCTCGTTGTGTGCCTGGAAGTAGCCCAGGTCCAGGCAGAACGAACAGCCGATCAGTGACGCCACCGCCATGTGGGCGTACGACTTCAGGTTCTTGTCGCACGCGTTCCACTTGCTGGCTCGGCGACCGAGGCCGAGGTTGAACGAGAGCACCGGCCGGTTGTGCCACATCACGCCGAGCCCGTCCGGCACCCGGCCGAGCATCTTCCTGCTGACCCTCTTCAGTACGGCGCCGTAGAGGCCGGTGATCTCGGCCGGTGGAATCCTGGTGTCGCCGGTCATAACTCCTCCTCGTCGGGTGGTCTCGACACCAAGACACCGGCGAGGGCTTGCGTGTGACAGCGCGGCGGCGAACGACCGGTGCAGTCCTTCGACGTCCGAGGTGACGCCGAGGCACGAGCCGCTGCCTGTCGATCAGTCGTGGGCAGAGACCGACTGATTGCTCTGCCTGTCGATATCACGCACCGCGAAGCGGAGATGCTCCCACTCCTCGTCGAAGATCACGTGAAGGCAGTGCAGGACCGGTCGCTGACGGTCGGGTGACCACGGGGTGGGCCGAGGCTCGGCCAACAGGTCCGGAGTGACGGTGGCGAGAAAGGCTCGCACCATTGCCTGCCGCTCGCCGCGCAACCGGAGGACCTCGGCGAAGGTCGGCTGCTCGGTGACGAACACCGACATGTCGAAGCCGTCGGTCTCGTACTCGACGTGTGGCTGGCCGAGCGGGTGGAACGGCTGCGGCAGGCACAGGATCGCCTTGCCCAGCCACGCGTCGGTGGCGAAGGCGAGGTGCCGCAGCGTCTGCGCGAACGACCACTCACCGTCGACCGAGACGTCGACGGTGCCCTCGGGCATGGACGTGACCCGGTCGGTTGCCGCCGCCCAGGCCCGCTCGATCGCCGCCCACGCCGTGCGCAGGGCGGCCGGTTGCGTCGCCTGCTTCAACTCGCGCCCCGGGAACCGCCGGTTCAGCTCCGCCTCGACGAGTGGCACGACATCCACACCGTTGACCAGGAGTGCGCCGTCGGCCAGCCACGGCGCGTCGATGTCGAGCCCTCGTACGTCGACGCCGCGCATCACCGCCCCGGCCAACGTCGATCTGTTGAACCGCGCACCCCGCAAGTCTCTGTCGACGAACGTCGTGTAGTCGCCCTCGGCCATGGTGCCCTCCCCGTTGTGATGGTCACTGCGATGCTAGGGGCCCGGTCCGACAACCCGAGGGCACCGCAGGTCTGGCAGATTTCTCGTCGAGTGGGAGGACGAGGGCGCGGTCGGGGCCGAATAAATCGGCTGCGGGCGGTGCGTCTCACACCTAGGCTTCCGCTCCAGGAGCAGGCCGGGCATCTCGCGGTGGGGGGCCCTCGGTCAGCGGATCGGAGATGAGCAGAGCGATGACCAGCCGATTCTTCGCGGTGTGCTTCGACGCGAGTCAACCCGTTCGGGTCGCACAGTTCTGGTCCGCCCTTCTCGGTCGGGAGATGGTCGACGATTCCCACGATGGCGTCCTGGTCCTGCCCGATGACGACGTCGGGTTCCGGCTCCGCTTTGCTCCGACGTCCGAGCCGAAGGTCGTCCAGAACCGGATGCACTTCGATCTGACGAGCGCATCCGCTGAGGCCCAGCAGCAGACGGTGGCCAGAGCTGTGGAACTCGGCGCGCGACACATCGACGTCGGCCAGCGCCCTGAGGAGGGTCATGTGGTGCTCGCCGACCCCGAGGGCAACGAGTTCTGCGTCATCGAGGCCGGTAACAACTTCCTCGCCGGCTGCGGGTTCCTCGGAGCGGTGTCCTGCGACGGGTCGCAGGCCGTCGGATATTTCTGGAGCGAGGCGCTCGGGTGGCCCCTGGTCTGGGACCAGGACCAGGAAACCGCGATCCAGTCGCCGCGCGGCGGCCCGAAGATCAGCTGGGGTGGTCCACCGTTCGCACCGAACGGCGGCCGGGATCGCGTGCGCTACGACCTCGCCCCCGACAGTGATCAGCAGGCGGAGGTCGACCGCCTGCTCTCCCTCGGCGCGACGCGAATCGGCACCGGCCAGGACGCGGCCGGTCGGGTGACGATGGCCGACCCCGACGGCACCGAGTTCTGCGTGCTGACACAGCGGTAACAGTCGGCGGCTCGACACCGTCGCGGCCGGCGCCTGTCGAGGGTGGTTGGACAACGGCCGTGCCGGTCGTTCAGAGTGGTCCGCCGTGAGATATCTGCGTACCGGCGGTCCTGCCGCGATCCGGCGACCCCGGCCCACCGACGTCGACGAGTTCGTGGCGGCCGCGCGGCGTAGTCGGGACCTGCACCACCCGTGGTTGGCGGCGGCGAGCAGCACCGAGGAGTACGACAGGTACCTGCGCAAGGTTCGCCGCCGGGACTGCTCTGGTTACCTGATCTGTGACCGGGCCAGTGGCGACATCGCCGGCTACGCCACGATCAGCGGCATCGTGCTGGGGGCGCTGCGCGGCGGCTACCTGGGGTACGCGGCGTTCCAGCCGTACAGCGGGACCGGGCACGCCTCGGCGGGCGTCGCGCTGGTGATCGACCACGCGTTCACCGCTGGCGGGTTGCACCGGTTGGAGGCCAATATCCAGCCGGGCAACGAGCCGTCGCGGCGGATGGCCCGCAAGTTGGGTTTCCGGCTGGAGGGTTTCTCCCCGGACTACCTGTTCATCGACGGCGCGTGGCGCGACCACGAGCGGTGGGCGATAACCGCGCCGACCCCCGCCTGACCTGCCCGAGTCCCATCGGCCCCACCCGCCTCCAGGGCGCGGTTTGCACGTTTGTCCGGCGCGTCGGCGGGAAACGGCCCGCAATGACGAAACCTCGTGTGGTGATCGTGGGGGCCGGGTTCGCCGGTTACCACGCGGCGAAGACGTTGAGCCGGATCGCCCGGGACCGGGCCGAGATCGTGGTGCTGAACTCCACCGACTACTTCCTCTATCTGCCGCTGCTGCCGGAGGTGGCGGCGGGGGTGGTCGAGCCCAAACGGATCGCGGTGCCGCTGACCGGGACGCTCAAGGGCGTCCGGGTGGTCATCGGCGAAGCGGACCACGTCGACCTGCAGAACCGCTGGGTCGGCTTCACCCAGGCCGAGGGGGACAAGAACCGGCTGGCGTACGACCGGCTGGTTCTCGCCGTGGGCAGCGTCAACAAGCTGCTGCCCATCCCGGGTGTCACCGAGTACGCGCACGGCTTCCGTGGCCTGCCCGAGGCGGTCTACCTGCACGATCACGTCGTTCGGCAGATCGAGTTGGCCGAGCAGGCCGAGGATCCGGCGGAGCAGCAGGCCAGGGCCACATTCGTGGTGGTCGGCGCGGGTTACACCGGCACCGAGGTCGCCGCGCACGGGCAGTTGTTCACCGATCGGCTGCACGCGCAGCGGCCCCGGCTCACCGTCCGCCCCCGGTGGATGCTGCTCGACGTCGCGCCCCGGGTGCTGCCGGAGTTGGACAAGCGGATGTCGCGGACCGCCCACCGGGTGCTCGAAAGGCGCGGCGTGGACGTCCGGATGGGCACGTCGGTGGCCGAGGCGACAGCCGACGGGGTGAAGCTCACCGACGGCGAGTACGTGCCCACCTGCTCGCTTGTCTGGTGCGTCGGTGTGCGACCCGACCCGTTCGTCAGTGAGCTGGGCCTGCGCACCGAGAGGGGCCGGCTGGTGGTCGACGAGTACCTCAACGTCCCCGGCTATCCCGAGGTGTACGCCTGCGGCGACGCCTCCGCCGTTCCCGACCTGGCCCGGCCGGGGGAGATCTGCACGATGACCGCCCAGCACGCCCAGCGGCAGGGCAAGCTTGCGGCGCACAACATCGCCGCGTCGTACGGCTTCGGCCGGCGCAAGCCGTACAAGCACCACGACCTGGGTTGGGTGGTCGACCTGGGCGGCAAGGACGCGGCGGCGAACCCGTTGCAGGTGCCGTTGGCGGGGCTGCCGGCCAAGGCGGTCACCCGGGCGTACCACCTGATGGCGATGCCGGGAAACCGCACGCGCGTCGGGGCCGACTGGGCGTTGGACGCCGCGCTGACCCGGCCGGCGGTCCAGCTCGGTCTCGTCCCGGCGAACGCGGTGCCGTTGGAGAGCACGTCGCCGGAGGTCGCGGCCCGCAGCCGCTGAGATCCCGCTGACCCGGCCGGCCGTCAGCCCTCCTGGGGGGCCGGGCCGGCCGGTCGGCCTCGTCGGGGCCGGGCGGCGTCGTCCGGCTCGGCGGGGGGAGCCGGGCGGAACCGGCTCGGGCCGTACTCGCATAGCAGGGCCTGCACGATGCCGGCCGCCGGGATGGCCAGCAGCGCGCCGAGCAGCCCTGCCAATTGCACCGCGAGCAGCACGCTTACCAGCACTGTCAGCGGGTTGAGCCGGACCGCGCGGGACAGGATGAGCGGCTGGAGGAGGTGGTTCTCCACCTGCTGGTAGACGACGAAGAAGACGATCACGATCACGCCGGCGGTGGGGGAGTGCAGGAAACCTGCGCCGGTGGCGATCACCGCGCCGAGCGTCGCGCCGACAAGCGGTATCAGGTCGGTCACCGCCACCAGCAGGGCGATCACACCGGCGAACGGCACCCCGGTGAGGCTCAGCACCACGAATGTCAACGCCCCGCAGATCACACTGATCAACAGGTTGCCGGTGAGGTAGCCGGTGACGGTCCGCGACACCTGCCGGCCCACGCGGCGTAGCCGCTCCCGCTCACCGTCCCCGGCCGCCGCGAGCACGCCGCCGGTGATCCGCGGCGCTTCCAACACCATGAGGTACGCCAGCACGACGACAGTGACCAGCCCCGCGATCGTCTCGACGATGCCGCGCAGCACGACCACCGCCGGTTGTCGCAGCCCGGTGCCGACGTCGCGCAGCTCCTCGGAGTGGTCGCTGAGATAGCGGCGGGCGCCGGTGCGCTCCAGCAGTTGCCCCAGTGGGCCGCGCCCGGCGCGGGCATCGCGCAGCATCTCCGGCGCCCGGTCGGCGAACCGGCCCACGTCGTCCAGCAGCGGCACCAGGATGACGGTGGCCACGACGGCCAGGACCACGAACGCGGCGAGGAACACCAGCAGCGTGGCGGCCGCCCGCCGCCTGACGAACCGGCTCTGTAGCCGGTCCACTGCCGGTTTGAGCGCGACCGCGAAGAAGGCGGCCACCACGATCCAGATCAGCACCCGGTGGGTCGCGTACACGAAGGCCAGCGCGAGTGCGGTCGCCAGCACCAGGCCGATCACGATCAGGGCACGGCGGGCGGTCGCCCTGTCGTCGGCGTTGCTCACCCGCCGCGCCTTCCCCGCGCTCGGCGTCGGAAACCCGGCACCAGGGCCGGGACCGACACTTCCGGGTGAAGCTGCCGCCCCCGACGGTGTCGTCCGGTCAGCCGATGTCGTCGGCGTCGAAGTGGGGCTGGGCGCCGGCGACGAACGTGTCGAGCGCGGCGGCGTGCAGCAGCCCACCGGGCACCGGGTCGCGCAGGGCCGCCACGGCCAGCCGGCCGACCGGCAGCCCACCGGGTCGGGCCGTCGCGGCGAGCACCACGTTGCCGTAGCGCCGCCCGCGCAGCATCCGCCGGTCGCCGAACACGCAAACGTCCCCGAACGCCGCCCGCAGCGTCGCCACCTGGACCCGGGTGCCGACAAGCGGCGGCAGGTCGGTGACGTTGACCAGGTACAGCCCGTCGGGGCGCAGGGTCCGGGCCACCTCGGCCGCGAACTCCACTGTGCGTACGTGTCGGGGCATCCGGGCCGCCCGGTAGATGTCCGCGATGACCAGGTCGTACGTGCCGGGCGGGGTGTCGGTGAGCGCGTCCCGGGCGTCGGCGACCTCCACCCGCACCTCGTCCGGCAGCGGTGGCAGTTCCCGGGCGACCAGGTCGACGACAGCCCTGTCGCGTTCGACGACCCGCTGTCGGGAGCCGGGCCGGGTGGCGGCCAGCCAGCGGGGCAGCGTCAACGCCCCTCCACCGAGGTGCAGCACGTCCAGCGGGGCATCTGCCGGGGCTGCCAGCCGCACCGCCGAGGCGATCCGCCGAACGTACTCGAAATGCAGGTGAAGTGGATCTTCGACGTCCACGTACGACTGCTCGACACCGGCGGAGAGCAGTGTGCGTCCGGTCCGGCGGACCGGATCGGCGACCAACTCCAACCGGTCGGCAGCGCGATTCATGTCCGGCACGCTAATCGAGCCGCCACCTGTGACGGCCGACGGGCCGGCGGCGCGGGGCGTACCCGCGTCCGCCGGCCCGCGTGCGCCGGTGCTGCCTGTCAACCGCCGGCCATCCCGGCGCCCACCTCGTCGATCGCGTCGTCGATCGAGTGGGCGAGGTCCACGTCGAGGGCGGTCACCCCGCCGGCCTGGGTGGTACGCACGGTCAGCACGGCCGCGGTGCCGCCGGGGCGTCCGATGCTCGGGCCGCGCCCGGTGTCCCGGCGCAGTCGGTCGAGCCGGGCGAGCACCCGGTCCAGGTTGTCCGGCGGCAGCGCGACAACGCGGTACAGGCCGTCGTCGTCGCCCGACCAGTAGGGCAGGTCGTCAAGGGCCGCCCGCAACTGGGCGTCGTCAAGCGTGGGCGTGGCCGTGGAGGCGCCCACGATGCCGCCGCCGGCAGCCGGCGGGTTCAGCAATTCCCGCAGGCCATCGGGTACGTGCAGCGACTCGACCAGGTCACCGTCGTGGTCGGCGAGCGCGGCGAGCGTCGCCTCCGCCTGATAGCGGGCCTGCTCGGGCGTACGCCCGCTGATCCGGCCCACCTCGGCCAGGAAGCCGGGCAGGTCCTGGTGCCGCTCGATGCCGTCGACGGGCACGACGTCGTGCAGCGAGTTCGGCACCGCCGCGAGCAGCCGCTGCCGTTCGGCGGCGCCCAGGGCGAAGGCCAGGACCAGAACGGTCGCCTCGGCACCCACCTTGGCCGTCTTGAAGTCGACCCCGGCCCGACGCCGGACGTCGTCGACCAGATCGTGGTAACCCACGCTCGTCGCCCCGGCCGAGTTGTCCGTCAGGGGCGGGAACGGCCGTTGATTGTCGGGCGTGCCGACGGACGGCGGAGCGGGTCCGCCGCGCGTGGTGTCCGACTTGTGCCGGCCGGCCGGCTGCGGGCCGTCCCGCTTGCTCTGTTCGAGGCTTGTGAGCTGCTTGGAGGCGCTCAGGCTGGCGCCGAACTGGCTGGGCTGGCCGCCCTGTTCGCGGGCCTGCCGGGCCAGTGCCCGGCGGCGTTGGTTGTCGCCCTCCATCTGCTTGCGCATGTGACACCCCTTCCGCTGGGGATCGGGTCCTGCGCCCGTCGCCTTCCCGCCGTCCCGGGAGCCGAAACGGACGCCGCCGGCCCAGTAGGAGCGGGCGCGTCGAGGCTTCATCCGGCGCGGGTGAGGGGTGCTCACCCGCGCGTCCGCCAGGATCGGCTCAGGACCGCAGTTCTTCCGAGGCACGCGGAAGGAAGGTCGTCATGAAACGGATCGTCGAGATCGTCCCCGCCCGACCCGGGTGGTACGCCCGCTGGCAGCTCACGCCCGACGCCACCCGCTGCTACCCGGTGAGCCTGTGGGCGCTGCTGGAGGAGGCCGACGGAACCGGCCGGGAAGTGGTCGGTATGGACTGCATCGGCCAGTGGCCGGGTGGGGACGACAACGAGATGGGTGGGGAGTTCGTCCGGTATCTGTACCACACGCCCGATTCGGGGCAACCGGAGGACGTGGAACCCCCGCACAGTGGCGAGCTGCGCGACGACGGCCCCCGGCTCCAGCCGATGACCGCGCCCTAGACCTTCCTCCGGCCCCCGACCCCAGGTCCCAGGGTCGGGGGCCACCCCCCCTTTGGCCCCATTCGCCGTCAGTAGCCGGCATGGCGTGGCACTGCCACGCGCGTGGCAGTAGTAAGGCGCGGTGGTGGAGCGGCTGTCAGCCGATGGCGCGGAGGTCTGCCCCGTCGGCGACGCTCTGCACGGCAAGCAGTTCGGTGAGACCGGTGCGGTCAAGCATCCGCTGGACCTGCGCACTGACCCCGATGAGCCGTGTCGACCCGCCCGCCCGGTGCGCCACCAGCAGGGCGCTGAGCCCGGAGGAGTCGCAGAGGCTGACCCCGGTCAGGTCGATCGTCAGCTGCTGGTGACCGTCGCCCGGCAGCTCGGCCACCGCGCTGACCAGCTCGGGAGCGGTGTCGAAGTCGAGCTCGCCGCTCAGCCGCAACCGGATGTGCCCGCCGTCGAGCCGCGTCACGTCGATAGTCAACAGCTGGTCGGACATTCCACCATGTTCCCAGCCCCTCGTGCGGGACGCCAACCCGAGGGCGGCGAGCTGCTCGGCGAGCGGTCGCCCCCGGCGGCTCGTAACACCTGTCGACCGGCCCCGCCTGGTGTGCGACCGGAGGCCCGCGAGCTGCCGTGAGATGCCGCAACTGGCATATCGGCGTAGGGTTGCCAGAACAGTTTTGACCACAGACGCCGGTTCCGGTGCGGGTTCGGGTGGACGACAAGGAGTGAGGCTCAGCTGGTGACTGCATCCGACGTCAGGGACTGGGACCCGGGCGACGGACGGATCTCCACGCCGAGCACCACGCGGCCGCCGGCAAGGGCCGCCGACGTCCAGTCCTGGCCCACCACCGCGCTGCCGGCGCTGGCCCCCGACCGCGATCAGGGCACACCGGCCTGGTCCGAGGTCGTCGAGCACTTCCGCGAGGGCCTGGTGGTCTGCGACTCCGACGGCGTCGTGCGTCACGTCAGCCCGGTGGCCGAACGCCTGCTGCCCGAGGTGACGCCCGGCGAGCCGCTCGCCTCCGCCGGCATACCCGGGCTGGACGAGCAGGACGCGGGCGGTTTCCACCATCGCGGTCGCCGGCTCAGCGCCCGGCAGGTGCCACTGTCGGCCGGCCGGTGCTGTTGGTACGTCGAGGACGTCACCGAGAGCGTCAGCCGCGCCGACGCCCTGCTCGCCGAGCGGGCCCGTTCCGCCTTTCTGGCTGTGGTGGGCGACAAGCTGGGCAACCCGCTGCACCCCGATCGGGCGGCCGCCGCTGTCGTACGCCTCGCCGTGCCGACCCTGGCCGAGGTGTCCGTGCTGGTGTTGGCGCCACGCGCCGGGCGAGCCCGCTGGTGGCGGGCGTCCCGGGCCGACGACGAGGCGCCGATCGTCGACAGCGGTGTGTTGCCCGAGAGTGATCTGCCGACAGCCATCGCCGAGGGGTTGACAGGGGTCGAGCCGCACGCCGTCGACTGGCTTGTGGAGCAGGCAGTCGACGCGGGGTGGCTGCCCGCCCTGGCGGGCGTGGCGAGCGCGGCCCGGGTCGTCCCGGTGCCCGGGCGCGACGCCCCGGCGGGCGTGCTGCTTGTCGCCCGTCGGGCCAGCCGCTGGTATGACGAGGACGACGTCCACCTGCTGCGCGCCTTCGCGGCCCGTTCCGGCGCGGCGTTGACCACCGCGCTGCTCTACCGCGACCAGGCGGAGGTGGCCGACACCCTGCAGGCCAGCCTGCTGCCCGTCGAGCCCGCCGAGACGGCAGGCGTCCAGTGGGGCACCGCCTACCGGCCGGCGCAGGCAGGGTTGCGCATCGGCGGTGACTTCTATGGTTCGCACCGGCTCGCCGACGGCGGTTCGGTGTTCTTCCTCGGCGACGTGTCCGGCAAGGGTGTCGAGGCGGCCGTCTTCACCGGCCAGCTTCGTCAGTGCCTCCAGGCGCTGCACCGGGTGGAGTCGCATCCGGGGCGGCTGTTGCGGCTGCTCAACGACGCGCTGCTGGAGACGACCCAGGCGCACGGCCAGGGCCGATTCGCCACAATCGTGCTGGGGATGGCGCGCCCGCAGCGCGACGGGAGCGTGACCCTCACCATGGCAGGTGGTGGGCACCTGCCGCCGCTGGTGCTGCGCGCCTCCGGCGAGGTCGAGTCGGTGCCGCTGCGCGGCATGCTGATCGGGGTGGTGCCCGATCCGCGTGTCGGCGAGGTGACCGTCCGCCTGGCGCCGGGCGAGACGTGCCTGCTCTACAGCGACGGGGTGACCGAGGCCCGCGGTGGCCGCCGAGGCGACGAGCAGTTCGGCACGGAGCGACTGACCGCCGCCCTGACCGGGTGCCAGCGCATGCCGGCGCCCGCCCTTGCCGAGCGCGTCGAGCAGGTCACCTGCGACTGGTTGGCACACGGCGACCACGACGACATCGCGGTCCTGGCGCTGCGCGCGGTCGGCCCGAGTTCACGCGCCGCACGGCACCTGCACTCGGTGCCGACGCCCGACGAGCAGCCAGCCGGGCCCGACGACCAGAGCGAGCAGCCTGCCGGGCCCGACGACCAGAGGGAGAGCCCTGCGTGACCGCCCCCGCCGCCACCACCGACCCGACCGACGCCTTCCCGGGCTATGTGGACTGCCTCGCCGACGCCGACGAGTACGCGGCGATCGACGTGGCGCTCGGGCTTGTCGACGCGGGTGTGCCGCCCGAGCGGGTGCTGCTGGATCTGGTGGCGCCGGCTCAGTCCGAGGTGGGCGAGCGGTGGGCGCGCAACGAGTGGAGCGTGGCCCAGGAGCACGCGGCGACCCACATCAGCGAGCGGGTCGTGGCGGCGGTGGCCGCACACGCCAACGTCCGTCCGACCGGCGGTCGGGTCGTGGTGGCCTGCATGGACGGCGAGTGGCACGCGCTGCCGCCCCGGCTGGTGGCCGAGGTGCTGCGGCTGCGCGGCTGGCAGGTGACATTCCTGGGTGCCAGCGTGCCGGCGGCGCACCTGGTGTCCTATCTGCACCGGCACGACGCGCAGGCGGTGGCGCTGGCCTGCGCCCTGCCGATGCGGCTGCCGCACGCGCACCGAATGATCGAGGCCTGTCGGCGGTCGGACGTGCCGGTGGTGGTCGGCGGGCGAGGGTTCGGCGCGGACGGCCGGTGGGCCGCTCGGCTCGGCGCGGCCTGGGCACCGGACGCGCCGTCGGCGTCCGAGCTGATCGGCGACGAGCGGGCGCTGCGGCGGGTCCCGGCGGCGCAGCTGGCACACCTGGCCGACGACGAGTACGCGAGTCTGGTCCGCCGTCGGGGGGAGCTGATCGACAGCGCCCTCACCGACCTGCGCGAGCGGGTGCCGGCGGCACGGTCCTACACAGCCGCCCAGCTCGACGCGACTGTGAGCGACCTTGGGCACATCGTGGACTTCCTGGCCGCCGCGCTCTACGTCGATGACGCCTCGCTGTTCACCGAGTTCGTCAAGTGGCTGGTGGGAATCCTGTCCAGTCGTGGTGTGCCGGCCAGCGCGGTGGGCCTGACCCTGGAGCACTACGCCACTGTGCTGCGCGATTTTCCCCGGGCGGCGCACACGCTGACCCTGAGCCGCGCCGGGTTGCCATCCGGCCCCGCGGGCGCGCGTTGACCGTCCGCCCGACGGTCCCGGTTGATCACCGCGATGTCGGGTGGATCGACTACCTCTGCGTATACTTGCCGCACTGCAAACGTCCCACCAGCGGTGGAGCGAGGGGGAGCACGGTGACGTTCAGCGTCAGCTACGCCGGGCGTGACGGCGGTGGCGTCTGCCTGCGGCTCGCCGGTGAGCTGGACATGAGCACCGCCGGCGAGTTGACCGCGGCGATCGACCGACTGACCGCTGCCGGCGAGCGCCGGATGCTGCTCGACCTCTCCGATCTGACCTTCTGCGACTCCACAGGGATGGCCGTGTTCGTCCGAGGTGACAACCGGGTCGCGGCGGACGGCGGTTGGCTGCGCCTCGTCGGCGCCAGCGGTCGGGTCGACCGGGTGCTGCGGGTCACGGGTCTGGCCGACGTGTTGCAGTACCAGCCCGACAGCATCGACCCGGCCTCCCGCAGCGCGTCCTGATGGGCTAGATTTCCCCGCCGACGAGATGTTCGTTTCGGTCCCGTTCCGCCCGACCCGAGGCAGGTAGTGATGGGCGACAGCCCGAAGCCGGTACGCATTTTGGTCGTCGACGACGACCCGGGTGACGTGCTGATGATCGAGGAAGCGTTGGCCGACTCCGACGTTGACAAGGTCATCGACGTGGTCAGCGACGGCGAGGAGGCGATGGAGTTCCTCCGGGCCGAGGGCCGGCACAGCGACGCCCACCGACCGGACGTCATCCTGCTGGATCTGAACATGCCCCGGATGGACGGGCGGCAGGTGCTCGGCGCGGTCAAGCAGGACGAGGATCTGCGTACGATCCCGGTCGTGGTGTTGACCACCTCCAACGCGGACACCGACATCGTCGGCAGCTACACGTTGCAGGCCAACGCGTACGTCACCAAGCCCATCGACCTGGACGACTTCAACGACGTGGTGCGCCGCATCGACGAGTTCTTCGGCCGGGTCGTCGTGCTGCCCAAGCGCGCCTGACCCGCCCGTCGACCCCCGGGCGGCCCGGCCCGCCGCTCGCATGCTGAACAATTTTCCCGAACACCCTCGGTCGCTGCCATCGCGGTCGAGGATCCAGGTGGGGGGAATTGACAGCGGCTGCCTGGGGGGCGACAGCATGAGGTTCACAGTGGTCAAGACCGGCTACGACCAGCAGCAGGTGGATTCCTGCCTGGATGAGCTGGGGATCCGGTTGTCCCGGCTCGCGGCCCGCGCGGAGGGTGCCGTCGGCGCGAGCAGGGAGTGGGACGAGATCCGCCAGGAGGCCGCCTGGCTCAGCGGCCTGCTCCAGCGGCTGGACCTCGACGACGCCGGCACCACCCGCCGCGCTGGTGAGGCCGTGCGGCGGGAGGCGGCCGAGATCCTGGCCCAGGCCCGCTTCGAGCTGGACGAGGCCCGCGAGGAGGCTCGACGGGTACGCGAGCAGGCGTACGCGGACGCCGTGCGGGCCCGGCGCGACTTCGAGGCGGCCCTGCACGCGCGCCGGCGACGCGAGGCGCTGGTGGACGAGGTCCTCAGCGGGCTGACAGTCGAGCCTGTGCCCGCCGACACCGCGACCGCGGCGGCGGGCACTGGCGTACCGGCGACTCGGGTGGCGGCCGGCGGCCGGGACGCGGACGCGGAGCCACCGAAGGGTCGCGCGGCCCGTTGAGGGCTCAGGCGGTGAGTGCCGCCGCGACGACGCCGGCGCGGTCCTCGTGCTGGGCGTACGCGTCGGGGTAGGCGGAGATCTGCACGGCCTGGGCGGCGCTCGTGACGCTCATGTCCTGCCAGCCCGGGATCTCGTTGAGCGCGGTGTAGAACGCTCGGGCGGCGTACGCCGGGCGCATCAGCTCGGCCACCGTGCCCCAGCCGCTGCTGGGTCGCTGCTGGAAGAGGCCTACGGAGTCGTGGTCGGAGCCGCTGCCCTGGTGTGGATAGCGACTGGATTCCGGCAGCACATCGCTGGCCAGGTTGTAGAGGTTGCTCTCCTGCATGGCGGTCGCCAGCGCCACCACGAGGGCGCGGCGCGGCATCTTCAGCTCCAGCCCGACGTCCACGATGACCTTCGCGTTGTCCATCTGCGCCTGGTCGAGCCCGGCGACCGGTCGTGGGCGGCGGGGCTTGACGGGCTTCTTGGGCGCCTTGCGCGTGGCGGTGGGGGTGGGTGTCGGCGACGCCGTTGGGGTGGGGAGGGCCCGTGCCGGGGCGGCGTCGCGGTCCAGCGAGCGGGAGGCGCGTTCGTCGGCGATGGCGGCGCGGTCGGCCACCGCCTCGGCAAGCGGCTCCACGGGGCGGGGGGTGTCCTCGGCGCCCCGGGCGGTGGCGACGGCGGCCAGGCCGAGGCAGCAGGTGACGCCGGTGGCCAGGGCGACCCGGATGGGGGTGGAGCCGAGCAGGGCACGGCGGGGCGGGTCGGGGGCCCTGTGACGGCCGATCGTCCGTTCGGTTGAGGTGGCGTCGCCTGATCGGGTGGTCGGGCGCGCGACGGTCAGCTTCTGGTCGGAGGGGTCGTCGGGATGCACCCGCCGAGGCTAGAGAGTCGGTGGCCCTATGCGATCGGCCCGTACGGTGGGATGCGCCACAATTTGCCCCGATCTTGTGGGGCAGATCGGTTAGCAAGCCACTAAAGCGGCGCAACCTCGCTGATCAGACGAGAGCGGTATTCCCGATTCGCCGGGACGAGATGGTCATCGAGATGCCTCCGCGCGCCGGCGTGGACCCGCCGCTCCGGGTCACCCGTTCGCCGGGTGCCTGGTTGGCCGAACGGTCGCCGCCGACGGCACCCGTTCGGTGGAACGGCCCGCCGCGACGCCGCGCGGCTCAGTGTCGGCCGTTCTCTGCCGGGGTGACGGTCAGCCGATGCCGGCTGTTGTCGCCGCTGGAGAACGGCCAGAGTCGATCGGCGTACTCGACCAGGTCGGCCAGTTGCGCCCGGCTCAGGCCGGCGGACGAGATCGAGGCGTGCACGTCGGCCCGGTAGCGGCCGTCGTCGTCGCGCTCCAGCTTCGCCTCCGCCCGCACCTGGACCGTGTGCGCCTCGTCGGTGATCTCCCCGGCCGCCTCAACCGCCGCGTGGTGCAGGCAGGACGCGAAGGCGGCGGCCAGCAACTGCTCCGGCCGCAGCCCTGTGCAGTGCGCCGCCAGTGGAGAGGCCAGCGCTGTGGAGAGCCCGCCGTCGTCGGTGCGTACGTGGCCGCCCTCGGCGGTCGCGGTGGCCTCGTGCAGCCAGGAACTCGGATCCGGCATCGCGTTCCTCCCGTCGCTTACCGCCCGGCTACCCGGCCGTCGGTCGGCGAAACGCCGTGGAACCCGCCGGTCAGCCTCCGCCCGGCCCGTCGACCAGGGACATCGCCGCGGTGGCCTCCGTGGCGGCCCGCTCGGTCCACGGCGACGTCGGAGCCGGTCGGCGCGGCGTGGGGAGCCCCATCGGCACGTACACCCGGGCGTCCACGGCCTCGGCCAGCAGCAGCGCGGCGACCAGGCTGGTCGGGCGGCGTGCCGGGTCGGCGGCCAGGCAGGAGTGGCACAGCTCGGCCACCTCCGGCGGGAGCCCGTCGATCTCGGGCAGCGGCTCCGGTGGCCGGGATCGACGCGCGCCCAGCAGCTCGGCGGGATTGCCCGCCCGGTACGGAAGCCGACTGGTGAGGCAGTAGTAGAGCAGCACGCCGAGGGCGTACATGTCGGCGGCAGGGGTGGCCGGGGCGCCGTCGAGCTGCTCGGGCGCCAGGTAGGCCGGGGTGCCCACCACCATCCCGTCCGGCATCGGATCCCGCGCGCCGGCCGGTGTGGCGATGCCGAAGTCGAGCACCTTCACGCCGGCCGGGGTGAGCATGACGTTTGCCGGCTTCACGTCGCGGTGCACGATGCCGCTCGTGTGGGCGGCGGCCAGCGCGGCGGCGACCTCGGCGCAGACGCGTACCGAGATGCGCCAGTCCAGCGGGCCGGACCGCAGGTGCGCGGCGAGCGTCTCGCCCTCGGCCAACTCCATCACGATGTAGGGCAGCCGGCGGCCGGGCAGCGTCGAGGAGGTGCCGAAGTCGTGCACGCTTGCCACGTTCGGGTGGACCAGTCGGGCCGCGTTGCGGGCCTCGGTGCGGATCCGGTCGACGGTGTCGTGCTGGCCGTCCGGACCAGGGGAGATCAGCTTCACCGCCACCGGCCGGTCCAGCACGTGGTCGTGGGCCCGCCACACCTCGGACATTCCGCCCACCCCGATGCGCTGTTCGAGCCGGTACCGCCCGTCCAACGTGCGCATCGACCACCCCTCACCCTTGTCCCGCCAGCGGCGGGTGCCTCCGGTTCGGGTACCCGGGGCCCGAGCTGGGCAAACCGCAGGGTCGCCCGATCCGGCCCTGGACGGCGGGCGGGTGCGGTAGCTTGCGAGCCAGGGCCGACCGCACCGAGCGTGCCGGCAGGGTCACCGAGAGGCGTCGCGATGGGTGAGGTCACCGTACGCTTCGTCGGCGGGCCCGGCGACGGCCTGGTCCGGCAGTTGCCCGCCGACCCGGACGGCACCCCGCCCCAACGGTGGGTCATGCGGCACCCGGACGGCACTGGCCCGACCCAGCCCGGCCCCGACCACCTCTACGAGCGCGACAAGCCCGACGGCCTGGGCGGTTGGAGCATGCGGTACGTGCGCACCGACGCGTTCGGGGTGTCCGAGTGACCACGCGCCGGTGACGGTGTCGGCCCACCCTCGCACAGCTGGCACACAGCTGAGGCATGGGTGCGCCACAGACGACACGCCCACGATGGGGGGCATGGTCATGGACGGGCAGGTCGCGCCGACCCGGATCGAGTTGCGCCGCCCGGACGGCGAACCGGTGCGGGTGCTCGTGGTCGACGACGAGGCGACGCTTACGGATCTGCTGTCGATGGCGCTGCGCTATGAGGGTTGGCAGGTGCGTACCGCGGGCAACGGCATGGCGGCGCTGAGCGCGGCCCGGCAGTTCCAGCCGGACGCCGTTGTGCTCGACGTGATGCTGCCCGACCTGGACGGCTTCCAGGTGCTGCGCCGGCTGCGCGAGCATGCCCCCACCGTCCCGGTGCTCTTCCTGACCGCCCGTGACGCGGTCGAGGAGCGTGTCGCCGGGTTGACCGTGGGCGGCGACGACTACGTCACCAAACCGTTCAGCCTGGAGGAGGTGATCGCTCGGCTGCGTGCGCTGCTGCGCCGCTCCGGCTTCGCCGTCGCCGCCCGGGAGGACGCGGTGTTGACCGTCGGTGACCTCAGCCTCGACGAGGACAGCCACGAGGTCCGTCGCGACGGCCAGATGATCACCCTCACCGCCACCGAGTTCGAGCTGCTGCGCTATCTGATGCGTAACCCGCGTCGGGTGCTCAGCAAGGCGCAGATCCTCGACCGGGTGTGGAACTACGACTTCGGCGGTCAGGCCAACGTGGTGGAGCTGTACATCTCGTACCTGCGCAAGAAGATCGACGCGGGCCGTTCGCCGATGATCCACACCTTGCGCGGCGCGGGCTATGTCCTCAAACCCGCCGAGTGACCGCCGGCCGCCACGGGCCGGCCGCCGCTGGCTGGCCGGACGGTCGCTGCGGACCCGGCTGGTCCTCGCCCTGCTCGCCCTCTTCGCTGTGGTCAGCGTCGCCATCGGCGGCCTGACCACTATCGCGTTGCGGCAGTTCCTGATCGACCGGCTCGACGCCCAACTGGTCCCGGCCATGCGCGACGACCACCCCGGCCGCCCGACCTTCCCGGGTCGCGGGCCGGCAGTCCCGCCCGGCTCACCACCCGGCTCGGTGGTCGCCGAGATCAGCGACGGTCGGGTGACGGGCGCGTCGGCCCTGACCAACAGCCCCTCCACCGAGCAGCCCTTCCCCAACGAGCAGGCCATCGCGGTCGACCAGGTGGCCGTGCTGGCCGACCTGCCGGTCGGCGCCGCGCCGCGCACCGTCGACCTCGGCGAGCGGGGCGACTACCGGGCCGTGGCCCGGCAGTTCCGCGACGGCCGGGTACGCGTCGTCGCCATCCCGCTCTCCGGTGTCCAGGAGACCGTCTGGTGGATGGTCGCCGCGCAGGCCGGAGTGGCAGCCGTCGGGCTGCTCATCGCCGGTGCCGCCGGCACGTTCATCGTGCGGGCCGCGCTGCGACCGCTGAACCGGGTGGCCGCCACCGCCACCCGGGTCACCGAGCTGCCCCTGGACCGGGGCGAGGTCGCGCTCGCCGTCCGGGTCCCGGCCGCCGACACCGACCCGCGTACCGAGGTCGGCCAGGTCGGCGCGGCGCTCAACCGGATGCTCGGCCACGTCGCCGACGCGCTTGCCGCACGGCAGGCCAGCGAGACCCGGGTACGCCAGTTCGTCGCCGACGCCAGCCACGAGCTGCGCACCCCCCTCGCGGCGATCCGGGGGTACGCCGAGGTGGCCCGGCGGGGCCGCGACCAGGTCCCCGCCGACGTGGCGCACGCCCTGCGCCGCGTCGAGTCGGAGAGCACCCGGATGACAGCCCTCGTCGACGACCTGCTGCTGCTGGCCCGCCTCGACACCGGCCGACCGCTCGCCGCCGAACCTGTCGACCTGTCCGCCCTGGTGGTCGACGCGGTGAGCGACGCGCACGTGGCCGGCCCGGAGCACCGCTGGCAGCTCGACCTGCCGGAGGTGGAGATCACCGTCCCCGGCGACGCCGCCCGGCTGCACCAGGTGGTGGCGAACCTGCTGGCAAACGCCCGCGTGCACACCCCGCCCGGCACGACTGTCACGACCACGCTGACCGTCGACGGCGACAGCGCCGTGCTCACCGTGGCCGACGACGGGCCGGGGGTGCCGGCGGAACTGCGACCGGAGATGTTCGAGCGGTTCGCCCGTGGCGACAGCTCCCGGTCCCGCGAGCACGGCAGCACCGGGCTCGGCCTGGCGATCGTGGCGGCGGTGGTGGAGGCCCACCACGGCGCGGTGTCGGTCGAGAGTCGACCCGGCCGGACCGTCTTCACCGTCCGCCTGCCGAATCCCACAGCCGGCGCATAGGCGGCGCACGGGATCACGTCAGGCCAGCGCTCAAGGCTTGTGGGCATGGACAGATCCGACACCATGCCGACCACGCCCGCCGAGCCGGGCCCGCCGCCGACGGCCACCCGCGCCGACGAGGCCCCGCCGCCGAGGGAGGGCCGTCCCGCGGCCTGGACGCGGCCCGCGCTGGTGATCCTGCTCCTGACCACCGGCCTGCTCTACGTCTGGGGTCTGAGCGCCTCCGGCTGGGCCAACTCGTTCTACGCGGCGGCCGTGCAGGCCGGCTCGGTGAGCTGGAAGGCGTTCTTCTACGGCTCCTCGGACGCGGCCAACTCGATCACCGTGGACAAGACGCCCGCGTCGCTGTGGCTGATGGCCCTGTCGGTACGGGTCTTCGGGCTGAACAGTTGGGCGATGCTCGTCCCGCAGGCGCTCTGCGGGGTCGCCTCCGTCGGCGTGCTCCACGCGACAGTGAAGCGCTGGTACGGGCCGGTCGCCGGCCTGATCGCCGGCGCGGTCCTCGCGCTCACTCCGGTGGCGGCGCTGATGTTCCGGTTCAACAACCCCGACGCGCTGCTCGTCCTGCTGCTGGTCGGCGGCGCGTACGCCACCGTCCGCGCCCTGGAGACGGCCAGCACCCGGTGGATCATGCTGGCCGGCGCGCTGGTCGGTTTCGGATTCCTGACCAAGATGCTCCAGGCGTTCCTGGTCGTGCCGGTCTTCGCCGGGGTGTACCTGCTGGCCGCGCCGACCGGGCTGTGGCGGCGGGTCCGGCAACTGCTGCTGGCCGGCCTCGCGGTGGTGGTCTCCGCCGGCTGGTGGGTGGCGATCGTCGAGCTGACCCCGGCCAGCGCCCGGCCCTACATCGGCGGGTCGCAGAACAACAGCATCCTGGAGCTGACCCTCGGCTACAACGGCCTCGGCCGGATCACCGGCGACGAGGTGGGCAGCGTCGGCGGCGGCCGGATGGGCGGCGGCGGTGGCGGCCCGTTCTCGGGTCAGACCGGCGTGCTGCGGATGTTCGACAGCGAGATCGGCGGTCAGATCTCCTGGCTGCTGCCGGCCGCGCTGATCCTGCTGGTCGCCGGGCTGCTGGTCGCGGGGCGGGCGGGGCGGACCGACCGCACCCGGGCCGGGCTGCTGCTCTGGGGCGGGTGGCTGCTGGTCACCGGTCTGATCTTCAGCTTCATGTCCGGGATCTTCCACGCGTACTACACCGTGGCGCTCGCCCCGGCCGTCGGCGCGCTGGTCGGCATCGGCGTCACAGTGCTCTGGCGGCAGCGCCACCCGTTGCCCGCGCCGGGCAACGATCGGCCGGGCCCGACAGGGGAGCCGTCGTCCGGCTCGCTGTCCGCGCCCGACGACGAACCGGCGGCCGGGGCGAGGTGGCAGCGCTGGCGTCCCCTGGCCGCCACGGTGACGCTCGCCGGCACCCTCGCGGTCACCGTCTGGTGGGCGTGGGTGCTGCTCGGCCGCAGCCCCGACTGGTACCCGTGGCTGCGTACCGCCCTGCTGGTCGCCGGACTGGCCGGCGCGGCCGGAATCCTGCTGGCTGCCCGGCTGCCCCGCTGGCTGGTCCCGGTGGTGCTGGGCGTCGGCGCGGCGGCGGCGCTTGCGGGCCCGGCGGCGTACGCGGCGCAGACCGCCGCGACCCCGCACACCGGCTCGATCCCGAGCGCCGGCCCGTCCGTGGCGGGCGGCTTCGGTCGCGGCGGCTTCCCCGGCGGGCAACCGCCGGGCGGCATGCAGCGCCCCGACGGCGGTCAGATGCCCGGCGGTCAAAACCAGAACGGCCGCCAGGTGCCGAGCTTCCCCGGTGGCGGTACGCCCGGCGGTCAGGCTCCGGGCGCGCCCGGCGGTCAAGCTCCCGGCGGTCAGGCCCCCGGCGGTCAGGCCCCCGGCGGTCAGGCCCCCGGCGGTCAGGCCCCCGGCGGTCAGGCCCCCGGCTTCCCGGGCGGTGGGCGCAACGGTGGTCAGATGCCCGGTGGTGGGCAGGGTCGTGGGGACGGCGGCGGGATGGGCGGGCTGCTCGACTCCCGCGAGCCCAGCGCCGCGCTGCGCGAGCTGCTGGAGCGCGACAGCGAGTCGTACACCTGGGTCGCGGCCACCATCGGCTCCAACAACGCCTCCGGCTACCAGCTGGCCACCGGAGACCCGGTGATGGCGATCGGTGGGTTCAACGGCAGTGACCCGTCGCCGACGCTGGCGCAGTTCCAGCGGTACGTCGCCGACGGGAAGATCCACTACTTCGTGGGTGGCGGTGGCTTCCGGGCCAACGGCGGCAGCTCCGCCTCACAGGAGATCGCCGCGTGGGTCGCGGAGAGCTTCTCGGCGCAGACCGTGGACGGGGTCACCGTCTACGACCTGAGCAGCGGTAAGGCGGCGTCGTGAGCGCGCTCGGCGGCCCCCGTGCCGCCGTCCGGACGCGGTCGAGCACCAGCGCGGCGGTGTTGGACGTGGTGATCCCGGTCTACAACGAGGAGACCGACCTCGGGCCGTGCGTACGGAGGTTGCACGCGCACCTGAGCGAGCACTTCCCGTACCCGTTCCAGATCACCATCGCCGACAACGCCAGTGTGGACGACACCCTGAAGGTCGCTCACGGTCTCGCCGGTGAGCTGCCCGGCGTCGAGGTGCTGCACCTGGACGCCAAGGGGCGGGGCCGGGCGCTCTCCGCCGCCTGGTCGGCGTCGTCCGCGCCGGTGCTGGCGTACATGGATGTGGACCTGTCCACCGACCTGGCGGCGCTGTTGCCGCTGGTCGCGCCGCTCATCTCCGGCCACTCGGACCTGGCCATCGGCACGCGGCTGGCGCGGACCTCCCGGGTGGTCCGTGGCGCCAAGCGGGAGATCATCTCGCGGGCCTACAACCTGCTGCTGCGCGGGGCGCTGTTCGCGCGGTTCTCCGACGCGCAGTGCGGGTTCAAGGCGATCCGCGCGGATGTGGCCGCCGAGCTGCTCCCGCTGGTGCGCGACACCGGGTGGTTCTTCGACACCGAGTTGCTGGTGCTCGCCCAGCGGGCCGGGCTGCGCATCCACGAGGTGCCGGTGGACTGGGTCGACGACCCGGACAGCCGCGTCGACATCGTCGCCACCGCCATGGCCGACCTGCGGGGGATCGGTCGGCTGGGGCGGGCACTGCTGACCGGCGCGCTGCCGCTGGCCGAGCTACGCGCGCAGCTCGGTCGGGCTCCGCTGGCCGCGCCGCCGGCGCGGGTGCCGGTCGGGCTGCCCCGCCAGTTGGTCCGGTTCGCCGCCGTCGGAGTGGCCAGCACGCTGGCGTACCTGCTGCTGTTCGTCGCCACCCGGGGCGCGCTCGGCGCGCAACCGGCGAACCTGCTGGCGTTGCTGGTGACCGCGGTGGCGAACACGGCCGCGAACCGGCGGCTGACGTTCGGCATCACCGGCACGCGGCACGCAGGCCGGCACCACGCGCAGGGGCTGCTGGCGTTCGCGCTCGGCCTGGCGCTGACCAGCGGCGCGCTGGCGGTGCTGCACCGGCTCGACGACGTACCCGCGCGGTCGGTGGAGCTGGCCGTCCTGGTCGCCGCGAACCTGGCGGCCACCGTGCTGCGCTTCGTCCTGTTGCGCCTCGGCATGCACCACGGGCGGACGTGAGAGCTTAGCCTCCGTTCTGTTCCTGTGATGTTGCTGCGAGTAACCGGATGCGGCGGTACGACGGCGGTGATCGGCGTACGGTGGCAGACAAGTCCGGCCTTCTGGGTGAAAAAGCCTCACTGCTGCACGCCCCGGGACGCCGGTGTCGAGACGGGCGAGGGGAAGGAGCGGTCGGTGAACCATCTGGCCTACCTGGACGCGGGATCCGGCAGCCTGATCGTGCAGGCCGTCGTGGGCGGGGTGGCCGGCGTCGCGGTCGCCGCCAAGCTCTACTGGCGGCGGCTGGTCGGGCGGTTCCGCCGGCAGCCCACCGACCAGCGTTGAACCGGTTTGGGGCGACGATGACAACCTCACCCACCGGGGTACGCCCCGAGCCGGCCTCCTTCCGCGACCCCGCCAACCGGGTCTTCCACGTCGGAGACGAGGTGCTGCGCGGGCTGGACGCGCAGGCCGCCGAGCACTGGCGGACCCTGTCGGCCAGCCCGTTCTTTCCCGCCCTGGTCGCCGCCGGCAAGCTCTGCGCCACCGAGGACGCCCCGTCGAGCCTCGTGCCCGCCGCAGCCGGGAAACCGTGGGCGGCGGTGCTGCGCCACGAGCGCATCCCGTTCGTCTCCCACCCGTACGAGTGGTCCTTCGGCATGCTGCGCGACGCCGCGCTGCTGCACCTGGAGATCCTGCGCACCGCCCTCGCCGACGGCTTCACCACGAAGGACGGGTCGGCGTACAACCTCCAGTGGCGTGGCGCGAAGCCGGTCTTCATCGACATCGGCTCCTTCGAGCCGGTCCGCGACGGCGAACCCTGGGCCGGTTACCGGCAGTTCTGCCAGACCGCTCTCTATCCACTGCTGCTCACCGCCCACCTCGGCGTGGACTTCCAGCCCTGGCTGCGCGCCCAGGTCGACGGCATCGAAGCCGACCAGCTCCGCCCGCTCTTCGGCGGAGCCCGTCGGCTGCGCCCCGGCGTCCTGACCCACGTGCACCTGCACGGCGCCATGCAGCAGCGCAACGCCGCCGCCAGCACCAGTGACGTCCGCGCCCAACTGCGGGCCGCCGGCTACTCCCGCGAGTTGCAGACGGCCACCGTACGCGGCATCGAGAAGCTCGTCCGCCGGCTGGACCACCGCCCGTCGGGCAGCCACTGGGCGGACTACCGCAGCACCTGCGGCTACTCCGCGTCCGACCGGGTCGCCAAGGAACAGTTCGTTGTCGCCGCGGTGGCCGCCACCCGTCCGCGCCTCGTGCTCGACCTGGGCGCCAACGACGGCCGGTACTCCCGGTTGGCCGCCGGGCACGCCGACTACGTGGTCGCCGTGGAGCAGGACCCGGCAGTTGTCGACGAGCTGTACCGGGCGCTGCGGTCCGAGGGGCAACGCCGCATCCTGCCGCTCGTGGTGGACCTGGCCGACCCGTCGCCCGGCGGCGGCTGGCGAGGCGTCGAGCGCGCCGGTTTCGCCGAACGGGCGTCGGCGGGTGTCGTGCTCGCCCTGGCCCTCGTGCACCACCTGGCGATCGGGCGCAACGTGCCGCTGCCCGAGGTCGTCGACTGGCTGGCCGGACTGACCGCACCCGGGGGCGCCGTGGTGGTGGAGTTCGTCCACCCGGAGGACCCGATGGCCCGCCGACTGCTTGCCAACAAGCCCGAGGGCCTGTTCCCCGACTACCGGCGCGACACCTTCGAACGGCTCCTCGCCGCCCGGGGCCGCATCACCGAACGCCTCGAACTGCCCTCGGGCACCCGCACGCTCTACCGGACGGTGATGGGTGGCTGACCCGGCCGCCCCAACCCCGCCGGCCCCGGACAAGCAGCCGCCGCCGGCCATGGACGCGCAGCCCTCGCCGGCCTCGGGCGCGCAGCCGCCGCAGGGCGCGCCGCCGGCGGCCATGGACGCGCAGCCGCCGCCGGCCGCGGATGCCGGTGCGTCGGCGTCGGCGTCGGCGCGGTGGGACCGGGGCTGGCGCGGCGAGCTGGGCCGACTGCTGGAGGTGGTCGCGCTTGTCGGCCTGGTCGTCACCCAGCCGCTGCTGGACGTGCTCGGCCGCAGCCCCGACTTCTTCCTCTTCCACCGTGCCGACCCCGGCCAGATCATGCTGCTTGGCGCCCTGGTGGCGGTCGTGCCCACACTGCCCGTGGCGGCGCTCGGCGCGCTCAGTCGACTCGCTGGCCGCACCGCCCGCGCCCTCACCCACACTGTGCTGGTGGGGCTGCTGCTCGCCGCCCTCGCCGTGCAGGTGGGCCGGCACACGACGCCACTTCGGGGCGTACCCCTGCTGCTGGTTGCCGCTCTGGCCGGCGCGGCCGGCGCGGCCGTGCACCGACGGTGGCGGGCCCCGGGCCGGGTGCTGCGACTGGCCGCCGCCGGGCCGGTGGCCTTCGTGGTGCTGTTCCTGCTCGTCTCACCCACCTCGGCGGTGGTGCTGCCACGCGGCGACGGCGGCGCGGCCGGCACCGCGCAGGGTGCGGCAGTGCACCCGCCGGTGGTCATGCTGATCCTCGACGAGCTGCCGCTCGTCAGCCTGCTCGGCGCCGACGGCCGGATCGACGCGCAGCGGTTTCCGCACTTCGCCGAGTTGGCCGACGACTCGACCTGGTACCGCAACGCCACAGGGGTCAGCGGCTGGACGCCCAACGCGCTGCCCGCCATGCTGACCGGCCGCTACCCGGAGCGGGCCGTCGCGCCGCACTACTCGCAGTACCCCGACAACATCTTCACCGCCTTCGGCGGCCTCTACGACGTCGAGGCCCAGGAGAGCATCACCCGGCTCTGCCCACCCAGCCGCTGCGAACAGCCGGTCACCCCCGAACAGGGCCTGGGCGTGCTGGTCCGCGAGACCCGCACACTGCTCGGTCAGATCGCCGGGCCGACCGAGAGCGCCGCCGACCCGGAGGACTCCTACCGGGAGCAGACCCGCGCCGAGGCCGGGCTGGACGCCGCCGAGCCGGTGCCGGACGACCCGAAGTTCCGCTGGGACAGCCTCGACGACAACCAGCCGGCCCGGTTCACAAGCTTCCTGGCCGGGCTGAAACCCGAGCCCCGGCCCACCCTGCACTTCCTGCACCTGCTGATGCCGCACTCACCGTGGGCGTACCTACCGTCCGGCGTCCGCTACGACGCCCCGGAGGACCTGCCCAACGACGGCGCGGGCTGGGTCGACCTGGCCCGGCAGCGGCACCTCGCCCAGCTCGGCTACACCGACCGGCTGATCGGCGAGACACTGCGGACGCTGCGCGCCAGCGGCCTCTACGACCAGGCCCTCGTCATGGTCACCGCCGACCACGGGGTGAGCTTCCGCCCGGGCGCGCAGGGCCGCGGCATGGACGCCATAAAGGCCGCCGCCGGCGAGGTCGCCTGGGTGCCGATGTTCCTGAAGGAGCCCCGGCAGCAGACCGGCCGGGTGGACGACCGCAACTGGGAGCACGTCGACCTGCTGCCCACCGTCGCCGACGTCGCAGGCATCCGACTGCCCGCCCGCGTCGACGGCCGCTCCGCCCGACAGGCCCCGCGCACGGACGCCACGAAACACTTCTACGACCGCCCCGGCGAACCGGTCACCTTCCCCGGCGGGGTGCCCGCACCGCCGCCGCTGCCGACACCGCACCCACTCGTGGGCACCGATGTCCGGGCCGGCCCACCCGGAGGCAGCGCCCGGGTGGCCGACCTGGCCGCGTTCCGGGCCACCGATCCGGACACCGGTGCCCTTCCGGCACTGGTCTGGGGTGACGTGCCGGACGCCATCCCGGACGGCACCCAGCTCGCGGTGGCGGTCAACGGCCGCATCGGGGCGGTGGTGCCTGTGGTGCCGCGCGACGCCGGCGGGCGCCGGTTCGCCGCGCTGCTCACCGACGACAGGCTGTTCCGGGCCGGAACGAACCAGCTCGACGTCTACCAGATCGCGGCGGACGGCACGCTGCGACGCCTCGCGCTGTCCTAGCACCGGGTCACGGTCAGTTCGGGTCTTTCTGGGCGTCCCGGACAGCGGGACGGCGGGTTTCCCGGGTGGCGGGTCGGGAATCGGGTGACGCATACCTCACCGTCGAACCACGGCGGGCAGTGTCCCCCCGGCCGCAATTACGGTAGAAGCGAAGGCAATTCAACGTAGATCTGCCGGCGAAGCGAGGAACCACATGACGGAAGTCAAGCTCGATCACCCCGGTGGGCAGCTGTCGATGCCGGTACACCCTGCGGTCGAGGGCCCCGCCGGTGTCGGGGTGAGCAAGCTTTTGAAAGAAACCGGGATGACAACGTACGACCCCGGTTTCGTGAACACCGCCGCTGCCTCATCCGCGATCACCTACATCGACGGCGACGCGGGCATCCTGCGTTACCGGGGATACCCGATCGAGCAGTTGGCCGAGAAGTCCTCCTTCCTGGAGGTCTCGTACCTGCTCATCTACGGCGAGCTGCCGACCGAGCAGCAGCTGACCGAGTTCACCGAGTGGATTCGGCGGCACTCGCTGCTGCACGAGGAGATGCGCCGCTTCTTCGACGGCTTCCCCCGGGACGCCCACCCGATGGCAGTGCTCTCGTCCGCGGTGAGCGCCCTGTCGACCTTCTACCAGGACAGCTTGGACCCGTTCGACTCCGAGCACGTGGAGATCTCGACGGTCCGGCTCATGGCGAAGGTGCCCACCATCGCCTCCTACGCGTACAAGAAGTCCATCGGGCAGCCGCTGCTCTACCCGGACAACTCGCTGGGGTACGTCGACAACCTGCTGCGGATGACGTTCGGCGTGCCGGCGGAGCCGTACGAGGTCGACCCGGTGATGTCGAAGGTGCTGGACATGCTCTTCGTCCTGCACGCCGACCACGAGCAGAACTGCTCCACGTCGACCGTCCGGCTGGTCGGCTCCAGCAACGCCAACCTGTTCGCCTCGGTCTCGGCCGGCGTGAACGCGCTGTTCGGTCCGCTGCACGGCGGCGCCAACCAGGCGGTGCTGGAGATGCTCCAGAAGATCAACGCCGAGGGTGGCGACGTCCGTTCCTTCGTCCGCAAGGTCAAGGACAAGGAGGACGGCGTCAAGCTGATGGGCTTCGGCCACCGGGTCTACAAGAACTACGACCCGCGGGCGGCGATCGTCAAGAAGGCCGCGCAGGACGTGCTCGGCCGGATGGCCAAGCCGGACCCGCTGCTGGACATCGCCATGGAGCTGGAGGAGATCGCCCTCGACGACGACTTCTTCGTCTCCCGTCGGCTCTACCCGAACGTGGACTTCTACACCGGCCTGATCTACAAGGCCATGGGCTTCCCGACCAAGATGTTCACGGTGCTCTTCGCGCTCGGCCGGCTCCCCGGCTGGATCGCCCAGTGGCGCGAGATGATCAACGACCCGGAGACCAAGATCGGCCGTCCGCGGCAGGTCTACGTGGGTGCCCCCGAGCGGAACTACGTCCCGTTCAACGAGCGCTGACCCTCCTTTTTCGCACCACTTTTTTCGCATCACCCGCAGGCCGTCGACCCATCCGGGTCGGCGGCCTGTCGCCTTCGGCTGCGCTTCCGACCATGCCCAGGTAGGCCCTTGATCGACTCGGTTTCCTTGATGCCGCGGTATCCCCGCGGTCGGGACACCCCCAGTTCCTGGAACCCGAGTCGATCAATCGCCGAGCCGGTCCGAAGGGAGCGTGGACGGACCCCGCCACGGTGATTCGGCGCGAGGGCGGCCTGTCGCGGGGCGGGCCAGCTGTCGATGTCGGCCTCAGGGCAGCGGGACGACGTACGAGTCGACGCGAGCGATCAGCCCGCCGCGGAACGTGAACAGGTCGTTGAAGGCGAACCGGAACGGCCCGTGGTCCACGCTGACACCGTCGCCCTCGCCGGTGGTCACGACGACCGGGCCGTCCTCGTAGACCCGCTGGACGTCCAACTGAGGGCTGCCGGTGAACCCCGGGTTCTCGATCTCGCCGTCGAACTCCGCCTTGCCGCGCGTGATGCGGTGACCGTGAATCACCCACTCGACGTCGTCGGTGAGGGTCGCGAGGATGCGCGGGTGGTCACTGGTCCGAAAGCCCGCGAAGTATTCCGCGACGAGCTCACGTTGGGATGCCCGCGTCATGTCGTGCTCCGTCCTGGTGTGGGCTCGTCGTGCTCAAGGTGCGCGGCGAGGGCGTCGAGGATCGAGGCGAGCCCGTCAACTGCCTGGGCGCTGCGCAGCTCCGGGGGAAGCCGCCGCTGGTGGACGGTGAGATCCGTGCCGTCGGCGGCGGGCTGGATGGTGACTGTCGTGCGCAGGCCGGTGACCGGCTCGTCGAACACCAGCTCGTGCGGGGCGGTGATGCTCACGTAGACGAACCGGAGCCGCCGCGACGCACCGCCTGGCGCGCGGGTGTCGAGGGCGAACTCGCCGCCGGGCCGCAGGTCAAGGGCCACGGACTCCGGGGGTACGGTCGCGTGCGACCCGCCCCAGAACGCCGCGATGCCGCCCGGTGAGGTGAACGCGGTCCAGACACGCTCCGGGCTCGCCCGGAGGTGACGCCGGGCGATGAGCTCGCCGCCGTGGAGTTCCGCGCGGGCGTTCAACGGGCCACCCCGTCGCCCCGGAGTTCCGTGCGGGCGGTCAACGGACCGCTCCGTCTGGCGGCGTTGCCCGGCGGTCATCGGACGGCTTCGTTGCCCGGCATTTCGGTGCGGCGGTCAACGGGCCGCTTGCCCGGCATTTCGGTGCGGCGGTCAACGGGCCGCTCCCTCGTCGTCGAGGTGCCGTTCCAGGGCATCGAGTCGGTCGTCCCAGGCGCGGCGCTGCTCGTCGATCCACCCCCCGAGCAGCGACAGGCGATCGGCCCTCAGTCGACACGGGCGCTTGGTGCCCTCGCGTCGCTGCTCGACCAGACCACACCGCCGCAGGACGCCAACGTGGTGGGAAATCGCCTGTGGAGTGAGGTCGAACGGTGCGGCAAGCTCGCCGACCGTGGCGTCGCCCTGGGCGAGACGCGTCACCAGGGCGCGACGGACGGGGTCGCCGAGGGCGGCAAAGGCCGAATCGAGATCCGGGCCGGATGCCGCGAGTGATGTGGACACGTCCTCACCCTAACGCAGGCAATCCTTTGCGCAAACGACCGTTTGTAGAGGCGCGTCGCAATGTCGCCGACATGGGGGTATCCCGTAGCGGGGACACCGCCACGTCGGCGACCTGGAGTCGATCACCGAGCAACGCGACAGGCCGGCCTCTCCGCAGCGCCGCCCAGCCCCGCCACGCGTGGTGATCGACTCGGGTTCCTTGAAACTGGGGTGTCCCGGGCCTGCGGACACGCCGGTTTCCTTAATGTCGAGTGGATCAAGCGACGGTGCGCCGCACAGTCAGCGCAGGCCGGCGGCGGCGAGCAGGTTTCCCTCGGGCAGGGCCGGGAGTGCGCGGCCCTGGGACATGCGCTGCTCGGCGCGTTGGGCGGTGCACTCGGCGTCGGTGGTGATGGCGGCGGCGTAGCTGGCGGCGGTGCGCTGGGCGATGGCGGCCCAGCCGTACTGGTCGTGGACCATCCGGCGGGCGCGTCGGGCCATGGCGCGGGCACTGTCGCGGTCGGACAGCAGCGCGTCGACGGCGTCGGCGAGCCCGTCCGGGTCGTGGGGCCGGAAGGTCATTCCGGTCACGCCGGGTTCGACGATCTCGGCGAGACCGCCGGTGGCGGCGACGGCAAGGGGTGCTCCCGCGGCGGCGCCTTCCAGGGCCACCATGCCGAACGGCTCGTAGATGCTGGGCACCGCGAAGCAGTCGGAGGCGGCCATCAGGGCCGGCAGGTCGGTGCCGCCGAGGAAGCCCGGCATGGTGACCATGCCACCGAGGCCGCGGCGGTGCATCTCGGCCTCCAGTTCGGCACGGTACGGGCCGTCGCCGGCGATCACGGCACGCAGTCCGGGGTGGCGGTCCCGCAGTCGGGGCAGCGCGGCGATCAGGTGTTGGACGCCCTTCTCGTACACGAGTCGGCCGGCGAATGTGACAAGCGGGCCGTCCCCGGCGAACCGGGCTCGGGCGGCGGCGACGGCGCGTGCCGGCACCTTCCAGCGGTGCGGCTCCACGCCGTTGGCGACGACGTCGACCCGTCCGGCCGGTACGCCGAACAGGGCGTTCACCTCGTCACGCATGTAGCCGGAGCAGACGATGACCCGGCCGGATTCGCTGCTGAGCCACTGCTCGACGCCGTGGATGGTGCGGTTCATCTCGTCGGGCAGCCAACCCTGGTGCCGGCCCGCCTCGGTGGCGTGGATGGTGCTCACCAGCGGGATGTCCAGGTGGTCGCGCAACGTCATCGCGGTGTGGGCGACGAGCCAGTCGTGGGCGTGGATGACGTCGTAGGTGCCAGCCTCGGTGGCGCGCAGCGCGGTGCGGGTGAGTGTGTGGTTGAAGGCCATCGTCCAGGCCAGCAGCGAGTCGGTGGCCAGGGGGAAGGTCACCGGGTCCTCGGGGGCGCGCAGGATGCGGACGCCGTCGGCGTACTCCTCGAGGGGTGCGCCCTCGGTGTGGCGGGTGACGACCGTGACGTCGTGGCCGGCGGCGGCCAGTGCCACCGACAGGGCGTGGACGTGGCGGCCGAGGCCGCCGACGAGCACCGGCGGGTACTCCCAGGACAGCATCAGGATGCGGCGGGTCTGCGGGGGGACTCCCGGGCCGGGCTGCGTCGGCACGATCGCGCCGGGCTGCGCGGAGAGGACGGCCTGCGGGGACAGACCGGCCTGCGCGGCGACGCCGGGCTGGGTCGGGAGCTGGGGCCGGGAGGTCAGGGTTGGCCGGTGGGTCCGGTCCACGGTGGTAGCGAGCTGCTCGTCGACCCGCAGGGTCGTCACAGTCAATCTCCGTCCATGCATGGTGGTGCGCGCCGGCGTCAGTGGCGGCGGAGCGAGAGGGTGTAAGGGGTGGCGTAGGCCGAGTGGGGGTACGCGCGGGCGTACGTCCCCGAACAAGCAAAGGGCATCGAGCGCGATACCGCACCTTCAAAGGCGTGATGGTGATGGAGGACACCCGAGGGTGTAGCGCGCATCAGACAGGTGGATTCCGGTCGCCGCCTGAAAGGATGGATTGGCGCGCCTGGGCGGGGGGCACTTACCGCGTGCGCGCGGGGCGGGGTGTCCGCTGGCGCGCTCGTGGCGCGGCGCGCACACGACAATTGCGTGAAGGAGCGACATGCAGGTCTGGCCGGGCGAGCGGTATCCCCTGGGCGCCACCTACGACGGGATGGGCACCAACTTCGCCATCTTCTCCGAGGTGGCCGAGCGGATCGAGCTGTGCCTCTTCGACGAGTGGGACACCGGCGCCGAGCGCCGGGTCGAGCTGCGCGAGGTGGACGCCTACGTCTGGCACGCGTACCTGCCGGGCATCGAGCCGGGGCAGCGTTACGGCTATCGGGTGTACGGCCCGTACGACCCCGCGAACGGGCTGCGTTGCAATCCGCACAAGCTGCTGCTCGACCCGTACGCCAAGGCCATCGACGGTGACGTGACGTGGGATCCGGCGGTCTACGACTACGACCTGGCGGAGCCGGAGCGGATGAACGAGACCGACTCGGCGCCGTTCATGCCGAAGTCGGTGGTGGTCAACCCGTACTTCGATTGGGGCAACGACAAGCCGCCGCGCACCCCTTACCACCACTCGGTGATCTACGAGGCGCACGTACGCGGGTTGACGATGCGCCACCCGGAAATCCCGGAGGAGTTGCGGGGCACGTACGCGGGCATCGCCTCCCCGCCGATGATCGACTATCTGACCCGGCTCGGGGTGACGGCGATCGAGCTGATGCCCGTGCACCAGTTCATCCACGACCACCGGCTGGTGGATCTGGGGCTGCGCAACTACTGGGGTTACAACACGATCGGCTTCTTCGCCCCGCACCACGGCTATTCGGCGCTGGGCCGGACGGGCCAGCAGGTGCAGGAGTTCCGGGGCATGGTCAAGGCGCTGCACGCGGCAGGCATCGAGGTCATCCTCGACGTGGTCTACAACCACACGGCCGAGGGCAACCACCTCGGGCCGACGTTGAGCTTCAAGGGCGTGGACGCCCCGAGCTACTACCGGCTCAGCGAAGAGGACCGTCGCTACTTCGTCGACTACACGGGCACCGGCAACAGCCTCAACGTACGCAGCCCGCACTCCCTGCAACTGATCATGGATTCGTTGCGGTACTGGGTGACCGAGATGCACGTCGACGGGTTCCGGTTCGACCTGGCGGCCACCCTGGCCCGCGAGTTCTACGAGGTGGACCGGCTGTCGACCTTCTTCGAGGTGGTGCAGCAGGACCCGGTGGTCAGCCAGGTGAAGCTGATCGCCGAGCCGTGGGACGTCGGCCCCGGCGGCTACCAGGTGGGCAACTTCCCGCCGCTGTGGACGGAGTGGAACGGCAAGTACCGCGACACGGTGCGGGACTTCTGGCGCGGCGAGCCGGCCACCCTCGCCGAGTTCGCTTCGCGGATCTCCGGCTCGGCCGACCTCTACCAGGACGACGGTCGACGCCCGTTCCACAGCATCAACTTCGTCACCGTCCACGACGGGTTCACCCTCAACGACCTGGTGTCGTACAACGACAAGCACAACGAGGCCAACGGCGAGGACAACCGGGACGGTGAGAGCCACAACCGGTCGTGGAACTGCGGTGTCGAGGGTGACACCGACGACGAGGCGGTGCTCGCGCTGCGGGCCAAGCAGCGCCGCAACTTCCTGGCCACGCTGATGCTGTCGCAGGGCGTGCCGATGATCGGCCACGGTGACGAGTTGGGTCGCACCCAGCGGGGCAACAACAACGTGTACTGCCAGGACAGCGAGCTGGCCTGGATCGACTGGGACAACGCCGACGAGCAGTTGCTGGACTTCGTCCGCACGCTCACCGACTTCCGTAAACGGCATCAGGTGTTCCGCCGCCGCCGGTTCTTCACGGGTCTGCCGGTGGGTGGGCGTGGCATCGACGAGCCGCTGCCCGACCTGGCCTGGTACACCCCGGACGGGCGGGAGATGACAGGCGAGGACTGGGGCAACGACTTCGGCCGCGCGGTGGCGCTGTTCGTCAACGGTGAGGGCATCCGGGAGCGCGGCCAGTACGGCCAGCGCCACCACGACGCCTCGTTCCTGCTCTGCTTCAACGCCCACGACGCGCCGCTGGACTTCACACTGCCGGGCAGCGACTACGGGCAGAAGTGGGAACGGGTGATCAGCACCGCCGAGCCCGAACCCGGCGACGCCACGGTGATCAGCGCGGGCGGCACCATCCGGGTGCCGGACCGTTCCCTCGTGGTGCTGGAGAGGACGATCTGACATGGCGGCCACCCCTGCAAAGGCCACCGTACAAGCCACCTACCGCGTCCAGGTCCGCCCCGGCTTCGACCTGGACGCCACCGCCGGGATCCTCGACTACCTCGCAGACCTGGGCGTCAGCCACCTCTACAGCGCCCCGCTGCTGGCCGCCACGCCCGGCTCTCAGCACGGCTACGACGTGGTCGACCACCGGGCCGTCAACCCTGAGCTGGGCGGCGAGGCGGGCCGGCAGCGGCTGCTGCGCGCCCTGCGCGAGGCCGATCTCGGCCTTGTCGTCGACATCGTGCCCAACCACGCAGGGGTGGCCGTACCGCCGGCCAACCCGGCCTGGTGGGACGTGCTGCGCCGGGGGCGCGACTCGACGTACGCCGACTGGTTCGACATCGACTGGGATCGGGGCCGGCTGCTGCTGCCGGTGCTCGCCGACGACCCGGCCGCCCTGGACGACCTCAAGCTTGTCGACGGGGAGCTGCGCTATCACGAGCACCGCTTCCCGGTCGCCGAGGGCACCGGCGACGGCAGCGCGCGGGAGGTGCACGACCGGCAGCACTACGAGCTGATCTCCTGGCGGCGCGGTGACGCCGAACTGACGTACCGCCGGTTCTTCGCCGTTTCGGGCCTTGCCGGTCTGCGCGTGGAGGACCCGGCGGTGTTCGACGCCACCCACGAGTTGATCCTGCGCTGGGCGGCGGCGGGGGAGGTCGACGGCATCCGCGTCGACCACCCCGACGGCCTCCGCGACCCGGCCGACTATCTGGCCCGGCTGCGGGAGGCCGCGCCGGAGGCCTGGCTCGTGGTGGAGAAGATCCTGGAGTACGGCGAGGAGCTGCCGGACTGGCCTGTCGACGGCACCACCGGGTACGACGCCCTCGCCGCCGTCAGCGGGCTCTTCGTCGACACCGACACCGAGGGCGACTTCACGGCGCTGGACACCCGACTCGCCGGCCGCCACACCTCATGGGAGGACCTGACCCACGACACGAAGCTTGCCGCCGCGACACGGCTGCTCGCCGCCGAGCTGACCCGGCTGGCCGCGCTCGCCCCCGACGTGCCGGCCGAGCAGGCGCGGGCGGCGCTCGCCGAGTTGGCGGCCGTGTTCCCGGTCTATCGGGGCTACCCGCCGCACGGCGCCCGCTATCTCGCCATCGCCCGCTCCGAGGCCGGCCGCCGCCGCCCCGACCTGGCGACAGCACTGGACGCGGTCACCCGCCGGCTTCGCGACAGCGACGACGAGTTGGCCCGCCGCTTTCCGCAGTTCACCGGAGCGGTGATGGCCAAGGGCGTGGAGGACACCGCGTTCTATCGCTGGACCCGGTTCGTGGCGCTCAACGAGGTCGGCGGCAGCCCCGCCCACTTCGGGGTGCCACCGGCGGAGTTCCACCGCTTCGCCTCCGCCCGGCACGTCTGCTGGCCGGCGAGCATGACCACCGTCTCCACCCACGACACGAAACGCGGCGAGGACGTCCGCGCCCGCCTCGCCGTGCTCAGCGAGCTGCCGCAACGCTGGGCCGAGCAGGTCACCAGCTGGATGGAGTGCGCCCCGCTGCCGGACCCGTCGTTCGCCCACCTGCTGTGGCAGACCGCCGTCGGCGCGTGGCCGATCGAGCGGGAGCGGCTGCACGCGTACGCCGAGAAGGCCGCCCGGGAGGCCGGGGCCTCGACGAGTTGGACGGACCCGGACCCGGCCTTCGAGCAGGCGATGCACGCCATGGTCGACGTGATGTACGACGACCCGAGCGTGCACGACGAGCTGACCGAATTCGCCGCCGCGATCACCCCGGCTGGCTGGTGCAACTCGCTCGGGCAGAAGCTGATCCAGCTCGCCATGCCCGGCATCCCGGACACCTACCAGGGCACCGAGTTGTGGGACAACTCCCTCGTCGACCCGGACAATCGGCGGCCCGTCGACTTCGACGTACGCCGAGAGATGCTGGCACGCCTCGACGGCGGCTGGCGTCCCCCGATCGACACCGACGGCGCGGCGAAGCTGCTCGTCGTGTCGCGGACCCTGCGCCTGCGGCGGGCGCACCCGGAGCTGTTCACCTCCTATCGGCCGGTGCCGGCGCACGGGCCGCAGGGCCGGCACGTGGTGGCCTTCGACAGGGGTGGCGCGATCGCCGTGGCGACCCGCCTGCCGCTGGCCCTGGCACGCGCCGGTGGGTGGTGCGACACAGTCCTGTCGCTTGGTGTTAACGAGGTGAAGGACCTGTTCACCGGCCGGGTCTACAGTGGCGGGGAGACCTCCGTGGCCGATCTGCTGGCCGACTATCCCGTCGCGCTGCTGGCTCCTCCCACCGCTTCCGTGGAGGCTGCGAGATGACCAAATTCTCCGTCTGGGCACCGGACGCCACACGGGTCCGGCTGCGCCTGGCCGGCGACGTCGACCACGAGATGCGCGCCGCCCCCGACGGCTGGTGGCGGGTGGAGGTGCCCGACGCCGGCCCCGACTACTCCTTTCTGCTGAACGACGACGAAACGGCACTGCCCGACCCCCGGTCGCCGTGGCAGCCTGCGGGTGTGCACGGGCCGAGCCGCCGCTACGACCACTCCGCGTTCGAGTGGTCCGACAGCGCGTGGACGGGCCGGCAACTGCCCGGCAGCATCCTCTACGAGCTGCACGTCGGCACCTTCACCCCGGAGGGCACCTTCGACGCGGCCATCGGCCGCCTCGACCACCTTGTCTCGTTGGGCGTCGACCTGATCGAGCTGCTCCCGGTCAACGCCTTCAACGGCGAACACAACTGGGGGTACGACGGCGTCTGCTGGTTTGCACCCCATGAGCCCTACGGTGGCCCCGACGGCCTGAAACGGTTCGTCGACGCCGCCCACTCCCGCGGGTTGGGGGTGATCCTCGACGTCGTCTACAACCATTTCGGGCCCTCCGGGGCCTACGCGCCGCGGTTCGGGCCCTACCTCGCCGAGCAGAGCAACACGTGGGGCCGCACGGTCAACCTGGACGGCCCGCACTCCGACGAGGTACGCCGCTACATCATCGACAGCGTCCTCATGTGGCTGCGCGACTACCACGTCGACGGGCTGCGGCTGGACGCCGTGCACGCCCTGCCGGACTCGCGGGCGGTGCCTCTTCTCGAAGAGCTGGCCGTTTCGGTGGAGTCGCTGTCGACGCACCTGGGCCGGCCGTTGTCGCTGATCGCCGAATCGGACCTCAACGACCCGCGGCTCATCACGCCACGGGAGGCGGGCGGCTTCGGGCTGCACGCCCAGTGGAACGACGACGCGCACCACGCGCTGCACACGTTGCTGACGGGGGAGCGGCAGGGGTACTACGGGGACTTCGGGTCGCTGGAGACACTGTCGGACGTGCTGACGGGTGGGTTCTTCCACGCGGGCACCTGGTCGAGCTTCCGCAACCGGCACCACGGGCGGCCTGTTGATCCTCGGGTGCCGGGGCATCGGTTCGTGGCGTACCTCCAGAACCACGACCAGATCGGGAATCGGGCTACCGGGGATCGGATCTCGGCTTCTCTGTCGCCTTCGCTGCTCCGCGTTGGGGCTACGTTGCTGCTGACGGCGCCGTTCACGCCGATGTTGTTCATGGGGGAGGAGTGGGCGGCCTCTACGCCTTGGCAGTTCTTCACCTCGCATCCGGAGCCGGAGCTGGCTACGGCGGTGGCTCTCGGGCGGCGGCGGGAGTTCGCGTCGCACGGGTGGGCTGAGGGGGACGTGCCTGACCCGCAGGACCCGGAGACGTTCGTGCGGTCGCGGTTGGACTGGGCTGAGCTGGACAAGCCCGAGCATCGGGAGATGTTGGCGTTCTACCAGCGGTTGATCGCACTGCGTCGTTCGTTGCCGGACCTGTCTGATCCTCGGTTGAACGCGGTTTCTGTGCAGCATGGGGACCAGTTCCTGCTGATGCGGCGGGGGGAGACGCTGGTGGTGGCGAACCTGGCTGGGCGGGGGCAGGGGGTTTCGCTGCCGGGGGTGGCGCGGCGGGTGCTGTTGGCCACGGGGGAGGGGGTCACCGTTATGCGGGACCGGATCGAGCTGCCTGCGGAGACCGCGGCGATTGTGGCGCTCTGACGCTGATGCGGAACCACTTGAGCGCATTATACTTCGAGTTTTGTTATGACCGAGCGAAACCAAGATCAGGGTCACCGCGTCGGAATAGCATATCCTGAGTATGAGGCTGTCCCTCCACTGTCTATGTGGAGTACGCAACTTGGCCGCTCGCTAGGCTGCCGCCTCAGTGTCATCCTGCGCTTCCTCGGGATCGATCTTCGCGCTCGCCGGACCGATGTAGCCCATCGCGAGCAGGTGGCTATCGAGGATCTCGTAGAGGAAGTGGCCCTTACTGACCCAAAGCCGGCGAGTGCTGGCATCGGCTCGCGCCACAATGAAGTGAATCTTGTCAGGCTGGCTCTTATGTCGCCAGGCCCGCAGCACTACCCGATCCGAGATGACTGGCACGGTAGGGGCCCTCCCTTTGTGAAGGACGGAGAGTCCCACGATTCAGCCCAAGATCGGCACCCGCCGTATGGCCGACGAGCCCCCGGCCACACGGTTGCCTTCCCATCGCGTCGCTCTAACAGTTGCCGCTCTTGGCGAGGACACTGCAGCGCCCGCAAAAGACGAAGCGTGGCTCCCATAGCCTGGTCGCGTACGTCCTCGTCTGCTGCGGCGACCGACTGCATCGCCTAGCTTTGGGCCAGCCGGGACCACTGACTGCGGCAGGCGTTGCGGGAACATCAGCAAGTACGAGATCACACGGACCGCTATCGTGAGTTGACCGAGGGCGGAGATCGGCTTCTGTGTGAGCGGCGTGAAGTAGTCCGGCGCGTGACCCAGTGGGAGGACTCGCTTGGCCCAACGAGAAAGACAAAGCGCGCGGGCTCGTGGCCGCAGTTCGGCAAATCGTGTGACGGCTGCAACTGCAGGAAGCGAAGAAAGTGCAGGCATACTTTCGAGCACCGATGAAGGTGGCAGCGAGTATCGCGGAGACAAACGATTGGACAGCTAGGGCAATAGCCGCAATCATAAGTCAATGAGCCTTGAACGGGAACCCGCTGATGATCCAGGCGCGGACTTCTCCTGGCTGTCGGCTGACATCGACTTGTTGGCCAAGGGCGAGGATTGGTGGCTTGTGGCCTGCATGGACTGGCCGCGGGACCGCTGGATCGGCTACATCCAGGGCTACTGGAAGGCGGCTACCGTGCTCGCCGAGCAGGTCGCTGTCACTGGTCGAGATCAAGACTACTTGGTCTATCCGTTCCTCATGTGTTGGCGTCACTACGTCGAGCTTCAGCTCAAGGCCTTGATCCTCCTGGCCAGGGCGTACCGCCGCGAGCCTGCGAACCTACCGCTGACCCACAAGATTGACCAGTTGTGGCGGGTGGCTCGCCCGTTGCTGCGGGACGCATTCCCTGGCGACTCCCAAAAAGACCTGGACAACGCCGAGCGGGTCCTGTTGCAACTCAACAGCTTCGATCCCACGTCCGAGCACTTCCGCTACCCGATCCAAAGGGACGGGTCGGAGACACTCTCGGCGCTCGGCCGTGTACACATCCGCCGATTTCACGACGCAATGGAGGCGGTTGCATGCCTACTCGACGGCTCGGACACCGGCATCCGCGCAATGACCGACCAGCGTAACGAGTACGAGGAAGCTATGCGGGATCTGTATGGCGGCTGAGATGAGGCTCTAGCTATGGAGACCATCATCGACCTCGGTATCCTCAAGTTACGGCAAATGAGTGCGCCGGCAACGGGAATCAGAGATACCTGAAGGCTTGCGCGTCTTTAGGCGTTTGCCTCATGAACGAGGCAGACCCGTTCGCCCGACGGAGGGATTGCTCGTCGCGCTCGTGTGCCTTGTCGAAGCTTGCCCGGCAGTGCGCCAATGGGTCTGTGAACGCTCGGCCCACGGCTTCCGTTCCGATGACACGAGATCCATGGGCGCGAAGCGTGTGGTGGGATGCGACACAAGGCCGTGCGTTCAGTCGGTTCGAGACCAGTCAGCACACCCTCCAGCCCTGGCCTTCCAGCCCGTCCAGACCAGGTGTCCGCCGGCCCGCCAGCGGCGTCGCGCAAATTCGGCCCGTCGCCACTGGACGTGACGGCTCATCGTCGGCCGGCACGCACGACCGGCGGCAGGATAGGGTGCCGGCAGGTTAAAACCGAGGTCGACAGTCCTGATACTAGACATTGGAACCGCTGCATGGCACTGAGAATTGCTCTGGCACTCCCGATCCACACCCCAAAGGTGTACGCACCCTTCGCTCCTGAGCAGGTCGCGTTACTCCGTCGCTGGCAAGCAGCTTCAGTCTCCGAGCATATGAGGTGCCCGCGTCACGGCAATGTGCTGCGGGAGAGTTCGGAGTTGGTGCCTGGCGAGCGCGGTTGGACCTGCGTCTTCCGGACGCCGGACTATCCGGGCCTAATCTGTTCGTACACCGCCGACTGGGCCTATGCAGGGATGTTGGATGAGGAAAGCGTTAAGAAGCTTGACGAGATGTCGGTTGAGGTCGTGGAGGTGTCGTTCAACGACAACTCGGATGAACCCTTGCACGTATTCTCTGGCTATGACCTCCTCTTAACATTCCACGACGCGGCCGACCTTGACTGGGAAGAGGTTGCTGAACGTCGCGCTCTTGACGAGCGGCGAGGTCTAGTTATAACCCAGAGCGCTATCTTGGAGGATTTGCTCAGCGATGTGATTGTGCAGTTGGAACGCCCAGGCAATCCAGAAACGCGTCAACGCGAGCTAGACCAGTGGACGATCGGCAAACGGCTAAAGTATGTCGAGTCGCTACTTGGGAATGGTGCATACCCGGAAGGAAACAGCACTTTCCCATTCGAGGAGTTGTGGGACGCAGTAAGGCGTCGTAACGAGCTGGCGCACGGAAACCTCACTCGGGTCGTCGGCGAAGCTTGTCCGCGTTCTGATGGTCCGGGCAAGACTCGTCGGATTGAGTGGCACCTCGTGGATCGCCGGTCCCAAGGGTCCCGACTGATCACGATGGCCGACTTACGCGAGGACCTATACGCCGCCACTGCGGCGTACGCAAACCTTCTACGCTGGGCCAGCAATCTAGAGCAGCGACTGAGGAAGTTCGGCTCGGAGGTGTGACACATGCCGCGAATATGAACGCGGGAGTCCCAGGAGTCAGCGGCGGTCAAGCAGGCGCATCCGTCGGGGCCGCATCGAGTCGTTCCACGTCCAAGATGACGTCACGCACGGTATGATAACGCTTCGAGACGTCGTGTGCCGCACATTTGTGCACTATCCGACCCACTTCATCGTTGGCCGACTTGAGGGATTCGCGACCGGTGAAGATATAAGACAATACCCAGCCGATCGAGTAGATCTCATTCGTAACCCCGTAGCTCTTGAAGTCGTGGAGGAGGGGATCGCGAATGGTTCCGCGCATCTCTGTTTGAGTGCGAGTAAAGCTCGACGACTGGTCTTTGACCAAGCCGAAATCCGACAGTTTCACCAGAACGGCGCCACTTTCATAAACCTTCAAAAGAACGTTCTGAAGGCTAATATCACGATGAAGCAGGTTCTGGCCATGGAGATAGTTGATGCCGTAGAGAAGCTGAAGCGCGATGCGCTTTCTGGAGGAGAACGACAGCTTGCTGTTGCGTCTAGCAATAAAGCCCCTCAAGGTGTCGTCACAGTACTCCATGCGATACTCATTTCGCTCCTGATTGTATCGGTAAACCTCAAGAACGTACGGAAAACTGAGACGCGTCATGACTTCGAATTCTCGCTTGAATCGAAGTAGATCGCGCTCTTCAATCCCTTGCTTGGCGCGCTTTATTGCAAACCTGATGCCATAGTCGGGATCGACATAGGAATAGACGATGGCGTAGGACCCTTGTCCTTCCATCTTCAGGCTCGCCGCCGACTGACGCTTCTTCAGTCTCACGGTCATTTCAGGTCGGACGAAGATCGGCTCATACTTCACGACCATGATTTGCTCAAAATCTTCAGGAACCGTGCTCCCGCCACTGCTGGACAGCCACGGATCGCAACGTTTGATCGCCTGCAGATACTTGTCATCGAATACTACTTCGATGCCAGCGTGCTTGAGGCCTTGAAGGTCCTGGTTCAGTTCATCAATGAGGGCTATGAGGTCACGACTGCTTTCCGCCCAGTAGTGATGCGTGCTCCTCGCTCGATCATTGATGCTCTCGAAGTGCCGATTCAGCCGCTCGTGAAGAACCGCAAACATTTGGCCGAAATCTTGGTCGTCGTAGAGTCGCAAGAAGGCCTGCGATGCTTTCTGGGCGGCGTACTTCATTTTGAGATCTTCCAGCATAAAATTCGAAGGCCCCGTTGCGAAATCTGCCATCGAGTCACCTCAGCCTCTATTGCCACTCCACAGTACCCGCAAAGCGGACGGTCGCGGAGATCATACCGGGCCGAAGCGCTCTCGGATTAAGGCAGAATTGGCCACTGCACTCTCATCGGCAAGATCCGGCGCCGTGCGGTGCCGCAGCTAGGCCGCCCAGGCCACCACGAGACCGTAGCCAAATCCGACGCTGCCGGGTGCACTGCGCGGGGACGGCACTTCTCGGGCACTCAGCGTTGCTGGTTGGACGTGCCGTCGGTGTAACGTCCAAACGTGCGGGGTAGAGGCCACTTGCCGCTACTCCAGTTCTCCACTTGGAGCAGGGGCATGGTGAAGAGGCCGGACACCATCGGTGCCAGGATTCGGTACTGGCGCATGCGTCGTGGTGGCATGACTCAGGCTGTCCTCGCTGGGCTGGCTGGCGTCACCCAGTCGTACGTGTCGCAGGTCGAGTCGGGCCGGAAGACCATCGATCGCCGGTCCACACTGGTTGCTCTCGCTGCCGCACTCCAGGTCACGGTGGCCGACCTGCTCGGCCAAGGCACGGAGTCCGGTGATCCGGCACGCGAAAGCGCCGCCGAGTGCGTACCGGCGATCTGGTCGGCCCTGATCGAGATCGAGGATGGCGAGCGCCGCCCGTCGACCTACACAAAGGACCACTTGGCCACCGAGATTGCACGCGCCGAGCAGCTCCGCACCTCGTGCAGCTACCCGGCGATGGCACGCCTCCTCCCTGCCCTGCTAATCGAAGCCGCCTCTGTGGGTGGCTCTGCGCTCGTGCAGGTCGCCTACCAAGCCTCCACCTGCCTGCGGAACCTCGGCTATCGCCATTTGGCGCTCAATGCCGCCCGGCTCGCCGGGTTGGTCGCGGAAGACACCGAAGACCCGGCGTGGCTTGGAGCAGCCCGTTTTGCCTACGCGCAGAGCCTGCCGATTGAGTCCGCGTCGCTCGCTGCCCGTGCCGCGGACCGGTCGCTGGCCGAGCTTCAGGCCGATGCCGCCGACGAGCGAGTCCGGCAGATGCTCGGCCAACTCCACCTCTCGGCCGCGTTGACCTCAACGGTAAGCGGTCGCCTGGATCTCACCCGCGACCACCTAGCCGAGGCGGCCCGTGAGGCAGCGACGCTTGGGGATCCGGCAGACGGGGCGGGTTTTAATGGCTGTGGCTTCGGGCTGACCAACGTGCAGCTCTGGGAGATGTCCATCGCCGCCGAGCAGGGCGAGTCCGGCCGGGTCATCGAACTGTCTCGGACGGTCCGACCGCAGGTACTCGTGGCATCGATCCGCCAGCAGTCCTATTGGCTCGACCTCGGTCGCGCCCTGGCGGACGGCGGACGGCGGGATGCCGAAGCTCTCGCCGCGTTCGTCCAGGCCGAGCGGGCGGCACCGATCCCGTTCGCCATCAACCCTCTCGCCCGCGATGCCGTGGTGACCCTGGCCCAGCGTGCCCAGCGCCGTGCCATCCCCGACGCGTTGCGCCTGCTCGCCGGCCGCATCGGCATCAACCTGGCCGCATAACTGGCAGTAATCACCGCATCACCAATTCGCCTTACTGTCCGGTTTGGGATGCGAGTGCGTCCCGTTGGCGCGGTGCGGCGGGATCGATAGCGAGCCGCCCGGCCTCGACCAGAGGAGGCGGGGATGAGCGGTCAGGACGACAAGGCTCCGGAGAACAATGGCGAGGCGGCCGAGCGGGAGGCTGCCAAACAGCGCCTCCTCGCCCAGGCCGAGGCGGACCGCGTACCCGTGGAGGACACGACCCGCGCGGTCCCGGACCGGCGGTGGCGGCGTGACAGGGGATGACCTGCCCATCGGCCGCCGGGTGGCCCGCTGGCGGGTACGGCGGCAGATGACGCAGCAGATGCTCGCCGACCGGCTGCGTAGGTCGAAGAGCTGGGTGGACAAGATCGAGCGGGGTGCCCGCACCCTGGACCGGTACTCGGTGATCCAGGAGCTGGCCCACGTCCTGCGGGTCGATCCGGAGGTGCTGCTCGGCCAGCCGCAGGGCACCCCGGCGAGCACGCCGGACGGGGTGGACGACATCCGGGCCGCTCTCGCCCGCTACGACACCCCGCAGGCTCCACCACAGACGGACGAGCTGCGACGGCAGGTCGGGCACGCCTGGTTGACCTACCAGCACGCGCACTACGGGCAGTTGGTGCGGCTGCTGCCGGGGCTGCTCGACGCCGCCCAGGGCGGGGGGTCGGCGGAGTTGCTGGTGCAGGCGTACCGGATCACCTCGTCCCTGCTGGTCAAGCTCGGCGAGGCCGACCTCGCCTGGCTGGCCGCCGACCGCGCGATGTCCGCCGCCGGCGACGGCCCGCTGCTCGCGGCGACGGCGACCATCTCGGTGGGCCAGGCGCTCCGTGCGCAGGACCGCGACCGCCTAGCCCTGGCCGTGCTGCTTCCCGCCGCCAACCCCGTCCTCCCACAGTCGTCCCACTGTGGTGGTCAAGAGAGTGGCGATCGCACTGCCCGCAAAATTCTTGATCACCAAGGTCAGGGCGAGCACCGGGGGAGGGCGGTGGGCGGGACGTTGCTGGTTCAGGCCGCCCTCGCCGCCGCCGGCTGCGGCGAGCACCGCCGCGCCGACGAGCTGACCGACCGGGCCGCGGGCGTCGCCGCAAACCTTCGGGGGTACGACGACACGCACCGCACCAGCTTCGGGCCGGTCGCCGTCGAGTTGGCTCGGGTGTTGGTGGTGGCCTCGCGGGGTGATGCCGTCGAGGCGGTGCGGCGGCACGCGATAGTGGTGCGGCGGGAGGGGTGGCGGCGGTTGCCGGCCGAGTATCGGGGTGCGTACCTGGTCGACGTCGCGCGAGCGTACCTGCAGGTGGGTGACGTGCGCGGGGCGGCGCGGGCGCTGGTGGACGCGGACAGTGTCGCGCCGGGTGAGGTTCGGTGCCGGCCGTTGGCGCGTACCGTGATCGCCGATGTTGCGCGCGCGCAGCCGGCGCCGGCCGGCGTGGCGCGACTGGCGACGCTGGTCGGCCTCACCCGCTGACCGGCGCTGCGACAGGGGCAGGGGTGCACGCTAGGGCCCGCACGGCGATGTCGGCCGAGGTATGCAGGTCTTTGCGACGGGACCCGCCATTCACCTTCCCCGGTTCACGTGTCATGCGGTCGAGGAGGGTGCCTTCGCGGCGCCACGGGTAGGGCCGTGTTCGCGGAGCATGGTCAGCAGGCCGGGAAAGCGTTGGTCCACCTCGGCGTAGCGCAGCGTGACGAGTCGGCGGGTGCCGTTGACGCGCGTGCGGATCAGGCCGGCATCGCGCAGGACCTTGATGTGGTGCGACAGCGTTGACTTGCCGATGGTGACGCCAGTGTCCTTGAGGACGTCGCTGCCGCAGGTCCAGTCCCCAGCGGCGTCGAGGGCGCGCACGAGCGTAAGCCGCACCGGGTCGGCAAGCGCGCTGAGCACGACGTCGATCGTCACGGTCTGGATGGCGGGTTCGATCACCTCGGTCACGAGACGAAGCCTAGCCAGAAGTTGCGAAAAGTTCGACTCCCATCGTACTGTTCGACGCGCCTCGAACAGTACGATGCAGATCGAACATTGGATGGGTCATGAAGGCGATCATCTACCGCGACAACGGCGGCCCCGACGTTCTCCAACTCGTCGAGCGTGACCGGCCCACGCCCGCACCCGGCGAAGTCCGCGTCCGGGTTGCCGTGTCCGGGGTCAACCCGACCGACTGGCAGGCCCGCTCCGGCGTCGCCCACCGCAAGCTGTTCTCCGAGATCACCCCGCACCTCGACGGTGCCGGTGTGATCGACGCCGTCGGTGACGGCGTCGACCCGAGCCGGGTCGGTCAGCGGGTGTGGCTGTTCATGGCCGCCGCGGGGCGGCCCACCGGCACCGCCGCCGAGTTCACCGTCGTACCCGCCGATCAGGCCGTGCCGCTGCCAGACGAGGCCAGCTTCGACGTCGGCGCCTCGCTCGGCGTTCCCGCACTCACCGCACACCGCGCACTCACCGTCGCCGAGGACGGGCCACGCCGCCTTCACCCCGGCGTACTCGACGGCAAGGTGGTGCTCGCCGCAGGCGGGGCCGGCGCGGTCGGGCACGCAGTGATCCAGCTCGCCCGATGGGCCGGCGCTACCGTGATCGGCACGGTCAGCGGCCCGCAGAAGGCGAAGCTCGCCATCGCGGCTGGCGCCCACCACGTCATCAACTATCGCGAGGGCGACCCGGCCGCCGCCATCCGTGCGATCGCCCCGGACGGCGTCGACATCGTCGCCGAGGTGGCGCTGGGCGCGAACCTGGCACTGGATCTGGCCGTGCTGCGCACACGCGGCACTATCGCGACGTACGCCAACCAGGGCGGACATGCGGTCGAACTGAACGTGGGGCAGAACATGGTGCTGAACACGCGCCTACAGTTCCTGGTGCTCTATACGGCTGGCCCGCAGGCGCGCGCCGCAGCCGTCGAGGACGTCGCCGTCGCGATCCGCGACGGCGCCCTGCCAGTCGGCGAAGAACACGGCCTGCCACTGCACCGCTTCCCGCTGCACCGCACCGCCGACGCTCATCGAGCGGTGGAGACCGGCGCGGTCGGCAAGGTACTGGTAGACGTCACGCCCTGAAGTTCAGCCAGCTACCGCATCTCCGACTCGCATCCTTCCGGTCCGGTCATCGGCTCCGCGTGCCACAGGATGTCGGGAGGAACTACGGCACGTGATGGCACATCGCTTGGCGGCCCGCACGATCGGCGGCATGTCCGGGCGCTGAGGGCGCCGCCTTACCATGACCGAATAGCGAGCGGATCGCGGCAGATCCGGATGTCTGATCGAGCTGCGCCTGTCTCCAGCTGGGCGTTACCGCCGGTAGCGCGCGCTCGGCGGCAGATGGAAGCGGGCTCCTTCGACTTCGCAGCCAGTCCGACAGTGCCTGGCGTCCCGGAGCCGGGTCGCGTCGGTGTGTCGCCTACAGCAGGGTGCCGCCGGTAGCGTCGATCCACTGGCCGGTTATCCAGCGGCTGTCGTCCGAGGCGAGGAAGGCAACCGTGTCGGCGACGTCCTCCGGGGTGCCGATCCGACCCATCGGCGACAGCGACGCCAGCCAGGCCAACGCCTCCCCGACAAGTCGCCCCTGGTGCATGTCGGTGTCGATGACGCCGGGAGCCACGGTGTTGACCGTGATGCCCCGCGGCCCCAACTGCTTGCCCAGCGTCGCGGTGAGCACGTCCATGGCGCTCTTGGACATGGCGTAGGAGATCGATCGCGACATCGATGAGCCGCGGGTCAGCATCGTGGAGATGTTGATGATCCGACCGCCGTCGCGCAGCCGGCGCAGGCCGTGCTGGGTGACGAAGAACGGCGCGATCGTGTTGACCGCGATGAGGCGGTCGAACGCGGCCCGGCTCACGTCCTGGATCTCCGCCTGGTCGCCCAGGATCCCGGCGTTGTTGACCAGGATGTCGAGGCTGTCGGCGTGGGCGTCGAAGCCGGCCCACAGCGTCTCGGCGTCGCCGTCGTCACCGAACTCGGCATGGACGGTGAACGCGTGCCCGCCGGCCGCCTCGATCGCCGCGACGGTCTGCCTGGCCGCCGCCTCGTTGCTGCCGTAGTGCACCGCGACGCGGGCGCCGCCGCGACCCAGCCGGGTCGCGATCGCCCGGCCGATGCCCCGGCTGCCGCCGGTCACCAGGGCCGTCTTTCCGGTAAGTGCGGTCATGTCTGGTACGCCTCTCGTGCGGTTCTGGTCAGACCTGATACGGGGTGGTGGTCTTGGCGTCCTTGAGTGCCCGCGCCCACCAGGTGACCTGGTCGAGCAGGGTCTTGGCCGCGGTGGCGGGACCGTGCGGATCTCTGGGCCGGCCGTCGCCGTCGAACTGCTCCCATGCGTTGTGGAAGCTGACCGTGTCCCGGGTGGTGACGGCGTGCAGCTCGGCGAAGACGAGCCGCAGGTGTTCCACGGCCCGCAGGCCGCCGGAGAGCCCGCCGTAGGACACGAACGCGACCGGCTTGGCGTGGAACTGCACGTTGTGCCAGTCGATGACGTTCTTCAACGCACCCGGGTAGCTGTGGTTGTACTCCGGGGTGACCACGACGAAGGCGTCGGCGGCGTCCAGCCGTGGCGTCAGGCCGCTGAGCGCCTCCAACGTGTGCGCTGGCGGCGACATCGTCGGGGCGGCCGAGCCGATCGGCACGTCGGCCAGGTCGACCAGATCGACCCGGACGTCGTCGCGGCCCTCGGCCTCACCGACGAACCAGTTGGCGACGGTCGGGCCGAAGCGTCCGTCGCGGACGCTACCGATGATGACGGCGAGTTGCAGGCGGTGCTCAGACATGGTGCTCCTCAAGGGTGGAAATGGACTCGGAACGGGTGGTCTCGGGGGTGGTACGGCCCCGCAGGGCGGTTTCGCGGATGAACCAGGCCAGGACGAACGCGGTGACGCCGAGGGCCGCGCCGGCCGCGGCCATACCGTGCACGCCATCGGTGACGCCGGCGCGGATCGCGTCCTGCGCCATATCGGGCAGCCGCTGCACGGCGTCGGCGGTCAGCTCGCCACTGGCGAGGACCCGGCTGGCCGGTTCGCCGCCGAGGCGGTCCTCGACGGTGGCGGTCAACCGGCTGGTGTACAGGGCACCGAGCACGGCGGCGCCCAACGAGGCGCCCATCGTGTGCCAGAGCGTGACCGAGCCGCTGGCCGCACCCATGTCACGCGGGGACGCGCTGTTGATGGTGATGATCGTGGTGCTCTGCATGATGAGACCCACCCCGGCTCCGCCGAGCAGGGTGAGCGCCGAGGCGAGGGCCAGGTTGGTGTCAGGCTCGAGGACGAACAGCACCAGCATGCCGACGGTCAGCACCGCGCCACCGAGGATCGCCAGGCCGCGGTACCGGCCGGTGCGGGAGATGATCTGTCCGCTGGCGACCGACACCGCGACCATGCCGAGCATCGCGGGCAGGATCAGCAGGCCACTGGCGGTCGGTGAGGCGTCCTTCGCCGACTGCATGTACAGCGGCAGGAAGGCGGCGAAGACCATCATGGCTGCGCCTGCCGTCAGGCGCAGGATCTGGGCCAGGGTGAAGCTGCGGTCGGCGAACAGCCGCAGCGGCACGATGGGCTCGGCGGCGCGCCGCTCCACCCGCAGGAAGGCCACCAGCGCCAGCAGCGCGGTCGCGGCCAGCCCGAGGATCGGCGCCGAAGTCCAGGTGTACCGGGTGCCGACCCAGCTCGCCAGCAGGCTCAGCGCCACGAGGACGACGGTCAGCAGCAGTGCCCCCACGGCGTCGATGCGGGCGGTGATCCGCCGTGGTTCCAGCCGAATCGTGGTCACGATGAGCAGCGCGGCGACGGCGCCGACCGGCAGGTTGATGTAGAAGGCCCACCGCCAGCTCAGCTGTTCGGTGAACACGCCGCCGAGTAGCGGCCCGGCGATGAGGGCGACCGGCATGATCACGCCGAACAGGCCCATCAGCCGGGCGCTCTGCCGGGGCGGCACGAGCTCGGCGATGAGCGCCAGGGCGCCGACCATGAGGCCGCCGCCGCCCAGGCCCTGGACCACCCGGAAGGCGATGAGCTGCCACATTACCTGGGACATCCCGGCCAGCGCCGAACCGAGCAGGAACACCGCGATCGCCGACAGGTAGGCCGGCCTACGCCCGAACAGGTCGCCGAGCTTGCCCCAGATCGGCGTCGCCGCGGCCATCGGGACCAGGTAGGCGGTCATCACCCAGGAGAAGTCCTGCGCCCCGCCCAGGTCACCGACGATGACCGGCAACGCGGGCCCCAGCATCATCCCGTCGAGCGGGGCCATGATCATGGCGAGGATTACCCCGATCACACCCAGGTAGAGACGTCGACTCACGGCCCTCACTCCAATCGCGTACATCGTACTCGAAACGAACACTAGCGATTCGAGTACGATGTACGCAAGAGAGGGTGGTGGGACGTGTCGAACACCAGCAGCGTCAGCATCTGGATGCGGCCGGAACAGGTGCAGAGGTCCGGACCCGGCCGGCGCCCCGGCTACAGCCGGGCGCAGATCACCGCGACCGCCATCCGCATCGCCGATGCCGATGGCCTCGACGCCACCACGATGCGCCGCGTCGGCCAGGAGTTGGGCACCGGCGCGATGTCGCTGTACCGGTACGTGCCCAAACGCGACGACCTCATCGACCTCATGGTCGACGCCGTCGGCGGCGAGATTGAACTGCCCGACCGGCCCAGCGGCGACTGGCGCGCCGACCTGTCCCTGGTGGCACACCAGACCCGCGCCGTCGGGTTGCGCCACCCCTGGCAGGTCACCCTCGCCCGGCGCCCCACCCTCGGCCCCAACTCACTGCGCGTCTACGACTTCGCCCTCAGCGCCCTCGACGGGTTCGGTCTGCACATCGACGCGATGACCACTCTGAACAGCATGGTGGGCGACTACGTCCAAAGCGCCGTCCGCGACGAGATCGGCTGGCTGGAGCAGGCGCGGCACACCGGCATGGACCGCAGCCAGTGGATGGCCGAGTACGTCGGACCGTACGTCAGCCAGGTGATCGCGTCCGGCAAGTACCCAATGTTCACCCGCAACATCCTTGAGGGCAGGCTGTCGCACCAGCCGCCCGACGCGCGCTTCCAGTATGGACTCGACCACGTCCTCAACGCCATCGCCGCCGCCCTGCCCGACCCACCCACCCGACGGGCACCCGACGCCGGCCGTGCCACCACACCGGATGCGAGCTGACAGGGGCAATCACCGGTCAGCATCGGCGATCCAGAAAAGACCTGCTCCACTCGATCGAGCGCCGAGATCCCGCGCAGCTCGTGTCCTGGACCGGCGATGTCTTTTGGCATCCGCTCATCGGCTACGTCCGGACACTCCGAGGGCTGTTGGGTGGTCGCGCTTCGCAGCGCGCGGATCGCGGCATGAGCGGATGCTGTGGTTCCTTCGACAGGGCCGCTGGCCTGGTGTCCGTGTTGAGGTCTTCGCTGTGTGGCTCGCTGCGGGGCCCGACAACCGAGGCCGGACAACAACAGGGTTCCGTGAGGCTGCGGGCGTTTAGCGGCTGGCGAGGAAGTCGAGCACCCGCTTGGTGAGCAAGACCGTGGCTTGGGGGTCGTAGGACGGCAGGCTGGAATCGGCGAAGTAGTGCTGGTCTCCCGGGTACAGGAACAGTTCGGCCTGCGGGGCGGACGCGACGATTTCACGGGCGGC
>NZ_JBIAZG010000018.1:0-1467 GCF_042898885.1 Micromonospora sp. NPDC000316
CTCCTCGCGAAAGACCGCGACAAGTAGGACAAACGACCCCCGGGGGGTCAATCCCAATCCGTCGCTAGGGGGTCAGTTCCAGTCCGCCGTTGACAGCGAGGACCAAGAAGAGCGCCGGAAGGCACTCGACGAGGCACACCAAAGAATGCGACTGGCCTGCGAGCAAATTCGGCTTCTGGGAAGTCCCCGAGTCCAAGCCGCCGCGCGGACCGTCATTCATCACGCCTACGCAGTGCGGGTTCAGGGAGAAGAGGGCCGAGATCCACGAGCCGGGAAACGTCCGTCCAAGCCTCCGCTCGGCAGGCTAAACGACGCCTTGCAGGAGTTCTACCGGGCGGTCCGAGCGCAACTCAGGGCAGACGACCCCGAGGCGGTAATTCATGACGATGATCTCGACGTGGTCGAACAAGGGCTCCAACCGTTGACATGGGCCGAGCGGTCCCAGTCGGCCTGACCTCCGACAACCGCGCGGGCTGGTCCCAAGAAGGTCAGGCATACAAGGGGGCGGTTTGCGCAGCTAGAGAAACCGCCGAACACGGAGCCTCATCCACGGCGGCGCGCTCGATCTTGGCATGACGTGGGCATAGGTGTTCATGGTCAGCCCGATCTGGCTGTGACCGAACACCTTCATTACCCTCCGAGGCGAGGCATCGGAGACAAGCAGGAACGTCGCGCAGGCGTGCCGCAGGTCGTGCAGACGCAGCCAGTCGAGGCCGGCCGCCGCCCGTATCTTGTGCCACGTGCGGTCGATGTGGTCTGGGTCCATCGGCGTACCGAACTTGGACGGGAAGACCAAGCCTGGATCCTGCCACCGCTCCCCCACCACCAGCCTATCCGCGGCATGCTGCCGACGATGCGCGCGGAACAGGGCGAGGGTCTGCGCCGGGACCGCTCCGTCTTGGGTGCCACGAGCTGCGATCTCCTCGTCGGGCATCCGGACCATGCGCTACGACGCCCACCAAACATGGGCACTCGCATATCCTGCGCGGGCGCTTACTGCTCCGTTGAGAGCCGGTCGAGGGTCTCTGCGGCGGCGTCTCGCAGCGGGGTGAAGGGGTCGGGTTCGGCGGTAGCGAGTTCCGCGTAGATGTGTACTGCCTCAGTGACCGCCTGGATCGCGGACAGCGCTAGCTCGCGGTCCTCAAGTATGAGTGCTATCCGTCCCACGGCCCACAGGGATCTCGCTAGGTCGGGTAGGTGGGCGTCGCGGTTGAGGTCCACCAACTCCCGGTAGAGCTGAACGGCTTCGCTGCTGGTGTTGAGGGCCTCGGCCCGCCGACCCGCCTCCGCCAAGAACGCGGCGTGGTTGTTCACCGATATCGCCAGGTTGGGTAGGTAGGCGTCGCGGTTGAGGTCCACCAACTCCCGGCGGAGCTGAACGGCTTCGCTGCTGGTGTCGAGGGCCTCGGCCCGCCGACCCGCCTCCGCCAAGAACGCGGCGTGGTTGTTCACCGATATCGCCAGGTT
>NZ_JBIAZG010000018.1:1565-1662 GCF_042898885.1 Micromonospora sp. NPDC000316
TTGGGTAGGTAGGCGTCGCGGTTGAGGTCCACCAACTCCCGGCGGAGCTGAACGGCTTCGCTGCTGGTGTCGAGGGCCTCGGCCCGCCGACCCGCCT
>NZ_JBIAZG010000018.1:1761-103280 GCF_042898885.1 Micromonospora sp. NPDC000316
GGCGTGGTTGTTCACCGATGCCGCCAGGTCGGGTAGGTAGGCGTCGCGGTTGAGGTCCACCAACTCCCGGCGGAGCTGAACGGCTTCGCTGCTGGTGTCGAGGGCCTCGGCCCGCCGACCCGCCTCCGCCAAGAACGTAGCGTGGTTGTTCACCGATGCCGCCAGGTCGGGTAGGTAGGCGTCGCGGTTGAGGTCCACCAACTCCCGGCGGAGCTGAACGGCTTCGCTGCTGGTGTCGAGGGCCTCGGCCCGCCGACCCGCCTCCGCCAACCGCAGGGCGTGGTTGTTCACCGATGCCGCCAGGTCGGGTAGGTGGGCATCGCGGTTGAGGTCCACCAACTCCCGGCGGAGCTGAACGGCTTCGCTGCTGGTGTCGAGGGCCTCGGCCCGCCGACCCGCCTCCGCCAACCGCAGGGCGTGGTTGTTCACCGATGCCGCCAGGTCGGGTAGGTGGGCATCGCGGTTGAGGTCCACCAACTCCCGGCGGAGCTGAACGGCTTCGCTGCTGGTGTCGAGGGCCTCGGCCCGCCGACCCGCCTCCGCCAACCGCAGGGCGTGGTTGTTCACCGATGCCGCCAGGTCGGGTAGGTGGGCATCGCGGCTGAGGTCCACCAACTCCCGGTAGAGCTGAACGGCTTCGCTGCTGGTGTTGAGGGCCTCGGCCCGCCGACCCGCCTCCGCCAAGAACGTAGCGTGGTTGTTCACCGATGCCGCCAGGCGGGGTAGGTAGGCGTCGCGGCTGAGGTCCACCAACTCCCGGCGGAGCTGAACGGCTTCGCTGCTGGTGTTGAGGGCCTCGGCCCGCCGACCCGCCTCCGCCAACCGCAGGGCGTGCCGGACGCGCCATATCGCGCGGTCAGTGGTTGGCGCGGCCATGTCATTGCTAACGATCATTGTGGTCAGTGCCAGCGCCAGCCGGTGCAGCTCAAGCGACGGGTAAGGCACCCGCTGCGCCAGGTCACGCAGCCACGCCAGGTCGGGCAGCGGTCGCTCAGTCAACAGCTTGGCCATGCGTGAGGCGTAGCGGCCGGGAAACTGGACAGCAACCCGTACCACCGCCTCGGCCATGGTCGGCACGTCCGCGGCCAACGCCTCACCGATGAACCCGTCCACGTCGGCGCTATCGGCCCTAGCGGGATCAGCCGCCGCCCGGCCCAGCACGGTCAACGCTTGCACCGCCTGTCCGACCGCGAGCCTACGGAACAACGTCGCCCGCTGTTGCCCGGTGCTATCGGTCAGCACCTGCACCGCGAGATACTCAGCGAGCAGGTCCGGCTGCAGCGTGCCCAACCGACCCGCCGCCTGATGCTCGCCGGCCGGGTACAGACCACGCAGCCACCGCACCCACCGCCTGCCGGCAGCCGGACCAGCCGCGTCATCCGTCCCTATATCTGCCATACCCGACAACGCCCGCAGTACCAGATCCGCAACGGCGTGCTCGTCGGCGGCGCCGAATAACGCCGCTACTCCCACCACCCGAGCCAGCAGCGCATCACCATCGACTTCGTCGGCTGGCAGATCGATCCGGAGGCGGGCCGCGGAGGCACGCCAGTACCGGCGCTCATGCCCCAACACCTCATCCAGCACATCGTCCCGGCCGAAACCGTCGGCGGGACCACCCAGCACCGCCACCAAGGCCGCCGCGTGCAACCGCAGCACCGGCGCATCCTCCGGATAGTCGCGATCCGCCAAGCCCGCTGGAACCGGCCGCTTCACCTTCCGCGCGAACACCTCCGCCGCGTGCGCCACCACCTCACCCGGCGTACGGGAATCAACGCGCGCACCCAGCGCGAACAGGTTGCGCCGATCGCCGGTCAACGCGTCCAACAACGCCGCATGCTCGTGCACGGCGGCAGACAATGACGTCCACCACGGACCAGCGGTACGCGCCAGCAGCAAAACCCGAACCCGGTCCCCATGCCGCCGCGACGCCGCCGCCAGCAACTGCGCTAACCCGCTAGGTGTGCGGGACTCGGCATAGTCCACAACCAGCAGCAACCGGCCCGGAGCACCACCGGCGGTCGCCCGCTCCGCCGCCTGCTCCTCACTCCCGGGCTGAACAAACTCACACTGCCAATCCCGGCCCGTCAACTCCTCACGCAGCTTGAGCGCCAGCCGGGTCTTGCCGAACCCGCCCGGAGCGTGGACCAACCGGACCACGGCCCCGCCGCGATCCTCACACCACGCCGACAACTGTCGAAGCTCCGTCTCCCGGCCCCGAAACGGAACAACCTGCTGCCACGGGTACAGCAACCACACCACCGACCGCGGCTCAACAGTCGCCACCCCAGCGAAATCCGGTCGCCGCAGCACCGCCGATGCCCGCTCGTACCCCGCAGGAGCGAACGCCCCGACCGTCGCCGCCAGCCCACCGCTGAACACAACCCAAAACGGCTTGTTCTCCGCCACCGAAGCCAACGACGTCAACGCAGCCGGGGCACCAAACGCCAAACCACACAGCCCGCGAACCAACCACCTCGGCACCAGCGCACCGTACCGACCGTGAACAACCATCCACATCCAACGAAGAATCTAACTCGATGGCTGTACAGCCATGCCGACGGCACACACGGTCCGCAGACCACGCCCTGCCGACAATCGTTCAGAACTGCGCGGTGTGGGAAGGCGAACTGCCGGCCAACGACGGTGCTGCTGGCGAGGTCTATGACCGCCCCTACGCCGCGTACATGGAGGGTGAGGAACTGCCACCGACCCCGTGCGTCCGCGCCTACGTCCTTGCACTGCTTAACCGGTGGGTCGACATGCCTGACGACGAGCACGACGTGAGCCCTTGGTCCGCTGGTCCTTTGATGGACGAGGCATCGGGCCCTTTCGTCTACTTCACCATGCGGTACAGCATGTGCGAGGAGGTGTCGGCCGAGGCGGCTCGCATGGCGGCAGACCACGGGCTGGTCTGCTACGACCCGCAGTGGGAACGCCTTCGCCCGACCGCCGACGAGCGAGGCGTCGCGTGCCCCTCACGTGCCCGTTCGGGCGGCTGACGACGCGGAGGCAGCGTGGGATACGAGATTCACATCAGCCGAGCCGATGAGTACTGCGACAGCGAAGAGCACCCCATTGCTCTGGAGGAATGGCTGTCCTACGCGGAGAGCAACCCCGCGCTCAGGGCAGGCGGATGGCTCGCCTGGGGTGAGGACCGGCAGCCCATTTTCGAGTACACCTGCGTTGACGGAAGCGTGGTTTCGCTTACCTGGTTCGAAGGTGGCATCGACATCAAGGGTCACTTCGACAGCGACCCCTACCGCGAGTTCAGCGCCCTTGCCACGGACTTGCGAGCCAACCTCCAGGGCGACGAAGGAGAGCGATACACCGCCGACGGCGTCCTACCGCCCACTCGGTAAACCGTAGGGCTCCGCCCCACACCCCGGCCTTCTACCTGGTCTGGCGATCGGCGGATTGGCGGCGCAGATCATCACCCACTCCCTCCGGTGACGGGACCCACATACCGATCGGTACAGAAGCTGCTATGGTTGGCGCATACCGAGCGGTACAGAACCTGGACGCGGGTTCACACCAGCGACCGACCTGGATCAACCGGCCGGCACCGACAGAACGGGAAAGCTGATCATGAGCGCCAACGCGACGACCACAAGCATGTCGACCAACGAACTGCGCGACTTCTACCTGCGCTACGTCGAGCTGGCGAACAAGCGCGAGTTCGACCGCATGGCCGACTTCGCCCACGACGAGGTGATCATGAACGGCACACCGGTCAAGATGGCCGACATGGTCGCCGAGTTCTACAGGCACGTCGACGCGGTGCCGGACCTCCACTGGGAGATCCAGGAGCTCGTCGTCGAAGGCGACCGGGTGGCCGCCCGCCTGATCGACACCGGAACGCCGGTCAAGGAGTGGAACGGCCTGACCCCTACCGGGAAGTCCGTGCGGTTCGCCGAAACCGCCTTCTACGAAATCCAGGACGGCAAGTTCAAGAACATGTGGTACCTGATGGACACCGACACGGTACGACAGCAGCTCGCCGCCTGACCCGCCAACCGAACGGCACGCCGCAGCGACCGCCGCCGACCCTCTCACCGAGGTCGGCGGCGGCTCCGTAATCCTCACCAAGCGCCTGTCGAGGCCGTGGCCGGTCAGCCGAATCCAACCGGGTACGTCGAGCCCACCGCCTACCGCGCTGTCGTGCCTTAGTGCCATATGCTGCGCGCGTCGGCACGGGGGCCACGGGGAGATTCACATGCGACGGCACGTCAGGGCAGCGCTCGCGGCTGCGTTCATCACTGTGGCGCTGGCGGGCTGCGGCACGCCCGCCGGCACGGACGGGGACCTGTCCGACGACTGGCGGCCGATGGCCCAGGCGCAGCAGTTCACGCCGCAGGCCGGTGAGTGCCATGTCATTCCCGAGGCGAGCGCGTACCTGGCCAGCTACAACCCGGTGGACTGCGCGAAGACCCACGTGGTGGAGACGTTCCACGTCGGCACCTTCACCGGCGAGCTGGCCGCGCGGAGCACTCCGCCGACGGTGGGGTCGGCTGCGATGCGCGCCGTGTTCGCTGACTGCGACACCCGCGCCAAGGAGTTCGTCGGTGGCGAGTGGCGCAGTGCCCGGCTCTCGATTCAGGTCTCGCCGACGTCACCTGCGGGCTGGGCTGGCGGCAGCCGCTGGTACCGGTGCGACATCTTCGAGCTGGACGAGGTGGACGGCACCAACGGCGAAGGAGACCGGGCCATCGACCGGACCGACACGTTGCGCAACGCGGTGAGCAGCCGCTCCCCGCTGACGTACGGATGCATGATCGAGGACGAGTGGGAGCAGTTGCGGCCGGCTGGCTGCACCAGCGGCCACCAGTTCGAGTACGTCGGCACCTGGACCGCCCCGGACCGCTCCTACGAGGTCGCCGTCCGGGACGAGGCGGCGGTTCACGCGGCCTGCCGCACCGTGGTCGCCCGCTACGCCAAGGTGCCCGTCGACGCCAACCTGCGCTACCGGGCCGGCACGACGTACCGCTTCCCCTCTCCGGAGTTGTGGGACCGTGGCGACCGGGGTGTGCGCTGCTACTTCTGGTCGGGCGGGAAAACGATCAAGCGGTCGATCGCTGGGGGCGGCACGGCGGTGTTGCCGATCGACTGACCGACCGGCCCATCGCCTGCGGGCGGCGGGCGCGGGGCCGTGCGCGCTGCTCAGACCGGCCCGAGCAGCGCGGCCAACGCGGCGTCACCCTGCCCGAGTCGTGGCCCACCGCTTGGCGGCACGACCATGACCCGCCGGCAGCCGTCGAGTTCGACGTACGACTCGCGGCCGCCACCGTCCATCGGTCGTAGCACCGCGAAGCGGGACGCCGGGATGACGCAGTGGGTCGCGGGCCGCGTCGTGGCGAGCGCCCGCACAACGCTTGCCTGCCGATCGGGCGGCAGTGCCCCGCCGTACGCGAAGTCACCGGCCGGCTTGACGCCGCCCTGCTCGGCGGGGGACACCCGGTAGACGCAGAGCCGCAGCGGCCCGGCGTCCGCGACGGCGCCCGGTGCGAGCGGCCCGGGGCGGCCGACTGTCGTCTCCACCCACACCATGTCCGCCCACCGCTGCCCGCAGCCGGCGGCCTCGGCCGCCGCGGATTCGATCTCCCTGACGGTACGGCTGTCGACAGTGGTCAGGCGCAACCCGTCCAACGCCGCGCGCACCTCCCTGCGGGGTTTACCGCAGGAGTCCGCCGGCAGGTACGGCCGCAGCCAGCGACCCCTGTCGTCGAGCAGAGCCAGCCAGGGCGGCACGAGCAGGTCGAGAGTGCAGACGGCCTCCCCGTCAGCCCGCTGGTCCGGCAGTCGCAGTGCGGCAGTCAGCGACCCGATCTCGTCGGCGCGTCGTTCGGTGGCTACCTGCTCCCGGCCGCCGCCGGGACGGGGCCGGATCTCCCCGCCGCAGAGCACGGCCGTGACCGGGGTGAACGCGGAGTCGATCCGGCCCACCGCCGGCGCGTCCAGGGCCGGGGACGCCGACCCTTGCGGGGCCGGGGACGCCAACCCTCGCGGGGCAGGGGACGCCGACCTGCCCGGTGCTGGTGGGGCGATCGGCATGGTGCCGGCGTGCGGTGCGGCCTCGGCGCAGGAGGTCCACCTCTCGACGATCTGGGCCGGGCCGGGATCGTCCTGTGCGTTCGGACTGGTGCCGGAGCCCACGCAGCCGCTCAGCGCCACGCCGAGCAGAGCCACAGTCAGTGCCGTTCGACCCGAGCGCATCCGGACCCTCCATCTCGCCGTCACCAGTTCGGACGGGCAGTGGCGGCAGCGGGTTCCCTCCGGGGACGCCCGGCGGCGGTGTGACCGACCTGTACGGCAATCGGGCGAGATCGACAACAGCCCGACAGCGGAGCGTCACGAATAAGTGACACCATGCGGACAGTGGGTGAACGCTCACCGTCCGCCATGCTATTCTCCGATGTCGATCTCCGCCGCGCGGACCCGCACCGGGTCGTTGTCGGAAGGACACCTCCCGATGCCGGCGTCAGCCGCCCCGACCGTGCCGTCACCCGCGCTGGACAACCCGGCGGGTGGCGCGTTCGGTCTCATCTTCACCACGCTTCCCGCGTTGCTGCGGCTGACGTGTGGGCTGGTCGGTGCGGCGGTGGCGCTGTCGGTGCGTACCCCACCTGTCGAGCCGGCCCTGCTGTGGCCCGGCGTGGCCGTGCTGACCGGCTGGTCACTCTGGTATGGCTTCCGCGCGCTGCGCCACGGCATCACCCCGGCCCTGGTCGCCGGCGATGTCGCGATCACCGCGGCGGCGTGCCTGCTCATCCCCCGGCTCGTGGCACCCGAGGTGCTGCCCGGCGAGGGCAGCTGGATAGCGGTGCTGGCCAGCACCACGGTGATCAACGCACAGGCCACCGCCCTCCCCCGCTGGTCGGTCCCGGCCGGGCTGCTGGTCACCGCCACGTACGCCGTGGGCACACAGGCGGCCGGCAACATCACCGAGGCGAAGGCGCACACGGCTACCCTGCTGGTCCAGACGGCCCTCACGGCGATGGTGACGGCAGTGATGCGCCGCCGGATCGGGCGGGCGGACCAGGCGTTCGCCGAGCACCAGCGGCTGACCCGCGAGACGTTCGTCGCCCGGGCGGCTCGGGAGGCGGAACGCCAGCAGAACCGCGACCTGCACGACACAGTGCTCGGCACCCTGACGATGGTGGGGCTCGGCGCGGTGGCCGGGCCGTCCAGGGCGTTCCGGGACCGGTGCACTGCCGACCTGCGTACCCTCGTCGCGTTGACCGACAGCGGCCCGGCGCCCGGCGACGGCCCGGTGTCCCTCGACGGTCGCCTGCGGACGGTGCCCGCCCGGCTGCCCGGCCTTTCGGTGAGCCTGGACCTGGCGGCGTGCGAGGTGCCCACCTCTGTGGCCGACGCGATCAGCGAGAGCACCTACGCGGCACTGTCCAATGTCGACAGGCACGCGCCCGGCGCGCGGGCCACGCTGCGGCTGACCCGCGACGCGGTGACCGTCGTGGCCGAGGTCGTCGACGACGGCCCGGGCTTCGACCCGGCCACCGTCCCATCGCACCGGTACGGGCTGCGCGAGTCGATAGGTGGCCGGATGGCGGCGGTCGGCGGCCGGGCCGAGGTGCGGTCCGCGCCCGGTGCGGGCACTCGGATCCGACTGGAGTGGCCCGGTGTCGGCTGACCTCGACGTCCCAGCGGACCGCGTTGGCATCCGCGCAGCACCGCCTCCGCGGCAGCAGTCGGGCACGGCGCCGGCGCCCCGGGAGGCGGCCGGGGCAGCGGTGCTCGGCGCCGCGCCGGCGGCCGTGGCGCAGGCCTCCGACCGAGGTGCCCGGATCGTTCTCGTAGGCATCGCGTGGGCCTGGCACGTCGCGATCGGGCTCCCGGCGGTGCTGGGCGTACGCACGGAGCTCGCCGTGCCGGCGGTCGTGCTCGGCTGTTGGGTGCTTGTCGCCGTGGCCGGCGCGGCGGCCGGCATCCTGCTGCTGCGGGGTACGCCGCTGCCGCCGTGGCCGCTCGCCGGGCTGCTGCTCGCCGCCGACGTGGCGGTCTTCGCCGCGGTCGGTGAACGGCACCTGTTCGGTGCGGCCAACTGGGTGTGGGGCACCCTCGGCTGGTTCTTCGTGCTCATGCTGTGGGGCCGCCGGGCCGTCGGGCTGGTCGCGCTGCTGGTCACGCACACGGTGATCGCTCTGGTAGCCGTGCTCGGCCACAGCGCGGGCGTCGCCGACCTGGCTCGATTCACCATGTACGTCTACGGCACCTTCTCGCTACAGCTGGCGGTCTTCGTCGGCGGCACGACGATCGTCGGCTTGGCCCGGGATCGGGCCGCCACGGCTACCGCGATGCACACGATGGCCGCCGAGCGGGCCGCCGCCGAGCGGGGCCTGCGGGAGCGCCGCGACCGGCTCGCCCTGGCCGGCGCGGCGGCCGGGCGGGTGCTCGGTGAGCTGGCCGACGGCACGGCCAACCCGAACGACCCGGAGGTGCAGCGGCGCTGCGTGCTGGCGGCGGCCCGGTTACGCCGCATGATCGCCGAGTCCGACGACGTGCCCGACCCGCTGCTGCACGAGCTGCGGGCCGCCGCCGACCTGGCCGAACGCAACGGGCTGCCGATCGACCTGGTCACCATCGGCAGTCCACCGCCGCTGCCGGTCGAGATCCGCCGTCGGCTGGCCGACCCACTCGTCGGGCACCTCGCCGACGCGCAGGGCTGGGCCCGGCTGACAGTCGTCTCCGGCCCCGACGAGGTGGTGATCAGCCTGGTCACGCCGGACCAGGGCGGGCCGGAGGCGACCGGCCCACCGCCCGGGGAGTACGACCACGGTCCGGTACAGCACCTCTACGAACGGGACGGGGACATCAGATGGGCGCAGACCCGGTGGCGGAAGTGAGCGGCGACCGGCCGATCGGAGTGGCGATCGTCGACGACCACCCGGTGGTCGTCGACGGGGTCCGCGCCTGGCTGGACACCGAGCCGCGTCTGACAGTGCTGGCCACCGGCGACGACCCGGACGAGGTGCTGCGCGCGGCGCCGGGCGCCGACGTCATCCTGCTCGACCTGCGGCTGCACGGCCGGATGGCGCTCGACAAGCTGGCCGAGTTGAGTGCCGCCGGCCGCCGGGTGGTCGTCTACTCGGAGCACACCGATCCGGAGACGATGCTCGCCGCGCTCGACGCCGGGGCGGTGGCGTTCCTGGCCAAGCACGAGGGCCGGGAGCACTGCGTGGCTACCGTGTTGGCGGCGGCGAGCGACCGCCCGTACGTGCCACCGGCGCTGGCCGGCGCGATGGTCGGTGACCCGAGGCCGGACCGGCCCGTGCTGTCCGACAAGGAGCGTGAGGCGCTGCTGCTGTGGTTCCAGTCGATGTCCAAGGCGTCGGTGGCCCGGCGGATGCAGATCAGCGAGCACACCGTGAAGCAGTACGTGGACCGTGCGCGCATCAAGTACACCCGCGCGGGGCGGCCTGCCGCCACAAAGTCGGCGCTGCTCGCCCGTGCGATCGAGGACGGGCTCGTCCGCCCGGAGGAGATCGGCATCTACCGGTCGCAGGCGATGCACGACCGGCCGACCCCCTAACGACCGTCATGACACTGGCCTCGTGATCCGCGAGGCTCAGACGCACAGCCAGCTGACCGGAAGGTCGTGACGATGCACACCGACGCGTCCCCCTTCTTCATCGGTCCACACCGGTTCGACGCACCCGACGACGATGCGGGTCCGGCTCTGGACCGGCACTACGACATGCGCCCGCTGCCCGGCGAGAAGGTGCTCGGCCGGCACCGGCTGTCGGTCGCGGGCTATCTGCTCGGGCCGACCGACGCGCGGCTCGGCTGGCAGCTTCCCGGCGCGGTCTCGGTGACCGTCACCGACCAGCGAATCTGCTGGGTGGGCACCGGCTCTCAGCTGTCCCTGGTCGCCGGCGACCGCACGCCCCGGTCCCGGCCCGGGAGCCGGCTGACAGGCCTGATGACCGGGCAGGTCCGCTGGCAGTGGCCGTCCCGACTGGAGTGCGCGCCTACCGATCCGGCGGAGTTGCTTATCGTCTGCGACGCGTTGCGGACCATCCAGCAGCCGGCGCTGGCCCTCGGCGGGCCGCCCAACGAGCTCATCGCGCTGGCCCGGCAGGTCCGCCGCGCGGTGGCCGTGTTCCGGCTCACCCGCCCGGAGCTCGTGGACCTCTCGGCTCAGGAACACGACGTGTTGCTGCTGCGGGCCGGCCCGGCGTTGCTCGCCGGGGAAACCCGGGTCACCCTGCCCGGTTCGCTGCCTGTGGAGTTCCGCTCCCGGGACGACTACTACCGCTCGGGGCCGGACTCGACCCCCTGGGACGGGTTCGCAGGCGGCGCAGCATCCGGGCGTCCGTAAAGCCGACGGTGCGCGCGGCGGCCTCCACCGTCGCGCCGTGCCCGATCAGGTGCTCGGCGCGTTCCACACGCAGCGACTGCTGATAGCCGAGCGGCGTGAGCCCGGTGGCCGCACGGAACAGCCGGGTCAGCGTCCGCTCCGCCACGGCACCGGCGGCGGCCAGCTCGGCCAACGGCAGGGGCTCGGCATACCGGGAGTCGATCACGTCCTGCACCCGGTGCACCGCGTCGGACAGGTGCAGGCGGTGTCGCATCATGGCGCTGGCCTGCGGCTCGTGCCCGTTGCGCCGGGCATAGACGACAAGCGTGCGGGCGATCCGGGCGGCGGTGGCCGGGCCGTGCCGGGTCGCCACGAGGTGCAGCGCCACGTCGATGCCGCTGGCGATGCCGGCCGAGGTGACCACCCGGTCGTCGACCACGTACAGCAGGTCGCGGGCCACCCGGGCCGCCGGATACCGGCGGGCCAGGTCGTCCTGCACCTCGTGGTGGGTGGTGCAGCGCCGCCCGTCGAGCAATCCGGCCCGGCCCAGCGCGTACGCGCCGGCGCAGACGCTGGCCACTGTTCCACCTGCCGCGTGATGGTCGGCCAGGCGCCGCAGGTCGGCCGGCGACACCGGCCCCTCCGGGCCGTGCGCCGCCGGCCGCCAGCCAGGCACGATCACCAGGTCGTCAGGCGTCAGATCGGGCCACCGGGTCTCGGCGACCAGGGGTACGCCCTGCACGGTGGGCACCTGCACCCGCTCGGCCACGTAGTGCAGCCGGTAGTCGTGGCCGAGGTCGGCGGCGCTGGAGAAGACCTGGGCCGGCCCGGCGAGGTCCAGCAGGTGCAACTGCGGGACCAGCAGGAAGACGACACGGGTCATCGAGTCAGCCCCGCGCGTCGGCGAACGTCGCGCCGGTCACCTCGTCGACGGTGCGGATGGTCGCGAAGCGGCCGGCCAACGCGTACTCGGTGCGGTTGACGATCTCCTCGACGGTGAGCGTGCGCGGGTCGGCGAGGATCTCCTCCACGGTCGCGGCCTCCGGCATGTCCCGGTGCGGGATGGGGAAGGTCAGCGTGGCGTCGGTGACGACTGTCATCCGGTAGCCGAGATCCGAGCCCACCCTCGCGGTGGTCTCGACGCACTGCTCGGTGCGGATGCCGCAGACGGTGAGGTCGTACACGCCGGCCAGGGTGAGCAGTTGCTGGAGGTTTGTGGTGGTGAACGCGTTGTGCGCGGTCTTCACAAGCCTCGGCTCACCTTCGACCGGCGCCAGCCCGTCGAGCAGGCGGACAAAGCCCCGCGCCGGATCGAACAAGCCGCCGGTGCCCGGCTCGGCGTGCAGGACCCAGACCACCAGGTCGCCGCGGTCGCGGGCAGCGGTGACCAGCCGGTAGACCTGCCCGACGAGGTCGGGGTTGGAGCCGTGCGCCCAGATCGGGCGCTGCCGGAACGATTCCTGGACGTCGATCACGATGAGTGCTGCTCTGCTCATGACGTCGATCCTGGCCGGGTGGCAGCCGCGACGGCAGACACCATCACGACCGGTTGCGGAACGATCTGGTCATCGAGCGGCCGCTCAGACGCTGGGGGTGCGCCGCTCCCCCGCGGCGTCCAGGGCGGCGGCCTCCTCCGGCGTCGGGGCGCTGCCGCCCAGGTGCGCCGGCAGCCACCAGGTGTCGTCCGGGCCGGACGGCGCGTCCGGGTACTCCCGTTGCGCCCGGTCGACGAGCGCCGTGAGCCGGGTCGTCAACTCGGCGGCCAGCACGTTGGGGTCCCGGAAGTCCGCCGGCTCGATCGGCTCGCCCACCAGGATCGTGATCGGCGTGTGGCGGCGGGTAAGCGTGCGCGGGCGGCCCTTCGTCCAGAGCCGCTGGGTGCCCCACAGCGCGACCGGCAGCACCGGCACCTTCGCCGAACGGGCCATCCGGACGGTGCCGCTCTTGAGCTCCTTGACCGTGAACGACCGGCTGATCGTGGCCTCCGGGAAGACACCGACCACCTCGCCGCGCTTGAGCGCGTCCACCGCCGAACGGAACGAAGCCGCGCCGGCCTCGCGGTCCACCGGAATGTGCTTCATCCCGCGCATCAACGGCCCGCCGATCCGGTGCTCGAAGACCGAGTGCTTGGCCATGAACCGGACCAGCCGACCCGACGGGTTGGCACCGAGGCCAGCGAAGATGAAGTCGAGGTAGCTGACGTGGTTGCTGGCCAACACCGCCCCGCCGGTGCGGGGTACGTGGTGGGCGCCCTCGATGTTGATCTTCAGGTCGAGGACCCGGAACAGCGTCTTGGCGGTGGCGATAACGGGCGGGTACACGAGCTCCGGCATCCGCAGAATCTACCGTGCCCGGCTGTGGGTCGGCTGGGCGGCGGGCGGCGACGCCTGTTGCTCGCGCCGCCGCCGGTCCGTGGGTCAGTCATCGCCGGGTCAGTCTGTTCGTGATTCGTGACTCAGCCGGTTCGTGGGTCAGTCGGCCAGGTTGTCGAGGTCGAGCCGGCCCCTGGCGAACGCGTCCACCCGACCCCACCGGCCCGGGATGTCAAGCACCTCGATCCGGCCCATCCCCACCGGCAGCCGCGGCTCGACCGCCAGGTGCCCCTCGTGCGGCTCCAGGCCGAGCATGGTCCGCAACAACAGCAGCGGAGTACCTGTCGACCACGCCTGCGGGCTACACGCCGTCGGATATTCCACGGGGAACTTCGTCAACTCCCTCGGGTAGCCGCCGAACGCCTCCGGCAGTCGCCCGTCGAAGTACGTGGCCGCGTCCAGCATGCCGTTGGCGATTGTCGCGGCCTCCTCGGCGAAGCCGTACCGGCGCAGACCCCACGCGATGAAGGAGTTGTCGAACGGCCAGATCGTGCCGTTGTGGTAGCCGATCGGGTTGTACCGGGCCTCCCCCTCGGCGAGGGTCCGCACGCCCCACCCGGAGAAGAGACGCGGCCCCACCAGGTGCTGCGCGAGCTGCTCCGCCCGCTCGGGTTCGACGATCCCGCTCCACATCAGGTGCCCGATGTTGGAGCTGAGGACGTCACACTGGCGTCCGTCCGGGTCCAGGGCGAGCGCGTAGTACCCGCCGTCGGCCACCCACCAGTCACGGTTGAACCGCTCCTTCAGCTCCGCCGCATCCCGCTCCAACTGATCGGCGAACTCCGGGTCACCCCAGAACTGCCGGGCCAGCCGCGCCCCACGGATCTTCGCGTCGTACGCGTACCCCTGCACCTCGCAGGTAGCCCGAGGAAACGGCGGCAGCGTGCCGTCGGAATAGGAGATCGAGTCCCAGGAGTCCTTCCAACACTGGTTCTCCAGGCCCGTCTCGGTGTTGCGGCGCTCGTACCAGATGTAGCCGTTGCCGACCAGGTCGGCGTAGCTGTCGATCCACCGCAGCGCCGCCCGCGACTCCCGCTCCAACTCCTTGACCAGCGCGGCATCGCCGGTCCACCGCTCGTACTCGTCGAGCAGCACGACGAACAGTGGTGTCGCGTCCACCGAGCCGTAGTACGGCGAGTGGGGCTGCTCCTCGAAGGCGGCGGTCTCGCCGTAGCGCATCTCGTGCAGGATCCGCCCCGGATCCTCGTCTCGGAAGTCGTCGAACCGGGTGCCCTGTAGTGACGCCAGGATGCGCAGCGTCGTCTTCGACAACTGCGGGGTGAACGGCAACGTCTGGAGGCAGGTGAGAATGCTGTCCCGGCCGAACATCGTCATGAACCAGGGCAGGCCCGCCGCGGGCAGGGTGGCGCCGCCCAGCGACAGCGGCGAGAAGCGCAGCGCCGCAAGGTCGATGAGGCTGCGCCGGTAGGTTGCCGAGACCCGGCCGTGCTCACTGTTGACCTTGGGTGCGTCCGCGATCCACTGCTCCAGGTCGTGCTGGAGGGCGAGCCGCTCGTTGCCGTGGACACGAAGCCCCATCCGCAGGTCCCGACCGCCGGGTCCGACCGCGTGCGTCTTGACGTCGATCGCGGCTTCCCACTGCTCGTTCGGCTCCAGGCGCACGGTGTACGCGAAACCCTTGCTGTCGTACCGGGCCGGCATCGACGAGGAGATGACCGTCTCCCGCTGGAAGTTGCCCCGGCGGTAGCCCAACCGCAGCCGCTCAGCTTCGACCTCGGCGTAGATCTCACCCTTCTTGTTCAGGATCTCGTCCTTGACCTGGAACAGGTCGGCGAAGTCGGACGCCGCTTCCATCCGTACTTCCAGGTCCACCGGATTCTCGTCGTGGTTGAGGATGGTCAACTGCTCCCGGAAGCTGCCGCCGACCGCTCGCTCGCGGATGATCGACAGCTTCGCGTCCACGTAGTGCGTTGCCATCCCCGGCACGAGGAAGAACCTCGACTCGAAGTACTGCAGGTCGTCGAAGGAGAGCGAGTTGAGCCGCTCACCGTTCACGGTAAGCACCCAGGTGGACAGGAATCGGGTGTCGAGGGAGAAGAGCCCCGTCGGCTCGCTCGGCGTCGCCTCGATGTCACCGGTGTCCTCGCAGACGACGAACGTGTTGCCGTCGAGGATCCGGACCGTGTTGCTCTGGCCCATCAGTTCGCCTCCCCCACGAAGCGGCGACGCGGCCCCTGGGCATCCGGCGGCCCGGGGAAGATCCGCTCCACCTGCACCACCAGCCGGGCGTCACCCGACACCGTCACGTCACCCCGAAACAGAGCGGCCAAGCCGTGCTCGCGGCCGGCGGCGATGTCGTCGAACAGCGCTGGGCTGGTCCCGACCACCGTGTCGGCCTCCCGATCCTCCTGAGTCACGCTCACCCGACCGTGGTCGATCGCCAGCAGCCAGTGTCGGGTCTGTGCCCCCTCCTGCAGGTCGATCCGTACTGTCCCGGCGGTCTTAGCCAGCAGGGGCTCGTACCCCCGCCGGTCCAGGTCCTCGAAGAACCTTGTGGTCGCGTCCACCATCGGGTCCACTCCTTCCCCAGTCGGCCGGTTCGGGATCCCACCCGACGCGCTCGCTCCGCGCAGGCCGGCGTCGCAGTCCCCACCCGGGTCCCCGCCGCCAACCCGGGTCAACCTCGCCCAGATCGGGTGAGCCGGCGCATCAGCCCGGCGGGCCAGCCCAGGCCAGCCGCGCAGGCGCTGCCCGGCGGGTCAGCCCAGGTCCGGCGCGCAGGTCAGCCCGGCGGGTCAGCCCAGGTCCGGCGCGCAGGTCAGCCCGGCGGGTCAGCCCAGGTCCGGCACGCAGTCAGCCCGGCGGGTCGGCCCGGCGACGCGCAGCGCCGGCCCTCCCCGGAGGGGAGAGCCGGCGCGCCCGCGGCGGACGTCAGTTGTTCGGGTCGTCGGCGCTAATGTCGGCAAGCACCGACTGCGGTTCGCGCTCGACCGCGAGGTCGCCCATCGACACCAGGCCGATCAGACGCCCGTCCTCGATCACCGGCAGCCGGCGTACGGCGTAGGTACGCATCAGGTCCGCAGCGGACACCGCGTCGTCGTACTGGCTCACGGTGATCACATCCCGGCTGGTGATCTCGTTCAGCCGGGTCGAGCCCGGATCCATGTTCTCCGCGACACCCCGGACCGTGATATCCCGATCTGTGACGATACCGACAACACTGTCGCCATCGGTCACCACCACGTCACCAATCGCGCTGTCACGCATCTCCTGCGCGGCGGCGGTAAGCGTGTCGTTGCCGTCCATCGTCACCAACCGGGTCGTCATGAACTCTCCGACCGTTGTCATGGTGCTCCCCTCTCGGTGTCGGCACGGCACGTCTACCCGCCGCCCGGGGCGGGTTAACGCGTGCGCCGCGTCGGCCGTCGCGGCTGGTCGCGGGTCGACGCCGGGGTGATCGAGTCCGTGTCGGCGACATTGCGGGATCCCGCTGCGACGATGCCCCCAGGTCGGGGATCTGGTGTCGACCTTGCCAGCGCCGGCGTATCAGTGCCGACCAGCGGGGTGGCCCGTCATGCGCGCGGCGGCACCCCGTACACCCGCTCCACGTGCAGGCGCAGCACCAGCCGCTGCTCGGCGACCATGGCCCGGCGGTAGTCGTCCCAGTCCGGGTGTTCGCCGCGCAGTGACCGGTAGAGCCCCACCAACTCCTCGACTGTCGCGTCGTCGAGGTCAGCCGAGACGGCTGTCAACTCAGCACGCCCCTCGGCCACCGCGTACGCCCAGCCGTCCTCGCTGCCGACGTGGAAGCTCGCGCGCGGGTCCCGGCGCAGGTTGGCGGTCTTGGCCCGGCCGTCGGTGACGGACACCCGGATCAGGCCGGCCTCCCGGTCGAAGGAGTAGACCACTGTGGACAGCTGTGGCCGACCGTCGCGCTTGATCGTCGCCAGCACACCCATCGAACGGTTGGCGATCAGGTCGGTCAGCGACTGCTGGGTGAGATCATCCGGCACGGATTCCTCCAGGTGGCACGGTCGGCTCCGTTCATCCAAGCACGACCGGCGGTGTCCCGCCCCCGTCCCGCCAGGCGCCGCCAGACCGGGGCACCGCCGGGGGTGCCAGCAGCGCCGGCGACGGATCAGCGCCGCCGAGCGACGACGGCCAGCACCGCCGAGGCCCCCGCCGTTCCCGGCGGGGGCCTCGGATGACAGCGACGGTCAGCGGCGCTCGGCAGCGACCAGTTCGGCGAGCTGCACCGCGTTGAGAGCGGCGCCCTTGCGGAGGTTGTCGTTGGAGCAGAACAGCGCCAACCCGTACTCGACGGTTTCGTCGGCGCGGATCCGACCCACGAAGGTCGGGTCCTTTCCGGCCGCCTTCAGCGGCGTCGGCACCGCGGTCAACGCGACGCCGGGGGCGTCGGCGAGCAGTTCGTGGGCCCGCTGCGGGGTGATCGGCCGGGCGAACCGGGCGTTGATCTGGAGCGAGTGGCCGGTGAAGACCGGCACCCGGACGCAGGTGCCGGACACCTTCAGGTCGGGGATCTCCAGGATCTTGCGGCTCTCGTTGCGCAGCTTCTGCTCCTCGTCGGTCTCGAAGGAGCCGTCGTCGACGATCGAGCCGGCGAGCGGGAGCACGTTGAAGGCGATCGGCTCGGCGAACGAGCGCGGCGCGGGGAATTCCACGGCCGAGCCGTCGAAGGCGAGCCCGGCCGCGTGTTCGGCGACCTTGCGGACCTGCTCGTCCAGCTCGGCGACGCCGGCCAGCCCGGCACCGGAGACCGCCTGGTACGTGGAGACGACAAGCCCGATCAGGCCCGCCTCGGCGTGCAGTGGGCGCAGCACCGGCATCGCGGCCATGGTGGTGCAGTTGGGGTTGGCGATGATGCCCTTCGGGCGGTCGGCGGCGGCGTGCGGGTTGACCTCGGCGACCACCAGCGGCACCTGGGGGTCCGTCCGGAACGCCGAGGAGTTGTCGATCACCACGGCGCCGGTCGCGGCGACGCGGGGCGCAAGCTCCTTGGCGGTGCCCTTACCGGCCGAGAAGAGCACGATGTCCAGCCCCGCGTAGTCCGCGGTGGTGGCGTCCTCGACTGTCACCTCGCCGTCACGCCATGGAAGCGTACGGCCGGCGGATCGCGCCGAGGCGAACAACCGCACCTGCTCCGCCGGGAACTCCCGTTCCGCCAGCACCTGCCGCATTACGCCACCGACCTGGCCGGTGGCCCCCACAATGCCGATCCTCATCTCGCGAGGCTACCCAGCCCACCCCCACAACCGGGAGCCCTTTCCCACCAGTCCCACGTCACACCCCCCATGGCCCCCACACCCCCACCCCACCCCGTCGACCATGAAGTTGTTGTCACGACACACCGCAGCGAGTGACAACAACTTCATGATCAATGGGGGGACCGGACGGCCGGGGAAGGGTTTTAGGCGTGCTCGATCAAATCGCCTAGGGCTGCTGCGGCCAGGTCGTCGCGGATGACGGCCGCGTCGCCCTCGATGACAAGGGTCAGCGCGTCGGGGTGCAGGTGGGTCGCCGCCGCTGCGGAGACCTGCGCCACGTCGGCGGAGAGCAGCGCCTCCCGCAGTTGGGCGTGGTAGTCGTCCGGCAGGTCGTGCACCACAAGCGTGGTCAGCGCGGAGGCGATGGCCCGAGGGCTCTGCAACTCGACCGAGAGCTGGCCGGCCCGCCAGGAGCGCGCCACGGCCAGCTCGTCCTCGGTCACTCCCGCCGCCTGGGTACGCGTGATCTCCCCCACTGCCTCGACCAGGGCCGGCGCGGTGACCGCGGTCTGCACCCCGGAGCTGACCGCGAACCGGCCGAACCGCCGGGACGAGGCGAACTCGCCCCGGATGCCGTACGTGTAGCCGTGCACCTCACGGAGCAGGTGGTTGAGGCGGGAGGTGAACGCCCCGCCGAGCACCGTGCCGGCAAGCATCATCGGTACGTGGTCGGGGTGCGCCCGGTGCGGCGACGGGTGACCGAGCCGCAGTGTCGACTGCACGGAGCCGGGCCGGTCGACGAGGATGATCCGCCGGCCGGTGTGCAGTGGCACCTCGATCGGGCCGCCCCGCTCGGCCGGGCCACCGCCGGTGCCGGCGAAGGCCGCGCCGGCCAGCGCGTCCAGGTCGATCCGGTCCAGGTCACCGGCGACGATCAGGGTGCCGGGCCGCAGGAACCACTCGGAGTGGAAGACAGTGACGTCCTCCACGTCCAGGGCGGCCACCGAGTCCGGGTCCCCGTACATCGGTCGTCCCCACCGGTTGTCCGGGCCGAACAGGTCCGCCCGCAGGGCGGCGTCGGCGCGCGGGCCGGGGTTTGCCCAGTCCATCCGCAGCGCGGTGGCCTCGTCGTCGCGGACCCGCCGGACGTCGACCGGATCCAGTCGGGGCGTACGGACGGCCTCGGCGAGCAACTGCACGGCGGCGGTCAGCCGGTCCACCGGGACCTGGACGCTTACCTGGAACGAGTCCCAGTCCAGCCCGGTCACCAGCTCGGTGCCGAGCGCCTCGATGGCCAGCGCGTACGCGGTGGCGTCCCGCTGCGCGGTGCCCTCCTCCAACGCCTTGGCCAGCACCCCGCCCAGCCCTTCCTTGCCGGTCAGCTCCCGGGCCGCGCCGGCGTCGAGGAGCAGCAGCGCGACGGCGAGGTTCTGCCCGGGCAGGTGCGCGGCGACCACCTGGCCGCCGGCCACCGTGCGGCGGACCACCGGCGGGAACCGGTAGGGGCGTGCGGCACCCGGGCCGGGACGGTCGGCGATCAGCGTCATGCGGTCTCCTCGGGCAGGTAGGTCAGGGTCGCCCGGTCGGCGGCGCCGAGCACCTCGGCTGCGGTCTCGGCGATCTGCTCGGCGGTCACCGCGAGCCAGGCGGGCAGCCGGTCGGCGGCACGGGCCGGGTCGCCGAACTGGGTGGTGTATCGGCCGAGGGTGTCCGCGCGGCCGTCCACGGTCGACATCTGCCGCCACCACGCGGTGCTCAGCAGCGCCTTCGCCCGGTCCAGTTCGGCGGCGGTCACCGGCACGGTGGCCAGCTCGTCGACGACCTCGGCCAGCCCTTCGGTGAGCCGTTCGGCGCTGACGCCGGGGCGGGCGGTGACGGTGGCGATAAGCGGTGCCGGTGCGTGCGCGAGGTCCACCCCGTACGCGCCGACGAGGTCCGGCTGGGCGATCCGTTCGCCGTCGGCGAGTCGCTGGTAGAGCCGGCTGCCCCGGCCGCTGCCGAGCACTGTGGCGAGCACGGTGAGCACGTCGTACCCGGGGCTGCCGAACGGGTGGCCACGGTGGGCCATGTAGACGCGGGGCGCCGGCACTTCGGCGGTCACGGTCTCCACGGCGGGCTTGCCGGTCGCCGGGACGGTCCGACCGTCCGGCGCGGGCGGGATGTCGTCGCGGGCGGGCAACGCCCCGAAGTACTTGTCGGCAAGCGCGAACACCTCGGCGGCCTGGGCGTCGCCGACGACTGTGAGCACCGCGTTGTTCGGCGCGTAGTACATCTCGTGGAACGCCTGGAAGGTGGCGAGGTCAGCGGCGTTCAGGTCGGCCATCGAGCCGATCGTCGAGTGGTGGTACGGGTGCCCCGGCGGGTAGAGCAGGGGCAGCAGGCGCAGCCACGCGTCGCCGTACGGGACGTTCTCGTAGCGCTGCCGACGCTCGTTCTTCACCACGTCACGCTGGTTGTCCAGGGTCTCCTGGGTGAGCGCGGGGACCAGGCCACCCATCCGGTCGGCTTCCAGCCAGAGCGCCAACTCCAGGTGCTCGGCCGGGACCGTCTCGAAGTAGTTGGTCCGGTCCGGGTTGGTGGTGGCGTTGAGTGAGCCACCGGAGCCCTGGATCAGCTTCATGTGCTCGGTCTTGGCGACGTTGACCGAGCCCTCGAACATCAGGTGCTCGAAGAGGTGGGCGAAACCGGTCTGCCCCTCCGGCTCGTGTCGGGAGCCGACGTCGTACCACAAATTGACGGCCACGGCGGGTGCGGTGCGGTCCTCGCTCACCACCACGCGCAGGCCGTTGTCCAGTCGGGACGTCTCGATGGGCCAGGGGTAACCACTGTCGGGCATGCCACGACGCTATCCGATCTCGGAGGCGGAAAGGTGACGTGTGGTCGGCCGGCGAGCCGCCCGCATCGAGCCCGCCGGTCGGGGTACCGGAGGGGCATGACCCCGCCGACCGCCACCCCATCCGCGCGCCGAGCCGCCGGGCGGGCCGCCACCGCCGTCGAGCGCGCCAGCGCCGCGCTCGGCCGACTGCGCCGCGGCCGGCTGCTGCATCCGGCCGGTGCGTCGTTCGCCACCGACGTGACGATCTGGGGTACGTCCGGCCCGCCCACCGGCGTCGGCATGCTTGACGACCCCGGCCGGTACCGGGGCACGGTGCGGCTCTCCAAGGGCACGCCCACGCCCGGCGGTTGGCCGGACGTGCTGGGCCTGGCGCTGCGGGTGCGCCTCGACAGCGGCACGCCGTTCGACCTGCTGGTCAGCTCCAGCGGCGCCGCCCCGGTGCTGCGGAGCCTCCCGCTGCCCCGGCGGCGCTTCACGGGGACGTACAGCACGATCATGAGTTACCGGGTGGGTCCGCGCCGGCTCTGGCTTGCCGCGTTGGCCGACCCGGAGTCGGTAGACCTCGGCCGCAGCCTGTCCTCGGTGGCCGCCGCGGCCCGGACGGAGGCGCCGCGACTGGTGCTCGCGGTCGCGTCCGCCGTGGGGCCGTGGCGGCCGGTCGGGCAGCTCTGCATCGGTGCCCAGCTCAGTGCCCGGGAGGATGCCGCGCTCGCCTTCGACCCGCTGCGCAACCTGCCACCTGAGCTGCGGGCGGCCGGTCCGCTGGCCTGGCTGCGGGAGCAGACGTACCGGGGGTCGCGTCGGGCGCGCGGCGCGGCCGATCAGTCGGGAGGCTCGACGGCCACTGTCTGATCCGAGGTACGGCGCTCCAGCACCGTGTCGGGGGCCGCGTTCTGGTCCGCCTCGCGGATGTCCGATTCGGTGAGGATGGCCTCCGCCTGCGCCTCCGGGTCGTCGCTGCCCACCGCCGCCTCTTCGGGTAGCAGGTGTGCGCGGGACTCCACCCGCTCCTGGTCGCTCTGCTCGTGTGTCATGGCACCCCTGTTACCCCGACCTCGCCTCCGGCACGCGGTGTTCACCCCGCATCTTGGGACGGCGGTCGCGTTGCGCAGCGGGTCGGGTACGCTAGGCGGCGTGACGTGTTCGTATCAATGGTTTAGGCAGCCGGCTGGCACGCCGGTGACTTCTCCATGATCTGACGTCACCACGGACCAAGCCGGCCGGGCAGGAGCTCTCGTTCCTGCCCTTTTGCGTACGAGCAGCCGGCTCGTCCCGGGCACCGGCCCCGGGCACGGTCGGCGGAAGGATGCCCACCGTGACCACCCCGGAGACCGATCGCGTCAGCGATCAACGGATCGACCGTGTCGTGCCGTTGACCACCCCCGCGTTGCTGCACCACGAGTTGCCCCTGGACGCCTCACTGGCCTCGGCCGTGCTGACGGGCCGTCGCGCGGTTTCCCGCGTGCTGGACCGCGAGGACGACCGCCTGCTGGTGGTGGTCGGCCCCTGCTCGGTGCACGACCCGGCCGCCGCCCTCGAATACGCCGAGCGCCTGCGCGTCGCCGCCGACCGGCTCGCCGACGACCTGCTGATCGTCATGCGTGTCTACTTCGAGAAGCCGCGCTCCACGGTCGGCTGGAAGGGCCTGATCAACGACCCGGGGCTGGACGGCAGTGGCGACGTCAACACCGGCCTGCGTCTGGCCCGTGCGCTGCTGCTCGACGTGCTGCGCCTCGGCCTGCCGGTGGGTTGCGAGTTCCTCGACCCGATCTCACCGCAGTACATCGCCGACACGGTGGGCTGGGGCGCGATCGGCGCCCGCACGGTGGAGAGCCAGGTGCACCGGCAGCTCGCCTCCGGCCTGTCGATGCCGATCGGGATGAAGAACCGCCCCGACGGCAGCATCGGCACCGCGGTGGACGCGATCCGCGCCGCCGCCGTGCCGCACGTCTTCCCCGGCATCGACTTCTCCGGCACCCCGGCGATCATGCACACCCGCGGCAACACCGACGGGCACCTGGTGCTGCGCGGTGGTGGCGGCCGTCCCAACTACGACGCGGAGTCGGTGGCCGGTGCGCTCGACCTGCTGCGCGCGGCCGGGCTGCCGGAGCGGCTGGTGATCGACGCCAGCCACGCCAACAGCGGCAAGGACCACCGCAACCAGCCGCGGGTCGCCGCCGACGTCGCCACCCAACTGGCCGACGGCCAGCGCGGGATCACAGGCGTGATGCTGGAGTCGTTCCTGCTGCCCGGCCGGCAGGATCTCGACCCGACCCGCGAGCTGGTGTACGGCCGCTCGGTCACCGACGCCTGCCTCGGCTGGGACGACACCGCCGAGGTGCTCGACCACCTGGCCACGGCCGTTCGTGCCCGCCGGGCCGCCCTGCCGGCCCGATCCTGACCATGTGGCCGTGGTCACTGTCGTGGCCGGAACACCGATGGGGGTCGGTCCGTTGACTGAGGTGTCGGTGTGTCATGTGTCCCCGGGCCTCACCTAAATAGCCCTCGCGGAATACCGTTCGGCTGGAGCCGCGTCGCGCCACTCGCCGAGAGGCGACCTGCACACCGACACCAGCGCCGCCCCCGGCTCACGAGGCCGGGGGCGGCGCTGTCTCTACCGGCGAGCGCCGCGCCCCCGCGCCGCGTCCCCGCACCCCGCGCCGCGTCCCCGCGCTCCGCACTCCGCACTCCGCGCGCCCCCGCGCCCCGCTCCATGACCCCCGCACCCCTCAATGCCTCCTTTGCTCTGCTTCAACCGACGCAACGGTCGGACCCCAAAAGTGGTGCGTGGGTTGAAGCAGAGCAAAGGAGAGGCACAGGGTCCCGGTGCGAGCCGCTGGCGCGACGTTTGACCGATTCCGCCCCGGGTAGCTGATCCGCGTGACCGACGACGCATCCGTTACCGGCGAGCCGGACACCCGAGCTCTCGACGACCTGCTCGACGACCTCTACCGGGGTCAGGAGCGGATCACCCAGGCCGACATCTACCGTCGGGCGGTCGCCGCCGAACTCCCGCCGGACCTGCTCGCCCGGATCGACGCGCTGCCCGAGGGCGAGTACGCGGTGGACGAGGCCAGCGACCTGCTGGGCGGTTCGGTCGGGTGAGCGACCGCAGAAGGGACATCGACATGACGCACCACGAGGACCACGACGAGAAGGTGCCGGCGCTTGGCGAACCGCCGAAGGGCAGGGACACCACGCCCGACCCGGACTTCGCCAACGAGCACGACAAGACGGCGGTGGACCGGGACATCATCACCGGGGCGGACGAGGACGAGCGGGAGCCGGAGTCGCCGCACGGCTGGTCCGGCATGCAGCGCTGACGCGCACACGGAAAGCGGGGGTCGGCATCTGCCGGCCCCCGCTTCCGTCTGCAGGTCTTCAGTCGTCGTCGTGGCCGCCCTCGGCGGCCTGCTGCGCCGTCGCGTACGCCATCTGGAGGAAGTCGGAGGCGGCGACCGCGGTCAGCGCGGTGGCCACCAGCCGGGTCAGCCGGGGAGCGAGCACCAGGCCCCCGGTCAGCCCGGTCGCCACCCACACCGCCAGACAGAACGGACAGCTCAGCAGCTCCCCGATGGCGTGCCGGGTGGAGCTGCCGGAGTCGCGGACCTGCTCCATCACCTCGCCGCTGCCGATCGGCCGGTCATACCTGGTGAACGGCGCCCGCAGCGGACTTGTCACCGCGTCCTTGGACAGCAGCCGGCTGAGCTTGTGCGTGGCGATGGAGAGCAGCACCACGTCGGCCGGGGCCGGCCGCTCGGGCACCTCGCGACCGGTCGCCTTGACGAGGCCGGCGAGCACCCCTGTCACTCCGGCATAAGTGCCCATCGCCACCAGGTATCCGCCGAGCGGGCGGTGTTCGTGTGGCGCGTACGCCCGGCGCAGCCGCGCCACCCTGTGTCGCAGGCCAGTGTCGGTCACCCGGTCTCCTCGCATGTCGTGGTGGTGCGGGGTTGGCGGTGCGGGGTCGGGGCGCTCTCAGCCGGCCTGGAGGTTGTCGGCGACCTCGCGGACGAGGTTGGTCAACGCCTCGTCGGCCAGTTGGTCCGGACCCGACCCGCCCGAGCCGTCGGTCAGGTCGAGCTGGATCCGAGCGCCACCGGAGTCCGCGGGATACACCCGGATCTCCGCGGACCAGTCGGCGTCGCCCCAGCGGGCCCGCAGTTCCTCGCCGTCGATCTCGGCGGCGGGGCTGCCGTCGCCGCGCAGCGGCTCGGGCAGCCACGCCGAAGCCCGCGACGGGTCGGTGGCTGTGTTGAACACCACCTCGGGCGGCGCGGACATGCCGCGTACGGCACGCGCCGCCATCAGTCGTCCCGCAGGCGGCTCGGGTCGACCTCCCGGCCGGGGTGGCGGGCCAGGTACTCGGTTTCGAGTTCGGCCGTGCGCCGCAGGTGGGTGGCGAGCGCGGAGTCCGAGGCGTGCCGGAGCGTGTCCAGCCGCGTGCGGTGCAGGCTGTGCATCTCGCGGATCAGATCCTCGTCGGTCAGCTCCGTCGGGTCGACGCCGAACGCGTCGCCGTCGAGAACCGCGCCGCCCGGGTCGGCGAGGTGGTCGCCGCTCCATTCGGGCACCCGCTGCTCGGGGCTCATGTCCGCGCTGCCGCTGGACACGGAACCGTCCTCGCGTACCGATCCGGTCATCATCGCCCCCCTGGTCTCGTTTGGGCTGGCGTCTAGACGGATGCCCAAAGCCGGTGCCGCCAAACCATCCGGCCCGCCCGACAACTACGACACGGTGTCGGAGACTGGCTCGTTCCCCGGTACTCTCGACGGCATGAGGTGGCTCTGGACCCCGGCGTGGATCGCACGTCACGTGGCCATGGTCGTGCTGGTCGTGAGCTTCCTCGGGCTGGGCTGGTGGCAGATCAGCCGGGCCACCGCCGGCAACAGCATCAGCTGGGGGTACGCGGTCGAGTGGCCGGTCTTCGCCGGCTTCGTGGTCTACGTCTGGTGGCGGGAGGTGCGGCTGGCCCGCCGTAGCGCGGAGGCAGCCGCCGAGCCGCCGGCCGACACCGCCGAGCCCTCGCCCGATGCCGCTGAGGCGTCGACAAGCGGTTCCCGCCCGGGTGTACGTCGACCGGTCCGGGTGTCCCGGGTGCCGGCGACGGCCCCGCCCGCCGACGACGCCGACCTGGCCGCCTACAACGACTACCTGTCATGGTTGAACGCCAATCCGGGCGCCCGGCCCGGTGACTATCCCGGCTGAGCCGGGGCTCGGAAGGACGGACGACGGTGGGCGCAGCCCTTACCCGCTACCGCGTGATCGCCTGGATCGTGGGCGTGGCGCTGATCCTGCTGGTCGTGATCGGCATGCCGATGAAGTACGGGTTCGACAACCCGATCGTGGTGGAGACCGTGGGGCAGGCGCACGGCTTCCTCTACATGGTCTATCTGCTGGCCGCGTTCGACCTGAGCCGCCGGGCCGAGTGGCCGCTGAAGCGGATGCTCCTGGTGATGCTCGCCGGCACGGTGCCGTTCGTCTCGTTCTACGCCGAGCGCCGGGTGACCGGCTGGCTGGACCGCCCGGCGGAGCGCACCCCGGAGCCGGTCGCCAGCTGACCGCACAGGTCAGCGACTGGGCCGCCACGGGTCGGCCGAGGCGACCGGGTCCACCCAGCCGCCGTACCTGTTGACTTCCCGCGCTCGCAGCAATGCCCGGGTGACCTGGCCGAACTGCCGCTCGTCGTCGGCGCTGAACAGCAGCACCTCAGTTCCCCTGTACCACCCCCACAGCTCGTGCGGTGGGGGCCGCCAGCGGTCGCCGACCAGGGCCAGCGCCGCCGGCAGCAGAAAGACCGCACCGAGAATGAGGTACGCCCCGGCGGTCAGCCGTTGCAGGCCGCCGGTGAAGCCGAGCAGCAGACCGACCGCGCCGATCATGGACGCGGTGACCACGACGGCCCGGACGGCGATCCGGTCGTGCGGGCCTCGGGTGGTGCGCAGGTGGGTCAGGTCGACGATGTGGTAGCTGGTGCGGCCGACGGTGAACCGGTCGACGGTGACGATGATGCCGGGGCGCGCGTACAGCAGGGTCGACCTGGCGCCGGGCACCGGTCGCTGCGGTCGCGTCGTTGCGCCTTCACGATTCACGGTTCCTCCCCCCAAGAACGATCCACCGGGGGTTGCGTCAATCACGGCATCGTCGTCCATCGACGGGATTCCCGGCTCCGGCCTCAATTGTGTTCGGCTTGCGCCAGCCCACCTGGGCGATTACCGGCTTCCGACAGCTCACCCGGCCGGGTGACATGGTCGTGAAACAGCATCCATTTCAGGTTTTGTCGGTTATCGCTGCCCGCTATCCGGCGGCATGCGCCCGGAACGACGAAAGTCGGATACCGGCCAATTGGCGACAAAGGTGACTACCGGTGCCTTGCGCCCGTGTCAACAGCCACGATTGCGCCACCGATCGCAACGGTACTTCCCGTCACTCGGCCAACATTCGCCCCTGCTTCAACTGCGAGCGACAACCGTCCCGGGTTAGGTTGTGCAGGCCGGTCTGGCCCAGTGCCGTCCACCCGGATGGCCCCGGCCGGTGTCGCCGAGGCGTCAGCAGCGTCGTCGACGACTGTGGGAGAGGGGCCTTTCGCTCTTGTCATCCCTGAGATATCTGCTGCGCACCGTGGCGCTGGTCGGCATGTCGGCCGCGCTGGTCGCGCCAACGGCGGTGGCTCACGCAGAGCCATCCCCGGCCGACCTGACCCGCCGGATCGAGGCTTCCTCGACCGAGTTGGAGCGGGTCGTGGAGTCGTACAACAAACTCAACGAGGAGATCAAGGCCAACAAGGCCACAGTGGCTCGCCTACAGACCCGCATCGGCCCGCTGGAGCAGCAGGTCGAGCAGAGCCGGGCCGACGTCGCCCAACTGGCCAACTCGGCATACAAGAGCGGTGGCCTGCGTACCGCTGACGCCCTGCTGCGGCCCGGCGGTTCGGCGGCGCTGCTGGACCGGCTCGGCACGCTCGACCAGTTGACCCGCCAGCGGCAGGCACGCATCTCCGGCTTCACCGCCAACCAGCAGCGGTTACTCGACGAGAAGTCGCGTCTGGACGCCACGCTGGCCCGGCAGGCCGCGCAGGCCCGCGAACTCGCGGCAGGCAAGAAACGCATCGAGAACGACCTGTCCAAGCTCTACGAGCTGCGCCGACAGGCGTACGGCTCGGCCACCGAGCGACCCTCTCCCAAGGCGGCGACGGCCGAGGCCAAGAACGTGCCGGCCGTCTCCGGGGCTGCCGGCACTGCGGTGCGCTACGCCTTCGGCGCGCTGGGCAAGCCGTACGTGTGGGCGGCCGACGGTCCGAACGGCTACGACTGTTCCGGGCTGACCTCGGCTGCCTGGCGGGCCGCTGGCAAGTCGCTGCCGCACAACACCCGCATGCAGTGGAGTGCGGTCAGCCACATCGGCAAGGGCGACCTGCGGCCGGGGGACCTGGTCTTCTACAGCGGGCTCGGGCACGTCGCCCTCTACGTCGGTGGCGGCCAGGTGATCGACGCACCGAGCGCCGGCCGCAACGTCCTCAAGCGCGGCATGAACATGATGCCGATTCAGGGCTACGGTCGGGTCCGCTAGTAACGACTGGAAACGGCGAACGGCCGGCGTCCCCCTATCGGACGCCGGCCGTTCACCGTCATTACTACCAGGTCAGGCTGCCTGCAGCCCCTCCGCGCGGGCAAGCTCACGCAGCCGGCCGAGGGCCTGGATCTCCAGCTGGCGGATCCGCTCGCGGGAAAGCGAGAACCGGGAGGCGACCTCGGTGAGCGAGTGCTCGCGGCCGTCCTCCAGCCCGTAACGGGCCCGCATGATGCCGGCGGACCTGTCGTCGAGGTGGTTGAGCAGACCCTCGATGCGCTGCCGCTCCAGGCCGCTGAGGACGATGTCCTCCGGCGACGGCGCGTCACTGTCGGCGACCAGGTCGCCGAGGTTCGTGTCGCCGTCGTCGCCCACCGGGGTGTCCAGCGAGACAGTGTCCTGCGACCAGCGGCGCAGCTCGTTGACACGCTCGACGGTGACGCCGAGCGATGCCGCGATCTGCTCCGGCTCCGGGTCGGCGCCCAGCTCACGGGTGAGCTGTCGGGCCACGTTGCGCATCCGGTTGACGTCCTCCACCAGGTGCACAGGCAGTCGGACGGTGCGCTCCTGCTGGGCGATCGCCCGGCTGATGGCCTGGCGGATCCACCAGGTGGCGTAGGTGGAGAACTTGTAGCCACGCTCGTAGTCGAACTTCTCGACCGCCCGGACGAGGCCGGTGTTGCCCTCCTGGATCAGGTCCAGCATGGGCATGCCCGAGCGCACGTAACGGCGGGCGATCGACACGACGAGCCGCAGGTTGGCGCGGATGAAGAGGTCCTTCGCGCGCTCGCCCTCGACGACAAGCCACTCCAGGTCGGTCCGGTCGATACCGGCGGCAAGGGCGTCCTCACCAAGCAGGTGCTCGGCGTAGAGGCCGGCCTCGATCGCCTTGGAGAGTTCGACCTCCTTGGCGGCGTCCAGCAGTGGCGTCCGGGAGATCTCGTGCAGGTAGACGCCGACCAGGTCGCGCTCCTCGGCCACCTCGTCGGTGCGCATGCCGATGTTCTTGTCCACGTTGCCCACGGTCCCCTCGCTCGCGCCGGTTGCCCGGTTCCTTGCCAGTCCCACGTCGGTCAGCCCCTGGTAACTTCTGCTGTGCCCATCGGTGCTGACACCTACACAACAGATGAGACGTCTCGGGGATTCCATGTCGTGAGTCGAAAGTGTCACGAATGCCTGAGTATTTGCTGAGAGCACGGTCCATGTTTGCTGTCAGCACCCGCCGGGAAGCTCGCCGCTGGGCACCTCGAACGGGTTGGCGGGTCGACGAATCGCCGAAACGCCCGCACCAATGGCAACACCGCCCGCCGCGGGGGCACAGCGACCCGGGTCACCGCCGCGCTGCGATCCTGGTCACTGCCAGATACGCACCGGCGGACCTGTCGGTTCATCCACGGGGGTGTTATTACCCCCCGCCCCGATGAACAATCCGGAGCCCAGTTCGCTTCCCGCCGCGCGGTGGGCGCCGTGGGCTAGGAGGCGAGCAGGGCGAGGGCGCCGCGAACCTGGTCGGCGGAGCGCGCCAGCGCGGCCCGCGCGGCAGCGACCTCGGCACCGGAGACCAGCGAGACCAACGCCGTTTTCAGGTCGCCGTCGGCCTCGTTGAGTGCCCGCCGAGAGACCTCCTCGGAGCATCCGGTCGCCTCGACCAGGATCGAGATCATTCGTCCGCGAAGCTTCGCGTTTGTGGCAACCATGTCGATCATGAGGTTCGAGTAGACCCGACCCAGGCGCACCATGACGGCTGTGGAGAACGTGTTGAGCACCAACTTCTGCGCCGTGCCCGCCTTCATCCGAGTCGACCCGGTGACCACCTCGGGTCCGGTGTCCACCCCGATGAACACGTCGACGGACCGGGCCGCCTCCGCCTCCGGATTGGCGCAGAGCAGCACCGTCGAGGCGCCCGTGGCGCGGGACGCGGCGAGCGCCCCGAGGACGTACGGGGTGCGCCCACTGGCGGCGAGACCGACCACCAGGTCACCGGCGCGTACACATCCGGCGGCCTCGACCGCCCCGCCCTTATCGTCGTCCTCGGCGTCCTCCACGGCCCGCCACATGGCGTCCGGCCCGCCGGCGAGGTGGGCGCAGAACCAGTGCCGGGGCGAGTTGAAGGTGGGCGCCAGTTCGGCCGCGTCGAGCACGCCCAGCCGGCCCGAGGTGCCGGCCCCAAAGTAGTGCACCCGGTGTCCGCCGCGCAGCGCCGCGACGGCCAGGTCGACAGTGGCGGCGATCTCGTCGAGCACCGCGGCGACCGCCGCCGGCACCCGCCGGTCGGCCTCGTTGATCACGGTGAGCACGTCCCGGGTCGACATCAGGTCGAGGTCGACGCTCAGCGGGTTACGGCGCTCGGTGGGGGCGCCCACCCGGACCGTCGGGCGTGCGGGCGATGCTGACATGGCCTCGTCCGGCTCCACCGAACCGGCCATCATGCCCGCCTCCGGTTGGCACCCACCCGGTGTGACTGGACCGCCTCGGCGGTCGCCTCAAGGGCCTTGCGGGCGCGGGCCCGGTTGCGGGCCGCCACCCCGACGAAGAGGCAGTCGACAACTGTGAGCTGGGCCAGCCGGCTGGCCGTCGCACCGGAGCGATAGGTCGTCTCCCGGGCCGCTGTGGTCAGCACGAAGTCGGCCACGTCGGTGATCGGCGAGCGCGGGAAGTTGGTGAGCGCCACAGTGCTGGCGCCCCGCGTCCGGGCCTGCTCCAGCACCTCGATCACGTCGGAGGTGGTGCCGGTGTGCGAGATGCCGATGGCCACGTCACCCCGGCCGAGCAGGGCGGCAGACGTCAACGCGGTGTGCACGTCCGGGAAGTAGAAGGCGATCCGGCCGATGCGGTGCAGCTTCTGCTGAAAGTCGGAGGCGACGAAACCGCTTGCGCCCGCGCCGTAGATGTCGATCCGTCCGGCGCCGGCGATCGCCTCGACCACCTGCTCGCAGACGGCCGGGTCGAGTTGCTCGGCGGTCTCCTCGACCGCGCGTGCGTCGTTGAACGCGATCGTGGCGATGATCTGCGCGAGGTCGGCGCCGGGCGGGATGTCACCGCCGACCACCCGGGCGTCCGGCGGCTCGATCCGGCGGGCGGCCTCGGCGGCGAGCCGGATGCGCAGCTGCGGGTAGCCGTCCATGCCTACCGACCGGCAGAACCGGATGACTGTCGCCTCGGACGTCTCGGCTGCGGTGGCGAGGTCGGTGATCGTCCGACGCGCGGCGGCGGCCGGGTCGGAGACGACCAGGCGGGCGACCCGCTGCTCGGCCGGCGACAGCGAGGGAAGCAGCCCGCTGATGTGGACGATCAGCCCACCGGGCTCGTGATTCGCAGAAATCTTCGGACTCTTCGCCACGGATGAAACTTACTTTCACCAAGCGTGAGCGTCAACCATGACTCCACGTGTTGGGCAAAGTACCGACGAACGGGCGACTCCCGTCCGGCCAAGCGTGCCACCGTCCAGACGGCATCGCCTCCCCCGGCGGGTCCGGTCACCTCGCCGTACGGTGCCGCAGGCGCGGCGAACCGTGTCCGGCCGGACCGTACAGCCCACTCCACCCCACAGGCCGGGCAGGGCCGCGGCCTCCCAAGGCACTAGCGTGGGCCGCATGGCGGAACGCAGTGTGCTGGTCACCGGAGGTTCGGGCGGGCTGGGCGGTGCGGTCACCAGCACCTTCCTGGCGGCAGGCTGGCGTGTGGTCGTACCCGAGAGGAAGAGTCGGCCCAGGTCGGAGCCGGCGCCGGCCGACCTGGTCCGGCTGATCGCGGACCTGGGCGATCCGGTCGGCGCGGCCCACGCCGTCGAGGCGGCGACCGACGACCCGGCGGCGCCGCTGCGGGCGGTGGTCAACCTGGTCGGTGGGTACGCCAGCGGCGGGCTGGTGCACGAGACACCTGTCGACGAGTTCGAGCGGATGCTCACCGTCAACCTGCGGCCCACCTACCTGGTCACCCAGGCCGCGCTGCCGCACCTCGTGGCCGCCGGCGGCGGCGCGGTGGTCTGCGTGTCGGCCCGCGCGGCGGTCGCGCCGTTCCCCGGCGCGGCCGGCTACGTCACCGCGAAGGCGGCTGTGCTCGCCTTCGCCAACGCGGTCGCGGTGGAGTACCGGTCCCGGAACGTGCGCTGCAACACCGTGCTGCCAAGCATCATCGACACCCCGGCGAACCGGGCCGACCAGCCCGACGCCGACCACTCGCGCTGGGTCTCCCCGGTCGAGATCGCGTCGGTGGTCCACTTTCTCGCGTCGGCCGATTCCGCGCCGACAAGCGGCGCCTCCGTTCCGGTCTACGGACGCGCCTGAGCCACAAGCGGGCCGGCACCGGCGCGCCCCGACCGCTCCCCCGCCGGCACGGTCGGCAGCGCGGCCGGCGACCTCGACGCGACAACTGACGCACCGTCCGCCGCCGGCACGACGGGCGGCGGTGGCGCCTCCGGTCGCAGCCCGTCCGACAACTGTGGGGCGCCGAGCGAGGGCTGGCGGGGGTCAGGGCTGACGTCCGACGGCAGCCAGGCTGCCAGGTGCGCCCGGATCTGCTCGGTCACCTCGTCGGTTGAGCGACCAGCGTCCACAAGCACGAATGTCGGATACTCGGGCAGTGCCCGGTACGCGGTGTCCGCCGCCGTCAGCCACCCCATCGTCTCGTGGTCGGTGCCCCGCCGCTCAATGCGTCGGTACGCCTCTTCCGGGTCGACGGCGAGCAGGAACGTCACCTGCGGTGTCGGGAACAGCCGGTAGCCGGCCCGGGCCAGCCGCTCCCAGCGTTGCCCTCCGTGCGCCCGGATGCTCGCGTACTGGCAGGCCGAGTAGCGGTCCATCACCGCCGTCCGGCCGGTGAGCAGGCAACTGAGCAGGGCCAGCGCGATGGCGAACCAGCGCAGCACGGACTCCACCGCCAACATGCCGTCGCGCCCGACCAGCCGCTGAGCGTCCGGCCGGCCGAACCGCTGCGCGACCCGGCCGAGCCAGCGACGCCCACTGGCGTTGCGGCGGTACGTGGCGGGGCGGCCGGCGGCGGTGAGCGCGTCGGCCAGCCGGTGCGCCTGAGTGGTCTTGCCCGAACCGTCGATGCCGATCAGGGCGATCGTGCGTAATCGGGTCTTGCCGCGTCGCATCCCCCGTGATCTGGCCACCCTTGACAGGTTATCCGACCCACGCTCAGGTCCTGCGATGTTTGTCGTGCTTCGTCCCCGTTGACGCCCGACCGCTACCCCGCCAGGTGTGGGCAACCGGAATGCCGGGTACGGGAGTTCGAATCCAACCGCCTGTCCACCAACACGACCGACGGGAGAACCAGATGGCTGAGCGCGGGGACGAGAGTCTGGTGCACACCCTCAAAAAGGTCGCCGCCGTGCTCAAGCAGTCCGAGATCCCGTTCGCCCTGGGCGGCAGCTTCGCCGTCTACGCCCACGGCGGCCACTCCAGCGATCACGACGTCGACTTCCTGATCCGCGAGGCCGACGTCGAGCGGTCGCTGGAGGCCCTGGTGGCCGCCGGCTTCCGCGCCGAGTACCCGCCGGAGGACTGGCTGGTGAAGGTCTTCGACGACGGGCGAATGGTGGATCTGATCCACCGGCCGATCGAGACGCCGGTGACGGAGGAGACATTCGCCGACACGGTGGTGCGGCCGGTGGACGCCATCCAAATGCCTGTGCTGTCGGCCACCCAACTGATGGTGCACAAGTTGCTGAGCTTCTCCCAGCACTACTGCGACTTCGCCCGCGGCCTGCCATTGGCCCGGTCGCTGCGGGAGCAGATCGACTGGGAACGGGTACGCAAGGAGACGCAGCACTCGCCGTACGCCGAGGCGTTCCTGGTGTTGCTGGACCGGCTGGAGGTCGTGCCGGACAGCGGCACCCAGGCAGGAGAGGGGACACCGTGACCGACCACCGCGACATCGGCACCGGGCCACCCGACGAGTACGTCGAGGCGGAGATCCAACGGTTGCTCACCGAGGATCCCGCGGTCGCCGAACAGGGGATCACAGTGGTCCGGCGGGAAAGCACCCTCGTGCTCAACGGCGAGGTGGAGAGCCCACACCGGCGCGACGAGATCCTGCGCCGCGTGGCCGAGCGCTTCCCGGACGTGCCGATCACCAGCGACATCGGGGTGATCCGCGCCCAGGCGCCCACGGAGATCGAGCAACTGCCCTGAGGGAGGTTCGATGGTGATCCGGATAGCCGCCGTGGGTGACGTGCATCTGGACGAGGACGTCGTCGGCCGGTTCCGCCCGGCGTTGGAGGAGCTGCCGGACTGCGCCGACGTGCTACTGCTGGCCGGAGACCTGACCCGGCACGGCACCGAGGCCGAGGCGCGCTGCGTGGCGCAGGAGTTCGGTGGCCTCGCAGTGCCGGTGGTGACGGTGCTGGGCAACCACGACCACCAGTGCGACGAGGTGCCACAGGTGGTCAAGGTGCTCGAAGACGCGGGCATCACGGTGCTGGAGGGCAACGGTGTGGTGCTGGACTGCGCGGGCGGACGGCTCGGCATCGCCGGCGTCAAGGGCTTCGGCGGTGGGTTCGCGGGGCGCTGCGCGAGCGACTTCGGCGAGCCGGAGATGAAGGCGTTCGTCCGGACCACGAACGAGAGCGCGGAGAGCCTCGGCACTGCCCTGCGCTCACTGGACTGCGACATGCTCGTCGCGCTGACCCACTACGCCCCGGTGCCGGACACCCTGGTCGGCGAGCCGCTGGAGATCTACCCGTTCCTCGGCTCGTACCAGCTGGGGCAGGCCATCGACTCGGCACCCACAGCGCTTGCCGTACACGGCCACGCGCACGCGGGCACCGAGCGCGGAACCACCCCCGGCGGGGTGCGCGTCCGCAACGTGGCGCACCCGGTGATCAAGCAGGCATACAGCGTGTTTCATGTCGGCGATCAACTCGACACCGACCAGGTTTCCAGAATCGGCGGGTCGGGTAGTCAGAGGTCATGGAGCTGATTCTTTGGATTCTCGCAGTCGTACTCGTGGTCGCCGGCATCCTCGCGCTGTTCCGCCGGCAGATCCTGTGGGGCATCGTCCTCATCGTTGTCGGGCTGTTGGTCGGCCCTGGTGGTGTCAGCATCTTCAATTGACGTCCGCACCTCGTAAGACCGGGACCCGCCGGGGTCGCCGCGACCGGAGCTCTGTCCTCCCGACAGGAGCATCGGCCGCAGCGGCCCCGGCGCTGTCATGTCCCGTCGCCGGGCCCGATCCGGTTTGAGCCGCAGGCGGATCGGCAATATCTCGATGATGGAGACAACTCGGCAGACCCGAACCGCCTCCGGCCGGCGATCCTGGTTGGCCCTGGCCGGCTTCGTGGTGGCGGTCTTCGTCGCGGCCGCGATCGGCGGGCTGGGTGTGCAGGGCACCACCGACGAGTACGCGAGCCTGCAACAGCCCACCTGGGCACCGCCCTCCTGGCTGTTCGGCCCGGTCTGGTCGGCGCTCTACGCGTTGATCGCGGTGGCCGGCTGGCTGGTGTGGCGGCGGGTCGGCTTCTCCCCCGCGCTCTGGGCGTGGACCGCCCAACTGGTGCTCAACGCGATCTGGACCCCGCTCTTCTTCGGCGCGGGGAAGTACGGGCTGGCGTTCGCCGAGATCGTGGTGATGTGGCTGGCGATCGGGCTTACCGTGGTGCTCTTCGCCCGGGTGTCCCGGGTCGCGGCGGCGCTGCTGCTGCCGTACTGGGCGTGGGTCAGCTTCGCCGCCGCGCTGAACCTGTCGATCTGGCAGCTGAACTCCTGACCCGCGCAGAATCCCCGGCCGGCGGTGCCAGCCGGAGACCCTGACCGCCGCAGTCAGCAGCGGGGCACGTTCGGGATGTAGCCGTCGTAGCCGGTGTAGACGTACGCGTCGGCGATGAACCGGCCGCTGCCGATGCGGTCCCAGATCGTGCTGGTGCCGTAGGTGCCGGTGACGCTGGTGCCGCTTGTCTGGCAGGCGATTGTCACCTTGGCGCCGTCGGCGACGGTGCCCACCGAGGCGTACCCCGTGCCGGGGCCGGAGCGGACGGTCAGCGGGGTGCCGCTGGTGTCGACAGTGCCCGAGCCGGCGCCCGAACTGCAACCGTTGCCACTGCTGTAGGACTTGGTGCCCCAGTAGAGCGCCAGGCTGCCGTTGAACCGGACCTGGATGTCGCTGCCGTTGAGGCGCTGCTCGTAGTGCAGGTGCGGGCCCGTGGATCCGCCGGTGCTGCCGACCCAGCCGATGACCTTGCCGTAGCCGACCGTCTGCCCGACCGAGACGTTGAAGCCGTTGAGGTGGGCGTAGTAGGTGCTGTAGCCGCCGCCGTGATTGATCCGGACGTACTTGCCGTAGCTGGTGTTGCCGAGGTTTGTCACCCGGTCGACGGTGCCGGGGGCGCTGGCGACCACCGGGTCACCGAGGTCGTCGGTGCGGTTGAAGTCCACGGCGTACGCCGGGCTGTGGTCCGATCGGGTCTGCCCGGACCAGGACTGGCCGCACGGGAAGGGAACCCTGAAGGTCGGCGCGGCCATCGCCGGACTGGCCGGCGTGAGGAATCCCGCGACGAGCAGACCGGTCGCCAGCAGGCTGATCCACCGTTTGCGCATACAGCACCTCCTATGTCGAAAACCTTCGATGCAGTGGAATCAGACTGACAGATATCGCCAATCTTCGAAAGAGCGAAAGTTGGGCCGCCTGGGAGCGCGCCCAGCTGGGGGTTCCAGATTTCGGGATTGTTACTCGCTCGTGTCTGACGGGGGGTGGACCCAGCCGGATGCAAGCGCTTACATGTGTGCACGCCCAATCGGACCGGCGAGGGTCATCAGCACGACCGCGCCGGCTAGGAAGGAGGACGGCATGGCGGTCTTTACCAGACCACGCCAGGCCTTCGTGATCGCCGGTGTGCTCGGGCTGGCGCTCAGCGCCACCGCCTGCGGCACCGGTGACGACAAGAAGAGCGACAAGGCAGGCTCCGCGGAGTGTGCCGCATACGAGAAGTACCAGGGCAACGACGGCAAGAAGGTCTCCATCTACGCGTCCATCCGTGACGCCGAGGCCGACCTGCTGAGGAACTCCTGGAAGACGTTCGAGGACTGCACCGGCATCGAGATCGACTACGAGGGCAACGCCGAGTTCGAGGCGCAACTCCCGGTCCGGGTCGACGGCGGCAACGCGCCCGACCTGGCCTTCGTGCCCCAGCCGGGCCTGGTCAAGCGGTTCGCCGACGCCAACAAGCTGAAGTCGCTCGGCGCCGACACCAAGGCGATGGCCGAGCAGAACATGCCGGCCGACTGGCTGAAGTACGGCACCGTCAACGGCACCCTCTACGGCGTGCCGCTCGGCGCCAACGTGAAGTCCTTCGTCTGGTACTCGCCGAAGCTCTTCAAGGAGAAGGGCTGGACGGTCCCCACCAGCTGGGACGACATGATCAAGCTCAGCGACACGATCGCGGCAACCGGCACCAAGCCGTGGTGCGCCGGCATCGAGTCCGGTGACGCCACCGGCTGGCCGGCCACCGACTGGATCGAGGACGTGATCCTGCGTACGCAGGGCCCCGAGGTCTACGACCAGTGGACCACCCATGCCATCCCGTTCAACGACCCGCGGATCATCGACGCGGTCAACCGGGCCGGCACCATCCTCAAGAACGAGAAGTACATGAACGGCGGCTTCGGCGGTGTGAAGAGCATCGGCACCACCGCCTTCGGTGAGGCCGGCCTGCCGGTCACCACCGGCAAGTGCGCCATGCACCGGCAGGCGTCGTTCTACGCCAACCAGTTCCCCGAGGGCACCAAGGTGGCCGAGGACGGTGACGCGTTCGCGTTCTACTTCCCGGCGATCGACGCGGCGAAGGGCAAGCCGGTGCTCGGCGCGGGCGAGTTCGTCGTCGGCTTCACCGACCGCCCCGAGGTGCAGGCGGTGCAGACCTACCTCGCCTCCGGTGAGTACGTCAACAGCCGCGCGAAGCTCGGCAACTGGGTCACGGCGAACAACAAGCTGGACATCGCCAACGTGGCCAGCCCCATCGACAAGCTCTCCGTCCAGATCCTGCAGGACAAGACCGGCGTCTTCCGCTTCGACGGGTCGGACCTGATGCCGGCCGCGGTTGGCGCGGGGACGTTCTGGAAGGGCATGGTCGAGTGGATCAACGGCAAGGACACCGCTTCGGTGCTCCAGGGCATCGAGAGCAGCTGGAAGTGATCTGAGCGGTGGGCCGGTCCGTACCCATGGGCCGGCCCACCGGCGGATCCAGACCTGGGAGGGTCGATGGAGTTCGACTTCGCGGAGGAGCAGCCGAAGTTCCTCATGCTGATGTACGGGCTGATCGCTTTCGTCGCGGTGGTGGGCAGTCTGCTCCTGCTTCTCGACGTGGTGCCGGCCTGGTTCGCTCGGCGGCGTGAGGCACAGCTGGTCGCCGCGTCCGTCAGCGGCACCCCGCTCCCCCGCCGGCCCAAGCGGGGGGAGGGACTCTTCGCGCTCTTCTTCCTGCTGCCGACGCTGCTGCTGCTCACGGTCGGACTGGTCGTTCCGGCCATCCGCACCACACTGCTGTCCTTCATGGACGCAGGCAGCAACGACTGGGTCGGGCTGCGCAACTACGGCTGGATGTTCTCCGACAGCTCGATCGTCCGGGTCCTGATCAACACCCTGGTCTGGGTGGTCCTGGTCCCGCTGGTGGCGACCGGGTTCGGCCTGATCTACGCCGTACTGGTGGACAAGGCCCGGTTCGAGGCCGTGGCCAAGTCGCTGATCTTCCTGCCGATGGCGATCTCGTTCGTCGGCGCCAGCATCATCTGGAAGTTCGTCTACGCCTACCGCGGCGAAGGCGACCAGATCGGTCTGCTCAACCAGATCGTGGTCAGTCTCGGCGGCGAGCCGAAGCAATGGCTGCTCGAATCACCGCTGAACACGCTGCTGTTGATCGTCATCATGGTCTGGATCCAGGCCGGTTTCGCCATGGTGGTGCTCTCCGCCGCGATCAAATCCATCCCCGGTGACATCGTGGAAGCCGCCCGGCTCGACGGCGTCAGCCCCTGGCAGATGTTCTGGCAGATCACCATACCGAGCATCCGGCCGGCGCTGATCGTCGTGGCGGTGACCCTCACGATCGCCACGCTCAAGGTCTTCGACATCGTCCGGACCTCGACAAACGGCAACTACGACACCAGCGTGATCGCCAGCGAGATGTACAACCAGGCGTTCCGGTACGGCCAGAACGGGCAGGGCTCCGCGCTCGCGGTCTTCCTCTTCATCCTGGTCATCCCGGTCGTGATCTACCAGATCCGCAACCTCCGTCAGCAGCGGGAGGGCTGAGATGACCACCGCAACGCCGACCGTTGCCGCCGGCACACAGAAGACCGACGCACCGAAGACCACCGCCGGGCGAGTCCGCCGCCGGCTGAACAGCCGCACCGCGACGCTCGTCTCGATCGTCATCGCGGTGGTCTGGACCATCCCGACCTTCGGCCTGTTCATCTCGTCCCTCCGACCGGAGGACGAGATCAAGACCACCGGCTGGTGGACGGCCTTCACCAACCCGCAGTTCACGCTTGAGAACTACCAGCAGGTCCTGTTCGGGCGATCGTCGTCATCCGGGCAGCTCGCCAGCTACTTCATCAACTCGCTGGCGATCACCATCCCGTCGGTGCTCTTCCCGCTCGCCTTCGCGGCCCTTGCCGCGTACGCGCTGGCCTGGATGAACTTCCGAGGCCGGGACTGGCTCTACATCGCGATCTTCGCGTTGCAGATCGTCCCGCTACAGATGGCCCTGGTGCCGCTGCTGAAGTTCTTCTCCACAGGCGTCTCCCTCGGCGGTGTCACCCTGATGCCGGCCTGGGACCTGGTCGACGAGCAGAAGTTCGCCCAGGTGTGGTTCGCGCACACCTGCTTCGCGCTTCCGTTCGCCGTCTTCCTGCTGCACAACTTCATCTCGCAACTGCCGGGAGACCTCATGGAGGCGGCCCGGGTCGACGGGGCCACCCACCCGAAGATCTTCCGCACCATCGTGCTGCCGCTGATCACGCCGGCGCTCGCCGCGTTCGGCATCTTCCAGTTCCTCTGGGTCTGGAACGACCTGCTGGTCGCGCTGATCTTCGCCGGTGGCGGCAACGAGACGGCCCCGCTCACGGTTCGGCTGGCCGAGATGGCCGGCACCCGCGGCAACGAGTGGCAACGGCTGACCGCCGGCGCGTTCGTGTCGATCATCGTTCCGCTCGTCGTGTTCCTGTCCCTGCAGCGCTTCTTCGTGCGAGGTCTGCTCGCCGGCAGCGTCAAGGGCTGACCCGCTTGCCCGCCGCCGCCTGGCCCCTCGGGCGGCGGCGGGCGCCGGGCACGAAGCGAGGGAACCGTGACGAAGATTGATGATGTCGCCCGGTTGGCCGGGGTCTCCACGGCCACCGTCTCACGGGCCCTACGCGGGCTGCCGACAGTCTCGGCCGCCACCCGACGGCGCGTACTCGCCGCCGCCGAGCAACTCGACTACGCGGTCTCGCCGAGCGCGTCCCGGCTGGCCGGAGGCCGCACCGGCACCGTCGCGGTCGTCGTCCCCCGGATCACCCGCTGGTTCTTCAGCACAGTCGTCGAGGCGGTCGAGGAGCACCTCCACCAGTCCGGCTACGACCTCCTGCTCTACAACCTCGGCGGCCGGGAGCAGATCCGCCAACGGGTGCTGCGTACCGCGAACCTGCACAAGCGAGTCGACGCCATGATGCTTGTCGCCACGCCACTGCGACCTGCCGACCTGACCGCGCTTGCCACCCTGGACCTGCCGGGGGTGACCATCAGCTCCGGCAGCAGGGTTCCCAACTGGCCGTGCGTACGCATCGACGACGTCGCCGCAGCCCGGACGGCGACCCGCCACCTGCTCGACCTCGGACACCGCCGGATCGCCCACATCTCCGGCGACCCCGAGGACGAGTTGGCGTTCACCACCCACATCGACCGGCGCCGGGGCTACCAGGCCGAGCTACGAGCCGCCGGCCTTCGACCCGACCCGAGCCTGGACGTCGAGTCGTCGTTCACCATCGACGGTGGCAACCGGGCCGCCGCCGAACTGCTGACCCGCGGTGAACCTCCGACCGCCATCGTCGCGGCCTGCGACGAGATGGCGATGGGCGCGATGACCGCGCTGCGCGACGCCGGGCTGCGCGTACCCCAGGATGTGAGCGTTATCGGCATCGACGACCACGACCTCGCCGGTCTGCTGGGGCTCAGCACCATCGCCCAGCCCGCCGCGGAGCAGGGCCGGCTCGCCGCCCGCATGCTGCTGGACCCGCTCGGGGCTGGCAATCTTGACCCGATCGTCGGCCAAGGGGTCGCCGCCCCCGACACGCCGGTGATCCTGCCCACTCGGCTGGTGGTCCGTGAGTCAACCGCACCACCCCGGGCACACTGAAACCTCAACAGTCCGCCACCGGCCGGCGGCTGGCGGCGACGCGGCCGGCAACAGCACCGCCCGGCAGTCCACATACGGCTCGACACGGGAGACCACCCTGAACACCGAACCGACGCAGCAGACCTCCTCCGCCGGCCCGATCACCGGGTGGTGGACCGAGGCAGCCATCTACCAGATCTATCCCCGCTCGTTCGCCGACTCCGACGGCGACGGGGTCGGCGACCTCCCGGGCATCACCGCCCGCCTCGACCACCTGGTCGAGCTGGGCGTGGACGCGGTGTGGCTCTCCCCGTTCTACCCGTCGCCGCAGGCCGACGCGGGCTACGACGTGGCCGACTACCGGGACGTCGACCCGCTGTTCGGCACCCTCGCCGACGCGGACAATCTGATCGCCGAGGCCCGCGCCCGCAGCCTTCGGGTGATCGTCGACCTGGTGCCGAACCACACCTCCTCGGCGCACCGCTGGTTCCAGGCCGCCCTGGCCGCCGCGCCGGGCAGCCCGGAGCGGGCCCGGTACATCTTCCGGGACGGCCTCGGCCCGGCCGGCGACCAGCCGCCCAACGACTGGCAGAGCGTCTTCGGCGGCCCCGCCTGGACGCGGACGACCGACCCGGACGGCCAGCCCGGCCAGTGGTACCTGCACCTGTTCGACACCGGCCAGCCGGACCTCAACTGGGACAACCCCGAGGTGCACGCGGAGTTCCTCGACGTGCTGCGGTTCTGGCTGGACCGCGGGGTCGACGGCTTCCGCGTCGACGTGGCGCACGGCCTCGTCAAGCAGGCCGACCTGGCCGACTGGCAGGACCCGCAGGAGATCCTCTCCGGCCAGGAGGTGGACAAGCCCCGCCCGCCGATGTGGGACCAGGACGGCGTACACGAGATCTACCGGCAGTGGCGGCAGGTCCTGGACAGCTACCCCGGCGAGCGGGTGCTCGTCGCCGAGGCGTGGGTGGAGCCGGCCGAGCGGCTGGCCCGCTACGTCCGCCCCGACGAGATGCACCAGGCGTTCAACTTCGAGTACCTGCTCGCCGCCTGGTCCGCTCCGGCCCAGTACGCGGTGATCACCCGCTCTCTGGAGGCGACCGATTCGGTAGGCGCGCCGACCACCTGGGTGCTGTCCAACCACGACGTCGTGCGGCACGCCTCCCGGCTCGGCCTGCCTGTCGGCACTCCCCGTCCCAACGGCATCGGTGTCGACGACCCGCAGCCGGACGCCGCGCTCGGCCTGCGCCGGGCCCGGGCGGCCACCCTGCTGATGCTCGCGCTGCCCGGCTCGGCGTACCTCTACCAGGGCGAGGAACTGGGCCTACCCGAGCACACCACGATGCCCGACGAGGCCCGGCAGGACCCGACCTGGGCGCGCAGCGGGCACACCCAGCGGGGCCGGGACGGCTGCCGAGTGCCAATCCCGTGGGAGGCCGACGCACCGTCGTACGGCTTCGGGCCCACCGACGCCAGTTGGCTGCCGCAACCGGCGTCCTGGGCGGAGTACGCGCTGGACCGGCAGCGCGACGTGCCCGGCTCGACGTACGAGCTGTACCGCACGGCGCTGCGTCTGCGCCGCGACCACGGGCTCGGTCGCGGCACCCTTGAGTGGTTGCCCGCGAACGACGAGGTGCTCGCCTTCCGCAACGCAGGGCTGACAGTGCTCACCAACTTCGGTGACGCTCCCGTGCCAGTGCCGGCCGGCGCCAAGGTGCTCACGTCCAGCGCACCGCTAGACGACAACGGCGGCGTCCCCACCGACGTAACAGTCTGGCTCCTAACCTAACCCCACCCCCCTCACCCCCGCGATCTTGCACTTTCGGTCGCCGGTATGGGCGGTTACACCCCCTATGTCGAGGCAGAAAGTGCAAGATCGCGGGGTGGGTGGGGTGGGGGGTGGGGTGGGGGCTAGAGGCGGTCTGCTCGGGTGTGGAGTAGGTCGTGGACGTTTTTGATGTCTTGCGGGGAGGTCCGGGAGGCCAGCCAGTACATGATGCCTGTGGGGATGAAGAAGAGCTGGAATGCGGCAAGCCCGACGGCGAAGTTCAACGGTGGGGGGAACGCGGCGCGCAGTCCCTGGAAGGCCACGCCTACCAGCCCGTTGCCGGCCGCCCGGCCGACACCGTTGACGAGGTTGCCGAGGCTGTAGACGGTGCCCCTGTGCTCGGGCGGGTTCACATCGGCGATCAGCGCGAACCAGTTCGGCGAGTTGGCCGAGGTCAACGCGAGCGCCACCACAGCGGTGAGCAGGCTCAACCCGACCGACGGTTCGGTGAACACACTGGACAGCACCGCGCCGATCACCGCGCCGCCGCCCGCGCCGTCCGGCACGTCGATGGTCACCGGCACGAAGAACAGCACCAGGTAGAACGGCACCGCGGCGAGGATGCCGACCGCCGCGACAAGTGCCCGACCCCTCGGGGTACGCCGTTGCAGCGCGTCGCCGACCAGCCCGCCGACGATGGAGAGCACCCCGCCGAGCTGGAACAGCGTGGCGAAGACGCTGCCCACCACCACAGCAGTCGACGCCGAGTAGCCCTGGGCTTCGGCCCGCTCGGCGAAGAGCACCGGCAGCCAGACCAGTGAGCCGAAGGCGGCCTGTGCGGTCAGGCCCTGCAGGATCAGCCACAGGTTGGTCCTCCGGGCCAGGATCCGCGGCAGGTCAGCCCGGCTGATCCGGTAGTCGTAGTCGGCGCCGGCGTCCAGCCTGTCGGCCAACTCCGGCTCGCTCTGGCCTCGCCGAATGTCGTAGGTGAACAGGTAGGCCATCGTGGCGGCCAGGCCCACACCTGTCAGCACCCAGAACGGCCGCCGCCAGTCGGCCGCGCCGAGCAACCCACCGACAAGCGTCCCGGCCAGGGTGCCGATCCCCTGGGACAGCCCCCAGAAGCTCATCACCAGCCCGCGTCGCGTCGGCGAGATCAGATCGGTGACGACCGAGAAGCCCACCGAACCGACCGCGCCGAGACCGATCGCCGCGACCAGTTGGGCGGTCAGGAAGGTCAGGTAACCGCCGGCGAGCGCGGTGCCGCCGGTGCCCGCCGCCCAGAGCAGCGTGCCCACCATCAGCAGCGGCTTGCGGTTGGTCCGGTCGCCGACGTACGCCCAACCGACCGCCGCCACCGCGCTGACCAGGAAGCTGGCCGCCGTGACGAGGCCCAGTAGCCGCCCCGACACGTCGAACGTGTCGGCGATCGGGCCGTACAGCGGCGGGACCAGCCCGATCGCCACGTTGTCCAGCGAGGCGAGCAGCACGAACACCACGACGCTGTACAACCGGTGCGCTCGGCCACCGCCCCAACCGTGCGGGCGCTGGCCGAGCTGCCCCCGGCCGGGGTCTGGCCCGCCACTGGTCACGGTCATGACCGGCAGCCAACCAGACTCCGCTGAGGGGGTCGTCACGTGGGTGGCAGTCGTCGGTCACCCACGCCTGCGGGTCAGCGGCGGTCCAGGACCAGGCCCCGAGCGGCGGCGTACTGCTCACGGACCGCCGGGACAGGCTCGGCGGCGTACTCCTCGGTGCCCTCGACCGCCCAGACCGGCGGTGTCGGACCGCCCAGGGCGACCCAGGCGGCCTGGCGTGCGGCGCCGTCGGCGACGTACTCGCCGGGTGGTGGGACGACCACCGGGCAGCCGAAGACCTGCGGCGCGATTCGACGGACCGCAGCCGACCGGGCTCCGCCGCCGACCAGGATGACCCGGCGGGCGACCGCACCCTGCGCGGTCAGCGCGTCGAGGCCGTCGGCGAGCGCGCAGAGCATCCCCTCCACGGCGGCGCGGGCCAGGTGCGCCGGTGTCGAGGTGCGCAGGGTCAACCCGTGCACCGCGCCGGTGGCCAGCGGCCGGTTGGGCGTGCGTTCACCCTCCAGGTAGGGCACCATGACCAGCCCGTCCGCCCCGGCCGGCGCGGAGAGCGCCAGCTCGGCCAGTTGGTCGAGGTTGACGCCGAGCATCGCGGCGGCGGCGTCCAACACTCGGGCGGCGTTGAGCGTGGCGACAAGCGGCAGGAAGCGACCGGACGCGTCGGCGAAGCCTGCCACCGCGCCGCTCTCGTCGGAGGCCGGCACGTCGGCGACGCTGAACACGGTGCCGGAGGTGCCGATCGAGACGACCACGTCACCCGGGCCGGCACCGACACCGAGAGCGGCGGCGGCGTTGTCGCCGGTGCCCGCGCCCAGCAGCGCGCCGCCCGACCCACCCAGGTGGTCGGCAAGCTTCCCCGCCGACTCCGCCGGGCCGAGCACCTCGGGCAGCACCACCTGCCGGCCGAAGCCCCGCTCCAGCAGGTCGAGCCGGTAGTTGCCGGTGGCCGGCGACCAGTAGCTGGTGCCGCTGGCGTCACCCCGGTCGGTACGCAGCGCGCCCAACCCCGGTGCGCCGGCCAGCCGCCAGGTCAGCCAGTCGTGCGGCAGGCAGACGGCCGCCACTTGGGCTGCCCGCTCCGGCTCGTGTGTGGCAAGCCACCGCAGCTTGGTGAGGGTGAAGCTGGCCACCGGCACACTGCCGGTGGCCTCGGCCCAGAATCGGCGCCCGGCCGCGCCGCCGCCGGCCTCCTCGATCAGGTCGGCGGCGGCGTCGGCGGAGCGGGTGTCGTTCCACAGCAGGGCCGGGCGGACCACCCGGCCGGCCTCGTCGAGGCAGACCATGCCGTGCTGCTGGCCGGCGACGGAGACCGCCGCGACGTCGGCAAGCCCACCGGCCTGGTCGGCGGCGCTGCGCAGCGCCTGCCACCAGGCTTCCGGGTCGACCTCGGTGCCGTCGGGGTGCGGCGCCCGGCCCTGCCGGAGCAGGACACCGGTCTCCGCGTCCCGGATGACCACCTTGCAGGACTGGGTGGACGAGTCAACGCCCGCGACCAGCGGCATGGCCGGGCCTCAGCGGGCGCCGAGCAGGTGCTCGACGGCGAGCTGGTTGAGCCGGACGAACCCGAAGCCCCGGGCGGCCACCGCGTCCACGTCGAAGTCCTCGAACGCGGACCGGTCGGCGCGCAGGCCCTCGTAGCCCTCACCCGCGTCGAGCGTCGGGGTGCTCAGCTCGCCGACCTTGCTGGCGGCCAGCGCCTCGATCACCTCGGGGTCGGCGCGGAACGCCGCGGCCCGCTCCTTGAGCAGGAGGTAGGTGGCCATGTTGGCGGCCGCCGACGCCCACACCCCGTCCATGTCCTCGGTGCGGGAGGGCTTGTAGTCGAAGTGCCGGGGGCCGTCGTAGGTCGGGCCGCCGTTGGGGCCGCCGTTCTCCAGCAGGTCCACGAGCGCGAACGCGTTCATCAGGTCGCCGTGGCCGAAGACCAGGTCCTGGTCGTACTTGATGCCGCGCTGGCCGTTGAGGTCCAGGTGGAACAGCTTGCCCTGCCAGAGCGCCTGGGCGATGCCGTGGGCGTAGTTGAGCCCGGCCATCTGCTCGTGGCCGACCTCCGGGTTGAGACCGACCATGTCCGGGTGTTGGAGCTGGGAGATGAAGGCGAGCGCGTGCCCGACAGTCGGCAGCAGGATGTCGCCGCGCGGCTCGTTGGGCTTGGGCTCCAGCGCGAAGCGCAGGTTGTAGCCCTGGTCGATGACGTACTGGGTGAGCAGGTCGACGGCCTCGCGGTAGCGGTCCAGGGCGGCGCGGACGTCCTTGGCGACGTCGTACTCGGAGCCCTCCCGGCCGCCCCACATCACGAACGTGCTCGCGCCCAGCTCGGCGGCCAGGTCGACGTTGCGCAGCACCTTGCGCAGCGCGTAGCGGCGGACGTCGCGGTCGTTGCTGGTGAAGCCGCCGTCCTTGAAGACGGGGTGGGTGAAGAGGTTGGTGGTCACCATCGGCACCACGAGGCCGGTCTCGTCGAGGGCCTTGCGGAACCGGGCGATGTGCTGGTCCCGGGTGGCGGCGTCGACGCCGAACGGGATCAGGTCGTCGTCGTGGAAGGTGACGCCGTACGCGCCCAGCTCGGCGAGCCGGTGCACGGCCTCGACCGGGTCGAGCTCGGGGCGCGTCGCGTCGCCGAACGGATCACGGGCCTGCCAGCCCACCGTCCAGAGCCCGAAGGAGAACTTGTCGGCGGGGGTGGGGCGTGGTGCCATGAGGACCTCCGGGTGGTGGTGGAGTGCGCGGTTTCGCTATTTGTTCAGCGATTGAATTATTTGCCCACCATATGGCACTGTCAAGGGGTGAGCCTCACCCACTCCCCGGTCGGCGCCGTACGCCAGGGCAGCCTGCGCGAACTCAATCTCGCCCTCGTGCTCGGTCGTATCGCGGCTGCCGACCGCCCCCCGTCCCGCGCCGACCTGGCCACGGCCACCGGCCTGACCCGGGCGACCGTTTCCGCTGTGGTCGAGGACCTGCTCGCCGGCCAACTGGTGAGCGAGGCCGACCCGGCGCCCCGAGCCGGCGCCGGCCGTCCGGCCCGCGGGCTGGTCCTGGCCGACCAGGGGCCGGCGGGACTCGGCCTGGAGGTCAACGTCGACTATCTGGCGGTGTGCGTGGTCGACTTCGCCGGCCAGGTGCGACACCGCACCGTGCACCGCGCCGACCTGCGCCCGGTGGCACCCGCCGACGCCCTGGCCAAGCTCGTCGAGTTGGCCGGGCAGGCCCGCCTCCACGCCGCCCAGCAGGGCCTCACACTGGCCGGGGCCGCGCTCGCCGTGCCCGGCCTGGTGGACGACGCCGGGGTGGTCCGGCTCGCGCCGAACCTCGGCTGGCGGGACGTACCGGTGCCGGCGCTGCTGGGTGCGCACCCGCCGCTTACCGAACAGGTGCCCGGCGTACCGGCGCTGGTGGTGGACAACGAGGCAAACCTCGCCGCGCTCGGCGAACTGCACTGCCGACCTCCCGGTCCGGCCAGCTTCCTGCACATCTCCGGCGAGGTGGGCATCGGCGCGGGCATCGTGCTGGACGGCGCGCTGTTCCGGGGCGTCCGGGGTTGGAGCGGTGAGATCGGGCATTTCCCGGTCGACCCGCAGGGGGTTCCGTGCCGCTGCGGCGGGCGGGGCTGCCTGGAGCAGTACGCAGGCCAGGAGGCGATCGTGGCAGCCGCCGGGCTGGCCCGGGCGGAGCTTCCGGCGGACACCGGCACCGCGCGGCTGGCGGAGTTGGCGGAGGCCGGCGACCCGGACGCGCTGCGGGCGCTGCGCGACGCCGGTACGGCGCTCGGTGTCGCGGTGGCGAGCGTTGTCAACCTGCTGGACCTGGACACCGTGGTGCTCGGCGGAGGGTACGCCCCGCTGGCGCCCTGGCTGTGCCCTCCGGTGCTCGCCGAGATCGCCGGCCGGGTGCTCACCGCCGCCTGGTCACCGGTCACGGTCCGACCGTCGATCCTCGGCCCGGAGGCCGCCGTGGTGGGTGCCGCCGGGTCGGTGGTCCGCCACATCGTCGGCCGCCCCGCCGGCTGGCTGACCCGCACCGCCTGACCACCGGCCCGCGCTCTGGGTGCCTGTCAGTGGGGCTCGGTACGCTTGCCGTCAGGCAACGATCCCCGGGCAAGGAGTGCAGGAGCAGCATGCGCACAGGGCGTCAGACGCGGGCCGGCGTCGGACGATGAGCACGACCCAATGGGGCGGCAACGCCGGCCCGGTCAGCGACGAGGGGCAGGCGTCCCACCGACCTGCCAGCCCGCCCACCGGCGGTCCACTTCCGGCCGACTCGCCGTTGGCACGCGAGCTGCTCGACGGGCTCGCCGAGGCCGTCGTGACGACCGACGAGTCCAGCCGGGTCACACTTGTCAACGCCATGGCGGCGGAGCTGCTCCCGGAAATCGTCGCGGGCACCGAGCTGTCCGGGTGCCCGGTCGCGGCACTGGCCCGGGCGGTCACCGACGGCACCGAGCGATTCGACGCCGAGCACCGTGGCCGGCAGCTACGCGGCTTCCGGCGACAGCTCTCCGGCAGCCGGTACGCCTGGTACGTCCGGGACGTCACCGAGGAGCACGCCCGCACCGAGGCCCTGCTGGCCGAGCGCTCCCGCACCGCGTTCCTCGCGCAGGCCGGCAGCCGGCTCGGGCTCTCCCTGCACCGGGACCAAGCCCTGCGGACCACCACTACCCTCGCCGTGCCGTACCTGGCCGATGCCGCCATCGCGCTGCACCGCCCGCTCGCGCCGGCCGAGCAGCACCCCCGCTGGACCCGGTACGTCGAGGGCGGGCCTGCCCCCGTCACCGGTCGTGCCGCGCCGGAGTTGACCGCCATCGTCCCCGGCCTCGCCGAGACGCTCGACGGCGACCTCACCGAACCGAGTCCGTGGCGGGACGTCGAGCCCGACGACCTGGCGGCCGTGCTGCCGCCCGAATTCGGCCGACCGGGCGCCGCGCTGCTCTGCCCGATGCTCGGCGCCGGCGGCCCGGCCGGCGCCCTGCTGCTGATCCGCCGGGACGGGCGGGCCGGGTTCGACGCGCGCGACGTCGAGCTTGCCCGCGAGTTCGCCGCACGGGCCGGGGCGGCACTGGCGACCGCCGAGCTGTACGGCGAACAGGCCCACCTCGCTCGGGTGTTGCAGACGAGCCTGCTCCCGCCGGAGCTGCCGACGGTGCCCGGCGTGAGCATCGCCGGGGGCTATCGGGCCGCCGGTGACACGCTGCGCATCGGCGGCGACTTCTACGAAGTGTTTCCGCACTCGCGCGGCGCGCTGTTCGCGCTCGGCGACGTCTGCGGCAAGGGCGTCGGCGCGGCCGTGCTGACCGGCCGGGTCCGCCAGTCGTTGCAGACGTTGCGGCTGGTCGAGCAGCGCCCGCTGGAGCTGATCTACCTCCTCAACCGAGCCCTGTTCGACACACCCGACGCGGCGCGGCGCGGTCAGTTCACCACCCTGCTGCTGGGCTCGCTGGAGCGCGGGCCGGCCGGGGTGGACATCCGGATCAGCGGCGGCGGCCACCCGGCGCCGCTGCTGGTCACCGGCACCGGCTCGGTCACCCCGGTCCCGGTCGGCGGGATGCCTGTCGGCGCGTTTGCCGATGCCCGGTTCGTCGACACCCGTGTGCACCTCGACCCGGGTGACCTGCTGCTCGCGTACACCGACGGGGTGACCCAGGCGCGGGGTGGTCCGTTCGCCGGCGAGATGTTCGGCGAGCACCGGCTGCGCGCCGCGCTCGCCTCGGCAGCCGGTCTGCCGCCCGCCGTGCTTGTCGACAGGCTGCTCCAGTTGGTGGACGAATGGCTGGGCGGGCAGGCCCAGGACGACATCGCCATGCTGGCGGTGTGCGCGTCGACACCGGCGTGATCGGCGAGGTTGGGCAGACGGCGTACCACCGGGGTCGGGCCGACGATCGGTCGGATCAGGCTGTTCGCGCCACCGGAGGCTCGCCCGTGGGCCACTCGTGCGGGCTGCCCACCGGCCGCTCGGTGGCGGTCGGCCCGCTCTGCCGCATCGTGCGGGACGGCCGGTCGGGGTCCGCCGACCAGTCCCTCGGTCGTCCGGTGGGACGGTCCGGATCCCCCGGCCCGCGTGGCTCGTCGGCGTCGTCCGGCCAGTCGCTGTCGCTCGGCCAGTCGCCGCGCCCGCGCGGCTGGCCCCCGTCGTCCGGCGTCGACATGCTCTGCGTCCGCTGCCGGCGGGCGGCCTCGTCGAAATCCCGAATTCCGCGCAGCAGCGCGGTGCGACCTGCCGGGCTCATCCCGGCCAGAACGGCGGCGAGCCGCGCCTGGCGGTCCGCCCGCAGCTCCGCGAGGAGCCGACGGGCCTCCGGGGTGAGGTGCAGGGAGATCTCGCGCCTGTCGAAGCGGCCCGGCTCGCGCTCCAGCATGCCCGCGGCGACAAGCCTGTCGCAGAGCCGGCTGGCGGAGCTGAGCAGCATGTCCAACCGGTTGGACAGCCGGCGCAGGTTGATCCCGTCGTGGTGCTCGACCACCATCACCGCACGTAACTGGACGCCGGACAGCCGGTTGGCGGTCGCCTCCCGGGCGGAATCCCACACGCTCAGCAATGCACCGGCCGCCGCGTCCAACGCGGCAGCCATACTCGTCTCGGGGTCCGGTGGACCGGGCAGTTCGGCCATGGTGGCCCGAGACTACTCCGAACCCGCTGGTGGTCGAGCTTGAGCAAGGAGCCCCCTGATGAACGAACCGGTCAATCGGGCACGACGTACCCTTAACGAGACACCAGCCGACCGACTCGTGAGCGGGGTCGCACGGGTGCTCGCCGAGGCGTACGGGATCAGCGAGGCCGAGCTGTACCAGGTCGACTACCGGCTCTCGGAGTTGCTTCCCCTCACTGAGGGTGAGCCCCTGCGAGGTGCCGGGCACCCCGCCTGGCGCGCTTTCGACCACCAGTCACCCCTGCGCGTCGACGACACCGCGTGGTTGCCGGTCAGCATGCGCGGCGAGCGCCGGGGTGTGCTGCGCCTGGCGCCGGTGCCCGACGATCCGACGGTCCTCGGCGACCTTGCCGAGATCGCCACCGCGCTCGCCCACGAGTTGGACGCCGTGTCCCCCGGCACCGACGTCTACCGTGCCGCACGGCGCAGCCAACGACTCACCCTCGCCGCCGAGATGCAGTGGGACCTGCTGCCCGGCCGCAGCCGGATCCGGCCGTCGTTCAGCCTGGCCGGGCAGTTGGAGCCGGCGTACGCGGTGCGGGGCGACAGCTTCGACTGGTCCGACGACGGGCAGCGGCTCTGGCTGTCCACAGTCAACGGCACCGGGGAGGGTGTCGCGGCATCCCTGCTCACCTCGCTGGCCACCCACGCGCTGCGCAACGCCCGCCGTGCCGGGCTGGGCCTCGCCGACCAGGCGGCCCTCGCCGACCAGGCCCTCTACGACGAGTACCGGGGCAAGCGGCACCTGTCCGCCCTACTGCTGGAGTTGGAACTCCGGACCGGGACGATGACGGTTGTGGACGCGGGCTCGCCACGGCTGGTCCTGCTGCGCGGCGGGGAGGTCACCGAGCAGCCGCTGGAGGCGCAGTTCCCGCTCGGCATGTTCGAGGCGACCGACTACCACGAGCAGACGTTCACGCTTGAGCGCGGCGACCGGCTGTTCGTGGTCAGCGACGGGGTGGTGGACGCCACCGGGCACGAGGTGCGCTACGGCGAGACGGCACTCGACCGGTTCCTGCGCCGGACCGGCCCGATGGAGCCGCTGGACGCCGTCCGCTCGCTGCTCGGTGACCTGCGCGCGTTCGTGGCCGGCGACCTGATCGACGACGCCGTGGTGGTCTGCCTCGACTGGTTGGGCCCGCAGGCGTGACAGGCGCCTGTCCGTGACCGGCGCAGGTTAATACGCGCCGCGGCTGTTCAGCACCGCGCCGAAGGTCTTCCAGAGGATGGTGAGGTCGGCGGCGAGGGACCAGTTCTCCACGTAGTAGAGATCGAGTCGAATGCCGTCCTCCCAGCTCAGGTCGGAGCGCCCGCTTACCTGCCACAACCCGGTCATGCCCGGCTTGACAAGCAGCCGGCGGGCGACGTCGCCGTCGTAGCGGGCCACCTCCGAGGGCAGCGGCGGGCGCGGCCCGACCAGGCTCATCTGGCCCAGCAGCACGTTTACCAGCTGCGGCAGCTCGTCCAGCGACCACTTGCGCAGCAACCGGCCGACCCGGGTGACCCGGGGGTCGTCGCGCATCTTGAACATGAGGCCGTCGGTCTCGTTGCTTGTGGCCAACTCGGCGAGCATCGCGTCGGCGTTCACCACCATGGTCCGGAACTTGAAGACACCGAATTCCTTGCCGCCCCGGCCGACCCGGACCTGCCGGAACAGCACAGGACCCCGGCTGTCCAGTTTGATGGCCAGTGCGATGACCCCGATCAGGGGCAACAGCAACAGCAGGGCGAACGACGACACCGACCGGTCGACGAACCCCTTTACCAATTTGCGCGCACCGCGGAACTCGGGCGCCTCGACGTGGATCAGCGGCAGCCCGGCGACCGGACGGGTGTGGATCCGAGGGCCGGCCACGTCGGTGAGCGCGGGCGCCACGACGAGGTCGACGCCTGTGCCCTCCAACTGCCAACCGAGCCGGCGCAGACGGGCGGCGGTCAGCTCGCCGGAGGCGGTCACGGCGACCGTGTCCGCGCCGATCGCTGTGGCCGCCTCCGGAATGCCCCGGAACGACCCCACCACAGGCACGTCACCGAGCCGCTGCGCCACCGGCGCCAACAGCGCGTCCGGGATGCACGCGCCAACCACCTGATAGCCGGCGTACGGCTCCCGGCGCAGGGTGTGCACCAACTCCAGAACGTGGGCGGTGTCGCCGACCACAAGAACCTTGCGGGACCAGCCGAACCCTCGGGAGCGGGCCCGGTGCAGGCGTTTGCGGGCAGCGAACCGGGCCACTTCCAGCCCGACGGTGCCCACCGCGAAGGAGATGCCGAGGAAACCCCGGGAGACGCCGACGTCGGCGATGTATCCGGCGATGGCTATCGCACCGGCCAGTCGCAGGCTCGCCGAGTTGACCCGCCGGTACTCGTCCGCCCCGTAGCCGATCACCCGGTCGTCGTAGCAACCGAGCGCCTTGAGCGAGACCAGCCAGGCGAGGACCAACCCCGGCGCCACAAGCACGTACGGGATCTTCGAGCCGCTCGGCTCCTCGTCACCGAACCGGGCGACGTACCCGACGAGCAGGGCGATGGTGAGGATGGCGGTGTCCAGCACCACCAGGACGCGGACGTAGGCCCGTTCGTCGGCGCGGGCGACCAGCCCGGATGGACGGCCGTCCGGCTTCGGCGGCGTGCTGGCGGGAGGCATCAGTGTCGTCGCGATCACTGGCACTCCCCACTCTGCTCAGGCGGACCCTGGCCGACTGGTCACGTCGAGACGGACCGAGGGCCGGAGCAACCCGGGGCGGACCGACAATGCCGGGACACGTCGACATCCTGCCCTGGTAACTATGGCCACCGATTGCTTCCGACGTATTGCCGTCACTTTTCCTCGACTCCGTGGCGACGCAAGGAGCCCGCCGTACCGCATCAGCGGTCCGGCGGGCTCCGTGTGCTGTGCCTCGGCTCAGCGCGGCGCCGGTGGGCGGCGGGCGATGGCGCTGAGGAAGATGCTGCCGATCTCACTCGGGTCCTTGGTGACGAAGACATCGCCGCCGGTGACCTTGGTGATCGACTCCAACTCGGCCTTGCTGACGCCCTCACCGATACCGATCATGATGACCTGCACCGGTCGCTCCGGGTCGGCGATCTGCTTCAGCTTGGCCAGCAACTGCTGCTGGTTGAGGCCGTTGTCGTCCTCGTTCTTGCCGTCGGTGAACAGCACGATCGAGTTGACGCGGCCGGGCTGCCAGTCCTCCTGGACCGCCTGGTACGCGGCGAGCATGGTGTCGTAGAGGCCTGTGTCACCGTCGGAGGGCTTGATGGTGCCGAGCGCCGCCTCGAGCTGACCCCGCTGGCCGGAGAGCGGGCCGATGGGGACCAACTCCCGGTAGTCCCGGTTTCCCACGAGCCGTGTGGAGAAGGTCCAGAGGCCGATCGACCAGGAGTCGTCGAAGAGGCCGAGACCGCGACGCGCCGCGTCCACGGTGACCTCCTCCCGGCTGCGCTTGTTGGCGCTGGGCACCTCTTCCTTCATCGAGCCGGAGACGTCGATGACGCAGAGCATCCGGCCGGACTGTGTGGCGATCGACCAACTGGAGACGACACGCTGGATCGCGGCCGGGTCCAGGCCGCCTGCCGCCGTGCCGCCGGTCGCCGGCGCGGACGACGCGCCGCCGGACGGGCTCGGGGCGCCCTGTGGCGCGTTGAAGCCGGCGCCCCAGTTGCCGTCCGGCCCGCGCAGCGCCTGCGCCGCCAGCCGGTCCCGGAACTTGGGGGCGGTGAGCAGCTCGAACAGCACCTTGGCCGCCGCCGCCTTGCTCGGCTCGATGCCGGGCAGCACCGCGTACGGGTAGTCGAGCGGCATCGGCGCCGGCTCCATGTAGAGCGCGGCGAGCGGCACCGGCGGCTGCTTGCTGTTGTAGGCGATCACGTCTTCCTCGGACAGCGCCGCCGCACCGAGGCCGCTCGCGATGGAGGTCGGGTCCGTGGCGGTCGGGAAGCGTGCCACCAGGTCGCTGCGCAGTGACGACCGGCCCGTGGCCAGCGCCCGCAGCGCACCGACGGTGTTGCGCTGGGTGTCACCACCTGCCGCGCTGGCGGCCGCCGTCAGCGAGAGCAGACCGGACAGGCCTGCCGCGTCCCGGGTGGGCTCGACGATGCCGGTACGAAGCGGCTTGCTGCTGTTGACCTGCTTGAGGAGGTCTGCCCAGGTGAACTTCGCGTTGGGCCAGCCCAGCCGGGCGGCCACCGGCTCCGGCATCGCGACGACGACGGGGCTGCGGGCGATCGAGGCGCCGTTGGTCGGGGCGAACGCTGTCGCGTCCTTCTTGAGCCGCAGCAGCCAGGTCGAGGAGTCCGGCACCCAGACGTCGGGGGTGACGGCCGTGCCGCTTGCCTGCCCGACACCGGCCAGGACGGCGCCGTGCTTGGCGGCCACCACGGCCGCCACGTCGACCGGGTCGGACGCCGAGACATCGACGCGGATGCAGGTGGGGCCGACCGCAGCACCGTCCTTGACCCATTGCGACGCGGCGGCGTCCACAGCGGGTGCCAGCTCGGAGGCGACCGCCACGGCGAGTCGAATCTCACCGGAGCAGCTCGGCTGGATCAACTCCTTGTAGCCGAACCAGACGCCAGTGGTCACGACGAGGACCGTCGCCGTGACTCCGGCGGCGGCGAGGTGGAGTTTCGAACGCATGCGATGGCGGCCTGCTGACACGCTGACCATCTTGCGTATTAGATGCCGTCTCTGCCACAACCGTTCGGACTAAAGTTACGCAGGAGAAACAGTTGATCACCGTTTAGCAACACAGAGTGACGAAGCCGCCCCGAGCCGTTGTCAAACCAGCATCGTTCTCACATCTCGCTCGGCGACACATCGACTCACGGCAGTACGCATGTCGGGCTCGGCACCGCCACGGGCTCGCCGACCGGCGCCGGAATGCCTGTGCTCGCGTCCAGCCGGAAGACCCGCACCATGTCCGCCCGCTCGTCGGCGACGTAGAGATGCTCCCCGACAAGCGCGAAGTGCCGGGGCCACTCACCACCGGTGTCCACTTCGGCGACCAGCTCGGGCGGCTCCCCGGCAAGATTGAAGACCGCGATGGTGCCCACACCACGATTGGCGACATAGAGGAAACGGCCGTCCGGGCCGACCGCGACCTCCGACGGCTGGACGTGGCCGGTCCGCTCGCTCGCCTCGACCCGACCGCGCTGGTGCAGCGCCCCGTCGTCGGTCAGCTCGTACGCGGTGACCGAGGCGTCCAGCTCGCCGACCAGATAGCAGCGCTGTCCGTCGGGGTGACGGGCCAGGTGCCGCGGCCCGGTGCCCGGCGTGGTCCGCACCCGTGGCCCCCGCGGCGTCAACCGCCCACTGGCGCCGTCCAGGTCGTACCGGTAGACCGAGTCGGTCCCGAGATCCACCGCGAGCAGCGGCCCTCGGCCCGGCCCCGGCGAAACCATGTGGGTGTGCGCCCGGTCCTGGCGCTCCGGGTCGGGACCGTGCCCCTCGTGCACCACGAGGTCGGTGCGCTCGCCGGGCACGCCCTGCGCGTCGAGCGGGAAGACCGCGACGCTGCCACCGCCGTAGTTCGCCGCGACCAGGTGCCCGCCGTCGGGTAGCACCGCCAGGTGGCAGGGCTCGGCACCGCCTGTCGAGTGGCTGCCGAGCGGATCCAACGCGCCGTCGGGCCCGACCCGCCAGGCGCTGATCGCCCCGTCGGTCACCTCGTTCACCGCGTAGAGCACCGGCTCGCTGGGGTGCCGCACCAGGAACGAGGGGGACGCGGTGACCGCCGCGGTGCCCAGCGGGGTCAGCGCCCCGGTGGCCGGGTCCCGGAGGGCTGCGACGATGCCGCTGCCCCGCCCACCGCTGTGCGCGGTGTAACCCCCGATGTGGACGATCTCGCCCTGACCAGTCACGTCCCACCCCTTTGCCGGCATCCTCGGTTGATCCAACCAGAGCTGCCCACGATGTCGGCCCGCTAACCAGGTTTCCGGCGATCGTCTGCCCCCAGCGCGGGCTCGCGACGATGTCGCCACCCCGGGCGGCAGCGGTCAGGCGGCAGGCACCGGCTCACCACGCTGGCGTGCCACGTGCTCGACCAGGGAGATCAACACCAGCTTGCCGGACTGCCGGTCCCGGGCGTCGCAGAGCACCATCGGCACATCCGGATCCAGGTCAAGCGCCCGGCGTACGGTCTCCAGGTCAAACCGACGGGTGTCGTCGAAGCAGTTCACGCCCACCACGAACGGGATGCCGCGCTGCTCGAAGTAGTCGATGGACGGGAAGCAGTCGGCCAACCGCCGGGTGTCGGCGAGCACCACCGCGCCGAGCGCGCCGAAGGCCAGCTCGTCCCAGAGGAACCAGAACCGGTCCTGGCCCGGGGTGCCGAACAGATAGACCTGCAGGTCGTCGTTGATGGTGATCCGGCCGAAGTCCATCGCCACAGTGGTGGTCGACTTGCTCTCCACCCCGGAGAGGTCGTCGGTGCCGATCCCGGCCCCGGTCAGCACCTCCTCGGTCTGCAACGGGCGGACCTCGCTCAACGCGCTCACAAGCGTCGTCTTACCGGCCCCGAAGCCCCCGGCGATGAGGATCTTCAGTGCCAGCGGGATGGTGGTGCGAGTGCCCGCATGGTCATAGCGCACGGAGTCCACTGACCACCGCCTTGAGGATGTCGTCGTCGGGAGGATTGCCGTCGGCCGGCGGCTCGTGCACCGCGACCAGGCCCTGAGCGAGAAGATCACCGAGCAGCACCCGAATCACCCCGACCGCGAGGTCCATCTCGGAGGCCAACTCGGCCACCGAGATGGGCCGACTGGCGAGCGCGACAAGCCGCCGATGCTCCGGGAGCAGCTGCGGGTGGGCCGCCGGGTCGAGGTCCGCGCCGGCCAACACGAACGCGACCAGGTCGAAACCGACGGCGGAGCGTACCCGGCCGCCGGTGAGCGTGTACGGGCGCACGACCGGGCCCGCGTCGCCGTCCAGCCACTCGTGCTGGGGCCCGGGCGGTTCAGCCCGCGTCACCGGCACCCGCCGACGGTCGGGCCGGCGCGCTGAGGGTCTCCCCCACGCGGATGACAAGCATCGCCATCTCGTATGCGACAAGGCCGATGTCCGCGTCCGCGTCGCTGACGACCGCCAGGCAGGCACCCTGCCCGGCGGCGGTGACGAAGAGGTACGCCGACTCCATCTCGACCACGGTCTGCCGAACCGGACCACCGTCCACGTGTCGGCTCGCGCCTCGGGCCAGGCTGGAGAAGCCGGCGGCGAGCGCGCAGAGGTGCTCGGCGTCGGAGCGATCCAGCTCGGTCGAGGAGCCGAGCAGCAGCCCGTCGGCGGAGAGCACCACCGCCTCCCGGGCGGCCGGCACCCGTTGCACAAGCTCGTCGAGCAACCAGTCGAGGCTGGCGCCCTGCTTCGTCGTTTGCCGCACTAGGCGTCCCTCTCAGTCTCGGTCGGACGTTCGGTGGTGTCCCGGTCCGCTCCGGCGCGGTCGGTAGGAGCCGCCGGGGCCGCAGGGTTCGCCGGGACGGTCGCGGCAGTCGAGGTCACGGGCGGAACCGAACCAGCAGCCCCTCGCGGGGCGGCCGAGGTCGGGGGGAGGCCGGTGGCCCGGCCACGGGCGGTGCCGGCCTGCAGTGCCGCCATGATTCGGCGAACCTCCTCCGGCGACCGGGGTGTCGGCGCGTCGGTGGCCGTCGACCGGGGTACGGCGGTGGGGGTACGCCGTCGCACCCGGCGGGGCAGACCGTCCAGGTCGTCCGCCGTCTCGTCCGAGGACGGCGTCACCTCGGCACCAGAACCGTCGCCGGGGTGGCGGGCAGCGCCGGGCACATCGACGGCTAGCGCGCTCGTGGGCTCTGGTGCCGCCGCCGAGGTGGCGGGCAGTGCCGCCGGAGGGCGGTTGCGGCTGGGCCGGGGCACGGTGGCCCGGCGGACGGGCCGGGCCAGTCGCCGCTCGCCCGAGGCGGCGGGTGCAGCAGCGGGGTCGTGCCCGGCCGGTGGCTCGGCGGTCACCAGGTCGCCGGGGACCAGCACCACGGCTGTCACCCCGCTCTCCCTGCCGGGGCGCAGCCGTACGCGTACCGCGTGCCGGGCCGCCAGCCGGGCCACCACGAACAGGCCGAGTCGGGCGCTCTGGGTCGGGTCGAACTCGGGTGACGTGGCCAGCCGGGTGTTGGCGCTCTCCAGTGCCGCCTCGGACATCCCCAGCCCCTGGTCGGTGATCTCCAGGGCGTACCCGTTTGCCACCTGCTGCCCCGTCACGGTGACCCGGGTGTCCGGCGGCGAGAAGGCTGTGGCGTTCTCGATCAGCTCGGCGAGCAGGTGGATGATGTCGCCGACCGCCCGGCCCAGCACGCCGGCCGGCTGCACGGCCGTGATGTCCACCCGGTCGTACGCCTCGACCTCGGAGATCGCGCCGCGAACCAGGTCGACCATCGCGACCGGGTTGCGCCACCCCCGGCCCGGCGCGGAGCCGGCGAGGATGACCAGGTCCTCGGCGTGCCGGCGGAGGCGGGTGGCGAGATGGTCGACCTGGAACAGTTCGGCCAGCTCGTCCGGGTCATCGGCGCGTCGCTCCATCCGGTCCAGCAGGTGCAGCTGCCGGTGCACCAGCCCCTGGCTGCGCCGGGCGATGTTGAGGAACACCTCGTTGAGGCCCCGGCGCAGGGTGACCTCGTCCACCGCGGCCTGGACGGCGGTGCGCTGCACCTTGGTGAAGGCCCGCCCGACCTCGCCGATCTCGTCGTCGCCGTACTCCAGGGGTGGCGCCTCCCGCGCGACGTCGACAAGCTCGCCGCGGCGCAGCCGGGTCACCACGTCCGGCAGGCGGTGCTCGGCCAGCTCAAGCGCTGCGGTACGGACCCCACTGAGGCGCCGGACCAGCGTGCGGCCGACACGCACCGCCACAAGCACCGAGACCACCACTGCGACGAGCCCGAGCAGACCGGCGGCGGCCAGCCGGAGCAGGATCCGGACGGCCATCGGCACCGAGCGGTCGGTGAGCCCGTCGGCCTCGGCCAGCTCGAAGTCGCGGAGCTGCTGCTGCACCGTGTCGTGGCTCGCCTGCCAACTGGCCGCGTCCACAGGTGGCCGGCCGGTGCGGTCGGCCACGAGCAACGCGTCCTGCATGGTGCGCAGCCGGGTGAACGCCTCGGTCTCGGTCAACCGCTGGTACGCGATTCGGCCGGACGCGGGCAGGTCGGCGACCGCGCTCTCGGCGAGCCACCGCTGGTTGCCGATGGCCTGCGCGAGTTGGGTGTGCTCGCCCTCGGCGAACCGGCCGGCGGCAAGTGCGCCGGCCAGCAGGGCGTCCGCCTGGCCGAGCAGTTCCCGGGAGCGGCCCAGCGCGGTGAGCGCCAGCGCCTGCCGGTTGATGCCGGGATCGCTGAGGCTCGCCATTCCCGCGAACGCCTGGAAGGCCGACGAGACCATGCCGCTGTAGAGGCCGATGGCTCCGGCCCGGTCCAGCTTGCGGTCGTCGATGAAGCCCCGGCCGCTGGGCAGCGCCGCCAGGGCGGTCAGCAGCTGGTCGACGCGGGCGTCGAGCAGGTCGTCGCCGGCGTCGCGCAGTTGCTCCCCGCTGGCCCGGCGGCGCAGTTCGGCCACCGCGCGGTCGGTGCGCTCCCGCTGCTCGGCGAGGGCGGGCAGCTCGGTGGTGCCGGCGAGCTGCACCACCGACAACCTGCGTTCCCGTTGCAGCTCCGTGACCACCGTCTCGCCGGGGCGGCCCAGGTCGTAGAGCAGGGTACGCGCGGAGAGCAGGTCCAGGGCGGGGCCGAAGGTGAGCGTGGTCGCGAATATCCACAGCGCCAGCAGCGCGGTCACCGGTGCGACGACCAACGCGGTCAGCTTCGAGCGGATCGGCCAGTCGCGGGTTCTCATCAGACCTCGCCCGTCAAGGGGTGGCAGGAGGGGCGCCGGCACCGCCGGGCAACGCGCTCGCCGGGTGCGCACCCGACCGTCCAGGTCGGGCACCGGCGCGGGCGCCTTGGGCAGGATACGTAATCGTGCGCCGTTGCACTACCGCCCGTCGCACGGACATCGACGCTCCGGAATCCGGACATCGACGCTGCGGAACGCGACCCCGGCCGGCCTCTCAGAGCCCGCCATCTCGCACAACCTGGAACGAGTCAAGTCTTGGCCGAAGGGCTGGCCGGTGACCTTCGTCATCACCACGCCCGAAAACACCCCCGCTGGGCGAAGCCAGCCACGGATCGGCGCGGAAAGTGCCTCGGATCGGGATTGGCGATCAGTACGCGGAGGGAATACCAGGTAGCGAAGGAGGAGCCCATGTCGTCCACGCAGATAATCGTCATCGTCATCGTCGTGCTGGTGATCGTCGCAGCACTGGCCGTGGCCGCCCGGTCGGTAAGCCGCCGCCGCCAACTGCAGAGCCGGTTCGGGCCGGAGTACGACCGCATGGTCCAGGAGCAGGACAGCCGGTCCGCCGCCGAGCGCGAACTGCGCGATCGGGAACGCCGGCACGCCGAACTCACGCTCACCCCACTCAGCCCGGAGTCGCGGGCCCACTACGCAGCAGCCTGGGAAGAGCTTCAGATCCGCTTCATCGACTCGCCCGGCGAGACCGTTGGCGACGCGGACGAACTCGTCACCCGACTCATCGAGGAGCAGGGCTACCCGACTGGGGACTTCTCCGACCAGATCGCCCATCTCTCCGTCGAACACGCCCGCACGCTCACCAACTACCGGGACGCGCACGAGATCCACCTGCGCAACTCCCGGGGCGAGGCCAGCACCGAAGAACTGCGCCAGGCGGTCGTGCACTACCGGGCTCTCTTCGCCGATCTGCTCGGCGAAGAGCCGGTCGGCCAGCACGCACCCGAGCAGCACCACCCGGACACTCCGCACGACGCCACGAGCCGCTGAGGAGGCCATCCATGCGCCAGGACGAGCAGGTGAGCAACGACCACCCGGAGGCCGTCCGGTCCGCGCCGGTACCGGTGCCGCCGACCGGCGACCGGGACGACCGCACCGATCGGGACGCCCACTCGGACGTACCCGAGGATGCCCTGGACGACCGGGGCACCTTCGACGACCCGACCCCCGACCACGACCGGACCGACGACCACGACCCGACCGCCGACTCCGACCAGGGCCTCTACGACAGCGACGACGAGACGGCCGCCGACCGACGCCACCGGGCGGACGACCGCGGCACCGACCCGACGGACGCCCGTGACGACGAGGGCGGCTTCCACGAGCCCGGGCCCCTGCCTACCGCGTTCGGCGCGACGACTGTGGGGGACGCGGTGGCGGCGTCCGCGCTGGCCAGCCCACGTCCGCAGGACCAGCCCGACCCGCGGGCCGAGCGGACCGCCGAGCCCGGCGACGGCGCCGAGGACGGCGAGCGGGTGGGTCTGACCGCCGACCCCACCGCCGAACTGCACCGCCGGGACACCGACCCGGAGGCCGACCCGCAAGCCGACTGGGACGCCGCCGACCGGGACGCCGACGGGGACGCCGACGGATCGAACCGGACCGTCGTACCGGCGGGGAGCACTGACGGTGCCGCCGAGCGGCGCGGTGACCTGACCGACTGGGCCGGGGATCCGGACGCGACGGCGGCCGGCGCGGCCGGCTACGGCAGCGCGACACCGGAGATGGTCGACCCGGACGCGGACGCGGTGCCCGTCGTCGGTGGCACCACAGGTTCGTTGGAGTCGGCCGGCATGTCGCGGCCCGCCGGGTCGACGGTGGCCGACGAACCGGCGACGCTCCTCGAAGCGGACACGGCCCAGGGATTCCGGGACCGCTGGCGGGACGTGCAGCTGCGGTTCGTGGACGACCCGCACTCGGCGGCCGGCGAGGCGCAGTCGCTTGTGGAGGAGGCCATCCAGGCGCTCTCCTCGGCGCTGGCGGCGCAGAAGACCAAGCTGGGCGGATGGCAGGACGCCGGCTCGACGGACACCGAGCAGCTCCGCATGGCGGTCCGCAACTACCGGGACTTCCTGGACCGCGTGCTGGGTCGTTGAGTACGCGTGCCAAATCGCTGAGCGAACAACCGGGCGCCCCGGCCGACACCGGCCGGGGCGCTCCCGTACGTCCTGCCCCACCGTCGCCCGACGGGGCCGATACCGCCCGGACGAATCCGAAGATGTCGAACACGTCGTCGAGGTGTGAAACCACGCGTCCTGGGTAATAGGGGCCGCGCTCGGCGGTGCGGACTGCGGGACGAGAGGTGCGGCTATGGGCGGCGGCGGTCTCCGGCTCAACATGAACGGCCTGGACTACCTCATCCTGGCGTTGTATTTCGTGACTGTCCTCGGGGTCGGCTTCGCCGCCCGGCGGGCGATCCGGACCAGTGTCGACTTCTTCCTGTCCGGCCGGTCCCTGCCGGCCTGGGTCACCGGGCTCGCGTTCGTCTCGGCGAACCTCGGCGCCCTGGAGATCATCGGGATGGCCGCGAACGGCGCCCAGTACGGCGCGATGACGCTGCACTACTACTGGATCGGCGCGGTGCCGGCGATGGTCTTTCTGGGCATCGTGATGATGCCCTTCTACTACGGGTCGAAGGTCCGCAGCGTTCCGGAGTACCTGCGGCTGCGCTTCAACCGCCCGACCCACCTGCTGAACGCGCTCAGCTTCGCCGTCGCCCAGGTGCTCATCGCCGGGGTGAACCTGTACGCGCTGGCGCTTGTCATGCAGGCGCTGCTCGGCTGGCCGCTCTGGACCGCGATCGTGGTCGGCGCGGCCATCGTGCTGGCGTACATCACCATCGGCGGCCTGTCCGGGGCGATCTACAACGAGGTGCTCCAGTTCTTCGTCATCCTGGCCGGCCTCATCCCGATCACCGTGCTCGGCCTGGTCAAGGTCGGTGGGGTGAGCGGGCTGATGGACGCGGTACGCGACTCCAAGCTCGGTGAGGCCGGCCTGCACACGTGGCAGGACACCGCGACCACCGCCAACCCGCTCGGCGCGCAGTGGATCGGCATCGTCTTCGGCCTCGGCTTCGTGTTGTCGTTCGGCTACTGGACGACGAACTTCGCCGAGGTGCAGCGGGCGCTGTCGGCGAAGAACATGAGCGCCGCCCGGCGTACGCCGATCATCGCCGCGTACCCGAAGTTGTTCATTCCGCTCGTCACGGTGATTCCCGGCCTGGTGGCCCTGGTGACGGTGAAGGGGCTCGGCGCGGAGAGCGGCGACCTGCAGTACAACAACGCGATCCCGCTGCTGATGCGCGACCTGCTGCCCAACGGCGTGCTGGGGGTGGCGGTCACCGGCCTGCTCGCCTCGTTCATGGCCGGCATGGCGGCGAACGTGAGCGGCTTCAACGCGGTCTTCACCTACGACATCTGGCAGGCGTACGTCCGGCGCGACCGCTCGGACGAGTACTACCTGCGGGTCGGCAGGTGGGCGACAGTCGCCGCCGTGGTGGTCGGCATCGGGACGGCGTTCATCGCGGCCGGGTTCAGCAACATCATGAACTACATCCAGGCGCTCTTCTCGCTCTTCAACGCGCCGCTGTTCGCCACGTTCATCATCGGCATGTTCTGGAAGCGGATGAGCGCGCTGGCCGGGTTCTGGTCGCTGCTGTTGGGCACGCTGGCGTCGCTGGCGACGTACCTGCTCTACAAGGGCGGCGTGATCGACTTCAACTCCGACCTGGAGGAGAGTTTCTGGGGTGCCGGCATCGCGTTCGTGACCGTGGCAGTTGTCGCCGTGGTCCTCACCCCGCTCACCGCGCCCAAGCGCGACGAGGATTTGCGCGGGCTGGTCTACGGCATGGGCGGCATCGACCTCAAGGGCGACGTGCTCGCCGGGGACGCCGTCTGGTACCGCTCCCCCGTGTTGCTCGGTGTGATCGCGGTCGTGTTGGCCGCCCTCTTCTACATCCCGGTCTTCTAGGAAAGGGGTCCGCAGATGGACGACCAGGGCCAGCCGGCACAGGACCCGCTGATCGACGAGGCGCAGGAGGAGCAGCGGCGTTCGGCCGCCGCCCGGCTGTTCGACATCCGCCGGGTGATCGGTGGCCTCTTCGTGGCGTACGGGATCATCGTGACGCTTATCGGCGTCTTCGACAGCCCGGCGGAGATCGACAAGGCCCAGGGTGTCCGGATCAACCTCTGGGCCGGGCTGGCGATGCTCGCCTTCGGCCTGGTCATGCTGCTCTGGCAGTGGCTGCGCCCGGCGGAGGCGCCGAGCCCGAACGAGCAGCAGCCCGACAGCTGACGCGGTGGGCTGGGCGGCGCCGACGCCGCGCATGGGCTCCCCGACACGGGGTACGCGAGGGATCAGGCAACGTGTCGGACCCAGGAGGCAGCACCATGACCGATCGCGACCGCCGACCGCCGCTGGAAGAGAGCCCGCAAACGGCCGCTGCGGTGGACGACGACAGCACCGTCCCGCAACTGCGGACCGGGGGCGGCCCGGACCGCGACACCCCGGGTTTCGCCGAGCCTCGGGGCCGACCGGATGATCTCGCGCCGGGCACCGAGGAGTTGATCGGCGATCCGTACGCCGCCGGCACCGGCGCGACCGGGACGGGCACCGGCGCGGGCGGAGACAACATCCGCACCGGGGCGGAGCAGCCCTGGGAACCGGAGGACCTGGTGATGGCCCGCGGGCAGGACCTCACACCGGAGAACCTCGCCAAGGCCCAGCGTGACCTCGCCGAGCAGGGCCGGGCAGCGATCGAGCGCACTGTGCCCTGACCGAGGGATGACAAGGGTGGGTCCCCGGCCCGACCGTGACGGTCGGACCGGGGACCCGGGGGGAACCTGCCGCAAGCAGTGCCTCACCTACTGCCGGCGGCGGTTCGGTGCGTGCGCTACCCGATCAGAGCGCCGGGTACGCGTTGCGCATGAGCTCCTGGAACTGGGCGGAGAACCACGCACCGGAGATCGGCGCGTCCGCCAGTGCACCGGACGGGTTGTTGCCGTTGCGGGCGTTACCGCCGTACGTCGGGTCGCACATCCGGTCGAAGCCCTTGCCCTCGTTGTTCGGGATCTCCTTGCTGGAGCCGTCCGACTCACCCGGGGGCTTCACCCAGACGTAGGCGTCGATGCCCGGCTCCGGGTTGGCCCGCGGGCGCTCGCCGAGACCGGCACCGGCCTGGTTGCACCAGTTGCCGAGGTGAGCCCGGCGGTCGATCCGGCCGCCGTTGACGTACGTGTCGACGCTTGTCGTCGCGCCCGGCCCGGTGGGCCGCGCCGAGCCGCCCCAGCCGTTGCGGGACGTGTCGATGAGCATGCCGATGCCGGAGTTGAAGCCGATCGAGACCAGCTTGTCGCGGAACGCCTGCGCGAAGGACAGCTCGTCGACGTAGTAGTTCCAGTCCACCCACTTCGACTGCCGCACCGTCTGGCCGTTCACGTTGTCGGTGACCTTGAAGTACGGCTCACGAAGCGCCGAGTAGTTCGCCGTGTTGACGATGAACCCGTGCACGTTGTTGACAGTGCTGCCGGAGGCGACCGCGGCGGTCTTCAGGATGTCGGCGGTCGGGCCGAAGTTGGTGTCCCAGCCGAGCCAGCCGTGGTGGCCGGCGTCGATGTAGTTGTAGACGTTGCCGATCGCGCCCAGCGTCGCCAGGGCGTAGCCGACGCCGTTGACGTACGCGCCGTTGGCCTTGACCGTGTCACACATGACAGTGCCACCGGGCTGGCCGGAGGTGTTGGTGACCAGGTTCGGCAGCGAGTCGATCTCGATGACGTTGATGATCCGCAGGTTCCGGTACTTCGACTCGCCCTGGATCGCGGCGATCGGGTCGATGTACTCGGCCTTGTACCTGGGCAGCTCGTTCGGGCCCAGCTCGCCGTTGGAGGCGAGTGCGGAGCAGTCCCGGCCGGGCAGGTTGTAGATCACGAACTGGATGTAACCGGCGCCCTGACGCAGCGCCTCGTCCAGGTGCTCACGCACCCCGAACGCGCCGTTGGAGCTGCTGTCCGGCGTGCCGTTGATGGCGGCGATCCGGTCCAGCCACACAGCGGTGGGGTTGTTGGAAACCCGGCTTCCGCCCGGCTCGGCGTCCGCCTTGGCCTTCCACTCCGGGTTCACATACCCGGGCACACCGACGTACGGGTTGTCCACCTTGGTTCCGGGCGGCGGCGTGGTGGGCGGCGGCGTGGTCGCCGGCGGCGTGGTCGGCGGGGGCGTGGTGGGCGGCGGGCTGGTCGGCGGGGGCGTGGTGGTGGGCGGCGGGGTGGTCGGGCCACCGCCGTTGCAGACCACGCCGTTGAGGGTGAACGACGTCGGCTTCGGGTTGCTGCCGCTCCACGCGCCGTTGAATCCGATGCTCGTCGACGCGCCGCTGGCGAGGCTCCCGTTGTAGGACAGGCTGCGTGCGGTGACCTGGCTGCCGGACTGCGCGTACTCGGCCGACCAGCCCTGCTGCACCCGCTGGCTGGAGTTGGGGAAGGTCCAGCCCAGCGTCCAGCCGTTGACCGGGTCGCCGAGGTTCTTGATGGTGATGTTGGCGGTGAAGCCACCGGGCCAGTCGTTCGTCGAGTAGGCGATCTCGCACTGCGTCGCCGCCTGCGCCGCGGTGACGGGGATCGTCACCAACCCTCCGGCGACCAGGACACCCGCGCCTGCTAGCGCGAAGGTCCGGCGTGGGCCGGACAGCCTTCTCCACATATTCATGCCACAGATCTCCTTGGGCGAGACCGGGCTCGCGTACGGCCCGGCGTGGGACGGCCCGGTGGGACGCCCTGGAAGGGACGGCCGCCGGCGCCACGGGATTCTTGGGGGGTGCCCGACCCGGACGGGCTGTGGTGGTGGTGATCGGCCCGGCGCGAGGCCGGTCCCATTGCGGCTGGATGTCGTCCGGCGAAGCCGGATGCCCTCGACGCCCTGCCTGTGCGGTGTGGCTCCCCGAAACCGCGTGCGCCGATTCTTACATGGGAGCGCTTCCATGGCAATGGCTCGATGCATGAGCAGGCCCTGCGACTCGGACGATACCCCCGAGCGGCCCCGAGCGGCACGAGCGAGACGGCACCACCGTTACCGACCGTAACGCTGCGGGGCGGGCATCCCGAGCGCGCAACGCCGTGATCGAGCCGTAAGCCGGTGTCCCCGGCGCTGCACGCCGAGAAGGTGGCGTACCACTCCTTTGCTCCTTACCGGCAGTAAAGGTCAAAACGCGAATCTTTCATTTCATAGGTCATGAAACGGTCTAACGTCGGTCTTAGCTCGACTGTCGTCGGGCTCAGGACAAGAGGGATGGAGTGACGCAGGTCATGGCTAAGAAGATGCTCGGGAAGGTCGTTGCGGGCGCCGCGCTCGGCGGCGCATCGCTCCTGGTGTTCGCGCCCGGGATCGCGTTCGCCGACGGGCACCACGACGGCGGCATGGACCGCGATGGCAAGGTCCTTGCCAAGCCGCACGTCGTGAAGGCGGGTGAAGAGGTCAAGCTCCTGGAGATCTGCCCGGACCGGCAGGAGCACGCCTTCGTCTGGTCCAAGGTCACCGGCAAGGTCAACCTCAAGCCGGTGAAGGACGACCGGGGCGACGACCGGGGCGAGTGGAACAAGGAGGACGACTCCTACGGCCACGAAGACCAGAACAAGGACGAGCACGGCAAGGACGACAAGGGCAAGGACGACAAGGGCAAGGACGACAAGGGCAAGGACGACAAGGGCAAGGACCACGAGGGCAAGGGTGAGGACGGCAAGGACAAGCCGCAGCCTCCCGCTGACGACGCCCAGCCCGGTGGCCAGGGCGGCGGCGCCGCCGACGCCTACGGCGACGAGGGTGGCAAGGACAGCAAGGACTGGAAGGGCGAGGAGCACGGCCAGGACGCGGAGAACGGCCGCGACAAGGACTGGGGCTCCAAGGACGAGGGCAAGAAGGACTGGGAGTCCAAGGACGAAGGCAAGAAGGAGTGGGACTCCAAGGGCTCCGAGGAGTACGGCTCGGACAAGGGCTGGGACTCCAAGGGCAGCGAGGAGTACGGCTCCGACGAGTACGGCTCCGACAAGGGCTGGGACTCCAAGGGCAGCGAGGAGTACGGCTCCGACGAGTACGGCTCGGACAAGGGCTGGGACTCCAAGGGCGACGACCACGGCAAGGACGGCTGGGAGCGCGAGCGCGAGTTCGTGTACTACGGCGAAGCCACTGTCGACAAGGACGCCAAGCCGGGTCGCTACGAGCTCAAGGGTTCGTGCGGCGAAGGTGAACTCGTCGTGCTCCCGCACGGCGGGGTCGACGGTGGTGACGGTGGCGCCAGCACCGGCACCGACCGGGGCCTGGCCACCGGTGGCGCGAGCCTGCTCGGCGCTGCCGCGCTGGGCGGGATCGTTCTGATGCGTCGTCGGCGGACCGATGGTTCCCTCGTCTGACGTGACGACGGGACGGGCCGGCGGCCGTCACGGGAGACCGTGGCGTGCCGCCGGCGCGGCCGTCGTCGTCACCTTGGCAATGGTCGGTGCCGGCATGATCGGCGCGGCGCTGAAGACCACGCCCGCTCCACGCCCTCCGCAGCCGCTGGCCCAGGCCGGCCCCGAGGTCAGCGGACCGGCGGTCAGCGGCACCGACGCCGCGCGGCTCGACGACGGAGAGGCCGCGCGAGGGGCCGCTCCGGTCGGGTTGGACCGCTCCGCCCCGACGAGCATCGAGATCCCCCGGATCGGCGTCAACGCGACGATCATGTCGCTCGGCACCAACCCGGACGGCACCGTCCAGGTCCCCCCGTTGGAACAGGCCGACAAGGCCGGCTGGTACGAACCGGGCGCGAGCCCCGGCGAGACCGGTAACGCGGTAATCGTCGGTCACGTGGACTCGGCTGCGCTCGGCCCGGCCGTCTTCTTCGACCTCGGTTCCCTCGTCCCGGGCGACACGATCACCGTCCAGCGGGCGGATGGAAAGCCCGCCACCTTCCGGGTCGACTCGGTGAAGTCGTACCCGAAGACGTCCTTCCCCACCGAACTCGTGTACGGGCCGAGCGACAGGCCCGGCCTGCGGGTGGTCACCTGCGGCGGTCAGTTCGACGAGACCGTCCGGAGCTACCCGGACAACGTGGTCGCCTTCGCCACCCTTGTGGAGTGACAGGGGCGTACGAAAACGGTCCGGCCGGTCGGGGTGACCCGACCGGCCGGACCGCGTCCGGCGTACCGACTCAGGCGGCGGCGGAGGTCCGCACCAGGGTGCGGATCTGGCGCAGCAGCACGGACAGGGCGGCGAGATCCGCCCGCGACTCGTCGAACTCGCCCATCGCCCTGCGGGCCCGATGGATCGGGGTGGCGTTCGACTGCTCCCACTGGTGCACCCGCTCGTGCGGCGGCAACTCGTCCGGGGTGGAGTCGAGCACCTCCGCGGTGAGCGCGGCCAGCGCGGCGTACAGGTCGTAGCGCAGCGCCATCCGGGCCAGCGTCTGCCAGCGGTCCTCGCGCGGCAGCAGGGAGATCTTCGACAGCAGCGAGTCCACCCGGAACAGGTCGGAGAGCACGAAGTAGACCGATGCCACCTCGCCCACGTCCCGCCCGGTGCGGGTAGCGGTCTCCACCACGTCCAGCAGGCCGAAGCTGTACATCAGCCGGGTCGCCTGCTCCGCCAGCTCACGGGGCAGCCCACGCCCGGACGTCGAGTCGATGTGCGCTGCTATGGCCTGCCGTTCGCTGCCGTAGAACAGATCCTCCAGCCCGGGCAGCAGCCGGGCCACCCCGTCGCGCAGCCGGGCGATCTCGGTCGGCACGTCGATCGGCGACCGACGGTTGGTGACAAGCCATCGGACCGCGCGGTCGAGCAACCGGCGAGTGTCCAGGTAGACGCTCGTCTGCAACTCCGGGGAGATCTTGTTGTCCAGCGCCTCCACCGCGTCCCACAGCTCACGCAGCCCGAACACCTCACGGACGACCACGTACGCGCGGATCACGTCGGCGGCGCTTGCCGCGGTCTCCTCGACAACCCGGAAGACGAACGAGATGCCGCCCCGGTTGATCGACTCGTTGACCAGCACCGTCGTGACGATCTCCCGGCGCAGCCGGTGCCGGCCCATCCGGTCGGCGAACCGCTCGCGCATAGGCGTCGGGAAGTAGTTGACGAGTACGTCGGTCGTCCACTCCTCGTCGGCCAGCCCGTCGGCGAGGATCTCCCGCTCCAGGACGATCTTCACGTACGCCAACAGCACCGCGAACTCGGGCGCGGTCAGCCCGGACTCACTGCGTACCGCCAACTCCTCGTCCGGCGGCAGCGCCTCCAGCGCCCGGTCCAGCGCGCCGGAGCGCTCCAGCTCGTTGAGCATCCGGCGGTGCACCGGGAGCAGCGAGGCCGCCTGGGCCTGGGCGTTGTTGATCGCCCGAGCCTGGTCGTAGTTGTCCCGCAGCACCAGCTTGGCGACCTCGTCGGTCATCCCCGCCAACAGCTCGTCCCGCTCGGCGGTGGTCAACTCGCCGTCGGCGACCGCCGTGTTCAGCAGGATCTTGATGTTCACCTCGTGGTCGGAGGTGTCCACCCCTGCCGCGTTGTCGATGAAGTCGGTGTAGATCCGGCCACCGGTCAACGCGTACTCGATGCGGCCGAGCTGGGTCCAGCCCAGGTTGCCGCCCTCGCCCGCCACCCGGCAGCGCAGGCTACGCCCGTCCACACGGATCGCGTCGTTGGACTTGTCGCCCACCTCGGCGTTCGTCTGGCTGGACGCCTTGACGTACGTGCCGATGCCGCCGTTCCAGAACAGGTCCACCGGCGCGGTGACGATCGCCTTCATCAGCTCCTGCGGCGACAGTTGCGACACGTCGTCGTCCAGGCCGATCGCCGCCCGGACCTGCGGCGTGATCGGGATGGACTTCGCGGTACGCGGGAAGATGCCGCCGCCGGCCGAGATCAGCTCCGGGTTGTAGTCCTCCCACGAGGACCGGGGCAGCTCGAACAGCCGCCGACGTTCCGCGTACGAGGTGGCCGCGTCCGGGTCCGGGTCGAGGAAGATGTGCCTGTGGTCGAAGGCGGCCACCAGCCGGATGTGCTGGGACAGCAGCATGCCGTTGCCGAAGACGTCGCCTGACATGTCGCCGACGCCGACCACTGTGAAGTCCTGGGTCTGGGTGTCGTGGCCCAGCTCCCGGAAGTGCCGCTTGACCGACTCCCAGGCGCCCCGGGCGGTGATGCCCATCTTCTTGTGGTCGTAGCCTGCCGAACCGCCGGAGGCGAACGCGTCGCCCATCCAGAAGTTGTGAGCCTTGGAGATCTCGTTGGCGATGTCGGAGAACGTCGCCGTGCCCTTGTCCGCCGCGACCACCAGGTACGGGTCGTCGGCGTCGTGCCGGACCACGTCCTCGGGCGGCACGATCTGCCCGGAGACGATGTTGTCGGTGACGTCGAGCATCGCGCCGACGAACTCCTGGTAGCAGGCGACCGCCTCGTCCCGGTCGCCCGGCTTCTGCTTCAACACGAAGCCGCCCTTGGCGCCCACCGGCACGATCACCGTGTTCTTCACCATCTGCGCCTTGACCAGGCCGAGCACCTCGGTGCGGAAGTCCTCCCGACGGTCGGACCAGCGCAACCCGCCCCGGGCCACCGGCCCGAACCGCAGGTGCACACCCTCGAACCGGGGCGAGTAGACGAAGATCTCGAACTTCGGCCGCGGCGCCGGCAGGTCGGGAATGGCCTGCGGGTCCAGCTTGAACGCCACGTACGCCTTCGGCCGCCCGCCGGCCGGCTTCTGGTAGAAGCTCGTCCGCAGGGTCGCCTCGATAAGCGTCAGGTACGAGCGCAGGATCCGATCCTGGTCGAGGCTCGCCACGTCGTCCAGGGCGGCCCGGATCGTCTCCATCAGCTCACCACTGCGCTGCTGACGCTGCTCGGTGCTCTGCTCACCCGGCGCGAACCGGGTCTCGAACAGCTCCACCAACAGCGCGGCGATCTTCGGGTACGCGATGAAGGTCTGCTCCATGTAGTCCTGCGAGAAGACCGTGCCGGCCTGCCGCAGATACTTCGCGTACGCCCGCAGCACCACCACCTGTCGCCAGGTCAGCCCGCCGCGCAGCACCAGCTCGTTGAACCGGTCCACCTCGGCCTCGCCACGCCAGGCCGCCGCGAACGCGTTCTCCACGTGCGGGCGCACCTCGGCCAGCTCGTGGTGGCCCTCGGGCAGCATGAGGCCGAAGTCGTACAGGTAGACCCGACCGTCGATCCGGTCCACCTCGTACGGGTGCTCGTCGACCACGCGTACGCCGAGCGAGTGCAGCACCGGCAGCACGGCGGAGAGCATCATCGGCTCGCCGTACCGGTAGACCTTGAACCGGACGTCCATCGTCTCGGCCAGGTCCGCACCGGGCACCCGGGTGCCCGGCCGGGGCGGGAGCTGCTTGCGGAACAGGTGCATCTCCAGCTGGCCGGGCTCCTCCAGCAGCTCCAGCTTCGCCAGGTCCTTCATCGCCTCGTACGGCGTGTGCCCGTCCTTGTAGCCCTCCGGGAACGCGTCGGCGTACCTGGTGAACAGGTGCTTGGCCTGCTCGTCGCCGAGCTTGCGTTCCAGCACCAGCCGGTAGTCGTCGTCCCAGAGCCGGGTCGCGTCGGCCAACTCCTCGGCCAGCAGGTCGGCGTCGATGTCACCGGGCGGCCGGGTCGGGTCGGTGCGGACGATGAAGTGCACCCGGGCCAGCATCGACTCGGTGACCCGTGTCGTGTAGTCAACCCCGACGCCGTTCAGCTCGCGCAGCAGGATGTCCTGCATACGCAGCCGGTTCTGCGTGGTGAACCGGTCCCGCGGCAGATAGATCAGGCAGGAGATGAACCGCCCGTACGCGTCCCGGCGCAGGAACACCCGCAGCTGCCGGCGGCCCGCCATCCGCAGCACGCCGACCACCGCGTGGTACAGGTCGTCGGTCTTGATCTGGAACAGCTCGTCGCGCGGGTACGTCTCCAGGATCTGGAGCAGGTCCTTGCCGGAGTGGCTGCGGTGGCTCAGGCCGGAGCGGTCCAGCACCTCGGCGACCTTACGGCGCACCACAGGCAGCTCCTGGACGCTGGTCCGGTACGCGGCGGTGGAGAACAGCCCCAGGAAGCGCCTTTCACCGATGACCTCGCCCGCCTCGTTGAAGATCTTGAAGCCGATGTAGTCCAGGTACGCCGAGCGGTGCACGGTGGCCCGCGAGTTGGCCTTGGTGATGATGAGCAGGCGCTTCTCCAGCACCTTCTCGTGCGCCTCGGGCGTCATCGACGCCAGCGACCGGGCCTCCGGTGAATCCGAGCGCAGGATGCCCAGGCCGGTGCCGAGCACCGCCTCCAGGGCCTTGCCGTCGACCGGATCCGAGCCGTTCGCGCCGGGCACGTCCACCAGTCGGTACTCGCGGTAACCGAGGAATGTGAAGTGGTCGTGGGCGAGCCAGCGCAGCAGCTCCACCGAGTCGGTGATGTCCTTCTCCGGCACCGGCGGACGGTTGTCGGAGGTACGGGCCGAGGCCAGCTCGTCGGCGAACGCGAGGGCCCGCTGACGCATCTTCGGCCAGTCCTCCACGGCCTCCCGCACGTCGGTGAGCACCCGTTGCAGCTCACGACGCAGCCGGCCCCGCTCGTCGGCGTCGCGCACCGGGTCGATCTCGACCCGCATCCAGCTCTCGACGATGTCGCCGGAGATCGCGTCGTCCGGCTCCACGTCCGCGCAGACCTCGGTGAGGCGACCCAGCGGCTCGCGCCGGACCACCACAAGCGGGTGCACCAGCAGGTGCACGTCCAGGTGGTACGAGTTGAGCAGCGCGGTCACCGAGTCGACAAGGAAGGGCATGTCGTCGGTGACGATCTCGACGACAGTGTGGTGCTGGTCGGCGTGCGGCTCGTGGATCCGCAGCTTCAACTCACCGGGGACCCGCTGCTGGGCGAGGTCCCGGTGCGCCCGGGCCGCGTCCAGCATTTCCTCCGCCGTGAGGCCGACAAGCTCCTCGTCCGGGGCGAACCGCCAGAAGCGGCCGACAAGGGTCGCCGCGTCGTGGTCGTCCCCGGCGAGCGCGACAGCCTGGGCCACCAGACGCTCCGCGTTGGGGACCGGCTCGTCGAGCTCGGCGTCCTCCGCATCGTCGGCCAACGCCTCGGGCGGCAGGCCCAGATCGTAGATGGTGTCGATACTCGACCCGGTCAGCCCGGTGACTCCCGTGTCGAGCCGGCCGTAGCCGTCCCCGTCGGTAGCCGAATCGAAGCTGTCGTCCCGGCCGGAGTCATCCTGCCGGAGGTCGGGTTCCGATTTGATCGCCGGACGCCGGTCCATCGGTGCCACTCCCCTCGACCCACCGCGTTGTGGGTCACTCTGCCGCCCAGCCTAGGCCTGCCGCTTTATTCGATCATCGGCGGACCACTGGCCGGACGTCGGATCGGGACTCTGTCCTTTCACCCGTTGCGGGTCCGAGGTTGGCCGGTTGCGGGATACCCCGCCCCGCGATGTTCATCACATCGGCGCGCTCCGTCTTTCCGCACGTCGGACGTCATACGGGATGTCTCGGACACCGTTCGCGTACTACCGTGCAGGGCAGCCCGAGACCGGAAGGACCCGCTCCATGACCCTGTCCTACCCCCGGCCGCACCTGCCGAATCGTGCCCGCCGGGCCGCCGCCGCGCTCACCGCGACCCTGCTCACCGCCGGTGCCCTGGCAGCCTGCTCTGCCGACGACGGGCCGCAGCGCAGCGTCGACGCCTTCTTCGCCGGCTGGCGCAGCGGCGACCTGCGGGCCGTCGGGGTGGTCGACACGGTCGGCGCCAAGCTGCCGGCGGCCGAGGTGACCCGCGAGATCAAGGAGCTCTCCGGCGAGCTGGCGGCGACCCCGCCCACGCTGACCCGCCGTGGCGACCCGAAGATCACCACCGACGTCGCCACCGTGCCGATCCGGGTGGAGTGGGACCTGCCCGGCGGCACCCGCTGGGCGTACGACCGGGAGCTGCGGCTCACCCAGGGCGACGACGACCAGTGGCAGGTGATGTGGGAGCCCCGGGTGCTGCACGAGCAGCTCACCAAGGGTGACCGGTTGGGGTTGCGCCGCGACACCGGCCCCCGCGCCGGGCTGCTGGATGCGGCCGGGCAGCCGATCGTGGCACCCCGCCCGGTGGTCCGGGTGGGTGTGCAGCCGAGCGAGGTCACCGACGTCAAGAAGCTGGTCAAGGATCTCGACGCGGCCTTCAAGGCGATCCGTCCGGCCCTGGTCCCCGCCGTCGACCTGGCCGATCTGCCCGGCCGGGTGGCCAAGGCCGAGCCGGGCGCCTTCGTCGAGGTGGTGACCCTGCGCGAGGAGGCGTACCGGCAGATCAAGCCCCGGATCTACGACCTGCCCGGCACCAAGTTCCAGTCCGACAAGGTCGACCTGGCGCCGACCCGGGAGTTCGCCCGCGCGCTGCTCGGTTCGGTCGACCCCGCGCAGGCCGATGACCTCGCCGCGCACCCCGACCGGTACGTCCTCGGTGACCTGGTGGGGCACGGCGGTCTGCAGGGCCGCTACGACGAGCGGTTGCGCGGCACCCCCGGGCTGACCGTTCTGGTCGAGCGGCCCGCCGAGGACGGCAAGCTGGCACCCACCGGCACCGAACTGTTCCGCCGGGAGCCGCAGCCCGGCCAGGCGCTGAAGACCACCCTGGACGTGCCCGCCCAGAACGCGGCCGACGGTGCGCTGCGCGCCGAGTCACGGCGGGCCGCCCTGGTGGCCGTGCGGATCAGTGACGGTGCGGTGCTCGCCGCCGCGAACGGTCCCGGGCCGGCCGGGGAGAACCTGGCCTTCACCGCCCAGGTGCCGCCGGGCTCCACGTTCAAGGTGGTCAGCACGCTGGGCCTGCTGGACCGGGGCGCGGTCACCCTGGACGGGCCGGTGGCCTGCCCGAAGACCTTCACCGTCGACGGCCGGTCCTTCAAGAATTCCGACAACTTCGAGCTGGGCTCGGTGCCGTTCCGTACCGACTTCGCCAAGTCCTGCAACACGGCGTTCGCCTCGCTGGCCCCGAAGCTCGGCGGCGACGGCCTGGCCGCCGCCGGCCGCTCGCTGGGCCTGGAAGCACAGTGGGACCTCGGCGCGGACGTTTTCACCGGCAAGGTGTCGAGCGGTGGCAGCCTGGCCGAGCAGGCCGCCGCCTCGTTCGGTCAGGGCACCACGCTTGTCAGCCCGCTGGCCATGGCAAGCGCCACCGCCGCCGTCGCCCGGGGCCGGTTCGAGCAGCCGAAACTCCTGCTCGATCCGGCGCCTGCCAAACCGGCCCCGGCCGGCGAGCAGCTCAAGCCGGAATCGGTCGAGGCACTGCGCACGATGATGCGCGAGGTGGTCACGGCCGGCACCGGCAGCGCCCTCAAGGACGTGCCGGGTGGCGAGGTGTACGGCAAGACCGGCACCGCCGAGTACGACAACAACCCCGCCAACACCCACGCCTGGTTTGTCGGCTGGCGGGGAGATGTCGCGTTCGCCGTCTTCGTGGAGAAGGGCGGCGCCAGCACCTCCTCGGCCGTCCCGATCGCCGAGCGTTTCCTCCGCGCCCTGCCCGCCACCTGAGGACCGCAGCGCCCCCGGCGGCCAGGGTGCTGGTGGCGGCGGCTCCCCCACTGGGCGCGGCCAGGCAGCTCCGCCGATGATCGACTCGATTTCTTGGTAATCGCGGTATCCGAGCTAGTGGGACACCGCGATTACCAGGAACTCGAGTCGATCAACCGCCCGTGCCGACCGGCAACAGGTCAGGCAGTGCCGGATTCGCGGCGGTTCGTGTGGTTTTGCTCGGCCGGCGAGGGCCTCCGCAGCAGCCCGGGACCAGCCGACGCGGGCGGGCCGACAGGTTCCCGCTCCGTTGAAGCCGGAGTGCCGGCCGGGTCGCTGGACACGACACCTGACGGCTCCCACCGGGTCGCACCCCGCGTACCGAACGGCTCCGCCTGGACCGGAACCGGGACACCGCCCGGCACCTCGGCCACAGGCGGCTGGGCGTCAGAAGACCCGGTGTCGGCAGGCCCAGCACCTAACGGCTCAGCGCCGGTAGCACCAGCGGGCGCAGCCCTGAAGGAATCGGCCCCGACGCGCCCGGCGGACGCAGCAGCAACATGCTCGCCGCCAGCGGACCCGGCCGGCTCAACACCGAAGGACCCGCCGAGAGCAGAGCCAGCACCGGAGGACTCGACGCCGGCGGGTTCGACGCCGAAGGGCTCGACGTGGACGGAATCGGCAGCTCCGGAACCTGGACCAGCGAACGCCGCATCAGCAGCGCCGACACCGCTGACGCTCGCTCCGCCCAGGCCCGCATCAGCAGAGACCGCATCGGCAAGACCCGCACGATCCGAGCGCTCCGACCGGTCCGCACGATCCGAGAGACCCGCACGATCCGCGAGACCCGCACGATCTGAGACACCCGCACGGTCGGAGCGGGCGTCGAGGTCTGCCGCGCGGGTCTTGGTACGCCGGGGAGTGGGGGTCGGCCGGGCGGACAGCAGCCGGGGTGGCAGCGCCTCCGGGGCGGTGACCGGGGTGAGCCCGGCGACCACCGTGTTGACGATCTCGGCGGCGTACGACCCGTCCGGGTCGTAGTCAGGGTCGAAGACGGTCAGCTCGACGCCGAGGCAGTGTGGGGTGTCGACCAGGCCGGCGAGAAGGATCTCCAACTCGGCGAAGGCGATCCCGCCCGGGTCCGGTGCGTCCACGGCGGGCATCACCGCAGGGTCGAGCACGTCGACGTCGATGTGCACCCAGTAGCCCGCGCAGTCGGCGAGCTGCTCGTGTGCCCACTGTGCCGTCCGGGCGGCGCCCTCGGCCCGCAGTGCCGGCACCGGCCGGGTGATGATGCCCGCGGCCTGGAGGTCGAGCCGGTATTCGTCCTGCGCCCGGATGCCGAGCACCACCACGTCGATGTCGCGGAAGTAGGGTCGGCGGCCCTCCAGCGCGGCGAGGTCGGCCTGCCCGCGCCCGGTGACCAGCGCCAGGTCCTCGCCGGCCGCCGCACCGACGTAGGAGGCGTTGCCGGGGTGCCGGAAGTCGGAGTGCCCATCCACGAATACCAGCCCGATGCGGCCACCGACTGCCTCACCGAGACGGTGCATGGCGAGCGCGGAGCCGAGCAGCACCGAGCAGTCGCCGCCCAGCACGACAGGGAACTCGCCCCGGTCGATGATCGAGCCGATCCGCTCGGCGAGGGCCAGCGAGTAGTCGGCGATCTCCCGGGCGTGGCACACACCGTCGCCGGGTCGCCAGTCACCGGGGTCGTACCGAGCTGGGGTGATGCAGCCGGCGTCGCGAGCCCGCAGCCGGGCCAGCAGGTCGTGGTCGCGCAGCGCGCCGGGCGCCTTGGCGCAGCCCGGGACGGAGGTGGGCGTCGGCGGACGCAGGCCGAGGTTTGTCGGCGCGTCGAGGACGGCGATCCGGCGCATCGTGAGCTCCCGTCCCCAGTGGTCGGGCGGGCCGGCGGATCGCCGGCCCGCACTGGCGTGCTACGTACTCGAAACCGTGCGTGAACTCAACGTCGTGCGTGAACTCAGAACAGGGCGCTGGCCAGGGCTCGGCGGGCCGAGGCGACCGCCGGGTCGTCCGGGCCGGCGATGGAGAACAGGGACACGAGGTGCTGGCGCACGGTCTCGCGATCCTCGCCCGCGGTGCGCCGGACCAGACCGACGAGCCGGGCGTACGCCTGCTCGGCCAGGCCGCTGAGCACCTCGATGTCGGCAGCGAGCAGCTGCGCCGCGACGTCGTCGGGGGCGCTCTCGGCGGCGGCCAGCGCGGCGGCCGGGTCCGCGCCTGCCACCCGGCGGGCAACCCCGACCTGGGCCAGCCCCGCCGTGGCGGCGGCGTCCGCCGGGGCGTCAGCGAGGATCTTCCGGTACGCCTGCTCGGCGGCGTCCAGGTCGCCGCTCATCAGGGCGTCGTCCGCCTCGTCGAGACGCGGGTCCTCCGGCTCGGCGACGGCCACGCCACCGGCCTTGAGTACGGCTTGGAGCCACTGGCGGAGCTGGGCCTCGGGCACCACGCCGGAGAACGCGTCGATCGGCTGGCCGCCGACCACCGCGTAGACCATGGGGATGCCCTGGACCCGGAACATCTGGGCGATCCGTGGGTTTTCCTGCACGTCGACCCGGGCGAGCACCCAGGCGCCGCCGCTCTCGGCGGCCAGCCGTTCCAGCACGGGGGCGAACTCGTCGCTCTCCGGGTAACCTGCCGCGCCGAAGAAGACGATGACGGGCATGGCCATCGACCGTTCGAGCACCTCGGACTGGATAGTCGCTTCGGTGACGTCGACGATGAAGGCGTTGCCGCCGGCTGCCTGTGCGCCGGGGGTGCTGGCGGAGGGGCCGCCCTGCGGGGGTGTGCCGGGGCGAGTGCTTGCTGGTGCGGGGCCGCGCAGCGTGCTGAGGTCGACCGCGCCGCGGGTGAAGATCGACGAGGTGATCCGTGGGTCGCTCATGGTTACCTAGTCTCGCACGTGAGCCGACGATCTCAGCTCACCCGCAACCCCGACGTTGCAACTCTCACGCCCCCCGCCCCCACCCCCGCGATCTTGCATTTTCGGTCCCCCATACACGCCCTATGCGACATATGTCGAGGCAGCAACTGCAAGATCGCGGGGGTGCGGGGGGTGGGGGGCGCGGGGGTGGGGGGTGGGGGTGGGGGTTAGAAGCGGGCTGGTTCGCGGTAGGTGCCCCACTCGGCGCGGAGGGCGTCGCAGATTTCGCCGAGGGTTGCTTCGGCGCGGACTGCGTCGAGCATGGCGGGGATCATGTTCTCGTCGGTGCGGCTGGCCTGGACCATCCGGGACACCGCCTCGCGGACCGCGGCCTCGTCCCTCGCGTTCTTGCGCTCGGCGAGCACCCGACGCTGCTCCAGCTCCACCTCGTGCGAGATGCGCAGGATCTCCAGCTCCTTGGCGACCGTGCCGGTGTGGCAGTTGACGCCGACGATCTTCTTGTCGCCCTTTTCGAGGGCCTGCTGATAGACGAAGGCCGACTCGGCGATGTGCCCGGTGAACCAGCCGTTCTCGATGCCGCGCAGGATGCCGGAGGTCATTGGCCCGATCTGGTGCGGCCCCTCGCCGCCGAGCTGCCGGATCCGGGCGAAGATTTCCTCCGCCTCGGCTTCGATCTTGTCGGTCAGCGCCTCGACGTACCAGGAGCCGCCGAGCGGGTCGGCCACGTTGACCACGCCGATCTCCTCCATCAGCACCTGCTGCGTACGCAGGGCGATTTCGGCGGACTCGTCGGTGGGCAGAGCCAGGGTCTCGTCCAGCGCGTTGGTGTGCAGCGAGTTTGTCCCGCCCAGTACCGCCGCGAGCGCCTCGACGGCTGTGCGTACGACGTTGTTCACCGGCTGCTGGGCGGTCAGCGACACCCCTGCGGTCTGCGTGTGGAACCGCAGCCAGAGGGCCTTCTCGCTCGTCGCGCCGTAGACGTCACGCAGCCAGCGGGCCCAGATCCGGCGGGCGGCGCGGAACTTTGCGATCTCCTCGAAGAAGTCGAGGTGCGAGTCGAAGAAGAAGCTCAGCCCCGGCGCGAAGACGTTCACGTCCAGGCCGCGCGACAGGCCCAGCTCGACATAGCCAAACCCGTCGGCGAGGGTGTACGCCAACTCCTGCGCGGCTGTCGAGCCAGCCTCGCGGATGTGGTAGCCGGAGACCGACAGCGGCTTGTAGCGCGGAATCTCGGCGGCGCAGTATTCCATCAGGTCGCCGATCAGGCGCAGGTGCGGCTCCGGGTCGAAGAGCCACTCCTTCTGCGCGATGTACTCCTTGAAGATGTCGGTCTGCAGCGTGCCGTCCAGCTTGGACAGGTCGGCGCCCTGCCGCTCGGCGGCGACCAGGTACATGCAGAACACCGGGACGGCAGGGCCGGAGATCGTCATCGAGGTGGTGACGCCGGCCAGGTCGATGCCGTCGAAGAGCGCCTGCATGTCCGTGGCGGTGTCGATGGCGACGCCGCAGTGGCCGACCTCGCCGAGCGCCTGCGGGTCGTCGGAGTCACGGCCCATCAGGGTCGGCATGTCGAACGCGACCGAGAGGCCACCGCCGCCGGCGCCGAGGATCATCTTGTAGCGCTCGTTTGTCTGCTGCGCGTTGCCGAAGCCGGCGAACTGCCGGATCGTCCAGGTCCGCCCGCGGTAGCCGGTCGGATAAAGACCCCTGGTGTACGGGTACTCGCCCGGCCAGCCGATCCGTTCGAAGCCCGGGTAGGAGGTGCCCTCCGGCGGGCCGTAGACCGGGTCGACAGTCATCCCGGAGAGGGTGGTGAAGTCGGCGTCCCGCTTGCGCGCGGAGTCGTACCGGGCCTGCCAGCGGGCCCGTCCGGCGGCGATCTCGTCGGCGTCCATGAGCGGGGCTCCTCCTCGGTTCGTCGATGCACGTCGAGTGTAGAGCCCTCACCTGAACGATCGCTAAGTCAGTCCTTACCGACAGGTAACCACCTCAGGCTGTCGGAGCCGCCGGCGCACCCATCGCCACGTCGTCGACACGGATGTTCACCTCGTCGACCCGCAGCCCGTACGCCTCGACCGCCTCGGTGACCTTGGCCCGCACCTGGCCCGTGACCTCCGGCACCGGCCGACCGGCCTCGATCACCAGCACCAGGTTGACCACAGCCGCGTCCCCGGTCACGTGCGCCGAGCAGCCCCGTCGGGCGTCACCCACCTGGTCCAGCCCGACCCGGTCGAGCACCGAGTTGAAGAACCTGGCGATATCCCCGCCCAACTCGGCCACACCGGGCACCGCGCGGGCCGCCGCGACGGCGATCTTCTCGACCACCTCGTCGGAGACCTGCGTCGTGCCGCCGGCCACCGCCGGCACCGTGGTCAGCTCCCGCGTCGCATCGTGGTCCACGTGCCACTCCCCTGCTGTCGCGCCGCCGAGCCGGCACACCGACCCGACCCCACCGCCGTGGGGCGGTGCGAGCCTACAAGGACGTGGCGGCGCCGAGGTGTCCGCCGTGGACGGTCACCGTCCGAGCTGGGCGAGCAGGTTGTCCGCCGCCGCGTACGGGTCCAGCGCCCCCTCGGCAACCTTGGCGGCGAGCGTCGTCAACTCCGTACCGTCGCGAAGGGAACCGATCCGCGCGCGGAGCACGCCCAGCGCGATGGCCTCGACCTCGGCGGCGGCCCGCGCCTCCTGGCGGCGACGCAGCTCGCCGTGCTCGACAAGCCAACCGCGGTGCTTGTCGATGGCGGCGGCGATGTCGTCGATGCCCTCGGCCCGCGCGGCGATAGCGCGGACCACCTGCGGTCGCCACTGCCCCGGGCCGCGTTCGCCGAGGGCGATCATGCCCTGGATGTCGCGGATCGTGGCGTCGACGCCGTCCCGGTCGGCCTTGTTGACCACGAAGACGTCGGCGATCTCCAGGATGCCGGCCTTGACCGCCTGGATCGCGTCACCCATGCCCGGCGCGAGCAGCACGAGCGTGGTGTCGGCGAGCGAGGCGACCTCGACCTCGGCCTGCCCGACGCCGACGGTCTCCACGAGCACCACGTCGCAGCCGGCGCCCTCCAGCACGCGGACCGCCTGCGGCGTCGCCGCCGACAGCCCGCCGAGGTGCCCCCGGCTGGACATCGACCGGATGTAGACGCCCGGGTCGGTCGCGTGGTCCTGCATCCGGACCCGGTCGCCGAGGATCGCCCCACCGGTGAACGGGCTGGACGGATCGACAGCCAGCACACCGACCCGGTGGCCACGCGCCCGCAGCGCGCGGACCAGCTCGTTTGTGGTGGTCGACTTGCCCACCCCGGGGGAGCCGGTCAGCCCGACGACCTGGGCCTGCCCGGCGTACGGCGCCAGCGCGGCGGCGATCTCCGGCAGCAACTCGTCGCCGTTCTCCACAAGGGTGATCAGCCGGGCCACCGCGCGGGCGTCGCCGGTGCGGGCCCGCTCGACAAGCAGCGGTACGTCCCGGCTGCGGCGCACCGATCCGGTGGCCGCCGCCGGCACGTTCTCGACCGCTTCGCTCACTGCGTCATCTTCGTTCACGACTGCGGGGCTCGCAGAACCGACTCACTCGTCGCGCTCACTGGCCGGCCGCTGCACTTCCCGGCACGTGGATGATCAGCGCGTCGCCCTGGCCACCGCCGCCGCAGAGCGCCGCCGCGCCCGTGCCGCCGCCGCGCCGCTTCAACTCCAGCGCGAGGGTGAGGACGAGTCGCGCGCCGGACATGCCGATCGGGTGGCCCAGCGCGATCGCGCCGCCGTTGACGTTGACCCTGTCCGCGCTGATACCGAGGTCACGGATGGACTGGATGCCTACCTGCGCGAACGCCTCGTTGATCTCGATGAGATCCAGGTCCTCCACGCTCAGGCCGCCCTTCTTGAGGGCGTGGTTGATCGCGTTGGACGGCTGCGAGTGCAGGGAGTTGTCCGGGCCGGCCACGTTACCGTGCGCGCCGATCTCGGCCAGCCAGGTCAGCCCCAACTCGTTGGCCTTGGCCTTGCTCATGACGACGACAGCGGCAGCGCCGTCGGAGATCGGCGAGGAACTGCCGGCGGTGATGGTGCCGTCCTTGGCGAACGCGGGACGCAGCTTGGCCAGCGACTCGACAGTGGTGTCCGGGCGAATGCCCTCGTCGTCGCTGATCACCAGCGGGTCGCCCTTGCGCTGCGGGATCAGCACCGGGGTGATCTCCTCGGCGAAGTGGCCGTTCTTCTGCGCGGCGGCGGCCCGCTGGTGGCTGGCTGCGGCGAAGGCGTCCTGCTCCTCGCGGGAGATGCCGTGCTTTGTGCCGAGCCGCTCGGTCGACTCGCCCATCGAGCAGCAGTCCCAGGCGTCGCTGAGCCCGTCGTGCGCCATGTGGTCCTTGATCACCACGTCGCCGTACTTGTAGCCGGAGCGCTGCCCCATCAGCAGGTGCGGGGCGTTGGTCATCGACTCCATGCCGCCGGCCACCACGATGTCGAACTCGCCGGCCCGGATCAGCTGGTCGGCAAGGGCGATCGCGTCCAGGCCGGAGAGGCACACCTTGTTGATGGTCAGCGCCGGCACCGACATCGGTACGCCGGCCTCGACCGCAGCCTGCCGCGCCGGGATCTGACCGGCGCCGGCCTGGAGCACCTGCCCCATGATCACGTACTGGACCTGGTCCGGGCTGACACCGGCCCGCTCCAGCGCCGCCTTGATGGCGATCCCGCCGAGCTTGGTGGCCGGGAGGTCCTTGAGGTTGCCCAGCAGCCGCCCCATGGGGGTGCGCGCGCCGCTGACGATCACCGAAGCCATGCCTGCCTCCGAGGGGGGTGCCGAGCTGTACGCCTTAACGATTGTTCGGTCAGACTAGCGCCATGGCAGAGAACTCCCCCGTCGAGCCCGGTGCGGACTACGTCACAGACATCGGGCTTCGCAAGATCGACCACGTCGGCATCGCCGTACTCGACCTGGACGCCGCGATCGACTTCTACGAGCGGACGTTCGGGATGCGCTGCGTGCACACCGAGACCAACACCGAGCAGGGCGTCCGGGAGGCGATGCTGGCAGTCGGGCCGACGACCGAGGGCGGCTGCGTGCAACTGCTCGCCCCTCTCAGCCCCGAGTCGACGATCGCCAAGTTCCTCGACCGCAACGGGCCGGGCGTGCAGCAGGTCGCGTACACGGTGGTCGACATCGACGCGGCATGTGCGGCGCTGCGCGCCCGCGGGATGCGGCTGCTCTACGACGCCCCCCGGCGCGGCACCGCGGACTCCCGGATCAACTTCGTGCACCCCAAGGACGCGGGCGGCGTCCTCGTCGAACTCGTCGAACCCGCCGCCGGCCACTGACCGACCGCCAGATCGACGGTCGCCAGCTCTGACCGACTCCATTACGCCCGCTCGCCGACTCTGATCGACTCCGGATCGCCGATGTGGCGGCATCCAGATCATCCGACACCGCCACATCGGCGACATGGAGTCGATCAAGCGGGGCGGGGGCGCACCCAAGGCCCGTCGGGGCCGGTGGCGGGGCCACCGGCCGGCCCGCGCGAGCGCGGCGGTGCGCGGTTTGCGCGGTCGTCGGACACCTTCACGCATCGGCCGATGCAGTTTTTCACAGAGACTTCCCGCCCTAGCTACCGTTCAGTAACGTCCGGCCCACAGGAGCCCGAAGGGTGCCGGATGTGTCGAATGACGACATGGCGATCGTGCCCGCCGGCGCCGACGATGGCAGCACCCAAGCCCGTGCGGGTGCGGGGACGAACCGGAGGTCACCGTGCAGGACATCCTCGAAGCGATCATGGCCGCGGAGGAATCGAACGACCCGGACCGCGAGCTCGCCGGCCTCGCCGGACTGCCCGTCCCCGAGAGCTACCGGGGCGTGGTCGTCCGCGCCGAGGAAGCCCGGATGTTCGACGGCATGGCCAGCCGGGACAAGGACCCCCGCAAGGCGCTGCACGTGCAGGAGGTGCCGACGCCGGAACTCGGGCCGGGCGAGGCGCTGGTCGCCGTGATGGCCAGCGCGATCAACTACAACACGGTGTGGACGAGCATCTTCGAGCCGCTTCCCACATTCAAGTTCCTCCAGCGCTACGGCCGGATCTCCGAGCTGACCCGCCGGCACGACCTGCCGTACCACGTGGTCGGTTCGGACGCCGCCGGCGTGGTGCTGCGCACCGGCCCCGGGGTGACCCGGTGGGCGCCCGGCGACGAGGTCGTCGCGCACTGCCTATCCGTCGAGCTTGAGGACGCGGCGGGGCACGACGACACAATGCTCGACCCGCAGCAGCGGATCTGGGGCTTCGAGACCAACTTCGGCGGGCTGGCCGAGCTGGCCATCGTCAAGGCCAACCAGCTGATGCCGAAGCCACGGCACCTGAGCTGGGAAGAGGCGGCCAGCCCTGGGCTGGTCAACTCCACCGCGTACCGGCAGCTCGTCTCGCACCACGGGGCCAACATGAAGCAGGGCGACGTGGTGTTGATCTGGGGCGCCTCCGGCGGCCTCGGCGGGTACGCCACCCAGATGGCGCTCAACGGCGGCGCGATCCCCGTCTGCGTCGTCTCCTCACCGGAGAAGGCCGAACTGTGCCGCAAGATGGGCGCGGAGCTGGTCATCGACCGGGCGGCGGAGGGCTTCCGCTTCTGGAAGGACGAGCAGACCCAGGACCAGGACGAGTGGCGCCGGTTCGGCGAGCGGATCCGTGAGCTGACAAGCGGTGAGGACCCGGACATCGTCTTCGAGCACCCGGGCCGGGAGACGTTCGGCGCGAGCGTCTACGTGGCCCGGCGTGGCGGAACGATCGTCACCTGCGCGTCCACAAGCGGTTTCCAGCACCAGTACGACAACCGTTACCTGTGGATGCACCTCAAGCGGATCGTCGGCAGTCACTTCGCCAACTACCACGAGGCGTGGCAGGCCAACCGCCTCGTCGCGCTCGGCAAGGTGCACCCGACGGTGTCCCGCACCTACCCCCTGGAGCAGACCGGCCAGGCGGCGTACGAGGTGCACCGCAACGCCCACCAGGGCAAGGTCGGCGTGCGCTGCCTCGCACCCGCCGACGGGCTGGGCGTGCGCGACGGCGAGCTGCGGGCCCAGCACGAGGACGCGATCAACCGGTTCCGGGGGCAGTGAGCGGCAACCCCGTTACCGGGCACCGGCCGGATGGATGAGGACCGGATGACCAATGCGGTGATCGGACCATTGTTCTTCCGCTCTCATTAGCGGAGAGCCGGTCCGGAGCGAACAAAGGGCCACGGGGTGCACCTGTGGCCCTTTTTATCCTCACTCTGCGTGGCGTCCGTCCCGCCCGGGACCTGCCAAGATCGCCCATTGGTCCGGCCTTGCCGAGCGAGCGAGTTGACCATGTAAAGAGGACACGAAAGCTTCGTACCGCTCTTGCGAAGCACCCTGGGGCGTCTGCCAGTATGTCCCAATGCCCCAGCAGCAGTCCTCCCCTCTCGCGTTCTTCGATAACGCGAACTCGCAGCCAGATTTCACCGTTGGCCTGCGCGGATACAACACTCACCAGGTCGATGACTTCATCGGCCGGATGACGGCCGCGCTGACCCAGTCCGAGCAGGCCCGTGCCGAGGCCGAGCAGCGGATGAACGACGCCCAGCGTCGGCTCCGCCAGGCCGAGCAGCGCATGAGTGCGCTGGAGCAGAAGCTCACCGACACCAACAAGCAGCTCGAAGAGAACAGCCGGCCCACCCTCTCGGGGCTCGGCACCCGGGTCGAGCAGATCCTGCGGCTCGCCGAAGAGCAGGCCAACGACCACCGCAACGAGGCCAAGCGCGAGTCGGAGGGCATCCTCTCCGCCGCCCGCCTGGAGGCTCGCGAGATCACGGACAAGGCCCGCGCCGAGGCCGCCGCGATGAAGGCGAGCGCCGAGCGCGACGCCGGAAACCTGCGCACCGCCGCCGAGCGCGAGGCCGCCGAGGTCCGGGTGCAGGCCCGCCGTGAGGCCGACACGCTGCGCGCCGACGCGGACCGTGAGACCAAGCAGCTGCGTACCGTCACCGCGCACGAGGTGGCCGAGCTGAAGTCGACTGTCGAGCGGGAGGTGGCCACCCTCCGTGCCACCGCCGAGCGGGAGATCACCCAGCAGCGGGCCAAGGCCGCCCGCGAGGCCGAGGAGAAGCGCGCCGAGGCGACCAAGCTGCTCACCGACGCCCGGGACAAGCGCGACAAGGACCTGCAGGCCCTTGAGCTGCAGCTGGCCGAGCGCCGCGAGAAGGCCGAGCGCGAGGAGTCCGAGCGGCACGCCTCCCAGGTCGCCCAGACCCAGAAGATGGTCAGCGAGGCCGAGCAGCGCGCCCGTGCCGCGCAGGAGCGCGCCAAGGAGATCGAGCAGCGCGCCGAGGCACGCCGGGTCGAGTCGGAGCGCAACGCCGCCGAGACGATCGACAAGGCCAAGGCGCACTCCGAGAAGACGCTCAACGAGGCGAAGGCCGAGTCGCAGCGCCTGCTCACCGAGGCCCGCACCGAGGCCGAGCTGACCACGCAGGCCGCACGCCGCGAGGTCGAGGACCTCACCCGGCAGAAGGACGCGGTCACCTCGCAGCTCGGGCAGATGCTTTCCGGTCTCGCCGGCATCGTCCCCGGCGTGCCGGCGGCGGCAGCTCCGGCGGCCAAGCCGGAGGCGAAGAAGGCCGACGGCGGCCAGGAGCGAGTGACCGCGGAGACCGCTGGCTGACGCGAGGCGTCAGGGCGGGGCATCGACGGCGCGAGGTGACACCGGGTGACCGGTGTGACCTCGCGCCGTGTGCGTTTCCCACCCACTGACATCGCGTCCTCCTCACGGAGTGAAGTAGGTCCCACAAGGGCCGTCTGTATCGCCCCCGCAGGGTCCGATGCGTGTGAGGATGGGGACATGTCGCACGGCGAGGAACTGTTCGCGCTCGGCGGGGACGTGACCACGGAGCCCAGCTTCGAGTCCGCTCTGCGGGGGTATGACAAGAAGCAGGTCGAGAGGTACGTCGCGCGTGCCGAGCACGAGATCGCGACCCTCGCCGCCGAACGGGAACAGGCCTATACACAGATCCACAAGCTCGCCGGCCAGGTCGAGGTGCTGCAACGGGACCTGACGCAGGTCCGCAAGCAGATGAACGTGGTGGACCGGGCCTCGTTCCGGCACCTGGGCCCCCGCGTCGAGTCGATCCTCACCCTGGCCGAGGAGCAGGCCGAGCAGATCCTGTCAGCGGCTAACGAGGAGATCGAGGCCCGTCGCGCCGCCGCCGAGCACATCATCGAGGAGGCCCGCGAGCAGGCCGCGCGGGCGTTGAAGGACTTCGAGATCGCGCTCGCCTCCCGCCGCCAGGAGGAGGAGCGGCACAGCGCCGCTCGACGCGCCGAGGCGGAAGCGACCGTGCGGTCCGCGAAGGACGAGTCGGCGAAGCTGCGCAAGGCGGCGCAGGACGCGCTCACCAAGGCCCAACAGGAGGCCACCCAACTCCGGGACACCGCCAAGGAGATCCACACTCGCGCCCAGCAGGAGGCCACCAAGCTGCGCGAGGCGGCCCGCGAGGCGTTGGCCACCGCCCAGCAGGAGGCCGGTGACCTGCGTGAGGCGGCCAAAGAGGTGCACGCCAAGGCCCAGCAGGAGGCCAAGCGGCTCACCGACAACGCGACCGCGGCCGGCCGGGCAACCCACGCCAAGGCACAGCAGGAGGCCAAGCAGATCATCGACGACGCGTCGATGGCGGGCCGGGCCGCGCGGGCCAAGGCACAGCAGGAGGCGGAGCGCCTGACCACGCAGGCGTCCGAGTCGGCCAAGCGCAGCCGCGCCGAGACTGAGGCGTACGTCCAGCGGATGCGCAGCGAGACCGAGGCGTACGTGCAGCAGTCGCGTGCGCAGACCCAGCAGGAGCTGGGCGCGTGGCGGGCCGGCGTGGAGCAGGAGGTCAACTCCCGGCGGGAGGCGGCCGACCGCGAGCTGGCCCAGCGACGGTCCACGGCCGAGCAGGAGTTCGCCAAGCGCCGCGACGAGTTGGACAAGCAGCACGCGGCACGCCAGCAGGAGTTGGAGACCGGGTTCGCCAGTCGTCAGCAGGAGCTGGAGGCGACCTGGGCCGCTCGCAGCGACGAGTTGGAGACCGAATATTCGGCCCGCAAGAACGAACTGGAGACCGAGTACGCCAGCCGCAAGAGCGAGATCGAGCAGGGCGCTGCCGCGATCCGTCTGGCGGCCGAGCAGGATGCCTCGGCGATGCGCGAGCGGGCCGAGTCGGAGGCCGCCGAGCTGCTGAGCCGCGCCGAAACCGAGGCGGGCGACAAGCGCCGCAAGGCCGACGAGCATGTCGCGGCTTCCCGCCGGCAGTTCGAGGAGTACGCGGCCACCACCCAGCAGCACCTGGCCACCACGCAGCAGCACCTGGCGGCGACGCAGCAGGAGGCGGCGGCCGGTCGGCAGCAGCTCGCCCAGGTCATGTTGGAGATCGCGCAGGCCCAGCAGCAGCTCGCCGACCTGCGGCAGGAGACGTGGAAGGCTCGTCAGGAGTCCGACGAACTCGAACGCCAGATGGCCGAGCTGCGTTTGCAGAGCACCACCGGCCCGATCGACGGCCCGACCGCGCCGACCACCGCCGGTGCGACCGCGCCGACAAATGTCGACGGGCCGACCGCGCCGGCTGCCGATGACGGCGTGTTGGTGACCGCCGACGCCGGGTCGGCTAACGGTGCGGCCACCGGCCTCAAGGCCGAGCCCGCCGACGCCACGCAGCCCGTGGCCACCACTACGAACGAGGCCGGGCAGTCGACGACCCGACCGGTTGCCGAGCCGGTGACCACGGTCGACGGCAGCGCGGCCAGCGCGGGCGTGGACGGCGAGCCGACGGTGGCGGCCGTGCCGGGCGAGGGCGGCCGGAGCGCCAAGCCCACCAAGATCACCAGCACCGGTGAGAACGGCAAGCGGCCCAGCAAGCCGACAACCGACGAGCGCAGCGCCAAGCCGAGCAAGGTCAAGATCGAAAAGGACTGACCGCTTACCGCCTCAGCGCGGCCCACAGCCCACGGCCCGCACAGCGCCCGGGTGACCCCGTAACGCTCACGCGGCTACTCTGGGGAGGGCCGCCCCGCATGATCGACACAACATCGCCGATGTGGGGCTGTCCCGCTGCCCCGACACCCCCATATCGGCGATGTCGAGTGGATCAAGTTCCGGATGGCACCGGATTGACGGTCTCCTGGTCGGTAGCGACCATGAAGTGTCCAGTCCCCTGCCGCACCGTCCCACCGGCAGGCGACCATCACCCGTCGTCCCCCACCGCCTGACCCGGAGGTCCCTGGTGCCACAGCACGGCCAGCCCGCCGACGACCCGGACGCCACGCCCGGGCCTCCACCACAGGTGCGCCACGCGACCAGACGCCGCGCACTGAGGAACCCCGTCCGGTTCCGGTTACCGACCTTGACCCGGAGGATCTGCCGGCGGTCCCGTCGGGGAAGTTCGGCACGCCGGGTCGTCCGCTGCGGCGCAGCAGCTTCCTGATCGGGTTCACCGGCGCGCTTGGCGTGCTGCTGGCGTACACCCTTTATCTGGGGATTCGCAATGCCGGCGGCATTCTGGTGCTGGTGGTGATCGCGCTGTTCCTCGCGGTCGGCCTCAACCCGGCGGTGGTGCGGCTGCGTCGCTGGGGTGTGCCGAACGGCCTCGCGGTCGCGGTCGTGGCGCTGACCGTGGTGCTGCTGCTCTGCGGCGGGGTGGTGGCGCTCGTCCCGCCGGTCGTGACGCAGTCGGGGCAGTTCATCGAACAGTTGCCCAGCTACGTCGAGGATCTGCGCCGCAACCCGACGGTCAACGACCTGGTGGTGCGGTACGACGTGATGGAGCGGGTGCAGAGCGCGGCCAACGCGGACACGATCGGCCGGGCGCTCGGCGGGGTTCTCGGCGGCGCACAGTTGATCTTCGGCACCGTGTTCCGGACGCTTACCGTGCTGGTGCTGACCATCTACTTCCTGGCGTACTTCAACCGGCTGCGCTCGCTGGGCTACTCGCTGGTGCCCCGGTCGCGGCGGGAGCGGGTGCAGCTGATCGGCGACGAGATCCTGGCCAAGGTGGGCGCCTACATGGTCGGCGCGCTGAGCATCGCGGTGCTGGCCGGCACGACCACCTTCGTCTTCGCCTTGATCGTCGGGTTGCCGTACCCGTTCGCGCTGGCCGTGGTGGTCGCGGTGACCGACCTGATCCCACAGATCGGCGCCACCCTGGGCGCGGTGATCGTGAGCCTCGTCGGTTTCGCCACGAGCCTGCCGGTGGGCATCGCCTGCGCGGTCTTCTTCCTCATCTACCAGCAGGTGGAGAACTACCTGGTCTACCCGAAGGTGATGCGGCGCTCGGTCGAGGTCAACGAGGTGGCCGCCCTGCTGGCCGCGCTGCTCGGGGTGGCGCTGCTGGGCGTGGTGGGCGCACTCATCGCCATCCCCACCGTGGCCGCGCTGCAACTGATCCTGCGCGAGGTGGTGCTCCCCCGCCAGGAGACCCGCTGACCGAGCCGGGCAGGTCGCCCCGGCGTGAGGTCAGCCGGCAGCCGGGCCGGGGACGGGCGTGTCGGCGAACGACGCCACCGTCCGGTCGGCGTACGCGCTGGCGTCACCGACCTCCATCGGGCCGTCCCAGGTCGTCGGCAACGGCACCTCGACGGCGGGGTTGACCCGGCGGACGATCTCGTCGAGCACCGTCTCGGCGTCGCCCACCCAGAGGTGCTTCGCGCCGGGCACCCCGATCACCTCGGCCTGCGGCACCGCCGCGAACCGCTCCCGGGCCTCGGCCGGGCGCAGGTAGTCGTCGAACTCGGGCACCAGCGCCACGAGCGGCCGACCGGAGCCGGCCCAGGTGCCCAGGTCCTCGGGGGCCGAGAAGCGCAGCGGTGGGGAGAGCAGGATCGCGCCCGTGATCGCCGGGTCGCAGCCGTACTTGAGCGCCAGGTCGGTGCCGAACGACCACCCGACCAGCCAGATGTTCGGCAGTTCGGCGAACTCCGCGTACTCGATGGCGGCGGCCACGTCGAAACGCTCGCCGACCGCACCGTCGAACGTCCCCTCGCTGGTGCCGCGCACGCTGCTGGTGCCCCGGGTGTTGAAGCGGAGCACGGCCACGTCTGCCAGTGCGGGCAACCGCCAGGCCGCCTTGCGGAACACGTGGCTGTCCATCATCCCGCCGTGGGTGGGCAGCGGGTGCAGGCAGACAAGGGTGGCCACCGGCGGCCGGTCGGCCGGCAGAGCCAGCTCACCGACCAGCCGCAGACCATCGGCGGTGTGCAGCTCGATGTCCTCCCGGCGGCCGGGCAGGATCGACGACGCGCGGATCGGTGTGCTCACCGCCCAAGTGTGTCGCGAAGTCGCCGCCACCGCCCGCCCAGACACGAACAGCGTGATCCAGATCGCTCAGCCGCAGCCTTCAGTAGCGCGGGGAGCTCCGGCCGCGCTGCACCGCCGGGCCGCGTCGCTCCCGGGCCCGCCAGCAGCCGCTGTGCCAGTGCCGCCGGTCGGTCAGGTCACCCAGGCCGTCCGCCGGCCAGGCCACCAGGTGCGCCACCCCGGGCGGGATCTCCTGGTTACAACCCGGGCAGCGGTACGTCTTGACCGACGCGCCCGCGCCGATGCCACGGACCTGCCAGGCGCCGTCGGTCCACTGCTGCACCGAGGCGACGCCCTGCCGGACGCGGTCGGCGTCCAGGTTGGCGTTCTCGTCCCGGCGGGGGCGGTTGCGACGGGGGCTCACAGTCACCAAGCGTACGTTCCGCCTAGCGGGACGGCCCGACGGGCGCACCACCGAGCCGTCGTAGGGGTAGCCGCCGACCCCGCCATGTTCCACACCCCGCGGGAAGCGCAGGGACAGACGCCGTCGGCGCGGTCAGCGGTGCGAGTGGTCGCGGAAGCCGCGGCGGGTCTTGCGGCCCAGGTAGCCGGCGGTGACCAGGTGCTCGAGCAGCGGCGCGGGCGCGAAGCCCGGCTCGCGCAGTTCCAGGTACAACTCCCGCTGGATGGCAAGCGAGACGTCCAGCCCCACCACGTCGAGCAACTCGAACGGACCCATCGGGTAGCCGCAGCCCAGCTTCATGGCGTGGTCGATGTCGTCGGCCGTGGAGTAGCTGGCCTCAAGCATCTTCACCGCGTCGTTCAGGTACGGGAAGAGCAGGGCGTTGACGATGAACCCGGACCGGTCGCCGCAGACCACGCCGGTCTTGCCGAGCGCTGCGCAGACCGCGCGGGCCGTCGCGGTGGCCTCCGGCGAGGTGCGGATCGTGCGGATGACCTCGACCAGCGGCATGACCGGCGCCGGGTTGAAGAAGTGCAGCCCCACCACGTCGGCCGGCCTCTGGGTGGCCATCGCCACGTCGATCACCGGCAGCGACGAGGTGGTGGTGGCCAGCACGACGCCCGGCTTGCAGATCTCGTCGAGGCTCGCGAAGAGCGCCTTCTTGACGCTCAGCTCCTCGATGACCGCCTCGACCACCAGGTCGACGTCGGCGAGGTGCTCGAGCGTGGCCGACCAGCTGATCCGGCCGAGCGCGGCGTCCCGGTCGGCCTCGGAGAGCTTGCCGCGCACCACTCCCTTGTTCAGCGACGTCTTCAGCGACTCGCAGACCTTCGCGGACTTCTCCGCGCCACGGGTCACCGAGATGACCTCGTAGCCGGCCTTCGCGAAGACCTCGATGATCCCGGTGGCCATCGTTCCGGAACCCACGACGCCGACCTTCGCGATGGCGCGAGCCCCGTCGGCGAGCGCGGCCTCCGTGGCCACGGGCGTCGCCTCATCGGGTACGACCTTCGGCGAACCCGGCCGCTCGTAGGTGTAGAAACCCCTGCCGGACTTCCGGCCGAGCAGCCCTGCGGTCACCATCTGCTTGAGCAGCGGCACCGGGGCGTGCCGGCGGTCCCGCCCGCCGCGCCGGTACATGGTGTCCAGGATCTCGTACGCGGTGTCCAGACCGATCAGGTCCATCAGCGCCAGCGGGCCCATCGGCAGGCCACAGCCGAGCTTCATGGCGGCGTCGATGTCCTCCCGGGTCGCGTAGTGCGACTCGAACATGCCTACCGCGTGGTTGAGGTAGCCGAACAGCAGCGCGTTGGCGATGAAGCCGGCCCGGTCGTTGATCGTCACGTCGACCTTGCCGAGCCGGGCGCAGAGCGCCTCCACGTCGGCGACCACCTCGGGCGCGGTGACGACCGTGCGGACCACCTCGACCAGCTTCATCACCGGCGCCGGGTTGAAGAAGTGGATGCCGATCACCTGGTTGGGCCGGGTGGTGGCGACCGAGATCTCGGTGACGCTCAGCGATGAGGTGTTGGTGGCGAGGATGGCGTCCGGCCGGCAGACCCGGTCCAGTTCCGCGAAGATCCGCTGCTTGAGGTCCAGGTGTTCGGGCACAGCCTCGATGACCAGGTCGACGGAGTGCAGCGCATCCAGGCCGACCGCGAAGTGCACACGGTCGTGCAGCGCGTCCCGGTCCGCCTCGGCGAGCTTGCCCTTGGCCACCGCACGATCGGTGGAGCCGGCGAGGGTGGCGCGGCCACGCTCCAACGCGGGCGCGGAGATCTCGACGGCCACCACGTCGATGCCGTTGCGGGCGAAAACCTCGACGATGCCGGCACCCATGGTGCCCAGCCCGACCACACCCACTGTGGTGAACTCGCGTGCCACGACCGGCCTCCCCAGACACTCCGCACGACCGCTGAACGGTCGCTAAGTTATGCGCGCGAGTCTGCCACGTGACGCTCGGTTGTCGAGACGCCGTGGGATATTTCACCCATCGCGCCGCGTGCCGGGACCGCCTTTCAGGAGGCCGGCACGGTCAGGGCCAGCAGCTCCGCGACGAACTCCGCCGGCCGCTCCAGGTGCGGGCTGTGCCCGCAGTCGGGCAACACCACCTCGTGGTACGCGCCGCCGGCCGCCGCGTACCGCTCCAGCACCGCCCGGGTCTGGCCGACCATCGGCTGCGGCGGGCAGGCCTCCTCGCCCGGCCAACCGGGTACGACACCCAGCGAGCCCAGGTATGCCAGGTCGAACAGCGAGGTGTCCGAGACGATCACGTCGGCGTCGCCGCGCACCCAGGTGACCGGAGGTTTCTCGGCGACGGCCACCAGCTCGTCGGCGAGCCGGAACCAGGTCGGCGCGAGCGCGTTGAGCACCCCACGCTCCCCCGGCGCGGTGCCCGGCCAGTTCTCCGACGGCACCGCCGTTCCGGGGTAGTTGTCGTCGCCGGTCGCCGTGGAGAGCACGCTGTCCAGCAGCAACTCCTCGTCCGCGTCGAGCGAGGCCGGGTCGGCCACGTAGGTGGCTCGCAGCACGGCGCGCGGGCTCGCCGGCGTGTCGGCGCTGCGGTCACCGGCCGCGAGGCGGGTGACGAAGTCGTGGTTGGCCGTGCCGGCGCCGGTCCCGGCGAAGTCGGGTGTGGTCGGCGTGCCGACCAGGTCGCGGGTGCCACCGAAGCCGTACGGGGAGACCGGTGCGGCCAGCAGCAGCGCGCTCATCCGGTGCGCGTTGTCGACGAGCAGGCGCATCGCCACTCCCCCGCCGAGGGAGTGGCCGACGACCACCACCGGGCGGCGCGCGCCGAAGAGCGTCGGGTCATCCAGCAGGGCTGCCACGTCGTCGGCGAAGTCCCGCAGACCCCTTGTGGCGTTCACCGGGGCGGTCTCGGAGTCGCCGTACCCGCGCAGGTCCGGAGCGACCACCCGCAGCGTCGGCGGCAGCCGCCGGACCAGCGGCTCCCAGAACAGCGAGGACGAGCAGTTGCCGTGGATCAGCAGCACCGGGATGCCGTCCGGCGGGCCTGCCACGCGTACCGCCTGGGTGATGCCGTTCGCCGTGATGGTCCGCTGCTCGCTCTCCATCCGCGGCATGCTGCCACGGCGGTACGGGCCGGTCCAGGTGCGCGGCAGCCATTCGGAGCGCGTCGCGGGTGTGGGTCGACCAACCCCCTCAGCGGCGCGTGGTGGGCGGTGCGGCCAGCGGCAACGGCAGTGTCGGCCGGACGTCCCGCCGGGGCGGGCCGAAGCTGAGCCCGACCGGGTCCGTGTGGGCCACGCCCGGGTCGAACAGGCGCAACTCGGTGCGCCCGAGTCGGATCACGTCGCCGTCAGAGAGGAGTTCCACGTCGGTGATCCGGCGGTCGTTGAGCCAGGTGCCGTTGGTCGAGCCCAGATCCCGCAGCGAGGCACCCGCCGGGGCCAGCCACACCTCCGCGTGGCAGCGACTCAGGTGCGGGTCGTTGATGACCAGATGGCCGGTCGGGGCCCGACCGATCACCAGCGGCTCGGCCCGCAACCGGAAACTCGCTCCGCGCATCGGCCCAGCCGCGACAGTCAATAACGGCATCAGTTCTGGATGATCGTCCATGGACAGCCAGTCCTCCCCCGCGTCGTCACTCCGCGCGTCAGCCTGCCATCAGACAGTAATCGTCAATACCGACCGGCCGGTCAGCTCCTCGTCACCTCCCGGCCATGTGCTGTTAGACGGTTCGGGCGGGCGGACACGACGTACGCCGCCTGACCTGCCCTGATCAACGAACGGGCGGGTCGGCGCGACTCCCACCCACGCAGCCCTGATCACGACCTACCAGCGAGTAATTTTCGGGTCTAGACTTCGGCCATGACGGCTGTGCGTGTCCCGGGCCTCCCGATCATCGAAGCGGGCCAGTTGGTCTCCACCAGCCCGGCCACCGGCGCCGAGGCCGGCCGCCTCCCGATTGCCACAGCCGCCGACGTCCAACAGGCCGTCGACAGGGCTCGCGCCGCCAGCGAGTGGTGGGTCGGCCTGGGCTTCACCGGCCGCCGCCAGCGGCTGCTGCGCTGGCGCGCACTGCTCGCGCAGCGGATCGAGCAACTCGCCGAGCTGGTGCACGTCGAGGGCGGCAAGCCGGTCGCCGATGCCATCGTCGAGATCGTCACCGCCATCGAGCACATCGACTGGGCCGCTCGCAACGCCCGCCGGGTGCTCGGCCCGCGCCGCGTACGGTCGCGGCTCATCCTCGCCGAGTTCTCCGGTCACCTCGAATACCAGCCGCACGGCGTGGTCGGCGTCATCGGGCCGTGGAACTATCCGGTCTTCACCCCCGTCGGCTCCGCCGCGTACGCCCTTGCCGCCGGCAACACGGTGGTGCTCAAGCCGAGCGAGTACACGCCCGCCACCGGTCAGTGGCTTGTGGACAGCTTCGCCGAGGTCGTCGGCGAGCAGCCGGTCTTCACCGCTGTGCACGGCCTGGGCGACGTGGGCGCGGCGCTGTGCCGTTCCGGGGTCGACAAGATCGCCTTCACCGGCTCCACCGCGACCGCCCGGAAGGTGATGGCCGCCTGCGCCGAGTCCCTGACCCCGGTGCTGATCGAGGGCGGCGGCAAGGACGCCATGATCGTCGACAGCGACGCCAACCTGGACGCCGCCGCCGAGGCATGCGTCTGGGGCGGCATGACAAACGCCGGTCAGACCTGCATCGGCATCGAGCGGGTCTACGCCGTCGACCCGATCTTCGACGCCTTCGTCGACAAGGTGGTCGCCAAGGCCAGCCGGCTGACCGTCGGCCCGGAGGGCACCGACATCGGCCCGATCACCATGCCCAGCCAGGTCGACGTGATCCGCCGACACATCGAGGCGGCGGTCAGCTCCGGCGGACGTGCCGTACTCGGCGGCCCGAGCGCCGTGCAACCCCCGTACGTGCATCCGACAGTGCTTGTGGACGTCCCCGAAGACTCGGCTGCCATCCGCGAGGAGACCTTCGGGCCGACGCTGACGATCAACCGGGTCCGCGACGCCGACGAGGCCGTCGCCCGAGCCAACGCCTTGTCGTACGGCCTGGGCGGTTCGGTTTTCGGCAGGCGGCGCGCGGTGAGCATCGCAGGGCGGTTGCGCTCGGGGATGGCCTCGGTCAACTCCACGCTTACCTTCGCCGGGATGTCCACCCTGCCGTTCGGCGGGACCGGCGATTCCGGCTTCGGGCGGATCCACGGCGAGGACGGGTTGCGCGAATTCGGCCGCACCAAGGCCACCACCCGCCGCCGGGCCCGATCGCTGCTGCCGTCGATGACCTTCGAACGGACCCCTGCCGACGTGGCCCGTCTCGTCAAGGCAATCAAGGTGTTGTACGGCAGATAGCCGGGCTGCCGAAGTCGCTGATCGCCGTGCGCGGCGGAGCCCTCAGAAGAGGGTCAGCTCGTCCTTCTCGATGCCGCGCAGTTTGTTGTAATCAACGACCACGCAGCGGATGCCTCGATCGGTGGCGAGCACCCGGGCCTGCGGCTTGATCTCCTGCGCGGCGAAGACCCCGACCACCGGGCTGAGCAGCGGATCGCGGTTCATCAGTTCGAGGTAGCGGGTGAGCTGCTCCACCCCGTCGATCTCACCGCGACGCTTGATCTCGACGGCGACCGCGCCGGAGTTGGCGTCCCGGCACAGCAGGTCGACCGGCCCGATCGCCGTCATGTACTCGCGGCGCACAAGCGTGTATCCCTCGCCCAGCACGCTCGGGTTCGCCGCCAGCAACTCCTGCAGGTGCGCCTCCACCCCGTCCTTGCGCAGGCCAGGATCGACACCCAACTCGTACGAGGTGTCCTGGAAGACCTCCTCCAGGGTGATCCGCAGCTCCTCACCAGCCTTGTTGACCACCCGCCATACGCCGGGAGCCTCTTCCAGCCGACACGGAGGGCTCATCCAGTTCAACGGCTTGTACGCCCGGTCGTCGGCGTGGATGGACACCGACCCGTCCGCCTTCACCATCAGCAACCGGGTCGCCAACGGCAGGTGAGCCGACAGCCGTCCGACGTAATCCACCGAGCACTTCGCAATGACCAACCGCACCCGACGAGGGTAGCCGAGTACCCGGCGTCCGCCACCGAGCGGCACTGGCGCGTCGATGCGATGCTGAGATCGTGTTCGAAGTCCTCACCGGCACCGGCCTCGCCGCCTCGGCGGGGCTGAACGCCTACATCCCCCTGCTCGCCCTCGGCCTACTCTCTCGCTACAGCAACCTGATCGACCTGCCCAGCGGCTGGACGTGGCTCGGCAACGGATGGGTAATCGTCATCCTTGCCGTACTGCTCGCCGTCGAGATGGTGGCCGACAAGGTGCCGGTGGTCGACCACATCAACGACGTGGTGCAGACCGTGGTCCGACCGACAGCCGGCGGGCTCGCCTTCGGCGCCGGTTCGTCATCGGAGACGGTGACCGTCAGCGACCCGGGAAGCTTCTTCTCGTCGCACCAATGGGTGCCGGTGGCCGTGGGCGTGGTGCTCGCCTTCGGCGTACACCTGCTCAAGTCCGCGGCGCGGCCGGTCGTCAACGCGACCACCGCCGGTTTCGGCGCGCCGGTCGCCAGCACCGCCGAGGACGCCACAAGCGTCGTCGTCTCCCTGATCGCGATCATCCTGCCGGTGCTTGTGCTCGCCTTCCTGGTCGGCCTGTTGGCCTTCACCTACTGGTTCCTGCGCCGGCGCTCGGTTCGCCGGCGAGAACGAGAGGCCGCCCGCGCTGCCGGCTTCCGCGTCTGACGCGCCCCTGACCTCCGGGTCCGAACATGCCGCTGGCCGGCACCCCGTATGCGGGGTGCCGGCCAGCGGTCGGTGTGGTGCGGTGGGTCAGCTGTTCCAGTACTGGCCGACCAGGTCGGCGGCCTGCTGCTCCCACTGGGCGTACGCGTCCGGGTAGGCCGAGACCTGCACGGTCTGCGCGGCGTCGGTCAGCGGCATGTCCTGCCAACCGTCAACCTGCTTCAGGCCCTTGAGGAACGCGGTGGTGGAGTA
>NZ_JBIAZG010000019.1:0-99051 GCF_042898885.1 Micromonospora sp. NPDC000316
TCCGACCTGATCGTGATTCAGGGTTCGAACATGGCCGAGGCGCATCCGGTGGGTTTCCAGTGGGTGATGGAGGCCAAGCGTCGTGGCGCGAAGGTTTTCCACGTCGACCCGCGGTTCACGCGTACCAGTGCGGTGGCTGATTCGTATCTGCCGATCCGGGCGGGCACGGACATCGCGCTGCTGGGTGGGGTGGTGCGCTACATCCTGGACAACGAGCTGGACTTCCGCGAGTACGTGCTGTCGTACACCAACGCGGCGACGATCATCAGCGAGCAGTTCAGCGACACCGAGGACGGCGACGGGTTCTTCTCCGGCTTCGACTCGGAGACCGGAAGTTACGTGCAGGACAGCTGGCAGTACGCGGGTCACGAGGATTCGTCGGGCAGCGGGCACACGGCCAAGGAGCGCGACACCGCGTCCGGTTTGGAGCACGAGTCGCACGGCGCCCAGGTGGGTGGGCAGACCCAACGGGACGAGACGTTGCAGCACCCGCGCTGCGTCTACCAGATCCTCAAGCGACATTTCTCCCGCTACACGCCGGAGATGGTGGAGCGGGTCTGCGGCATCCCGCAGGCACAGTTCCTGGAGTTGGCGCAGGCGTGGACGGCGAACTCCGGCCGGGACCGCACCGGGATGCTGATCTATTCGGTGGGCTGGACGCAGCACAGCGTGGGTGTGCAGTACATCCGGACCGGGGCGATCATCCAGCTGCTGCTGGGCAACATGGGCCGTCCCGGTGGCGGGGTCATGGCCCTGCGCGGGCACGCCAGCATCCAGGGCTCCACCGACATTCCCACGCTGTTCAACCTGCTGCCGGGTTACCTGCCGATGCCGCACCACGCCGATCACCCGAGCTTCGACGAGTGGGTGGACAGCATCCGGCATCCGGGCCAGAAGGGCTTCTGGGGCAACGCCGGGTCGTTCGCCGCCAGCCTCCTCAAGGCGTACTGGGGTGACGCGGCGACACCGGACAACGACTACTGCTACGGCTACCTGCCCCGGCTGACCGGCGACCACGGCACGTACCAGCAGGTGCTGAACATGATCGACGGGAAGATCAAGGGGTACTTCCTGCTCGGCCAGAACCCGGCGGTCGGGTCCGCGCACGGCCGCGCGCAGCGTCTCGGCATGGCCAATCTCGACTGGCTCGTGGTCCGCGACCTGTTCATGATCGAAAGTGCCACGTTCTGGCAGAACGGCCCCGAGGTGGCCACCGGCGAGATCGTTCCGGAGGAGTGCCGCACCGAGGTGTTCTTCCTGCCCGCCGCCTCGCACGTGGAGAAGGAGGGCACGTTCACCCAGACGCAGCGGCTGTTGCAGTGGCGGGAGAAGGCCGTCGAGCCGCCCGGCGACGCCCGCTCCGAGCTGTGGTTCTTCTACCACCTCGGCCGCAAGCTGCGGGACAAGCTCGCCGACTCGACGCTGCCGCGCGACCGCGCGCTGCTCGACCTCACCTGGGACTACCCCACGCACGGTCCGCACGCGGAGCCGAGCGCCGAGGCGGTCCTGCGCGAGATCAACGGGTACGACGTGACGACCGGCCGCCCACTGTCCAGCTTCGCCGAGGCCCGCGACGATGGCACCACCGCGATCGGCTGCTGGATCTACACAGGCGTGTACGCCGACGGCGTCAACCAGGCCGCCCGCCGCAAGTCCCGCCACGAGCAGGACTGGGTGGCCGCCGAGTGGGGCTGGGCCTGGCCCGCGAACCGGCGGATCCTCTACAACCGTGCCTCCGCCGACCCGGACGGCAAGCCGTGGAGCGAGCGCAAGAAATACGTGTGGTGGGACTCGGACAAGGGCGAGTGGACGGGCTACGACGTGCCCGACTTCGAGAAGACCAAGCCGCCGTCGTACCGGCCGCCGCCCGGCGCGTCCGGCACCGAGGGCATCGCCGGTGACGATCCGTTCGTCATGCAGGGCGACGGCAAGGGCTGGCTGTACGCGCCGAGCGGCGTCCTCGACGGGCCGCTGCCCACGCACTACGAGCCTGTCGAGTCGCCGGTGCGTAACCCGCTCTACCGTCAGCAGGCCAACCCGACCCGCAAGTCGTACGCGCACCCGGTGAACTCGGTGAACCCGAGCCCGCCGCAGGAGCACAGCCAGGTCTTCCCGTACGTCTTCACGGTCAGCCGGCTCACCGAGCACCACACGGCCGGGGGGATGAGCCGTACGGTGCCGCACCTCGCCGAGTTGCAGCCGGAGATGTTCGTGGAGGTGTCGCCGGAGTTGGCGGTCGAGCGTGGCCTCACCCACCTCGACTGGGCGCATCTGGTGACCGCCCGCGCGGCCATCGAGGCGAAGGTGCTGGTGACCGACCGGCTCACCCCGCTGCGTGTCGACGGCCGGGTGATTCACCAGGTCTGGTTGCCGTACCACTTCGGTTTCGAGGGTCTGGTCACCGGTGATTCGGCAAACGACCTGTTCGGCATCAGCCTCGACCCCAACGTGCTGATCCAGGAGAGCAAGGTCGGCACCTGCGATGTGCGGCCTGGCCGTCGCCCGAGAGGACAACAGTTGCTGGATCTGGTCGCCGACTACCAGCGCCGGGCCGGGATCACCGCGGGCGGGCACGCGCCGGCCGTCACCACGGACAGTGAGGGGGAGGGACAGGGTGCTTCCTGACCCGAACAGCCTGTACGGGCCGCTCGACCCGGCGCCGGACGCCGGTTATGAGGACGCGCCGCCGCGGATGGGGTTCTTCACCGACACCAGCGTCTGCATCGGATGCAAAGCCTGCGAGGTGGCCTGTAAGGAGTGGAACGGGGTGCCCGGCTCCGGCCTGGATCTGCTGGGCATGTCGTACGACAACACGGGTGCCCTGACCGCGAACTCGTGGCGACACGTCGCGTTCATCGAGCAGCCCCGCCCGTCGGGGCACGGCAGTGCGCCGTTCACGGGTACCCCGACCGGCGGGACGGCCAGTGCGGCGTCGGCGACCGTCGCGGCCGGCACCACCGGCCCGACCGGCACCCAGCCGGGCCTGCCGCCCGGCTCACCGCCGGCGGCCGCCCGCATGTCCGTCGGCGACCATGGCGGTGCCACCGGCGGGCCGGTCGACGTGCTGGGCGCTCCCGTCGCTGCCGGTCCGGCTGGCGGCTCGGCTGCCGGCGCCTCGAATGCCGCAGGCCGGGGCGACGCCGCCGGCGCCCCGCCCGCCGCCGGCCGGGCGGGCGGTCCGGAGTTTCTGGGGATGCCGGGTGCGCGGCCGCCGGGTCGGGGCACGGGCGCGGAGGGGCGTACGGACTTCCGCTGGTTGATGATGTCGGATGTGTGTAAGCACTGCACGCATGCGGCTTGCCTGGATGTCTGTCCGACGGGTTCGTTGTTCCGTACCGAGTTCGGCAGCGTCGTGGTGCAGGAGGACATCTGTAATGGGTGTGGGTACTGCATTTCGGCGTGTCCGTATGGGGTGATTGATCAGCGTAAGGGTGATGGTCGGGCGTGGAAGTGCACGCTGTGTTATGACCGGTTGGGTGTGGGGATGACGCCGGCGTGTGCGCAGGCGTGTCCGACGGAGTCGATTCAGTTTGGGCCGTTGGAGGAGTTGCGGGAGCGGGCGGCGGCGCGGGTGGCGACGTTGCATGAGCGGGGTGTGCCTGAGGCGCGGTTGTACGGGGATGATCCGAATGACGGTGTGGGTGGTGATGGTGCGTTCTTCCTGTTGTTGGATGAGCCGGAGGTGTACGGGTTGCCGCCGGATCCGGTGGTGACGACGCGGGACCTGCCGGCGATGTGGAAACGCGCAGGCCTCGCCGCACTGGCCATGGCCGCGGCAACTGTCGTCGCTTTCGCCGGGAGATCGTCGTGAGTCCACACCGCCCACCGGTGGGCGACCTGTTCCGCCGCTTCCGCGCCCGCCTCGCCGCTCAACCCACCGACCGCCTCGTTGCCGAAAGCGCCGACCGCCTCGCCGCGCAACCTCCCGACAGGCTGGGCGACTCGGCCCGCCGGGCACCACACGAACACACAGGCGCGGCGCACGTCAACGGCGCGGACACACCCACCGACCCAGGCGCACAGCCACCCAGGGCCGCCCCAGCTAGCCGCCGCCGACCCGGCCGGCGCGGCGGCGGCGAGGAACTGCGGGTGCCGGAGGCCGAGTTCACCTCGTACTACGGTCGGCCGATTCTGAAGGCGCCGGTCTGGAAGTGGGACATCGCCGCGTACCTGTTCACCGGAGGGCTGGCCGCCGGCTCGTCGCTGCTCGCCGCCGGAGGGCAGGTCACCGGCCGGCCGGCGCTGCGCCGCGCCGGTCGGGTCACCGCCTTGACCGCCGTGACCGCAAGCGCCGTGTTCCTGATCCACGACCTGGGTCGGCCGGCGCGGTTCCACCACATGCTGCGGGTGGCCAAGCCGACCTCGCCCATGTCGGTGGGCACCTGGATCCTCACCGCGTTCGGGCCGGCCGCCGGGATAGCCGCGATCGCCGAGGGCGCCGGCCTGCTGCCGCGCCACGGCCCGCTCGGACTGGCCCGCCGGGTGCTGCCACCGGTCGGGCACGCCGCTGGGCTGCTCGCCGCCGCCACGGCCCCGGCGCTTGCCACGTACACAGGGGTGTTGCTCGCCGACACGGCGGTGCCGTCGTGGCATGAGGCGTACCCCGAGTTGCCTGTCGTCTTCGCGGGCAGCGCGTTGGCCAGCGGCGCCGGCGTGGGTCTGCTCGCCGCGCCGCCGGCGCAGGCCGGGCCGGCCCGGCGGATGGCGGTGGCCGGCGCGGCCCTGGAACTGTATGGCGCGCACCGGGTGGAGACTCGTCTCGGGTTGCTCAGCGAGCCCTACCGGCTGGGCCGGCCCGGTCGTCTGCTGCGCGCCGGTCGGTTGCTGACCGCCGCCGGGGTCACCGGTGCGCTGCTGGGCCGGCGCAGCCGGACGGTCGGCGTGCTCTCCGGTGCCGCGTTGCTGGCCGCGTCGGTGGCCACCCGGTTCGGCATCTTCTACGGCGGTGTCGCGTCGGCCCGCGATCCGCGCTACACGGTGGTGCCGCAACGCGAGCGGGTGAACGCTCGGCGGGCCGGGACGGATCTGGCGGCTGACTGAGCGTCCACGTCGGCGTTGTGATCGAATGGCCGACGGAGGCGTTCAGGCGGCTGGTGCCCCTCCCGGTCTTCAAAACCGGTGTGGTCCGGGACCCGGGCCAGGCGGGTTCGATTCCCGTCCGTCTCCGCCAACATGGGGCAGGAGATGACGCGATGCGCGACGGTGCGGTGGATCCGCGACGTCGGGTGCCTCGCACCGACACGTTGCTGGCCGACCCGCAGTTGGCCGCGGCCACCTCGACGCTTGGCCGGGATCGGGTCAAGGCGCTCGTCGTGCGGGCGCAGGAGCGGGCCCGCCGAGGCGAGATCAGGCCTGACGAGGTGCGGGACGCGGCGGTCGCCGCGTTGCCGGCGCCGAGCCCTCGCGCGGTGCTGAACGCGACGGGCGTCGTGCTGCACACCAATCTGGGTCGGGCGGCGCTGTCGCCCGCCGCTGTCGCCGCCGTCGTGGCCGCCGCCGGTCACACCGACGTCGAGTTGGACCTGAGCACCGGGCGTCGTGCCCGCCGCGGCCGGGACGCGCTCGCCGCGCTCGCCGCCGCCGTACCCGACGCGGGCGCCGTGCACGTGGTCAACAACGGCGCGGCCGCGCTGGTGTTGGCGGCGACCGCGTTGGCCGCCGGGCGGGAGATCGTGGTCAGCCGGGGTGAGCTTGTCGAGATCGGGGACGGGTTCCGCCTGCCCGACCTGTTGGAGAGCACCGGCGCCCGGCTGCGGGAGGTGGGAACCACCAACCGCACCACAGTCGCCGACTACGCCGCAGTGCTCGGCCCGCAGACCGGCTTCGTGCTCAAGGTGCACCCGTCGAACTTCCAGGTCACCGGGTTCACCTCGGCCACGCCTGTGCGACAACTGGCGACGCTCGGGGTGCCTGTGGTCGCCGACATCGGCTCCGGCCTGCTCGCCGCCGATCCGCTGCTGCCCGACGAACCGAACGCGGCGGCCACCCTGCGTGCCGGCGCGTCGCTTGTCACGGCGAGCGGTGACAAGCTGCTCGGTGGGCCGCAGGCGGGTCTGCTGCTCGGCGACGTCGAGCTGATCGACAGGCTGCGCCGCCACCCCCTGGCTCGTGCGTTGCGCGTGGACAAGCTCACCCTCGCGGCGCTCGCCGCCACCCTGCACCAACCGGCCACCCCGACCCGGGCGGCGCTGCACGCCGACCCGGCCGCCCTGCGGGAGCGGGTGGAGCGGCTTCGTGACCGGCTCGGCGCGGACGGCCGCAAGGCGGAGGTGGTGCCGGCCGTCGCGGTGGTCGGCGGCGGCGGTGCCCCCGGCGTGGAGCTGGACTCGTGGGCGTTGAGCCTGCCCGAACGGTACGCGGCGCCGCTGCGCACCGGAGACCAGCCGATCCTCGGCCGGGTGGTGCGGGGTCGACTCCTGCTCGATCTGCGCTGTGTGCCCGCCGACGCCGACGAGGCTGTCCGCGCGGCCGTGCTCCAGGTGCCTGGGGACGACTGACGTGTTCGTCGTCGCCACCGCCGGGCACGTGGACCACGGCAAGTCGACACTGGTCCGGGCGTTGACCGGCATGGAACCGGACCGGTGGGCCGAGGAGCGCCGCCGGGGCATGACGATCGACCTGGGCTTCGCCTGGACGACGCTGCCGTCCGGCGGCACTGTCGCCTTCGTCGACGTGCCCGGTCACGAGCGGTTCGTGCCGAACATGCTCGCCGGGGTCGGCCCGGTGCCGGCCGCGCTGATCGTGGTCGCCGCCGACGAGGGGTGGATGCCGCAGTCCGCCGAACACCTGGCCGCGCTCGACGCGCTCGGCGTCGCGTACGGCCTGCTGGCGGTGACGCGCGCGGACCTGGCCGACCCGGGGCCGGCGATGGCCCAGGCCCGCGCCGAGATCGCCGCGAGCAGCCTCGGCGCGGTGGAGGCCGTGGCGGTCAGCGGCCGGACCGGCGCCGGCCTGCCGGAGTTGCGGACCGCCCTGGATCGGCTCGCCGGCGGCCTGCCGGCGCCCGCCGTGGACGATCCGGTCCGGCTCTGGGTGGACCGCAGCTTCACCGTGCGCGGCAGCGGCACCGTCGTCACCGGCACCCTCGGCGCCGGTCGCCTCCGGGTGGGCGACGAGGTGGAGGTGGCCGGCACCGAGGAGACGGTCCGGGTCCGTGGCCTGCATTCGCTGGGCGAGGCCCGACCGGAGGCCGCGGCCGTCGCCCGGGTGGCGGTAAACCTCCGGGGTACGCCCCGCGACCTGATCGGCCGCGGCGACGCCCTGCTCACCCCGGGCCGGTTCCACCGCACCGATCTCGTCGACGTCCGGCTCACCGGCGACCCGGCCGCCGACCTGCCGGCCGCCCTCACCCTGCACGTCGGGTCGGCGGCGGTGCCGGTGCGTGTTCGGCCGCTCGGCGTGGACACCGTCCGGCTCCGGCTGGCCCGGCCGCTGCCGCTGCTGGTCGGCGACCGGGCGTTGCTGCGCGACCCGGGGCGGCACCACGTCTCCGGCGGCGTGCGCGTGCTCGACGTGGCGCCGCCGCCGCTGGCCCGCCGTGGGGCGGCGGCGGCCCGCGCGGCGGTCCTCGCCGGCCTGGACGGTCGACCCGACTTGGCCGGTGAGCTGCGTCGCCGCCGGCTGGTCCGCGCCGGCGCGCTGATCCGCATGGGTGTGCCGGCGCAGGTCACGCCGGTGGCCGGTGACTGGCTCGCCGACGCCGAGCACTGGGAGCGGCTGGGCGTCCAACTGACCGAGGAGGTCACCCGCTACGCGCGGGAGCACCCGTTGGAGCCGGGCATACCTGTGGACGCGTTGCGCCAACGCCTCGCCCTGCCCGATCGGGCGCTTGTCGAGGCGTTGGTCCGGCCACCGCTGCGCGTCCACGCGGGTCGCGTCGGGGCGGCGAGCGTGGACGTTCTGCCGGAGCCGGTGGCCCGTGCCGTGCGGCGGGTACGCGCCGAGTACGCCGACCGCCCGTTTCGCGCTCCCGAGGCGGACCACCTCGTCGAGTTGGGCCTGGGGCCCCGGGAGATCGGTGCGGCGGTGCGGGCCGGCGCGCTGCTGCGGCTGGCCGACAACGTGGTGCTGCTTCCCGACGTGCTCGACGACGCGGTGAAGGTCCTGGCCGGGCTGCCCCAGCCGTTCACCCTGTCGGCGGCCCGGCAGGCGTTGGACACCACCCGCCGGGTGGCCGTGCCGCTGCTGGAGTTGCTGGACCGTCGGGGCGCCACCCGTCGACTGCCCGACGACGCCCGGATGATCGTGCCCTGAGCGGCTCGGGCGCGCGGTGGTGTCGCGCCAATGGCCTCCCCGGCCGGTGTCGGTCACCTACGGTGACGCCATGGACCCTTCGGCGGTCTGGCGGGACCGGCAGCACCGGTGGCGGATCGAGGCGTACCGCGCGCCGGACCTGCGGTTCGCCATCTACGCGACAAACGGCCCCACCGAGTCCGTTCCGCTGTGGCTGTTCGGCATGTCGGCGCTGGCCCGGTGGCTGATGTCGCACGCCATCTCACTGGACGACCTGGAGGTCGACTGAGCGCCTGGTGCGCTGCGGCTGAGGTGACAGGGGGTGGCGGGCGGACGGGGGATGCGCGATGGGCGGCCAGCTCGGGCAGTTGGCGTTGGTGGCCGTGCTGGTGCTGGTGAACGCGGCGCTCTCCGGCAGCGAGATGGCGCTGGTGACCCTGCGCGAGGGGCAGCTGCGGCGGCTGGGGCGGCGAACCCGTGCCGGCGAGCGGTTGGCGCGGCTCGTCCGCGACCCGAACCGCTACCTGGCGACCATCCAGTTGGGCATCACCCTTGCCGGTTTTCTCGCCTCGGCGGCCGCCGCCGTGTCGCTGGCCCAACCGCTCGTGGCCCCGCTGGGCTTCCTCGGCGCGGCGGCCCGGCCCGCCGCCGTCGTTGTGGTGACCGTGGCGCTGACATTCCTTACGCTCGTGTTCGGCGAGTTGGCGCCGAAACGGTTGGCCATGCAGCGGGCGGAGCGTTGGGCGCTGCTCAGCGCCCGGCCACTGGACCTGCTCGCCCGGGTGTCCCGGCCGGCGGTCTGGCTGCTCAGTTGGGCCACCGACCTGGTGGTCCGGTTCGCCGGCGGCGACCCACGGGCCAGTCGGGAGGAGATGAGCGAGGAGGAGCTGCGCGAGATGCTGGTCAGCCAGCGGGGCCTGTCGGCCCAGCAGCGGGAGATCCTGAGCGGCGCGTTCGACATCGCCGGCCGGACGCTGCGCGAGATCCTGGTGGCGCGGCGGGAGGTGACCACGTTGCCGGCCGGTCTGGCCGCCGACGAGGGTGTGCGTCGGCTCGCCGCCGCCGGCCGCTCCCGTGCGCCGGTGACCGGCCCTGGCGGGCTGGACGACGTGACGGGCGTGGTGCACATCCGCGACCTGGTGCGGGCCGGCGCGGGCACGGTGGGGCAGTGGTGCCGGGCACCGCTGCTGCTGCCGGTCACCCTGCCGGTCGCCGACGCGCTGCGTCAGCTGCGCCAGGAGCACCAGCAACTGGCCCTTGTCGTCGACGAGTACGGCGGCATCGACGGCATCGTCACCCTTGAGGACCTGCTGGCCGAGGTGGTCGGTGAGTTGTACGACGAGACCGACCGCGACCTGCGGGGCGCGATCCGGGAGCCGGACGGGTCGCTGCTGGTGCCCGGTGACTTCCCGCTGCACGACCTGCCCGATCTGGGGGTGCGGCTGGGCTTTCCGCTGTCACGGGAGTACACAACGGTGGCCGGTCTGGTGCTGGCGCGGCTGGGTCACCTGCCGGGTGGGCCGGGTGAGACGCTGCGGCTGCCCGGGTTGACCATCGAGGTGGTGGAGGTCGCCGACCGGGCGGTGCGGCGGGTGCGGCTGCGCGGCTGCGCCACCGGCCGCTGACCGTCGCCCGAACGGCTGTTGATTCGGGCAAAAACATCCCGAAGTGGCCCTGCGCCACCTAGCGTGCGGTATGTGAAGGACCGAGGGTTTCGCAAGTTCGCCGCCGTACTCGCCGGCCTCGCGGTGATCTACTTCGGCACCGCCGGCCGCAGTCCCGAGGAGGGCCGTGGCATCTCCGGCGGGTTGGTCGTCCTGGCGCTGCTCGCCGCGCTGCTGGTGTGGCACCTGACCCGCCCGGGTGACAAGACGGTCAAGTGAGCCTCACCGGGCGGCGACCCGGGTGACGTCACCGGCGGACTCCTCGCCGAGCGCCACCCGGACCAGCGCCGAGGCCAGGCGGCCGAAGTTCGGCCCGTCGACGAGCCCGGCCAGCCGGTCCGGTGATCCCGGCAGACCGAGCCGCTTCGCGCCGGCCAGCGCACGCCTGTCGGCGTACGGGCGCAGGTCGGACCAGACCGTCTGGGCCTCGCGCAGGTAGATGTCCGCGCCGGTGGGCCCGATGCCGGGAAACTCGGTGAGCCGTCGCCGCAGCCCGGCCGGGTCGCCCTGGGCCTCCCGGTGCAGCCGCCGCAGGTCGCCGTGCCAGCGGTCCAGGCACAGTCGGGCGCCGGTGCCGAGCATGGTGGCGGTCCGCTCGTCGTAGCGGCGGTAGTGGCCCCGGCCCAGCGCGTCGACCCGCTGCTGCCAACTGGCCGCCTCCATCGCCTGCGGGGTGCGGTAGCCGGCCGCGAACAACTCCCGCGCGGCGTCGACGGCCACGCACGCCCGGATCCGGGTGCTCAGCAGGGTGGCCAGCACCAGCAGTTGGTACAGCGGCCCGGGTCGGTCGGAGAGCCGGATCCCGGCCTCCTCCGCGTACGTGTGGCCGCGCCGGTCCAGCAGGACCCGCACCACCGCTCGATCGTCGCCCACGCCCGGTAGGTACCCGCAGCGACGGCGAGTAGCCCTCGCGGCGGCCGGCGGGGCCGGAATGGCGTCGGGTCGGGCGGGTATGCGTGCGGTGGCGGCGGTCGATACCGCCCGCCCTACCTGGAGGGAGACACCTGTGGTCAACCCGCAGCAGGAGGAGTTCCGGCGTAACGCCAAGGGAGCAACCAGTCAGGACAGCAAGGGACCGAAGCCGACCGGGCATCCGCTCAACAGTGGTTCGTCGCGCGGAGACGCCGGTCGGCCGGTGCCCAAGGGGCAGGTGTCGCCGTACGGCCCGGCGGGTGAGCCGGTCGCCGAGGACGACAGCGACACCCGCTAACGGTGGCGTGCTGACGGCCGCCGCAACCTGTTCCAGGTGGCGGCGGCCGTCAGTCCGTACGCCAGGTGCGGAATGATGTCGGAGACCCAGTCGGAGCGCCCCCACGTCCGCGGGTTGCTGATGCCCAGCGCGGTGATCGACCCGTCGGTCATCGCCATGACGCCGGTGCCGAGCACAGCCGTGGACAGGGGCAACGACTGCCGCCGTCCGCCCGCGTAGACCGCGAACGCCACCCCGGCGGCGATGCCCAGCCCGTAGCCGATCAGGGGCCCGAGCCCCGAGCGGCGGGTCGCCGCCCGGGGCTCCGACCCCAGGTTCACGTGCGCGATGTCCGCCAGCCGGCCGACGGTCTGCTCCGGCGTGCTGCTCGCGGGTCGCGCCCGCAGGGCGATGTCCAGAAAGCCGACCACGTTCAGCGCGGTGCTGCCGACCGCGCCCGCGATGGCGCCGTCGGCCAGGTCGACCCTCCTCACTTCGGGTCGCCCGGTTCGCGCTCACCCTTGGGGCCGTAGGTGCGCTCTCCGCGCACGACGCCCCGCTGGCCCCGATCCTCCTGGAGGATCTTGTTGGCGACCTGGTTGGCCTTGCCGTCGGGCACTCGCCGTCCGGAGTCGTCGATGGCGTTGCGCAATCGCGCCCGCTGCTTGTCGTACGCGTTGCTTCCCGGCCGTGGTCCTGGCATCTGCTGCCTCCTTCGTCGCCGTTGGCGTACCGCGGCCGTCTACCCGTCTCGCGGCGTGCCAACCCCCGGTTTCAGCGCGGCGCGCGGATCACGGCGACGGGGCAGTGCGCGTGGTGCAGCACCGACTGACTCACCGACCCCAGCAGCAACCCGGTCACCTCGCCGCGACCCTGCCCACCGACGACGACAAGTTGGGCCGTGCGGGACGCCTCGGCGAGCACGGCGCCGGCGCGGCCCCGTGTGGTCCGGCAGGTCAGCCGCAGCCCTGGGTGGTCCTCGACCAGCCCAGACAGCCACCCGTCGAGCATCCGGTCCTCGTCGGTGTGTAGCCCGGTCTCGTCGTACACCAGAGGTTGCATGTCGCCGGGGCCGCTGCTGCCCGGATGCCGGTAGACGTGCACGGCGTGCAGCGGCACGCCGCGCGTCACGGCGGTCTCGGCGGCGAACTCCGCGGCGCGCCGGGACGCCGCCGAGCCGTCGATCCCGACAAGCACCGGTTCGTCGGGGCGTTGCTCGCCGCGGGCCACCAGGACCGGGCAGTCGGCGTACGCGGCGACCTGCACCGCCACCGAGCCGACGACAAGCGCGGAGAAGCCGCCGAGCCCTCGGTCGCCGAGCACGATGAGCGCTGCGGTGGGGGATTCGCCGACAAGCACGGCGGCGGCCTCGCCGTCGATGATCTCGCCCGAAATCGACAGGCCCGGTACTGTCGCGTCGGCCTCGGCCACCGCAGCGGCGACCAGTTCCTCGGCCTGGTGTCGCAGCCCGCCGCCGGGCGGCGCGTCCGGCGCGGGGGAGACCGGCACGTGCAGTAGCGGCCAGATGAACCCGTGGACGACCCGCAGTGGCCGGTGCCGGCGGGCGGCCTCGATGGCGGCGAGACGCACCGCGCGCAGGGACGGCTCCGAGCCGTCCACGCCGACCACCACCGCCGCGCTGTTCGCCGAGTTCACCGCGTACCTCCCGCCGGCAAGTATCGCGGGCGGGGCGACTCGGCGGAGCGATACCGCCCAGCGGGCCCGGGTCGGTACGCTGGGCGGTGATCGCCGGAGGGAGCGTCGTCGATGGGTGAACCGGCCGAGCCGAGCACCGCCCGCATGATCGACTTTTGGTTGGGCGGGGAGCATCACTTCCCGGTCGACGTGGCCGCCGCGAACGCCTTCGAGCAGGCGTACGGGCCATGTGCTCCGGTCTTTCGCGAGCTGCGGGCCTTTCTCGGTCGGGCGGTGCGGGCGATCGCCGAGCAGGGCGTGGACGGTTTCCTGGTCTTCGGTGCGGGGGTGCCCACGATGGGCAACGTGCACGAGGTCGCCGCGGATGCCACAGTGCTCTACACCGACGTGGATCCGGTGACCATCCGGTTGGGGCAGCGCATCCTCGCCGGCAGCGACCGGGCGGGCTACGGCTACGGTGACGCCACCGACATCGGCACCATCGACCCGGCGCAGCTGCACCGGTTCGTGCCGGGCTGGGGGCGGCGGCCGGTCGGGGTGGTGTTCCTCGGGCTCGCGGCCTTCCTCGACGACGACACGTTGACCCGTACCCTCGACGAGTTGTATGCGGCGGCGGCGCCGGGCAGCCTGCTGGCGCTGGATTTCGACACCGAGGAGCTGGCGGGGCATCCGCGGGCGCTGGCGATGATGGGGCCGGCGTTTCGGATGCGTCCGCCGGCGGCGTTCCCGCCGCTGCTGGGGCGGTGGACGCCGACGCCGGACGGGATCGTCCCGGTCAACAGGTGGCGGCCGGACGGGCCGCCGGTCGAGGTGCCGGACGCGTTCCACGGGGTGCTTGCCACGCGCGACGCCGACTGACCCGCGCCGACCGCCAGTCGGCGGCGTCCGTATGATGCTTGCCCTGTAGCAAGTTTCTGGAGGAGCGAGCATGGTGGACGCGCCGGACGCGGTGTCGCGGGCGCTGCGTGAGGCGTCGCCGGACCAGTTGGCGGAAGCCGCGGACCGGGCGATCCGCTCGGCGCTGGGTGCCGTACGCACCGACGTGTTCGTCGCCGACTACCGGATCAGTGGCCTCTGGCCGGTGCTGGATCCGGACCTACCGGCGGGTGGGTTCCTGGCGTGTCACACAGTGGCGCAGCGCTGTTTCAGCAGTCAGCAACCGGTGCGCGACAGCGCCGACGACGGCGCGTGCCGGCTCTACCTGCCGTTGACGGTGTGGGGGGAGCGGCTCGGCGTGCTGCTCATCGAGCTGCCGGAGGTGCCCGGCGCGGCCGTCACGGGCCGCGCCACCGACATCGCCGGCGACCTGGCGGTGGCGATGCGTGCCGCGGACCGGGAGACCGACCGTTACCGGCGGGTCCGCCGACGTGAGCGGCTCAGCATGGCCGCCGAGATGCAGTGGGACCTGCTGCCGGGTCGCAGCGTGGCGCACCGCGCGTTTCACCTGGCGGGTCAGCTGGAGCCGGCGTACACGGTGGGTGGTGACCACTTCGACTGGTCGTTGGACGGTGACCGGTTGACCCTGACGGTGCTCAACGGCGAGGGCAACGGGCTGGCGGCGTCGCTGCTGACGTCGGTCACTGTGAACGCGATGCGCAACGCGCGGCGCTCCGACGGTGGTCTCGTGGAGCAGGCGGAGCTCGCGTCGGACACGGTCTTCTACCAGCATCGGGGTCGCCGGCACGTGGCCACGTTGCTGCTGGAGCTGGACATCCGGACGGGGCTGACGCGGGCTGTCGACGCCGGCTCGCCGCACATGCTGCGGATGCGCGGCGCGACTGTCGAGCCGATGGAGCTGGAGCAGCAGTTGCCGCTTGGCATGTTCGCCGAGACCCGCTACGAGTTACAGGAGTTCCAGCTCGCGCCGGGTGAGCGCCTCTTCGTCGTCAGCGACGGGGTGTGGGCGGCGGAGCCGGCGGGCCGGGAGCCGTACGGCCAGCGGGCGATGGCGCGTTCCCTGCGTGCCACGCGGTTGCAGCCAGCGACCGAGGCGGTTGGTACGGTGATGCGCGAACTGCACGCCTATCACGCGGATTCCGATCTGCGCGACGATGCCGTGGTGGTCTGCCTGGACTGGCATGGTCCGCGCGAGCGGGACGGCGAATGAGGATCGCCGCCGCGCCTGGCGGGCACCAGCGCGACGACGGCAGGGGACATCGGGTGGAGCGACCTGAGGATCTCGCCTCGGCGATCGAGGCGGCCGCCGAGACGCTGATCGCCGTACTTGACTCGGCGGCGTCGCGACATCCGGTGCCGCCGACCCAGTTGCGGGTGCTGGCGCTGATCAGCAGCCGGCCGGAGACAAACGTCAACAGGTTGGCCGAGCTGTTGGATGTGGTGCCCTCCTCGGCCAGCCGGCTCTGTGACCGGCTGGAGGCGACCGGTCTGCTGCGTCGGGTCGCCGATCCGCGGGACCGGCGGGAGGTGCGGCTGGTGCCGACGGCTGCCGCGCAGACCCTGCTGCGGGAGTTGGCGGAGCGGCGTCAGCACGCGGTGCAGGTCGTGTTGGACCGGATGCCGCCTCGGATGCAGCACGACCTGTTGCAGGCGCTGCGCGCCTTTGCTCGGGCGGCGACCCAGACGGTGCCGGAGCAGCAGACCGACCCGGCTGTGCAGACGGCCTGAGGCGCCACATCCCTCCACTAGCATCCTAGGACGCTCTACGCGTGGTGACCCACCTCACAATGCGGCAACGCCGCACCAACTGAGGCACGACGGCACCCAAGACCCGGCCACGAGCCCGATATAGTGGCAGCGCCCTTACCCGGCCCGCGATCATCGAGATCGCGGGCCGCGTCAGGAAAGAGGTCCCGTCCCGGGGCCGCAGGGGAGCCGGTGGTTGCCGGCCCGACAGCGCGTACGACCTCCGCCGCGCCCGACGACGGCCGGGTGCCGGAGCGTGCCGTGGAGGAGGTTCGGTGTCGCGTCGGCCGGCTCGGGAAGAGCACCCACGGGACATCGACGACCAGACCCCTGGCGACCAGGTGCTCACCCTGCCCAACCTGATCAGCTTCGGGCGACTGCTGGGCGTGCCGATCTTCCTTTACCTGTTCCTGGTAGCCCGCGCGGACGTGGCGGCCGTGATCGTGCTGGTCATCGGCGGCACCACCGACTGGGTGGACGGCTGGATCGCCCGCCGGCTGCGTCAGGTGAGCCGGCTGGGGGAGCTGCTCGACCCGCTGGCCGACCGGCTCTACATCCTCGCCACCCTCGTCGCCTTCACCGTCCGGGAGGTGGTGCCGTGGCAGTTCACCGCGGCGCTGCTGGCCCGGGAGTTGCTGCTGCTCGGCTCGCTGGGGGTGCTGCGCCGCTACGGGTACGGCCCGCCTCCGGTGCACTACGTCGGCAAGACGGCCACCTTCCTGCTGCTCGCGGCGTTCCCGGTGCTGCTGTTGGCGACCGCGGCGACAGGCGTGGCCACGGCCGCCGCCGCCATCGGTTGGGGTCTGGCCTGGTGGGGTCTGGTGCTCTACTGGGTGGCCGGCGCGATGTACGTGGTGCAGGCGGTGCGGCTGGTGCGCGCGGCGCGTGACCCGGGAGCGGCGGCGTGAGCACGACGCCGACGCCGCCCGAGCGGCCCCGCCCGGACCGGGTGTACGCGCCGGACTTCCTCACCGAGCTGTTCCGCAACCCGCTGGACCCGGGGTACGCCGACGCGGCAGCGGCACGCGGGCGTTTGGGCTCGTCGACGCCGGCCCAGGGATGGCGGGCCTGGTCGGGGCGCTCGATCAGCATGTTCGTGGTGGTGGTGCTGGGTTTCCTGTTCGCTGTCGCCTACCGGCAGACGATGGCCGACGAACCGGGGCGCGCTCAGGCACGCTCCGGGTTGGTGGCGCAGATCAAGGATCGGGAGAGTCAGACCGACCGGTTGTCCACGCGCGCGGACCAGTTGCGCGAGGAGGTCAGCCGGCAGCGGGACGCGGCGTTGACCGGGTCGGCGGCGGCGCGGCTGCGGGACCTGGAGGCGAGCACCGGGCTGGGTCGGGTGCGCGGCGACGGCGTGGTGGTGCGGTTGGCGGACGCCCCGGGTAAGGCGGACGCGGTGACCGGTGCGGGTGCGGGGCCACCGCGGGTGCTCTACAGCGACCTGCAGGGTGTGGCGAACGCGCTGTGGAGTGCCGGTGCGGAGGCGGTCGCCATCAACGGGCAGCGGTTGACCTCGACGTCGACGATCCGTTCGGCGGGTGAGGCGATCCTTGTGGATTTCCGGCCGGTGACCGGGCCGTACGAGGTGTCGGCGATCGGTCCGAGGTCGATGCGGCGCGCGTACGACGACAGCCGTAATGCGGCGTTGATGAGGCAGGTCGCGCAGGAGACTGGATTGTCGTTCGGTCTGCGCAGCGCCGATAACCTCACCCTGCCGGCGGCTCCGGAGCCGCAGCTACGCTACGCCAGGCCGTCGGTCAGTCCGAGCCCGTCCGTGTCGGGTGGCCGGTCCGTCAGTCCCGGGTCGTCGGGTTCCCCGCCGACCGCTAGCCCTTCCGGAGGTGGCCGATGATCGCGGTGCTGGCGTTGCTCGCCGGTGTGGTGCTCGGGGTGTGGCTTGATCCCACGGTGCCGGCGGCGTTGCAGCCGTACCTGCCGATCGCGGTGGTTGCCGCGTTGGACGCGGTGTTCGGTGGGGTGCGGGCGAAGTTGGACCGTATCTTCGACGACAAGCAGTTCGTGGTGTCGTTCATCTCGAATGTGCTGGTGGCGGGTCTGATCGTGTACCTGGGTGACCAGTTGGGGGTGGGCGGGCAGTTGTCCACGGGTGTGGTCGTGGTCCTCGGTGTGCGGATCTTCGGGAACGTGGCGGCGATCCGCCGGCACCTGTTCCGGGCGTAGGTTTGAGGCGATGAGCGACGAGCAGACGGAGACGGGGACGGGTTGGCCGCAGCCGGCGGGTCCGGCGCGGCCGGGTGGGCCGGCGGGTGAGCCGGACCCTCGGCCGGATGCGCCGGATCCGGACGAGCTGAGCCCGTTGGCGCCGCACGGCCCGGTGGAGCCGGAGTCGCCGGCTGCGGAGCCGGGGGCGCCGCCGGTCGGTGACGAGGCCGCGACGGTGGATCTGAGCGCGATGCCGCGTCCGGAGGAGCCGGTGGAGCGGTCCGACGGGTTGGCGGAGCTGCCAGTGCGGCGGGCCGGGCCGGTGGTGGCGGGTCGGTGGCGGGTGAGTACGGCCGGGGTGATGATCGCGACGTTGTTGGCGTTGTTGGGCTTCACGCTTGTGGTGCAGTTGAAGACGACGTCGACGGATCCGACGTTGGGGGCGACGCGTCAGGAGGACCTGGTGCGGATCCTGTCGGATCTGGATGCGCGGGAGAACCGCCTTCAGCAGGACATTCGGGCGTTGGAGGACAGTCAGCGGCAGTTGGCCTCGGGTGAGCAGGGTCGTCAGGCGGCGTTGGACGAGGCGACCCGTCGGGCGGACGAGCTGGGCATTCTGGCGGGCACGTTGCCTGCGGTGGGGCCGGGGTTGACTGTGCAGTTCACCGGTGGGGTCAAGCCGATCTCGGCGAACCGGGTGTTGGACGCGGTGCAGGAGTTGCGGGGCGCGGGCGCGGAGGCGATGCAGATCTCCGGTGGTGACCGGGTGACGGTGCGGGTCATCGCGTCGACGTACTTCCTGGATGGGGAGAACGGTTCGCTTGTGGTGGAGGGGCGGCGGTTGGCGGCTCCGTTCACGATCACGGTGATCGGTGATCCGGCGACGATGCGTACGGCGTTGAACATTCCTGGCGGGGTGGTCGCGTCGGTCCGGGGTGACGGCGGTAACGTGACGTTTGGGGAGCGTGAGGTTGCCGAGGTTTCGGCGCTGCACCTGCCGATCGAGTTGGAACACGCCCGTCCGGTCTCCTGACCGGCGCGGCCGCGCCGGGCCCGGGTGGTCCGGGGCACCGATGGATGAGGACGCGTCTGGTGATTCCCGAGGATCTGCGATACACCGCCGAGCATGAGTGGGTGGCGGGTGACGGCACGGGTTCGGCCCGGGTCGGCATCACGCACTTCGCGCAGGACGCGCTGGGCGACATCGTGTACGTGCAGTTGCCCGAGGTCGGTGCGGTGGTGGCGGCCGGTGATTCGTTGGGTGAGATCGAGTCGACCAAGAGTGTGTCGGAGATCTACGCGCCGGTGGCGGGTACGGTGGCGGCGCGCAACGAGGCGCTGGGTGACACACCCGAGTTGATCAACACTGATCCGTATGGTGCGGGTTGGTTGGTGGAGATCACGCCGAATGACCCGACCGCTGTGGACGGGTTGCTGACGGCGGGTGCGTACCAGAAGATCACCGAAGGCTGAGTGTGCTTGATCCGGCGGGCGGGTTGTCTGCGCGCGTCCGGTTGCCCTGCATTTCGGCGCTGGCTAGGCTCGCCCAGTCGACCGAGAAACCATTAGTTGAGCGTTGCGGAATTGCCTTCCCGGGCACGGGGAGCCAGCCGCCGGGTGTTCGAGTGCCCGGCGGCCAGACCCGCCATTACCCGACGCCGACCGAACAGATCCGTGAGGTGGTCCCATGACGCGGCCAGACGACGAGTTCCCCCCGCTCGACGTCACTTCGACGCTCAATCTCGGTTCGCTCGACGAAGTGCTGGAGGGGCCGGACACCGATGTGGTGCCGAGCCGGATGTCCGGTTCGCTGCCGCCCGGTATGGCGCTGCTGGTGGTTCGTCGCGGTCCGAATGCGGGTGCCCGGTTCCTGTTGGACCACGATGTGACGACAAGTGGCCGGCACCCGGACAGTGACATCTTCCTCGACGACGTGACGGTGTCGCGTCGGCACGCTGAGTTCCACCGGGATGGTGGCACGTTCACGGTGCGGGATGTGGGCAGCCTCAACGGCACGTACGTGAATCGTGAGCGGGTCGAGGCGGCCACGTTGAGCAATGGTGACGAGGTTCAGATCGGTAAGTTCCGGGTGGTGTTCATCGCCGGTCCGCGCCCGGAGGAGGAGGCCGGCCGGGGGTGAACGAGCCTGCGGCCTCCACGCCACCCGGGGCGGCCCGGTCCCAGCCGCTGATGAGCATCGGTGAGGTGCTGGGGCAGTTGCGGGTGGATTTCCCGGACACGACGATTTCGAAGTTGCGGTTTCTTGAGGCCGAGGGCCTGGTGGAGCCGCAGCGGACGGCGGCGGGTTACCGGAAGTACAGCTGGGATGATGTGGCGCGGTTGCGGTTTGTGCTGTCCGCGCAGCGGGACCGGTATCTGCCGTTGCGGGTGATCCGTGAGCAGTTGGCGGAGTGGGATTCGTCCGGTGAGCAGCCGGGGCGTTCGCGGCCTTCGTTGGTGGCGGTGGGTCCTGATGGTGCGGTGCCGGGTCGGGAGTCGGTGGAGCCGGCCGAGTCGTCGCAGGTGCGGCTCGGCCGGCTTGATCTGGTGGCCCGTAGTGGGATCGACGAGTCGACGTTGACGGAGTTGGAGCGGCTCGGTTTTCTCGTGCCGGATCCCCCGGGGTGGTATGACGCGGATGCGTTGATCATCGCGTCGGCGGTGGCGGGGTTGGCGGCGTACGGGTTGGAGCCGCGGCATCTGCGGGGTTACCGGAGCGCGGCGGACCGTGAGGTTGGATTGTTCGCTCAGTTGGTGGCGCCGTTGGCGCGGCAGAGTGATCCGGCGGCGCGGGCGCGGGCTGCGGAGACGGCGCGGGAGTTGGTGGCGTTGTCGGAGCAGTTGCACGCGGCGTTGGTGCGGGTGGGTCTGCGGTCGACGTTGGGTCGGTGAGGGTCCCGGTGGGCGGCGGCGGAGCGGAAAGATCTCTTTCGGGAAGCGTGCCGTAGGCTTGCCGGGGTAACCCCTTTCTGGCGCGGTTGTGGTGCTGTAGCGCATGGGACGGCCGTGTCGCGGTCCGTGTACCGTGCAGGGAAGGGCGCGGTGCGTAGGTTGACGACGACACGGAGGCGGCGGTGCGCGAGCTGAGCGTGGTCGGAGTTCGGGTGGAGCTGCCCAGCAACCAGCCGATCGTCCTGCTCAGGGAGGTCGAGGGGGACCGCTATCTGCCGATCTGGATCGGCGCGGTCGAGGCCACGGCTATCGCTTATGAGCAGCAGGGGGTCAAGCCGGCCCGTCCGTTGACGCATGATCTTCTGCGGGACGTGTTGGCGGCGTTGCAGGCGCCGTTGCAGGCGGTGGAGATCACCGAGCTCAAGGAGAACGTGTTCTACGCGGATCTGTTGATCGGCGATGGGGTGCGGGTGTCGGCGCGGCCGAGCGATTCGATCGCGTTGGCGTTGCGGGTCGGTGCGCCGATTCGTTGTGCGGAGCAGGTCCTCAGCGAGGCGGGGATCGTTATCCCTGACGAGCAGGAGGACGAGGTGGAGAAGTTCCGCGAGTTCCTGGAGCAGGTGCGTCCGGAGGATTTCGCGGGCTGACGGGCTCGGGTCCGGGTGGCTGATCACTGTGGGTGATGCCCGGCCGGTTGGTGATCTTTCTTGGTGGGTGCGCGGCGTGTCGCGCCGGTTCCTCCGTGGTAACTCCTGAGCGTGGCGATAGGGTTGCCGTGTCGAGGGGTGCGCGTCCCGGAAACGACGCGTCGCCGCACTGACGGGGAGGTTGTCCGGATGCACGAGCCGCAGGATTCCGATCCGGGTACACAGTTGAGCGAGCCGGGCGCGTCGTCGTCGGGTGCGGCGACTGAGAGTGACGGTTCGGTGGGCTACCGAGGTGTGACGGCGTGTCACGCGGTGGGCATCAGTTATCGGCAGTTGGATTACTGGGCGCGTACGACGCTTGTGGTGCCGAGCGTGCGGGACGCGTCGGGTTCGGGGACGCAGCGGCTGTACTCGTTCCGCGACCTTGTGGTGTTGAAGGTCGTGAAGCGGTTGTTGGACGCGGGGGTGTCCCTGCAGAACATCCGTAAGGCGATCGAGGCGTTGCGGTCGCGTGGCGTGGAGGATCTGGCCGGGATCACGCTGATCTCTGATGGGACGACGGTGTACGAGTGCCGGTCTCCGGAGGAGGTGGTCGACCTGTTGCAGGGTGGGCAGGGCGTGTTCGGGATCGCGATCAGTGGCGCTTTCAAGGAGATCCAGGGGTCGTTGTCGCATCTGCCGGCGGAGCCGGCGGCGAGCGGTCCGGTGGAGCCGGCGGTGGCGTCGGCTGTGGATCCGGGGGGCGACGAGTTGGCGGCGCGGCGGGCGCGGCGTCGCGCGGGCTGAGTTCGCGGGTTGCGGTGTGACCGGCTGGTGACCGTGGGTCAGGCCGGGTGGCTCGGGTGGTGGTTCCCCGGGCTGTCGATTCCACAGTGGACGCCGTGGGTGGTTGTCCGGTTGCCGAGTGTGGAGCTTGAGTCTGTCTTTGGTGACTCTGTGTGCGCGGTGTGGTGAGAATCGGATAGGGGGGCCCGGACCGCTGGTTGGCGGCACGCTATGGTCCGAACGGCCAAGCGGTGCGGCGTCGTGACTTAGCGGGTGCCGCGCCGGTGGGCCGTTTGCCCCTCCGCGCTGCCCGGCGCGATTTCTCACCCCGGAAGGAACGACCGTGACGGTTACCCAGGAAGCCGCTCCCGTCTCGCACTACGACCGCATCGGCGGTGCGAACGCTGTGAAGGCGGCCGTCGAGCTGTTCTACGACAAGGTGCTCGCCGATCCTGACCTGGCTGACTATTTCGCCACTGTGGACATGGTGGGTCAGCGCCGGCACCTGGCCCTGATGTTGGCTGTGGTGTTGGGCGGCCCGAACGAGTTCGACGGCCGCGGGTTGGCCGAGGCGCACCAGCCGCTGGGCATCACTGTGGAGCAGTACGCGTTGGTGGGTGGGCACCTGAGCGCGGCGTTGACCGAGTTGGGTGTGCCGGCGGACATCCTTGCCGACGTGCAGGCGGTGCTGGCGCAGGTGCAGGACCAGGTGGTGGCCGCCGGGACGCGTCCGGGCGCCTGAGCGTGGACGCGGCCCGACTCAAGCAGAGCTGGTCGGTGGTCGCCGGGCACGGCGATCAGGTGCCGCTCTATTTCTATTCGACGTTGTTTCTGGCCCATCCCGAGACGCGGCAGATGTTCCCCACGAACATGGCCGGTCAGCGGGACCGTCTGGTGACCGCGCTGGGGCACATCGTGTCGCACGTGGACCAGGTGGATCGGCTGGTGGGTTACCTGCAGGATCTCGGCGGGGACCACCGTAAGTTCGCGGTGCGCGCGGAGCACTACCCGGCGGTCGGTGAGGCGCTGCTGGCGACGTTGCAGCATTTCTTGGCGGAGCAGTGGACCGATGAGCTGGCCCAGGAGTGGGCGGCGGCGTACGGGCTGATCGCGCAGGTGATGACGGAGGCGGCGCAGGCCGCGGAGGCGGTGAACCCGCCGTGGTGGGTGGCGGAGATCGTTGCCCATGAGCGGCGGGCGTTCGACGTGGCGGTGTTGACGGTGCGCCCGCAGTATCTGTTGCCGTTCGTGCCGGGTCAGTCGATCGGGGTGTCGCATCCGTCGGTGCGGTCCTGGCGGTATTACTCGCCGGCGAACGCGCCGCGCGCGGACGGCACGTTGGAGTTGCACGTGCGGGCCGCGCCGGGTGGTGTGGTGTCGTCGCGGTTGGTGTACGGCTCGGCGGTGGGTGATGTCGTGCATCTGGCCGCGCCGGTGGGGGAGCGGCTGGCGTTGTGGCCGGCGGGTTCCAGTGATCTGTTGCTGCTGGCGGCGGGCACCGGCTGGGCGCCGGTGAAGGCGTTGGTGGAGCAGGTCGCGGCGGAGGGTTCCCGCCGCCGGGTGGATCTGTATGTGGGTGCCCGTTCACGTGGCGAGTTCTACGACAGCGACGCGATCGACAAGTTGGCGTCGTCGTGTCCGTGGTTGACGGTGACGTACGTGGAGGGTGCGGACGTGTCCCGGCCCGGTGAGTTCGTGCACGTGGTGGATCGGGCGTTGGCCGATGGTGATTGGCGCTCGCGGCACGTGTACGTGTGCGGGTCGGACGAGATGGTGTCGCATTCGGTGCAGGTGTTGGCCCGGGCGGGCTATCACGCGGGTCAGGTGCACCACGAGGGCCTGGGCGCGCAGTGGTACGGCGCGTCGTGGCGTACGTCGGTGCAGCAGCAGTCAAACGAAAGGGGTGAGCAGTGAGCGCGACCCCGATCAGCCGGTACGACGGTGTGCAGGTCTCCGGTGGTGTGCAGGTGCGGATGACGGCCGACCGGGTCCGGCGGTGGGAGTTCGGTGCGGCGCCGTTCACGCGGCGTGGCTATGACAGTGCCGACGTGGACCGGTTCCGGATGCAGGTCGCCGACGAGTTCGATCTGATGGCGACGCAGGTCGCGAATCTGCGGGCGGAGATTGAGCGCCTCACCGACCGGGTGGAGTTGCATCGGCACGGGGTGATCCCGAGCGCGGGTGCGGCGGCGAGGACGCCGGCGGCCAAGGAGGTGAATCTCCTCTCGGCGGCGCAGCGCGAGGCGGAGCAGATCATCGCGCAGGCGCATGACTACGCGCGGCGGGTCGCCGAGTACGCCCGGGTGCAGTACGAGAGTTACATGCGGGCCGCGGCGGAGGAGGCGAAGCAGGAGGCCGAGCGGGCGGTGGCGGAGTACCGCGCGTCGGCCGGGTCGAGCTTCGACGACACGGTGGCGACCCGCGAGGCGTTGCGGATCTTCGGCGAGATGATGGTGTCGCACATGCAGGCGGCGGCGCGGCATCTGGACGACGGCAGTGAGCAGTTGGCGCGCACGATGGACCGGATCGCGAGCCAGACGCCGGGGGCGCCGTTCGTGGGCGGTGTGTCGGGGCAGGCGGCGCTGCCGCGTCACCACCAGCGGTGATCGTCGCGGGGGTGGGGTTCGTCGTTGACGAGCCTCACCCCTGTGGGTGTTGGACGGCGTCGGTGATCGGCGTCGACCCGCCGACGAGTTCCAGTGTCGCGCCGGCGGTGTGGGGGGTGTCGAGGAGCGCGGCGAGGACGTGGGCGACGTCGGCGCGGCTGATCGCGCCGCTGCCGGCGTGCCGGGTGAGCGTGACCTGTCCGGTGGGTGCGTCGTCGGTGAGCCGGCCGGGGCGCAGCACCGTCCAGGCCAGGTCGCGGGCGCGGAGGTCGTCTTCGGCGGCGCGTTTGGCCCGCAGGTACGCGGCCCACACGTCGTCGGTGCCGGCGGTCGGTGGGTCGTCCACACCCATCGAGGAGACCAGCAGGTAGCGGTGGACGCCGGCGCGGGTGGCGGCGTCGGCGAGCAGCGCGGCGGCGGCCCGGTCGACGGTGTCCTTGCGGGCGGTGCCGCTGCCGGGGCCGGCTCCGGCGGCGAAGATCACCGCGTCGGCGTCGGCGAGGTGCCCGGCGAGTGTGCCGACGTCGGTGTGTTCGAGGTCGCAGACGATCGGGGTGGCGCCGGCGGCGCGCAGCGCGTCCGCCTGGTCGGGGTTGCGGATGAGGCCGACGGCGGTGTCGCCGCGGTCGGTGAGGTGACGTTCCAACAGCAGGGCGATCTTGCCGTGGCCTCCGGCGATGACGACGCGCATCCTGCCAACCTACCGGTTGGGGTTCGCCGTCGGCTGCCGCGTTGAGGCAGCATGGGAGGGTGACGGAGAGCCTGGAGGTGTTGGCGTCGCTGCTGGCCGGCGGGCGGGTGGTGGTGCTCAGCGGCGCGGGCCTGTCCACCGAGTCCGGCATCCCGGATTACCGGGGACCCAGCGGGGTGGCGCGGCGGCACACCCCGATGACGTTCCAGGCGTTCACCGGTGATCCCCTCGCCCGGCAGCGGTACTGGGCGCGCAGCCACCTGGGGTGGCGGTTGATCGCGCGGGCCGCCCCGAACGCCGGGCATCGGGCGGTGGCGCGGCTGCAACGCGCCGGCCTGGTCGACGCGGTGATCACCCAGAACGTGGACGGGCTGCACGGGGCTGCCGGCAGCGGGTCGGTGGTGGAGTTGCACGGTCGCCTCGACGAGGTGACATGCCTGGACTGCGGCAACCTGACCTCCCGGGAGGAGGTGGACCGGCGGCTGCGCGAGGCCAACCCGGGCTTTGTGGCCCGTGTCGCCGCGGTCAACCCGGACGGTGATGTGGATCTCCCCGATGAGCAGGTGACCGCGTTCCGGCCGGTGGACTGCGGGATCTGCGGGACGGGGATGCTGAAACCGGACGTGGTGTTCTTCGGCGAGACGGTGCCGCCGCAGCGGGTGGCGCGGTGCTTCGCGCTCGTGGAGCAGGCGCGGGCGTTGGTGGTGCTCGGGTCGTCGTTGACGGTGATGTCGGGCCGCCGGTTCGTGATCCGCGCGGCGAAAGGCGGCATTCCGGTGGCGATAGTCAACCAGGGACCGACCCGGGGTGACGCGTACGCCACCGTGTGCGTCGACGCGCCGTTGGGTGAGGTGCTGCCCGCGCTTGCCGACCGGGTGACCGGCGGGGTGCGGGTGTGAGGGCCCGGGGGTAGGACATCTGCCGGTAACACCGACGCTGGTAGCGTTGACCATGCCGGTAGCACCCACGTGGGAGAGACCGCCCGACAGCACCCGGGGCGGCGCCGAAGGGGCAAATCCTCCCCGGAACCTCTCAGGCAAAAGGACCTCGTGGGCAGGCACTGTGGAGCGCTCTGTGGGCGTGACAGAGGGGGAGGCCGACACGTCGACCTCGCCCGGGAGCTTCCCTGATGACCGTAGAGCAGTTCGCCACCCGTCACATCGGTCCCGGACCGGACGATGAGCGCCGCATGTTGGAGGTCGTCGGGCACGGCTCGATCGACGAGCTGATGGACGCGGCGATCCCCGAGGTGATCCGCTGGCACGGCACCCTCGACCTGCCGGAGGCGGCCACCGAGGCCGAGACGATCGCCGAGCTGCGGGCCCTCGCGGCGCGCAACACCGTCGCCGTCTCCATGATCGGCCTCGGCTACCACGGCACGCACACCCCCGCGGTGATCCGCCGCAACGTCCTCGAGGACCCCGCCTGGTACACGGCGTACACCCCGTACCAGCCAGAGATCAGCCAGGGTCGCCTGGAGGCGCTGCTGAACTTCCAGACGATGGTCACCGACCTGACCGGGCTGGCCACCGCGAACGCCTCGATGCTCGACGAGGGCACCGCCGCGGCGGAGGCCATGACCCTCGCGCGCCGCGCCTCCAAGAGCAAGAGCCGGGTGTACGTCGTCGACGCCGACACGCTGCCGCAGACCATCGCGGTGATCACCAGCCGGGCCGAGCCGCTCGGCATCGAGGTGCGGGTCGTCGACGTCGACTGCGACGAGTTGCCGGCGGAGTTCTTCGGGCTGCACCTGCAGTACCCGGGTGCGTCCGGGGCGGTGCGGGACCACGCCGCGCTGGTCGAGGCGGCGCACGCCGTCGGTGCCCTGGTCACCGTCGCGGCGGACCTGCTGGCGTTGACGCTGCTGCGCGCCCCGGGGCAGATCGGCGTGGACATCGCCGCCGGCACCACCCAGCGTTTCGGCGTACCCATGGGCTTCGGTGGGCCGCACGCCGGTTACCTGGCGGTGCGCTCGGGCCTGGAGCGGATGCTGCCCGGGCGCCTGGTCGGGGTGTCGCGGGACGCCGACGGCAACCCGGCGTACCGGTTGGCGTTGCAGACCCGTGAACAGCACATCCGGCGGGAGAAGGCGACCAGCAACATCTGCACCGCGCAGGTGCTCCTCGCGGTGATGGCCGGCATGTACGCCGTCTACCACGGCCCGGACGGGCTGCGGGACATCGCGACGCGTACCCACGCGATGGCGGCGCGGCTCGCGGCCGGGCTGCGCGCCGGCGGGGTGGACGTCGCGGACGTCGCGTTCTTCGACACGATCACCGCGAGTGTGCCCGGCCGGGCGGCGCAGGTGGTGGCCGCGGCGGCCGAGCGGGGCGTGAACCTGCGGCTCGTCGACGCCGACCGGGTGGGCATGTCCTGCGACGAGACGACCACCGGCGCGCACCTGGAGGCGGTGTGGGCGGCGTTCGGAGTGCCCGCCTTCGACGGCGACGGCGCGACGGCCCTGCCGGCCGGTCTGGCCCGCACGACCGACTTCCTCACCCACCCGGTGTTCCGCAGCCACCACTCCGAGACGGCGATGCTGCGCTACCTGCGGCGGCTGTCGGACTTCGACTACGCCCTGGACCGGGGCATGATCCCGCTGGGGTCGTGCACGATGAAGCTGAACGCGACCACCGAGATGGAGCCGATCAGCTGGGCGGAGTTCGCGCACATCCACCCGTTCGCGCCGGACGCGCAGACCGCCGGCTACCGGGAGATGATCGGTCAGCTGGAGTCGTGGCTGGCCGAGGTGACCGGCTACGACGCGGTGAGCGTGCAGCCCAACGCCGGGTCGCAGGGTGAGCTGGCGGGGCTGCTGGCCATCCGCTCCTACCACGCGTCGCGGGGCGAGTCGCACCGCGACGTGTGCCTCATCCCGTCGTCGGCGCACGGCACCAACGCGGCGTCGGCGGTGATGGCGGGCATGCGGGTCGTCGTGGTGGCCTGCGACGACGACGGCAACATCGACCTGGTCGACCTCGACACGAAGATCGACAAGCACCGGGACGCGCTCGCCGGGATCATGGTGACGTACCCGTCGACGCACGGGGTGTACGAGACGGGCATCGCGTCGCTGTGCGCGAAGGTCCACGACGCCGGCGGGCAGGTGTACGTCGACGGGGCGAACCTCAACGCGCTCGTCGGTTTCGCCAAGCCGGGGAAGTTCGGCGCGGACGTGTCGCACCTGAACCTGCACAAGACGTTCTGCATCCCCCACGGCGGTGGCGGCCCCGGTGTGGGTCCGGTGGCGGTGCGGTCACACCTGGCGCCGTTCCTGCCCGGTGACCCGCTGGGCGCGCACGCCGACGCCACGCCGGCGATCTCGGCGGCCAAGTACGGGTCGGCGGGGATCCTGCCGATCCCGTGGGCGTACCTGCGGATGATGGGCGCGGCCGGCCTGACCCGGGCGACAGGCGTGGCGGTCCTCGCCGCGAACTACGTGGCGGCGCGGCTGCGCGGGCACTTCCCGGTGCTGTACGCCGGCAACAAGGGCCTGGTGGCGCACGAGTGCATCCTCGACCTGCGGCCGCTGACGAAGGCGACCGGGGTGAGCGTGGACGACGTGGCGAAGCGGCTCATCGACTACGGCTTCCACGCGCCGACGATGTCGTTCCCCGTCGCGGGGACGCTGATGGTGGAGCCGACCGAGAGTGAGGACCTGGCCGAGCTGGACCGGTTCTGCGACGCGATGATCGCGATCCGCGCGGAGATCGACCAGGTCGGCTCGGGCCAGTGGCCGGCGGGGGACAACCCCCTGGCGAACGCGCCGCACACGGCGGCGATGGTCAGCGGTGACGAGTGGCCGCACCCGTACCCGCGGTCGGTGGGCGCGTACCCGACCGGGGTGGACCGGGCGGGCAAGTACTGGCCGCCGGTGCGGCGTGTCGACGGCGCGTACGGCGACCGGAACCTGGTCTGCTCGTGCCCGTCGCCGGAGGCGTTCGAGGACTGACACCGCCGGAGGCGGTCAAGACTGACGACGGCGGGCCGGGGCGGGCTGTCTGTGCCGCCCCGGCAGCCGGGCTGACCTGGGCTCGAGTGTCCCGTACCGGGGGACTAGCCTGGGTCGGCGGCGGCGATTCGGTGACGCTGGGTGGTCGGTCAGGCCGCGAGGGCGTGTCGGGCGGGGCCGCGGTGCGGGGCGATGCTGCTGCCGTCGGGGAGCAGCTCGCCGGTGTCCTCGAAGACGATGACACCGTTGCAGAGCAGGCTCCAGCCCTGCTCAGGGAAGCAGGCGAGGACCCGGGCGGCTTCCCGGTCGGTGGCTTCAGCGGAGGGGCAGGTCGGTTGGTGCTGGCACATCGGGTTCTCCGGACTGTGGGGGCACTGTGTCATGGTTCACATGACCAGTGACGCACAGTACCAAGCGAATGTGTCCAACGCCGAGCAGGTGTCGGTCTTGGACACGGGAAATCCACTGAACGGATGAGGAAGGTCGGGCCATACGGCGTGGAAACGCTCCCAGAGGTGCTGGTCGATGTCCCCGCGGCACCCGCCGGCTGCCGGGGCGCGCTCGTCGAACGCGCCCGTCTGCAGTGGCGCCGCACCGACGGAGGCGACCCCGCCGCCCTGGCCGAGGAATTCCTCGCCGCGCACGGCCTGCCGCTGCACGACCTGACCCGACCCGCCCCCACCCACCACGGCGACACCCGCCTCTGCGGCGCCGCACTCTACCTGTCCGCGGCCGCCGGCGCGCTGCTGGCCGGCGCCCCACCCGCCGCGCCGGAACCCGCACCGGCCCTGCCCGACCTGGCCGTCGTCGTCTACGACCACCGCCCGACCCGCACCCCCGACGGCGGGCCGCCGACACCGTGGTGGCTCGGCCCATGGGCCGAGAGTTGGACCCCCGCCCAACACGCCGCCGCCGTCGACGCCGTCCGCGCCGCCATCGGCCGCGGCGACGTCTACCAGACCAACCTCGTCGGACACGCCGCCGCCCGCTACACGGGCGACCCGCTACCCGCGCTGAGCCGCCTCGGCGCGCTCCCCGGCGCCCGCTACGGCGGCGTGCTCACCGGCGACGGCTGGGCCATCGGCTGCGCCTCACCGGAAACCCTCATCGAGGTCCACGACGGGCACCTGATCACCCGACCGATCAAAGGCACCCGCCCCGCCACCCCCGCCGGCCGCGCCGAACTGCTCGCAAGCGCCAAGGAACGCGCCGAACACATCATGATCGTCGACCTGGAACGCAACGACCTCGCCCGCATCGCCCGCACCGGCACCGTCACCGTCGACGACCTGTTCGCCGTACGCCGCTGGTGCGACCTGTGGCAGGCCGAATCGACGGTCCACGCCACCGCCGCCGACGGCCTCGGCCTGGCCGACCTGCTACGCGCCACCTGCCCCGGCGGCTCCGTCACCGGCGCACCCAAACGCGCGGCCCTCACCCAGATCACGCGCCTCGAACCCGTCGGCCGGGGCGCCAGCATGGGCGCCCTGGGCTGGGTCGCCCCCGGCCACGTCGACCTCGGCCTCACCATCCGCACCGCCGCCGCCGACGGCGAGAAGCTGCACACCTGGGCCGGCGGCGGCATCACCTGGGACAGCGACCCCCACGCCGAGGTCGCCGAGGCCGCCGCGAAGACCGCACCCGTACGCGCCACCCTGGCCGGGCGCTGAACCCACCGCCACCGGCGATACGCTGACCCGCATGACCATGCGGCCCATCCGGATCATCGGCGACCCCGTCCTGCGCACCCCGGCCGAACCCGTCACCACCTTCGACGCCGACCTGCGCGCCCTGGTCACCGACCTGATGGACACCCTGCTCGGCGCACCCGGCCGCGCCGGCGTCGCCGCACCCCAGATCGGCGTCAGCGCCCAGGTGTTCGTCTACGACGCCGACGGCCACCGCGGCCACCTCATCAACCCGACGCTCGAACTGTCCGAGGAGACCGAGGACGACGAGGAGGGCTGCCTGTCCATCCCCGGGCTGTACTTCCCGACCACACGCGCGCTGCACGCCACCGCCCACGGCGTCGACCAGAACGGCGAACCCCTGACCATCACCGGCAGCGGCTTCCTCGCCCGCGCCCTGCAACACGAGACCGACCACCTGCGCGGCACCCTCTACGTCGACACCCTGCGCGGCGACACACGCCGCCGCGCCCTGCGTGAGATCCGCGCCGGCCGCTTCGACTCACCCAGCCGCCGCCGCTGACGGCACGCGCCTACCGGGCCGTCAACGTCCACTCGTCGTAGTCGGCCACCCGGGTGAACCCCACCCGCTCGTACAGCCGCACCGCCGCCGCGTTGTCCGCCTTCACGTTCAGCGTCACGTGCGTGACGCTGACCCGCAGCCGCGCCGACAACGCCGCCACCACCGCCGTGCCCAGACCCCGACCCCGCCACCGGGGGTGCGTCGCCACGTTGCCCAGCGCCGCCACCCGGTACGCCGACGAGAACACGTGCACCCCCGCCACCGCGACCAGCTCACCGCCGTCGCGCACCCCCAGGTACTGCCCGGTGTCCAGCATCCGCGCGTCGAACCAGTTACCCGGGTACGCCCGCTCGTACAGCTCCCGCAACCGCGGCAGATCCGCCGCACCCAGCACCGCGCCGGCCGGCGTCACCGCCGCCAGCCGCGCCGGATCGGTGAGCGCCATCCGGTGGTGCCGCCCGCCGGACTCGCACCGGAACGACCCCTCCAGCGCCTCGGCGAGCCCGGGGGAGAGGTGCGCGTACAACCGGGCGGGCAGCAGCGGCGCCACCTCGGCCAGCAACGCCGCCATACCGTCGCGCTGCGCCGGCGCCGCGAACGCCAACAACGTCGGCGGAGCCACGCCGTGATACAGCAGGACGACCTGGTCACCCCGGCGAAACCACGACGTGTACGGCCAGAAGAAATCGTCCAGATCACCCAACTGGTAGGCGTGCAGCACCGGATCGCGCCCCAGCAGCCGCGCCAGCACCGCCCGGTCGTGCTCCGCCCGCACCGGCATCAGCGGGCCATCCACTGGTCGTAGCCCAGCTTCGCCACCAACGCCAGCACCACCACCAGCAGCACCACCCGCACGAACCCTGAGCCGCGGCGCAGCGCCATCCGCGCACCCACCACCGCGCCGGCGATGTTGCACACCGCCATCCCTGCGCCCAGCAGCCACCACACGTGCCCGGTCACCCCGAACACCACGAGCGCACCCAGGTTCGTGCCCGCGTTGACCACCTTCGCCATCGCCGACCCGTGCACGAAGTCCGCGCCCACAAGCGTCGTGAACGCCAACACCAGGAATGTGCCCGTACCCGGGCCGATCAACCCGTCGTACAGGGCGATGCCCAGCCCGGCCACCGCGATCACCACCGCCACCCGCACCGGGGTACGCCGCGCCGGCTGCGCCACCACCCCCAGCCGCGGACGCAGCAGCACGAACAGCGCCACCGACACCAGCACCACCAACACCACCGGCCGGTACGCCGACGCCGGCACCGCCCCGGCCAACGCCGCACCCACGCCCGCGCTGAGCACCGCCAACCCCGCCGCCGGTCCCGCCACCCGCCAGTCGATCTTCGTGCGCCGCGCGTACGTCGCCGCCGCCGTCGCCGTACCGAAGATCGCCGCCAACTTGTTGGTGCCCAACGCCGTCGCCACCGGCAACCCCGGCGCCGCCACCAGCAACGCCGGCAGCAGCAGCAACCCGCCACCGCCGACGACGGCATCCACCCACCCGGCCATCGCGGCGGCGGCCAGCAGCGTACTCAGCGTCACGGCGTCCACGGCCGGCAATTCTGCCCACCCCCGCGCGCCTGAGCGGCACCGGAGTGGCCAGCCTCACCCGGTCAGCGACCCCGCATACGCCGCAGCCACACCCCCAAAGCGCCCACCGCCACGAAGACCAGCACGGAACACAGCAGCAGTTTCACCACCGGGCAACCATGCCACGGGGACGTAGGGTGCAGAGGTGCGCCTGGCCACCTTCAACCTGCTGCACGGACGATCCCTCACCGACGGGCTCGTCGACCCCGAGCGCCTCACCGCCGCCGTCCGCGCCCTCGACGCCGACATCCTCGCCCTCCAGGAAGTCGACCGCGACCAGAGCCGCAGCGGCCACCTCGACCTCACCGCCATCGCCGCCCGCGCCCTCGACGCGCCCCACCACCGCTTCGCCGCCGCCGTCGTCGGCACCCCCGGCGAACAGTTCCGCCCTCTGCGCCACGACGACGACGGGCACGGCGAACCCTGCTACGGCATCGGCCTCATCAGCCGCCACCCCGTCCGCAGTTGGCACGTCACCCGCCTCAAACCCGCCCCCGTGCGATCCCCGGTCTACGTCCCCGGCCCCGGTGGCGGCCTCATCCTGCTGCACGACGAACCCCGCGTCGTCCTCGCCGCCGTCGTGGACACCCCACACGGCCCACTGACCGTCGCCGCGACACACCTGTCCTTCGTGCCCGGCTGGAACGCCCACCAACTCCGCCGGACCATCCGCGCGCTGCGCGCCCTGCCCGGCCCCCGCGTCCTGCTCGGCGACCTCAACCTGCCCGCCGGTCCGGCCCGCCTCATCACCGGCTGGCGCCCTTTGGGCCGCCGCCCCACCTACCCCGCCGGGCAGCCCCGCGTCCAACTCGACCACATCCTCGCCGACCGGCACGCCCTCGACCGGCTCCCGCCGGTGCGGGCCGTCACCGCACCGCTGTCGACCATTTCCGACCACCGCCCGCTGCTTGTCGACATCGGCTGAAACGGGCACTCCGGCCATCGAGTCGCAAGATTCCCTCAAGATCTTTGCATCGACGAACTCCGACGATCATGCTGTGCGGGTCGCGCCACGATCAACTAGTCGGAGGCCACATGAGACGCCAGCGACCCACCCTGATCGCCGTATCCACGGCTATCGCTTTAACGCTTACCATCGCACCCAGCCCCGCCAACGCCCAGACCGCCGCGCAAGCGGACCAGGTCGCCAACCTCACGGTCCGCCAGGCCGAGGGGTACGCCACCCTGGCGTGGCAGCCCGTCGAGGGCGCCACGGACTACCAGATCGAACGCACCGCCGTCGACGCCAGCGGCAACCCCACCGGCGCCCCGACAATCGTTGGCATCTGGCGGCCCAACCGCCAGATCAACCAGCAGGCACCCACCTTCGCCGACGCCGGATTCAACCCCGGCGACACGTTCCAATGGCGAGTGCGCGCCCGCGCAGGCACCACCGAGCAGCCCTACTCCGCGCCGGTCGTCGCCACCACCACCACACCGTGGGGCAACCCCGCGACCCCCGGCGAGCAGCTGCGCACCCAGTGGGAGACCACCCGCGGCGCGCAGTACACAAGCGACGTCAACGAGTACGCCTACACCGAGGCCATCGACGCCCTCAGTGACCGCGTCCGCGTCGTCGAGCTCGGCCGCACCCTCCAGAACCGACCCATCAACATGATGGTCATCGGCCACCCCACCCCGGCGGCCACTCCCGAAGCCGTCGCCGCCACCGCACCCGTTGCCATCAACTGCAACGTGCACGGCAACGAGCCCGGCGACCGCGAAGCCTGCCTCATCATGGCCCGCCAACTCGCCTTCAGCACCGACCCCCGCGTTGTGGACCTGCTCAGCCGCACCAACGTGCTGATCATCCCCACCATCAACGGTGACGGCCGGGCCAACAACACGCGCGGCAACTCCGCCGGCCAGGACCTCAACCGCGACTACTCGCTGATCCGTCAGCCCGAGACCGCCGCGTACATCAAGATGGTCCGCGACTACCGGCCCGTCGCCGGCTACGACGGCCACGAGTACGGCAACACCCGCGCCGGCGACCTGCCGATGCTGCCGCCGCGTCACCAGAACGTGCCCCAGGCCATCTTCGACCAGTCCCAGGACATGATCGAAGGCCACATGTACACCAAGGGCGCCCAAGACGGCTGGTGGGCCTGCCCCTACGGCTGCGAAGGCGGCAGCACCGTCGGCAACAGCGAGGAAACCATCCTCCGCAACACCCTCGGCCTCAAGAACGTCGCCAACTCCCTCCTGGAGCTTCGCAGCTCCGGCGGACAGACCCGACCGGACGAGGGCAACACCGCCAACAACCGGCGCCGCAAGACCTACTCCGCGCTGTGGACCTTCAACCAGTTCCTCGACTACCGGGCCGCCAACAAGGCAGAGATCCTCGCCGCCCGCGCCGAGGGCATCGAGGGCCAGGCCGCCAACACCGGCCGCCTCGTCTTCCGCGGATCCCGGCCGATCCCGGCCTACCCGGCCCCGCACCCGGGTGACAGCCCGCCGGGGCTCGACGCCCCCCGCGCCGACCTCATCCTCGACAACGCGCCGTGCGCCTACAAGCTCACCGAGGCCCAGTACAACGGTGCCCGCACCGACGGCCCCGGCGGCGTCGGCGCCACCGTCGCGCAGCGCATCGCCGCACACGGTTGGAAGGTCATCAAGACCGCCGACGGCTACTACGTGCCCCTCAACCAGCCCGAACGCGGCCTGATCCCGCTGCTGCTGGACACCAAGGGCGTCGAGAAGCTCGTCGACGGCGAGCGCATCTACCCCAACCTCACCGGCCGGCGCAACGGACCACTCACCGTGTCCGGCTTCACCTGCGCCGCCAACGCCACCATCAACGGCCCGGTCACCATCCAGGCCGGCGCGGCACTCGTGGCGACCGGCACCACCATCAGCGGCCCGGTCACCGCCAACAGCGCCGCCGGCGTCATGCTCGCCGACAGCACCCTCAACGGCCCGCTCCAGATCACGAAGGCCACCGGCGCGGTGTCCCTCATCGACGTCGCCGTCTCCGGCCCGGTCAACCTGACCGGCACCACCGGCGACGTCCCGCTGCTGGCCGGCAACACCATCCGCGGCCCGCTCAACTGCTCCGCGAACAGCGCGACCCCGACCACCCTCGGCGTCGCCAACACCGTGCACGGCCCCCGCAGCAACCAGTGCGCGGCCGTGTGACCACCTAGCTAGCCGCACCACCGTGCCGGCGGCGTGGGCCTGACGCCCGCGCCGCCGGCACACCCCACCCACCAACCCGCGAACCCGTGGAGACCGCCGTGCCACAACCCGCCAACCCGAACGGCACCCCACCGCGACGCCGTCGACGGCCGGCCCTCGGCCTCCTCGTGCCAACCCTCCTGCTGCTCGCCGCCTGCACCAGCAGCCCCGCCGCCCCCCGCGCCGACGCGGCACCCCCACTCACCGGACCCCTCTGCGCCGCACTGCCCGCCGACACCGAACCCGGAAACCCGGCCTTCCTCGCCGGTCAACCCGTCAACGAGGCGCTGCGCTGGATGCCCACCCTCACCACGTTCGAGGCCGCCCTGCGCACCAGCGGCCTCCTGGCCGAGCTGCCCACCGACGGCCTCACCATCCTGGCGCCCTCCGACGACGCCTTCGCCGCCAAGTTCTCCGAGGACAACTGGGACGACCTGATGGTCCGCCACGCCGACAAGCTGCGCACCCTGCTGAAGGCGCACCTGATCGCCGGCACCCACCAGATCGACGACCTGGTCGACGCCGGCACCGCCACCACCCTCGACGGCACCGCCATCGCCGTCACCCGCACCGGCCCCACCGCACGCCTCGCAGACCGCGCCGACGCGGTCTGCGCCGGCTACCAGGCCACCAACACCCGCATCCACATCATCAACGCGGTCCTCGGCCCACTGCCCACCACCGCAAGCGACTCCGACCACCGCGCGCACTGACCGCTCAGCCCGACGCCGCGCGGTCGCCTGGCAGGAGCGCCGCCAGCGCACGGTTGGTCCGGTTGGCCCGCACCGCGTCGCGCTGCTGCCCGGCCGTCACCTCGATGTACGTCTGTGACGACGCCAACGACGCGTGACCCAACAACCGCATGATCTCCGCGGCGCCCGCCCCGTCCTCGGCCAACCGCGTCGCGAACGTGTGCCGCAGCGCGTGCAACCGCGCACCACGCGGCACACGATCGCCGATGCCCGCCCGCCGGTAACACGACTCCACCAGATATTGCAGCCCACCACGACGCAGCGGCTCGCCCTGCCGGTCCACAAGCAACGCCGAGTCGGCGCGTACCGACCGCGCACCGAAGCGCCGCCGCCGACTGTCCAGGTAGTCCACAAGCACCCGGTCCAGATCCGCCTCGATCGGCACCACCCGGGGCCGTCCACCCTTGCCGACGACCTCGACGCGCCGCTCACCGGGCCGGCCGCCCAACGAGTCGACCCGCAACGCGAGCAGCTCCGACAGGCGCAGCCCCGCGCAGAGCGCCACCGCCAACACCGCGACGTCCCGCTCGGGCCACGGGTCACGCTGCCGACCCTCGTCGCGGGCGGCCGACGCCAGCAGCACCTCGGGAGTGTCCGCACCGCGCAACGGCTTCGGCTGGGGGAGTAGCGCCCGGGGACGCCCCACCGCAGGCATCGGATTGCCCGCCACGACCCCGTCGGCGACCAGGAACGTGAAGAAACTGTTCCAGGTGGACCAGGCCCGGTGCACCGACGCGGGCGCGCGGGGTGCGGCGAACCGGGCGAAGGCTGCCCGCATCACCCGGGGGGAGAGGTCGGTGATCACCAGCGCGTCGAGGGGGAGGGGAGTGGTGGCGTCCTCGGCGACAAGCGTCGCCACCGCGTGCAGATCCCGCCGGTAGGCCGCCAGGGTGTGGGGGGAGGGCTTGCGGGTGGCCCGGGCGGTCAGGAACTCCTCGATCAAGTCGATGAGCGATTCGTCCTGTTTGTCATGCATAAGGGATATTATGCATGAATCTCAGGTTTCCCGGCAAGGCGGGCGAGGGGAGTGCCCGTATCGTGCGCGGTATGACGTCGCACACCGCCGGGTGCCGCGAATGTGGTCGGCGCGGCATGCCGCTTGCGTACCGGGAGTCGGGCGGGTGGGTTTGCCCTGAGGGGCACGAGCGGCAGGTGGACGCCCAGCCCGGGTGGGCGCCGGCACCGACCGCCGTCGCGCAGCAGGCGTCGACCCGCAATCCGGTCGACGCCACCTTGGACGGGCGGAGTTGGCGGATCGGCACCGACGACGACGTCGCCTGGCTTTCCGGTCACACCACGCCGCACGGCTTGACCATCACCACCGCGATCCCGGCCGTGTTCGACGCGTACGCCACCTTCCACCCGCCCGACGGCGTCAGCGTCGACGCCCACGAGCGTGCCCTCGTCGACGAGTTGACGGCGTTCACCCCGGACCAGCCCTGGTGGCTGGGCTATCTCGACACCGGCGCACACGACATCGTCTTCCCAGGCGCTCCGACGGTGTCGCTCTACTGGGGCTGGTCGTATGTCCTCGTCGAGGCCGGACCGGAGCAGGCGCTCACATGGCGGACCGGCCATCTGCGCGGTGACGGATCTCTGCCCGACCTGTTCTTCCCGGCGGATCGTTCCTGGCTCGTCTCCGCACTGTGGGACGACACCTGGACCGACATCGGTGGCGGTACCGCTGTGCTCGCGGGCCTGCGGCGCAACCCGTTGGTCAGGGCTCGGCTCGTCCGGCCCGACGAGGACGCGCTTCCGCCGGGTCTGACCCGCGAATGACAATCCTCGGGCTCCTCCGAGGGGACCGCCAGATCACGCAACTTTACATAATGTGCATTATCGAATCTTGCTGTGAGGCGGGTCAGGGCCTTTTCCGCCAGGGCCGGTGATCAGGTGGTGGTGGACGCATCTGATCATGCGAGTGCGTCTCGGCCTTTAATGCATATCCATGTAGCTCACTTTCTGCGTAGCATCCGTTACGAACCTGCCGGAGGCATCGGTGCCCCGCGGGTGGCACGGGGGTGCCTCTACCCCGCCGCAGTTCCTACCGGAACCCACGCACCGCGGCGGTCCTATGGTCCGGCGACGGCTGCGTGACGGCTGTCAGGAGAACGTGTTGGCATTCAGCGGGTGGCATCGCCTGGTGGCGATGTTGGCGATCAGCACACTGGGGGTGGGACTGCTCGTGGCGCCAGCCTCGGCAGAGCCCACCTCGACGACGTACGGGCCGGACAACCCGGTTCGCCTGGAATCCTTCTACGAGCCCACCCCGGACGGGCGGGCGGCGGCCGACCTGTCGGCACCTACCTCACGCGCCCCGCTCGCCTCCAGCTCCGTCCGCAGGCCACCGGCCTCACCGGACGCCGACGGACGAGCCTCGGAGTGCATGGACCAACCCGGTGTCGGGAGCGTCGAGGGGCGTACCCACAACCGGTTCCTGTGGTGCCAGTCCATCTTCGTGGGCAGCAGGGTCTACAGCATCGACCGCAAGGTGTACGTCGGCCAGGCGGTCTTCGCCATGAACGCCGTGGCGTACGGCCGGGACGACGGCAACCGCACGGTGGAGGTCTTCTTCCGCTCCGTGCCCGGCAGTCTGCGGTATCTGGAAGGTGACCGGGGCGAGTTGGCCAACGCCATCATGATGGTGTTCGCCGACTGCAAGCAGTGGCTCACCGGCTGCTCGGCGGGAGGGCCGTCGGCCGCGAAGAGGTTCGCCGACTGGAACGTCGACGGATCCTGGCACTCCTGGACGATCGCCTCGTCCGAGTTCCAGGGCGTGGGGCCGGACAAGGTCAACCGGCACGACTGGGCGCTGACCATCGACGCGTACGCACCCGGCACGCCGGACGCCGGTGGGGAGGCCCTGCCGTCGCACCGGATCCGTTGTGACACCGCGCAGGTGGGGTTCTCCACGCGGCCGAAGGCCTGCATCATGGACGACGTCATCCCCCACCTGCAGTACTCGTTGCAGAGCGCGAACTACGCCCAGGTTTCGGCGCACGTGCACTGTGCGATGACTCCGGGCTGTCAGACCTGGCCGGGGCCGCGTAGCGACCGGGTGATTCCCGGCCGGTACACGGGTAGCCGCGACGATCCGGGCCTGCATCGGATCACCGAGGATTTCCCTGTCGACGCGTCGGACAACAGGACGTTCTACTCGAAGAACTCCTCGGCCAAGAATACGGCGTGCGCGACGCTGCCGGCGTACATCCTGGACCGGACGACCCAGCAGTGCGACGAGTTCCCCTTCGCCTCGACCATCGAGGGGGCGGGTAAGGGTGACGGCAACTTCTCCGTGCTCGGGGTGACGAGCCGGCACAACAGTTGCGCCGGTAACGCCCTGGCCAGGTACTACCGGCAGGACCGCATCCTGGTCTGGCAGCCGGGTTTGCCGAACGAGGCCCTCGACACGTACTACGTGGAGATCACCGACGTGCCGACGAGCAGCACCGACGAGTGCCTGCCGCCGCAGGACGACCCGGCCGAGCCGAACTCGCCGCCGACGGCGAACGCGGGGCCGGACACCACAGGCGACGAGGGTTTCACGATCGTGCTGGGTGGCTCGGTCAGCGACCCCGACGGTGGGCCGCCGACGGCGCAGTGGACGTACGCGCTGGGCCCGGACGCGGATCCCGGCATGTCCTGCACGTTCCACGACTCGCGCAGCGCCAACACCACTATGCGGTGCAACGACGATGGAGCGGTCACTGTCACGTTGACGGCGTTCGACGGGGTGAACGCGGCGGTCAGCGACAGCGCCCTGGTCACCGTACGCAATGTCGACCCGAGGCTGCGGCGGCTCGGCGAGCTGGCGCCACCGAGGGTGGCCGCGGCGGAGGATGTCGAGTACGGCATCACCTCGCCGCAGCCGTGGCAGGTGTTCCGGGTAGGCGATGCGGTGCCGTTCAAGGCCCGTTTCCTCGATCCGGGTGACAACGACACCCACTCCTGCGCGATCGAGTGGGACGACGGGCAGACCAGCACCTTCGACTCGTACGCGGACCGGTGCGAGGCGACGCACACCTTCACCCACCCGGGGATGTACACCATCAAGCCGACGATCACCGACGACGACGGTGGTGCGTCGCCCGCGGCGAGCGTCATGGTGATCGTGTACGACCCGAACGCCGGGTTCGTCACCCAGGGTGGCTGGCTGAACTCCCCTGCCGGCGCGCTGGTCGACGAGCCTGCGGTGCAGGGGCGGTTGATGGTGGAGTTCAACCCGAAGTACCTGCCTCGGGAGCCGGGGCCTGCGCCCGGTGGCGGCAAGGTGGCCGCAGCGCTGCGGGGTACCGGGTTCGACCTGGCCTCCACCACTCTCGAATGGCTTGTGGTCACGCCCGATCAGAAGGCCGCTGTGAAGGGCACCGGCACGATCGGCGGGGCGGCCGGGTACGGCTTCGTGGCCTACGGCGTCGACACGCCGGACGCGGTGCGGCTTGTGGTGTGGCCGCTGTCGGCGGGGCACTATCCGCAGCAGACACTGGTGTATGACAACCGGCCTGGGAAGAGTTACGACCTGGATCTGAGCGATCCGCAGCCGCTGGGTGGTGGATCGGTGCAGGTGCACGACTAGCGCCACCGACGCCCGTACCGTGATCGGGGGGTTCGATGACCGTTGCCTTCGACGGCCTGCTGAGTGTGTCCTACAGCCAGGCGTACGTGGTCAGCGACGACGATCCGCCCGATCCGGTACGGGCGTTCGCCGGCCAGGTCAACGGCCTGTGCGGCGCCCGCGTCCCCGGTGCGCTGTTCCTGGTGACCGGCCGGCACACCGGTAAGGTCGCTTTCCGGGTCGACGTGGTGGACGGGCCGCCACCTGTCGACCCGGGGTGGGAGGAGGTCGTCGAGGTCTCCTTCACGGCGTTCTCCGGCGATGTGCATCTGATGGATTGGCACCAGGGGATGTATCCGCTGCCGTTGCGCGAGTCAGTCAGCTACCGGGTGCGTTACTGCGCCAGGGGTATGGACGCGGGCAAGACGTACCTCGGTGAGCTTGAAACCGTCCTGGACCACTACCTGTTGGTCTTCTGGCCGGCGCCGGTGGAGGCGGACCGGATCGTGCGGCGGACCAGCCGGATCGCGGCGTACTGGCACGACGAGGGTTTCCTCGTGGGTTGAGCTGCGGCTCCCCCGTCACGTGGCGGCGAAGGAGTCGTGGCGGCAAGATCGTGGGCCCGTAGGATCGGGTCATGTCTGAGGCCCAGCCTGCCCCACGGTTCCGCCAGCACGCGGCGAAGATGGGTGAGCTGGTGGCCCGACAGATCCTTGAGGACATCGTCGAGCAGGGGTTGTCGGCCGGGGCGGGGCTGCCCACCGAGGCGCAGATGGTGCAGGCGTATGGCGTGAGTCGCGGGACGCTGCGGGAGGCGCTGCGGATCCTGGAGATCAACGGGCTGGTGCGGGTACGCCCGGGTCGTGGTGGCGGGCCGATCGTGGGGGCTGTCGATCCGCACACGTTCGGTCGGACGATGGCGTTGTTCATGCAGATGGGTCGGACCCGGTTCGGTGAGCTGGTCGAGGCGCGCGTGATCATGGAGCCGTTGATGGCCCGGTTGGCCGCCGAGCGCAGGGATGAGGCGCACCTGCGGGAGTTGGCCGAGTCGATGCGTGAGCACGCCACGTTGGAGGAGCGCGACGAGGCCAGCTATCTGGCGGTGATGCAGCGTTTCCACGGTGTGGTGGCGGGGTTGTCGGGCAATGGGGTGCTGGATCTGTTCGGCCGGGCGCTGAAGGAGATCTACACCGAGCGGGTGGTGGCTGCGGAGCGTCGTCCGGAGCGGTGGGAGGACGTGCGGCGGGAGCACCAGGCGGTCGCGGCGGCGATCGCCGACGGGGACGCGGCGCGGGCGGAGACGTTGATGCGGGCGCACATGGTCGCCCTGGCCGATCACCTCGAACGCGACTATGCCGGGTTGCACGACGAGGTGATCGGCTGGTGGTGACGTCCGGTCAGGACAGCGCGCTGGAGAGCACCGCCTGCACCGGTGTGGTGTCCTTGTCGACGCGCCAGGTCGTGTCCTTGTCGCGCCAGTCGGCGCCGAGGGCGCTGACGGCGGGCATGACCTCCCTGGCGAACAGGGTGAGGTGGTCGCGTACCTCGTTGCTTGTCATGTCGCCGGCGTGGTTCATCAGGATGAGGTGTCCGGCGCCGGTCTGTTCGTAGAGGCGGTGGATCTGCGCGGTGACCTGGTCGGGGGTGCCGATGAGGAGGATGCCGGCGTCGATGAGGTCGTCGTAGCTCATGCGGCGTACGGCGCCGAGGCGTCCCTGGAGGGCGGCGACGGCGGCGGCTGGTGGGAAGTAGCCGGGTGGGCTGGCGGCGCCGAGGCGGAGTTTGCCGGGCTTGAGGTAGTACATGAGTTTGCGGCCGATCTCGCGGGCTTTCGCCTCGGTCGGGGCGACGTGGCACAGGGCCATGTAGGCGAACCGGTCCGGGCCGGGTTCGGGGAGGCCTGCGGCGACGGCGGTGCGGCGGTAGAGCCGGAACGAGGTGGCGGTGTCGTCGTAGGTGCCGAGCAGGTTGCACAGGGTGTAGCCGTGGCGGGCGGTCCATTCGACAAGTCGGGTGGAGGTGCCGCTGATCCAGATCGGTGGGTGTGGCTGTTGGTACGGGCGGGGCCACACGCTGACGTACCGGTAGTGGTAGTGGCGGCCCTCCCAGGAGAAGACGTCGCCGCTGGTCCACGCCTTTTTGATCAGGTCGTGGGCTTCGATGAACATGTCGAGGTTGTGTACGGGGTTCTGGTTGGAGGGGAACGTTTCGCCCTGGACGCCGCGGACGAAGCCGCAGTCGATGCGGCCGCCGCTTACCGAGTCGAGGTAGGCGATCTCCTCGGCGACGCGGATGGGGCTTTCGCGGTGTGGCAGTGGGGTGCCGAGGACCAGGACGCGGCCGCGGCGGGTGCGGTGCAGGACGGAGGCGGCGCTGAGGGTGGCGGAGACCTGCAGGGTGGATGCGGACTGGTGGTGCTCGTTGACCATGAGGTCGAAGCCGAGTTCGTCGGCGAGTTCGTACTCGTCGAGGTAGCGCTGGTAGAGCTCGTGGCCGAGGACGGGGTCGTAGTAGCGGTTGGGCATGAAGTATTTGAGGCCGCGGTTGGCCTCTTCGGCCTCGGGTGGAACGAACGGGTAGGGCATTTCGGTGAAGTGGTAGAGCTTCACGGGGTCGCTCCGATCAGGAAGGACCGGAGCAGCCGGTGGAATGCGTCGGGGCGCTCCAGGTACGGGTAGTGCCCGGCGTGTGGCAGCTCGACGAAGCGTGCCGAGGGCAGCAGGTCGGCGAGTGCGGCGCTGTGTCGTGGCGGTACGAGCCGGTCGTGGGTGCCGGCGATCACGAGTGTGGGCATGGTGGCCAGGTGTAGCCATCGGCGCAGGCGGGGGTCGTGCAGGAACGGTTTCCAGGCGTACCGGGACAGGGCGGCCCGGTCGGCGAAGGCCCGTTCGTACTCGCTGTCGGTGAGGCCGGTCGGGAAGCCGGGCATGCGCAGGTCGTGGCAGGCGGCGGGGTCGGCCCAGCCGAGGTCGACGATCTCGGTGGGGTCGAGCAGGAGGATGTCGGCGAAGTCGGGTTCGGTCGGCCCGGACAGTTTCACCCCGTACGGGCTGACGAGGGTGAGTGAGGTGAACAGGTGTGGTGCGCGTACGGCCATCTCCAGGGCGATCCAGCCGCCGAAGCCTGCGCCGGCCAGGTGCAGGGGGCCGTGTGGCGGGTCGGTGACGGGGTCGGACAGGTAGTGCTGGGCGAGGTCGGCGACGCTGTCCCACTCCTGTGCGGTGTCGTCAAGTGGTGTGCCGAAGCCGGGGTGTCGGGGTACGGCGACGTCGAGGTCGGTGGCGAGGGGTGTGAGGGCGCCGACCGGTCCGGGGAGGACGTCGGCGTCGTGCAGGAACAGCAGGGTGCTCATGGGGTGCCGCTCCCCCGGGTGAAGAAGGTTCGCAGGAGGGTGGCGAGGGCTTCGGGTTGGTCGAGGTTGGGTGCGTGTCGGGCGTCCATGCGGTGTACGTGGACCTGTGGGGTGAGGTTTTCGAGGTGGCGGCCCCAGTCGGGTTCGAGGAGGTCGTCGCGGGTGGCCTCGATGACCAGGATCGGGACGGGGGTGTCGCGGAGTGGGGCCGGCCAGTTGTCGGGGCCGGGTTTGGGCAGTGTGGGGTGGTGGAGGCGGGGGGCAAGGCACGCCTGGACGTGGCCGGGTTTGCGGGTGTTGGCGTAGCGGATCTGGACGGTGTCGTCGAAGCCGGCGTAGTTGTCGGTCATGAGGGCGACGAGGCGGCGTACGTCGTCTTCGGTGCCGTCGAAGCGGCCGAGTTCGGTGGTGCCCTTTGTGGAGCGCCAGGGGCCGCCGGTGCCGCAGATGCTCACCGCGGACAGGGCCGGCAGGGTGGGTGCTGGTGTGGCGAGCGCGCGTAGCAGGAGGGATCCGCCGAAGGACTGGCCGGCGAAGTGGGCGGCGTCGACGTCGAGGGCGGCGCAGAACGCGGCGAGGTGGTCGGTGCGGAAGGAGTACGGCGAGCGGTCCAGGTAGATGACCTTGTCGGTGTCGCCGTAGCCGAGCAGGTCGGGTGCGAGGACCCGGTAGTGCGTGGCGAGGAGGGGCATGACGCTGGCCCAGCTGCCGATGGCGTCGCCGCCGAATGCGCCGTCGTGGACGAGGACGACGGTGCCCTCGGGTTGTCCGGGTGGTGTGGATTCCCAGTAGCGGGTGGTGAAGCCGCCGGCGTTGATGGTGTGGGTCCGGGGTTGGGTCATGGTTCTGCCTCGCGGTCAGGGGCGGTCGGTGTGGAAGGTGCCGTAGCGGCCGTTGAGGTAGAGCAGGGGTTGGGCGTCGGTCTGGGAGCGGGCGTGCAGGACCTCGCCGCAGAGGATCCAGTGGTCTCCGCCCTTGTGGATGGCGGTGGTGCGGCATTCGAGGACGGCTGTGGTGCCGGTGGCGAGGGTGGGTACGGGTGTGCGGCCGGTGACCACGGCGGCGGCGAGGTCGTCGAGGTCCCGGCCGCGGGTGGCGAAGGCCCGTGCCCAGGCGGTGCGGTCGGCGGCGAGGTAGTTGACGCTGAACCGGCCGGCGTGTTCGGCGAGTGGTGCGAGGCCGGTCTTGGTGTCGACGGCGACCATCACCATCGGTGGTTCGCCGGACAGGGAGGTGGCGGAGGTGCAGGTGAGGCCGGTGACGCCTGCGGTTTTGTCGGGGACGAGCAGGATCGCCACGGGTGCGGGCACCTGGCGGTAGGCGGCGCGGAAGCGGGGGGTTTCGACGAGGCGGTCCGGGTGGGTGAGGTCAGGGTTCATGGCGCCGCTCCCCTGTCGGTGGGTTTGTCGTTCGGGTCAGCCACATGTGGTGCACGTCGGCGCGGGCGTTGAGGTGTGCGGCTGTGGGGCTGCCGCCGATCACCGTCGCCGAGGCGACCCAGTCGGCGCTGGCGCCGGTGCGGGCCAGGATGGTGCTCTGGGTGATGTCGGAGGCGCTCGGTTGGCCGGTGCGCGGGTCGATGAGGTGGTGACCGTCGGTGCCCCAGCGGCGTTTGCCGGTGCCGCTGGTGGCGACGCCGCCGTCGCGGACCAGCAGGACGTCGCCGTTGGGCAGGTTGACGGGCCAGCCGTCGCCGTTGGGGCCGGGGCCGCGGCAGGTGACGTCTCCCCCGATGCTGGCTGCGGAGTTGGGGCCGAGCCAGGTCACGACGTCGTCGGCCCATCTGCCCTTGGCCAGTGCGCCGACGTCGACGCCGTATCCGGGTGCCAGGCGGGCGGTGTTGTCGCGTAGTTCCAGCAACGCTGCCAGCGGTGGCACTGGTGTCGGTGTCGTGGGCGCGGCGGTGGGTGGGGTGCCGGTGGCCCAGGAGCGTACGTAGCCGGCGGCGAGTAGCCGGGGCAGCATCGCCGCGTTGACGAGGTTGGCGCTGGCGACGGCGACGGCCAGGGCGTGTCGGAGCATGGCGTGCAGGTCGGCGGAGATGGGGTGCCATCGGCCGGCGGCGGCGTTCAGTTGGGACAGTTCGCTGTCGGGGCGGAAGCGGGAGTAGCGCCGGTCCAGTGCCTGTAGCCGCCGCTGCACTTCGGTGAAGGGTGTGGCGGGTGGCCCGTGGCTGGCCAGGGTCACCTCGCAGGTGAACACCGGGCAGGTGAAGCGCTGCACGGGGAGCGGGTGGTGTGTGCCGGTCATACGGGTTCTCCCTCCACCACCAGTTTTAACATGCTAAACATGATGATGTTTCGGGAGCAAGAGTCTGTCCGGGTGGTTCCCGGCCGGCCCCTCGAATGAGGGGTCGGCCGGGGGAACGCGGTCGACGGCTAGCGGCCTGCCGCGTCGCGGTCCAGCACCTCCCGCGCGCTGCGGGCGACAGCGGCGTCGATCATCCGCCCGTCGGCGGTGACCGCCACCCCGGAGCCGGCGTCGGCCAGCCGGTCGACGACGTCGCGGGCCGCGTCGACCTCGGCCGCCGTCGGCGAGAACACCCGGTTGACGACGGGCACCTGCGCGGGATGGATCGCCGTGCGGCCACGGAATCCCTGACGCAGCAGCAGCCGGCTGGTGGCCTCGAGCCGTTCCGGGTCGCGCAGGGCCGTCTCGGTCGGGCCGACCGGCGCGGCAAGGCCGACCGCCGCGCAGGCCAGGACGATGCGCGCACGGTACGGCCACAGCTCCTCCCGGTCGGGGCCGGGTTGCAGGCGCAGCTCCGCCGCGAGGTCCGCCTCGCCCAGGCCGAGGCGCTGGACGCGGGGGGCGGCGGCCACGGCCTCGGCGTGCAGCACACCGCTTGCCGTCTCCAGCAGCGCGAACACCGCGATCTCCCCGGCGGGGAGGCCACTGTCGCGTTCGGCGTCGCTGAGCAGTTGGTGCACCTCGGCCAGCAGGTCGACGTCGGCCTTCGGCACGACCACGCCCGTCAGGTTCGGGCCGACCACCGCGGCGATGTCGGCGGCCGGCGTGTCCGCGTTGATGCGTACCCACCACTGCGGGGCGTTCGGCACCTCCGCGGCGCCGTCGGCGAGGGACACGCCGACGGCGCCGCGGGCGGTGGCCTTGTTCGACGGCGACACGGCGTCCTCGAGGTCGAGGATGCAGGCGTCGGCGCCCCGGGCCGCCGCACGCGCCACCTTGTCCGGCTGGTCCCCCGGCACGTACAGGTAACTGCGGGCGGTCGGCCGGGGTCGTCCGACGGCCGTCACGGGCGGGTGGGGCGGGCCAGGTACTGGCCGCGTGGCTGCCCGACCACGGCGCCGCCACGCAGGATCTGCTCGCCGCGCAGGAACGTGTCGGTGACGCGGGCGGTCAACTCCATGCCCTCGAACGGCGTGTACTCCTGCGTCGACAGCGACTCCTCGGCCCGTACCGTCCAGGTGTGGTTCGGGTCGACAAGGCAGAAGTCGGCGTCCAGGCCCTCGGCGATGGCGCCCTTGGTGGCCAGACCGAAGCGGCGGGCCGGCGCCCACGACGTCAGCTCGGCGACCCGGGAGTACGACAGGCCGCGCTTGGAGCCCTCGCTGACCAGGCCGGGCAGCAGGTACTCGGCGCCGCCGAAGCCGGACTTGGCGACGAAGATGTCGTCGGCCGGCTCGCCGAACTTGGTCTCGGCGCGGCAGCACGCGTGGTCGCTGACGACCCAGTCGAGGTGCCCGTCGAGCAGGTGGCCCCAGAGCGCCTCCACGTCCTCGCGGGGACGCAGCGGCGGGTTGACCTTGCCGCCGAGGCCGTACGCGGTGTCGATGTCGGCGAGCAGGTGGCCGATTGTCACCTCGCGGCGGAAGTCGACGTGCGGGAACGCCTTGGCCATGCGCAGTGCCGCGTCGACGGCCTTCTCTGACGTCAGGTGCAGCAGGTTGATGGTGGGCAGGCCGGTCTCGTGGGCGAGGTAGGAGGCGATGCTGATCGCGAGGCCCTCGGAGTGCGGCGGCCGGGACGCGCTGTAGGCGGCCAGGCCGGTGAGGTTGCCCTCCTCCTCGACCAGGCGGGTGTATGCCCGCATGATCTCGGCCGTCTCGCAGTGCAGCGACAGCGAGATCTCGTCGGCCAGCTCGGGGAACTGCTCGCGGGCGGCCTGCACGCCGCGCATGACGAACTCGAAGTGCGCGTAGTCGTAGCGGGCGTCCGGCGGGATCATGAGGAAGGAGCTCTGGTCGGTGGAGCGGCCGTGCAGGCCGTGGCCACCGTAGAACATGAACACCTTGAACGAGGTGACGCCGTGGTCGCGGATCAGCTCGGGGATCTCGTCGATGTGCTCGCTGGTCATGGGCGCGACGTGGAACGCGAAGTCGACGTAGGACTTCTGGTCGGTGGCGCTGCGCACCTCCGGGAAGAACTCGCGGTACGGTCCGCCGCGGTTGAGGTAGTACTGCCCGGTGCGGATGTAGTTGATGGCGGAGGTGACGCCGCCCTGCGCGCAGGCGCGGCTCTCCGTCGCGGTGTCCTCGGCCAGCGGGTGGTAGATGCCCCAGTGCTGGTGGGCGTCGACGACGCCGGGGAAGGCGAGCTTGCCGCCACCGTCGACGACTGTCTTCGCGCCGGTCGGGTCAATCGACGGCGCGAGGTGGGCCACGCGGCCGTCGCGGACGCCGATGTCCAGCGCCGCGGGCTCGGCCTGGTCGTGCCGCACCACTCTGACGTTCTTCACTACGAGATCGAAAGGTTCCACGGTGTGCTCCTGGGATTGAGTCGGTGGCGGCGTCACGCGGCCTGTAGTCGGGTCAGGGGGCGCAGCAGGTCACCGACGTCGGTGACATCGGCGAGGCCGAGCACCGCGGCGACCACCTGGTCGGCGGTGTCCGGGTCGACGCGCCCGGCGACGTTGTCCCGGAACTTCAACGCCAGTTCCGCGTCGGACAGTGGCCGCTGCGGCCCACCGCGGTTGGTCAGCACCTCCTCGCGCCACGTCCGGCCGTCGTCGGTGCGTACCTCCACGACGGCCGGGAACTGGTGCGGGAAGATCGCGTTGCACTCGTCGTCGGGGACCACGTCCACGCGGGCCATCAGCGCCCGGCGTTGCGGGTCACGGGCCAACTCGTCGGTGAAGTCGCCCAGCCCGAGGCCCAGTCCGCCGCCGCCGAGCAGGCCGGCGACGACCGCATAGGGGCCGCTGAACTGCGCCTGGTAGCCGGTGTCCGGGGCGCGTTTGGTGGCGATCGGCTCCCCGATGGTGCGGATCACCGCGGCGGGTACCCGCAGTTCGATGTGCGTGATCCGGTCCACGGGCACGCCCCGGGCGCGCAGGGCCAGGCCGGCGTCGATGGCGGCGTGGGTGAAGTGGTTGGCGGGGTACGGCTTGAAGAAGATGTCCGGCACCGCCCACCGCTCGCCGAGCCCGTCAGTGATCTGGTTGTGGTCGGCCTCGCCGCGCAGGAAGGCGGTGAAGAAGCCGAACCGGCCCTCCAGCACCGTGGGTGGCCCGGTGAAGCCGCGCCGGACCAGGTCGGCGGCGGTGACGGCGCTGTGCGCGGCCCAACCGCAGTGCAGCCGCTTGACAGTGCCGCCGGTCCGGTTGGCCTCGATGACCCCGGAGGCCATGGAGGCGGTCACCCCGAGCACGTCCAACAGACCGTCCTCGTCGAGGCCCAGCAGCATGCCGGCGGCCACGGCGCCGCCCATCGCGCCGCAGATGCTCGTGGCGTGCTGGCCGTGTTCGAAGAACACCGAGTTGTTCAGCACCGGGTCGAAGCCGGCCATCCCTAGCCGTACCGTCGTCTCGATGCCGACCGCTACCGCGTTGGTGAGCGCGACGCCGTCCGCGCCGGCGGCCTGGGCGGCGGCCAGGGCCGCCGGGACCACTGCGGCGCTGGGGTGCAGCACCGAGGGCAGGTGGGTGTCGTCGTAGTCCAGGGAGTGCGCGAGGACGCCGTTGCCGAACGCGGCCTGCGCCGCGGGCACCGCGTCGGGCAGCCCGACGACGTGGGCCTGGGCGCGTCCGCCCTGGTCGGCGACGTAGTCCAGGGCGGCGCGGCTGGTGGGCAGCCGGTGCGCGGCCACGCACAGCCCGAGGATGTCGAGCACTCGTTGGCGCACGCTTGTGGCGAGCCGCTCGGGCAGGGGTTCGTCGCCGGTGCGGGCGGCGAAGGCGGCCAGTTGCCGGGCGAGGGTCTGCTCAGCCATTGGCGATCACCGCCAGGGGGCGGACCGGCGAGCCGGTGGCACCGAAGATGGCCAGCGGCGACAGGACGAAGAGGAACTCGTGGACGCCGTCGGCGGCCAACTCCTCCAGCGCCATCGTCTCGATGATGTAGATGCCGCGTTCGACGAGCAGCACGCGGTGGGCGGGCAGGACGCTGTGTCCGGCGCCCGGTCGCAGGCACTCGAAGGCGATCGTGTCCGCGCCGACGGCGTGGATGCCCTTGTCGGCGAGCCAGGTGGCGCCTGCCTCGCTGACGCCGGGTACGCCTGTGGTGAGCCCGATGTAGCGGGTGCGGTCCTCGTGGTCGAACAGCCGGCCCCAGCCGCTGCGGATCAGCGCCACGTCGCCCGGCCGGAGCGGGGTGCCCTGCCGGTCGACGGCGGCCGCCAGGTCGGCCGGTGTGATCTCGTAGCCGGGGGCGCAGCCTTCGGGCAGGTCCAGGGCGGCCGGGATGTCCAGCAGCACGCCTCGGCGGACCATCGGGGCGATGGTGTGTGCGCCCAGTTCGGGGTACCTGCCGCCGCGTCCGGCTTCGGTGGCGTCGGAGCCGTCGAACAGCCGCCCGTCCTGGGAGACGTGGGAGAAGGCGTCGATGTGGGTGCCGACGTGGGTGCCCATGGTGATGATGTCGTTGGCGGCGGAGCCGCCGTCGGAGCGCACTGCGTCACCGTGCCGGCGGGGCAGGGCATGCCAGAACGGCGGATGGTTCGGCGACTGCGGCATGCCGATGCTCAGGCGACGACCCAGGTCGTACGTCCGGACTCCGGCGTCGACGGCGGCCAGGAGCGCGGCCGTGCCGGTGTCGGTGCTGATGTTCGTTGTGGTCACGACAATCCTTACCTTCGGTGGTGACGGCCGTCAGGCCACGATCTCCCGCGAGCGCAGCTCCGCGACGGTGTCCGGGGTGCAGCCGAGTTCGTTGACGAGGAGGTCGTCGGTGTCGGCGCCGAGAGGGCGACCGGTGAAGCGGATGCGGCCTGGCGTGTCGGACATACGCCACAGCACGTTGTGCATGAGGACCTCGCCGAGGTCGGGGTCGGGCACCTTGACGACCATCTCGGCGGCTTGGACGTGTTCGTCGGCGACGATGTCGCGGGCGGTGTAGACGGCCGCGACGGCGGCGCCGGCCTCTTCGAAGGCGCGCATGACCTCGTCGCGGGTGCGCTCGGCGATCCACCCGCCGACGTACTCGTCGAGCAGGTCGGCGTGCGCGGCCCGCTGCCGCCCGGAGGCGAACCACGGCTCGTCGATGACCTCGGGGTGACCGACGAGGCGCAGGACCCGCTCGGCGATGGACTGGGCGCTCGTGGACACGGCCACCCAGTCGCCGTCGCGGGTGCGGTAGGTGTTGCGGGGTGAGTTGTTCGTGGACCTGTTGCCGTGCCGGTGCTCGACCACGCCGAGCTGGTCGTAGACGGTGGGGCCGGGGCCGACCGCCATCATGATCGGCTCCAGCAGGCTCATGTCGACGACCTGGCCCTTGCCGCCGTTGCGGTCGCGGGCGAACAGCGCTGTCATCGTGGCCGACGACGCGGCGATGCCGCAGATGCTGTCGGCCAGGCCGAACGCCGGCAGCGTCGGTGGGCCGTTTTCGTCGCCGGTGAGGTGGGCGAAGCCGCTCATCGCCTCGGCGAGCGTGCCGAAGCCGGGTCGGCTGGCGTACGGGCCCTTCTGGCCGAAGCCGGAGATGCGCACGATGACCAGGCCGGGGTTGACCTCGTGGAGCTTCTCGGGGCCGATCCCCCACCGTTCCAGGGTGCCGGGGCGGAAGTTCTCCACGAGCACGTCGGCGGTGGCGGCCAGGCGCAGCAGCAGGTCGGCGCCCTCGGTCGTGGACAGCTTGAGGCCGAGTGTGCGCTTGTTGCGGGAGATCTCCTTCCACCACAGCGGTACGCCGTCCTTGGCGTGGCCGTGTCCGCGCATGCTGTCACCGGCGACGGGGTGTTCGACCTTGATGACGTCGGCTCCGAAGTCGCCGAGGATCTGGCAGCACAGTGGGCCGGCCAGGATCGTCGAGGCGTCGATGACACGGAGTCCGGTAAGCGGTCCGTCGTGCACTGGGCCTCCCCAACTCAGATCGTTCGCTTCAAGCGAACGGTGTTTCGCTCAGCAGAATAGGTTGTGATGAGGTGCGGGGTCAACGTCCACGTCGGATCAACCGACCCCGCAGGACCACCGCGGCGGCCACCGCGGACGCCGCCGCGACGAACGCGCCGGTAGACGCCGAGAACGTGTCCCCCAGCCAGCCGTGCAGCATCGCCGCACCCGGCCGGATACCGAGGAAGCACATCGACCACAGCGCCATCACCCGGCCGCGTACCGCGTCGGACAGTCCCTCCTGCATGGTGGCGTTGACGTCGCTCACGGCCAGCAGGTAGCCGGCCCCGCCCACCGCGATGCCCACGGTGGCCAGCACCGGGCCGGGACTGACCGCCAGCACCACCATCCCGACGCCCAACGCGGCCACGCCGACCGCGCCGGTCCGGCCGCTGCCCACCGTGCGCCGCAGCCGGCCCACCCAGATGGCGATAAGCGCCGAGCCGACACCGAAGAAGGTGATGAAGACGCCCACGAGCAGCTCGCCGCCGCCGAAGCTCTCCGCGAACAGCGGCGACAACGTGTTGATCGGCTCCATCGCCAACCCGATCAGGGCCACGGCGACCAGGCACCGCACCAACTCGGGTCGGTGCCGCACATAGGCGACCCCGTCGAAGACCCCGAACCGGCCGCGTCCCCGGGCGCTGTCGGAGCGGGGCAGCCGCACCCGCGTCAGCGCCAGCGCGAACACCAGGAAGCTGGCGGCGTTGACGGCGAACGCCGTACCGGCGCCGGCCAGCGCGTACGTGGCCGCGCCGGCCACCGGGCCGATCGCCCGCGACAGGTTGAACGTCAGCGAGTGCAGGGCGATCGCCTGGGGCACGTCGGCCCGTCCGACGATGTTGGGCACCAACGCCTGCGCGGCCGGGCCGGTGACCGCCTGACCCACCCCGGACAACCCGATGAACGTCAGCAGCAGCACCGGGTTCAACGCGTCCAGGAACGCCAGTAGCGCGAGCACCGCGGCGGCGGAACCACCAAGCGTCTGCCCCACGATGATCAGCAGCCGCCGGTCCACGCGGTCGGCCAACGCCCCGATCACCGGGGCGAGGACCAACTGCATGGCGAACTGCAGGGCGGTCACCAGACCCACCATGAACGCCGAGCGGGTCAGCGCGTAGATGGTCAGGATCGCCGCGACGTTCTGGAACCACGTGCCGGTGTTCGACGCCAACGACCCGAAGAAGTACGGGCCGAAGCGGCGGTCCCGCAGCAACGCGAGACCGCCGCGGCCCCTCTCGTCGGCTGACCCGTCGGCCGGTGGCTCGGCCGGGCGGTCAGCCTGCCGCACCAGCGCCTCCCATTCCGTACCCCTGGGGGGTGCCGCTGGTCAGCGAGGTCCACACCGACTTCGGGCGCAGGTAGAGCCGGGCCGCCTCGGTGCCGTTCTCGCGGCCGTACCCGGACAGGCCGACACCGCCGAACGGCACCAGGTCGGACAGCACCCGGTAGGTGTTGATCCACACCGTGCCCGCCCGCACCTGCCCGGCGAACCGGTGCGCCCGGGCGATGTCGGCGGTCCAGACGCCCGCCGCCAGCCCGAACTCGGTGTCGTTGGCCAGCCGCAGGGCCTCGGCGTCGTCGCGGAACGACGACACCGCCAGCACCGGCCCGAAGACCTCCTCGCGCAGCAGGCGGGCATCGTCGTCCAACCTGTCGAACACCGTCGGCGGTACGTAGAAACCGCCGCGCAGCCGCTCGTCCTCGGGCAGGGCGGCCTGCGCGACAAGCCGTCCGGCGCCGGTGGACTCGGCGATGAACGCCACCGTCTTGTCCCGCTGCGCCGCGGTGATCTGCGGACCGAGGTCCGTCTGCGTGTCGAACGGGTCGCCCACCCGCAGCGCCCGCACCCGCTCGGCCACCCGGTCGAGGACCTCGTCGTAGATGGACTCGTGCAGGACCAGCCGCGAACCGGCGATGCACATCTGCCCGCAGGACGCGAACACGCCAAGCACGACGGCGTCGACCGCCCGATCCAGGTCGGCATCGGGGAAGAGGATCTGCGGCGACTTGCCACCCAGCTCCAACGCCACGGGGGTGAGGTTGGCCGCCGCCGAACGGGCGATGGCCTTTCCGGTGTCGTGGTGGCCGGTGAACACGATCAGGTCGACGTCCGGGTGCGACACCAGCGCCACGCCGGTCTCGCGACCACCGGGCAGCACCCGCACCAGACCCTCCGGCACGCCCGCCTCGGCCAGCAACTCACCGAGCCGCAGGGCGGTCAGCGGGGTCTCCTCGGCCGGCTTGAGCACGCACGCGTTGCCGAAGGCCAGCGCCGGAGCGATCTTCTTGGCCGCGAAGAAGAACGGCACGTTCCACGGGATGACGCCCGCGACGACGCCGTGCGGCTCGGGCACCGTGTAGGTGTGGTACTCCGGTCCGACCGGGATGGTCTCGCCACGGACCTGCTCGGCCCAGCCCGCGTAGTAGCGGAAGCTACCGGCCGCCCGGAGGACCTCCCGCCGGGTGTCGCTGAGGATCTTGCCGGTGTTGCGGGTCTCGGTCTCGGACAGCTCGTCGACCCGGGCCTCGATGAGATCCGCGACCGCGTGCAGGACCCGGGCGCGATCGCTGCCGGTACGACGGGCCCACGCCGGTTGGGCGGCGCGCGCCGCCCGGACAGCGGCGTCCACGTCGGCCGGCGAGGCGGGCGCGACGGTGCTCAGAACCTGGCCGTCGATAGGCGAAAAGACATCAGCCATCGGTGTTCCCTTCGTCGTGAGCCGAGCGCGCCCGGCGTCCCGGGTCCATCGACCCGGTGAGGTGCTCGGGCACCCAGACGTCCAGCACGGCCGGGACGCGGTCCCGCGCCACCGCCGTGCGGGCCCGGTCCAGGGCCGCGGTCAGATCGGCGGCCCGGACCACCCGCTCGCCATAGCAGCCCTGCGAGCGGGCGTGCGCCGCGAAGTCCGGCGACGGGGTGAGGTGCCCGCCGATCACAGTGGGTTCGGTGACGGCCAGGCCGTCCGGGTAGTGCGCAGCGAGCGTGGTCGTGCCGGTGCGGTACCCGCCGTTGTTGACGACCACGGTGACCACCGGGGCGTCGTGCTGCTGCTGCAACCACAGGCATGAGTCCGGCGAGCCGAACAGGTACGAGCCGTCGCCGGTCACCGCCACCGCGTGGGTGCCGCCGGCGGCCATGCTGGCGCCGGTCGCCGCCGCCACCGACCAGCCGAGGCTGGACCCACCCTTCTCGAAGAGGGTGCCCGGCTTCGTGCGGCGGACCGTCGTGGTGTCGAACACCTCCCAGGTCAGCAGGTCGTCGGGGTGCAGGTGCTGGTCCAGCGCCGCGGCGATCAGCGCCGGCGTGGGTGCGCCGGAGACCGCCGCCGACCCGCCGGCGGGCCGCCGCGGGACTGCCGGCCGTTGCCGCCGTCGGCGCACGGCGTCGGCGTCGCCCGGGCCGGCCGCGCCGACCTCGGCCAGGACCGCCGCGAGGAACGCCGCCGGGTCGGCCGTGGTACGGGCGTCGGCGCGCAGCTCGTACAGCGGGACGCGACCCTCGATCGGGTCGGGTCCGGCCCAGCCGATCCAGGCGTCGTCGTGTGGCCGTTCCACAGCGGGCATCCAGGGCACCGGGTGGTCCAGCACGATGACCACGTCGAACTCGTCAAGTGACGCGCTCGTGTGCCACGGGTTGTCGTCGGGCAGGTTCACCCGGTAGCGGGAGGCGCGCACCTCCACGCCGAGGGTGTCGGCCAGCTCGGCGAGCAACGCCACGGCCCGCGGGTCGACGCCGACCCGGTCGGTGACGATAACCGGCCGCCGGGCGGTCGTGAGGCGGCGGGCCACCTCGCTGACCACGCCGGGGTCGCCCGGGCCGAGGGTCGGAACGCCGAGCCTCTGGGCGCTGGGAACCGGGTCGCCGATCGCGACCGGGTACCGGCCCACCTCCTCGGGCATCGCCAGGTAGACGGGGCCCCGCCGGGGCGCGAGCGCGACCTGGAAGCCACGCGCCACGACCAGGGCGGCGTCGTCGAGGGCGGACAGCTTGTAGTCCCACTTGACGTACTGCCGCACGATCGAGCCCTGGTCCCAGCGCTGCTGCTTCCAGAACACCGGCGAGTTACGCGACTCCGTCCGGGTGGGCGGATAACCCGACATGATCATGATGGGGTGGTCGCCCCACATGGCGTTGTGGATGGCGCCGCCGTGGTGCAGCAGGCCGAGGTCGGCGTGGGCCGCGGTCATGGAGGGCTGGCCGGAGACCATCGTCTCGCCCATCGCCGCGGTGAGCGCGACGTGCTCGTGCGGGCAGGTGATGACCTCCGGGGTCGGCTCGCCCCGGTGCCGGGCCTGCGCGCTGGCCTCCTGGAACGAGGTCAGCTCGGAGCCGCTGTTGAACCACAGCCGCCGCACGCCGCTGGCCGCGGCCGCCGCCAGCACCGCCGAGGCGGCGCTGGCGGCGGCCGGGCCGCCTGTCACAGGTTCCTCGCGCGCTCGAGGTAGCTGCCGTTGATCAGTTTCTCGATCGGCGCGGCGGACTTGACCAGCTTGGCCTTGATGAGGCTCTCCTGACCCTTGAGCCAGACCTGCTCGTTCATCTGCAGGGCCTTGTCGGGACCGGCCGCCAGCCAGCTCTCCACCAGCAGCGGCAGCTCCGCGCGAGCCTGGGCCGGGTCGGTCTCCGGGTTGTACTTGCGCAGGTCGGCGATGACCTGGTCCCAGTTCTCTTCCTTGCTGGCGAACTCGATGGCCTTGAGCACGCCGGCGAGGAACTTCACAGGCATGTCGCTGCCCGACTCGACCATCTTGGAGCTGGTGTTGTACGAGTCCGACGGCATCGGCGCGAAGTCGTCGGTGCTGAAGAAGACGACCTCGCCGACGTCCTTCTGGATGGTGGCCCGGTCGGTGTTGACGCAGATCCAGGCGTCCACCTGGCCCTTGCGGGCCAGTTCGTACGCGGCGGTGCCGACACCGGTGACCGGACGCTTCACCGACTTGGGGTTGACCCCCGCGTTGATCAGCATGACGTCGAGCAGGTTCTCGGTGGCGCCACCGGTGGAGACGATGCCGCAGGTGCGGCCGGCCAGCTCGGCCGGATTGCGGATCGGCTTGTTCGGCAGGGACACCACCTCGAACTGCGACTTCTGCCGCACGCTGGCGATGCTGACGAACGGCGCCTGCTCGTTGGCCACCGCGATGATCGCGTTGATGCCGTTGGCCCGGGTCAGGTCGGCCGAACCGCCGAGCACCGCCTGGATGGCCGTGGCGGTGCCCTGCCCACCCTTGATCTCCAGGCTCAGGCCGAACTCGGAGAAGTAGCCGCGCTCCTTGGCGACCATCGTCTCCACGAAGCTCAGCGTCAGGCCGGAGGCGGTCATGTACGAGCCGGAGATGCTGCCGTCGGCGTTGACCTTGTTGTCGTCGCTGCCGCAGCCACTGAGCAGCAGGGTCATGCCGCCGGCGCTGGGCAGCAGGAGCCCTGCTGTGGCGCCGGCCCGGAGGAACGAGCGCCGCGAGACCGGCGCGCCGATGGAACGGTCAAATTTCATGTAAATCTCCTGGTGCCGAGGGGGGAATGGAGATGGTGCGACGGATAGAGGCAAGGAGGGCCCTGCCCGCGCCGCGTCGCGGCGCCGACCGTGGATCGGAGGTGGGGGTGTGGAGCGGGGCCCGTCAGGGGGTGCGGCGGGGCTGCACCGACTCGTGCCAGGGGATCAGCAGGCGGCGGGCACCGGTCACGATGCTGTAGAGGGTGAAGCCGAACAACGCCATGATCAGGATCGCGCCGAACAGTTTGTCGACCTGGAGGCCGTTCTGCAGGTTGACGGCGTACCGGCCGAGGCCCTTGTCACCGCCGAGATACTCACCGACGATCGCGCCGATTGTCGCCTGGACGACCGCCAGCTCCATGCCGGCCAGGATGAACGGCATCGTGTACGGCAGGTCGGCCCGCCAGAACCGCTCCCAGCGCGACGCCTTCAGGGTCGTCATCAGGTCGTGCATGGAGCTCGGCACGGAACGGACGCCGAACGAGGTGTTGATCAGCAGCGGGAAGAAGGCCAGCAGCGCCGCCATGACCACCTTCGACGACGGGCCGAAGCCCAGCCAGAGGATGAACAGTGGCACCAGCGCGACCTTCGGCACCACCTGGGTGGCGACGATGAACGGCCGGACGATCCGGTCGAACAGCGGCGACTTGCCGATCATCAGGCCGAGCCCGACACCCAGCACGATGGCCAGTGCCAGACCGATCATGACCTCGTAGAAGGTCGTCCAGATGTGCGTCTGCCACACGAACGGGTCGGTGATCTGCTCGAGGAATGACTTGAACACCGCCTCGGGCGGCGGCAGCACGAACCGGGACAGGTCCGTGACCTCGACGTACACCTTCCAGAGGACCAGGAACAACGCGATCAGCAGAGGGCTGGTGTAGAAGGACAACCAGCGGTTGTTGCGCAGCCGCTGCGACAGGGTCGGCGGCGGCGGGCGGAGCTGCTGTGCGGAAGACGTCGTCGGCGCCGGGTGGCGCTGATCTGTAGTGCTCACGTGCGACACCTCAAGTGCTGCTCAGGCCGAGACGGCGGGTCGAATGTCGTTGTCCTGCACCTCGCCGATCTGCCGACGCAGCTCGGTAGCGAGGGCGCGGAACTCGGCGGACTCGGTCATCGCGAGGGTGCGCGGCCGAGGCAGCGTCACCTCGGTGATGGAGTGGATGTGCCCGGGCTTGGTCCCCAGCATCACGATGCGGTCGGCCAGGAACACCGCCTCGGAGACGGAGTGCGTCACGAAGACGACCGTCTTGCGGTTCTCCAGCCAGATGCGCTGCAACTCCGCGTTCATCATGTCGCGGGTCTGCGCGTCCAGGGCGCCGAACGGCTCGTCCATGAGCAGCACCTGCGGGTCGTGTGCCAACGCCCGGGCGATGGACACCCGCTGCCGCATGCCGCCCGACAGCTGGTGCGGGAGCTTGTTCTCCGCGTCGGGGAGCCCGACGAGGGACAGCATCTCCCGGACCTTCGCCGTGCGCTCGCTCCGGCCGACGCCGGCCATCTCCAGCGGCAGGGCGACGTTGGCGCCCGTCGACCGCCACGGCATCAGGGTGGCCTCCTGGAAGACGAAGCCCAGCGGGCGGTCGGCGTTCTCCTGTTGCCCACCGTGGTCGAGCCGTACCCGCCCCACGGTCGGGCTCTCCAGCTGACCGATGATCCGCAGCAGGGTCGTCTTGCCGCACCCGGACGGGCCCAGCAGCACGACGAATTCGCCGTCGGCGATGTCGAGCGATACGTCGCTCAACGCGACCATCGACTGCCCACCGGCGCCGGCGAAGACCTTGCTGACGCCCTCCACTTTGATCGCACTCATGGCTACCCCTGTCACCGACCGGTCCGCGATTAACGCGAATTTGTTCGCTTGTGCAGTACGCCGTTCTGTTGGAGGGAACGTAAGCTATGTTCGGCGGCAAGGTCAATGGCCCACAGGGCCCGACTCCATACCACTAGTTCCTTACTAATCGCCCAACTCCGGAGGAACTGCCATGGAACGACTGGCTCAACGCACTGCGGTGCTGGTCATCGACATGCAGAACGACTTCTGCGCCCCCACCGGAGCCATGGCGAACCTCGGCGCCGATGTCAGCGTCAACGCCGACCTCGCCCGCCGGCTGCCGAGCTTCCTCGACCACGCGCGGACCGCCGGTTGCCTGGTCATCTGGGTACGTCAGGCCGCCCACGAGCAGCTCGTGTCACCGGCCCGGCGGGCACGCGCCGAGGCGATGGGCCGCAGCCCGCTCAGCGTCTGCGCCGCCGGCTCCTGGGGCGCCGAGCTGGCCGACGGCCTGCACCCCGAGCCGGGCGACTGCCACCTGGAGAAGACGCGCTACAGCGCGTTCGTCGGCACGCCCCTGCACAACCTGCTCCGCGCGCACGGACGTGACCACGTGGTGGTGGTCGGTACGGCCGCCAACGTCTGCGTGGACTCCACCATCCGCGACGCGTACATGGCCGACCTGACCACCACGATGCCGACCGACCTGGTCGGCTGGACCCGCGCGGACCTCGCCGAAGCGGCGATCCGCAACCTGGGCTTCTACTTCTGCGAGACCACGACCTCGGCCGAACTGGTCGCGGCGTGGTCCGCGACGGACCGGGTCGCCTGACGCCGGGTAACGCGCTTGCGCTCCACCGGCTCCGGGGCCCCATCCGCCGCCGCCGGCTGGTAGCCCAGCTCGGCGCTGACCTGGCGGGCCGCGTCGGCCACCAGTTCGCCGTACTCGGCGAGCAGTTGCGACGAGAAGCGGTCCTGTGGGCCGCACAGCGACAGCGACCCGTAGACCTCGCCGGAGGCCAACCGGATCGCTGCCGCCACGCTCGCCGCGCCGGCCTGCCGTTCGCCCCGGCTCACCGCGTAGCCCTGCTCACGGACCACCCGCAGGTCGGCCCAGAGCTGCTCGACCGACGTGATGGTGGCAGCGGTGACCGAGACCAGCTCGTGGGTCGCGAGGTATTCGGCGATCTCGGAATCCGGCAGTGCCGCCAGGATCGCCTTGGACGACGATCCGGCGACGAGCGAATGTCGGGAGCCGAGCGTGACCGACATCCGGATCTCGTGCGGCGACAGCACCTGGTCGGTGTAGACCCGCACCCAGCCCTGTCGCATCGACAGCGTCGCCGTCTCCCCCGTGGCCTCCACCAACCGCCGCATGTGCCGATTGGTGATCGCCTGCACGTCGATGGCGCGCAGGGCGGCCAGGCCGACCGCGAGGGCGCCCGGCCCGAGCCGGTAGCGCCGGGTGCCCTCGTCGAAGGTGACGAACTGGTTGGCCGTCAACTCCTTCAGGATGCGATGGGCCACCGCCTTGGGCAGGTTCAACTCCCGCGCGACAGTGGACACCCCGATCATCTCCGGGCTGCGCTCGGCGAGCAGGTCGATCACGGCCAGCGCCCGACCCAGGCCGCTCGTCGTGTAGCGATGACCATCCTCCGGCTCAGTCACCGGCACGCTGATCCCCATTCAGATCACCTCTCGAAGGTGCATGTGAGCACGCAAGCGGTCGACTGTGGTGGGCCCGGCGCCTAGTGCTGGATCCCGAGCATACTGACACGCCGGAGGTACTCTCGGGCATCCTCGGGGTTCTCGGCGAGTGCCCGCAGGCGCAGCAGCCGCTCGCGGCGCCCGGCCAGTTCGACACCGTCCGCCGAGGTGCGATTCTCGGTAGTGGTCGGCTGGACGAAGCGCTCGGCGACCGACCGGCGGCGCTGCGCGTACTCGCTGGTAGCAGCGTCCGGGTCGGACTCGGCCAGCGCGGCGGCGACCGCAACCGCGTCGTGGATGCCCGAGTTCAGACCCATGCCCCCGGTGGTGCTGCTCAGGTGGGCGGCGTCGCCGGCGAGCAGCACACGGCCGATCCGGAAGGAGGCCGCGAGTCGCTGGTGGCTGCGGTACAGCTGGTGTTGGCTCAGCGGCAACTCCCGGGCGTCGGGCTGACCGCCCAGCAACAGCTCGACGGCGGCCAGGAACGCCGGGTGGGTGCCGGTCGGCGGCTCCTCGTCGACCCCGGTCCCCGTCGACAGCGCCGCACGCCAGATGTCGGGTGTCCTGATCAGCGAGAAGCGACCCTTGGGGCCGGACCAGTATCCGACCGCGCCGAGGTCGGGCACCGCGTCCTCGAAGCGGAACGGCGTGGCCACGACCAGGCTCAGCGACGGGTACGTGAAGCCGGGGAACGGGACGTCGAGCAGTTTGCGGGCGATGCTGTGCGCGCCGTCGGCCGCCACCACCCACGGGGAGGCCACCACGGTCCGGGTGTCGCCCACCGCGACGTCCAACTCGACGTGCGTGTCGTCCTGGCGCACGCCGACGACCTCGTGCCCGAACCGGATGTCCACGTTCGGCGCCTCCGCGACCGCCTGGCGCAGCAGTCGGACCAGCTTGTACTGCTCGTACTGCAACCGGAACGGATACCGGGTCTCACCTTCGAGCGCCTCGTAGGAGAAGCAGGCGGACTCGGTCAGCTCCAGGTCGCGGTAGTCCAGCCGCTGAACCCGGACCGCCTCCTTGAGCAGCGGGCCGGCCAGGTCGAGCTCGTCGAGCAGTTCGGTCGTCGGCGGGTGAACTGTCGAACCGCGCCATTCCGACTGCACCTCGTCGGGGCCGCGTTCGAGGACGATCACCGGGATGTCCCGGCGGGCCAGGGCGAGGGCGGTCACCATGCCCACCGGTCCGCCGCCGAGGACGACGACGGGTGCTTGCACGGCGTGACTGGATGGCGCCACGTTCACTCCTTCCCGCCGGCGATACCGCCGACGAAACCGGTCGAGGGGGATTGGGCCAGGGTCGCGGCCAGGTGCCGCAGCGCCGGGCTGGGCGACTCACTCGCCAGGTCGGTGATGCCGGCGGTCTCCAGCAGTTGCCAGGCACCGGCCAGGTTCGACGACAGCACCGGCAGGGGTGCCTGCGGCAGGACCTCGTCGAGGACGTCCAGGCTGGGCGCGCCCGTTCCGGTCAGCAGCACCGCGTGCCCGGGCGGGAAGCTGTCGGCCAGTGACTCGAGGGTCTGGCGCACGGTGTCGCGCACGGTGGTCGAGGTGAGGTCGTAGATGGCGCCGGTGCCGGGCACCGGCACGGGCGTGTCGACCCTGCGGCCGGTCGCCCGCCAGAACGCCGCCGCCTGCTCGGTGAGCCAGTCCGGGTACGGCGAGACAAGTGTCAGTGACCGCACCGCGAGGCGGTCCAGCACCTGCCGCACGGCGGCGGCCGCTCCGAACACCGGCGAGCCGAGCCGCTCGGTGGCCGCGCCGTCGGTGCGCTGTGTGTCGCGCCCCGGCCGGTAGTAGCAGCCGGTGCAGGCGACGTAGGTGGCCCGCAGGCCCAGGCCGTCGAGCGTGGCCGCGGTGTCCGGCAGCAGGTCGGCGTAGCGGTCCAGCCGCTGCGCGAGTGAGCCGTTCACGACCGGCAGGCGGGCGGTGTGGTAGCGGACCCGCGCCGGCAGCAGGCGGCGGAGTTCGGGCTCCACCGTCGGGTTGGCCGGTGGAACAATGATGCCCAGAGCTGCGTCGACCACTATCTACCGCCAAATCGTTCGACTGAGCCGTACGGCGTTCTACGTACTGGAACGATAGGGGCTGCGGTGGGGTCGGTCAACCCATCACGGGCAGCCGCTCACACCCATCTGACCAGGGCAACTGCCTACAATCTGGGCGTCGGGGCCCGCCGCTGCCCTGTCGCGGGCCTCACGCGGGGAATTCGACGAGGGGTCGGGAGGTTCTCCGTTCGGAAGATCAGGTTTCACTCCGATCGGATGGAAGAACCATGCGCGTGCGCTCAGACGCGATAGTGCTGTTCGGCGTCACGGGAGACCTCGTCTCGAAGAAGCTCTTTCCGGCGCTGTACGAGCTGACCAGACGCGACCGCCTCGACGTCCCCGTGATCGGCGTGGCCCGCTCCCCCTGGGACGACCAGCAGCTCGTCACCACCGCCCGCAAGTCGATCGCCGAAGCCAATCCCCAGATCGACGACGAGACGTTCGACGCCCTGGCGGCCAACCTCTCGATGATCTCCGGCGACTACGCCGACCCCACCACCTACAAGCGGCTGGCCGAGCGCCTGCGCGACGCCGAACGACCGATCTTCTACCTCGCGATTCCGCCGGCGGTGTTCGGCGCCGTCGTCGACGGACTCGCCGCGGTGGGCCTGGCCGACCGGGGCCGGGTGATCGTGGAGAAGCCGTTCGGCCGCGACCTGGCGTCCGCCCACGAACTGGACCGCACCCTGCGCGCGGCCTTCGACCCGCAGCGCGTGTTCCGCATCGACCACTACCTCGGCAAGGAGGCCGTCGAGGGCCTCTACGCCTTCCGATTCGCCAATCGGCTGTTCGAGCCGCTGTGGAACGCCGAGCACATCGACAACATCCAGGTCACCCTCGCCGAGGGCTTCGGCACCCAGGGCCGCGCCGGCTTCTACGACACCGTCGGGGCCACCCGCGACGTACTCCAGAACCACATCCTGCAGGTCGTGGCGCTCATCGCGATGGACGCGCCGGCCGCCGACGACACCGACGCGTTCCGCGCGGCGGAGGTGGCGGTGCTGCGGCAGATCGCGCCGCTGGCACCGGAATCCACCGTGCGGGGACAGTACGCCGGCTACCGGGACGAGCCGGGCGTTCGGCCGGACTCGAACACGGAGACGTTCGTCGCCACCCAGCTGACCGTCGACTCGCCCCGCTGGGCGGGGGTGCCGTTCTATCTGCGCACCGGAAAGTCCCTGCCCGGCACGGCGACCGAGGTCGTGGTCGAGTTCAAGCAGCCGCAGCGGTCCCTCATTCCCGCCGCGGACGGCGCCGCGACGCCTGCGAACCGGCTGCGGTTCCGGCTGGGCCACGGCGACGGCATCACCATGTCGATCCAGGCGAAGAGCCCCGGCGCGGAGGTGGCCAGCCGTCCGGTGGACCTGTCCGTGGACTTCGGCGCGGCGCTCGGACGCCGGCAGGAGGCGTACGAGCGGCTGCTCGACGACGCGATGGACGGGCAGCACCTCCGGTTCGCCCGCGCGGAAACCATCGAGCAGGAATGGCGCATCGTCGAGCCGATCCTGGACCTGGCGACACCCGTGCAGACGTACGACAAGGGCAGTTGGGGTCCGGCGGACGCCGACGCGCTCGCCGGCGGCTGGCACACCCCGGACCTGCGATGACCGTGCGTGCGCTCGCCGAGCGGGCCCACGCCGTCAGCCACTCACCTGCGCTGCTCGCCGGCTCAGCGCATCGACGTGCTCGACGAGCCGGCGTACCGCCGCGTCGTCGTCCGCGTCCACCGTGGCGATGCGGTCGAGCAGTTCGGCGTAGTCCGAGGTCAGTGCCACGTACCGCCTGCCGAAGTCCCTCTCGACGTCGCTGACACGGGCTTGGCGTCGGTTCGCCGCGTACCGCTTGTCGAGGTCGATGATCTGCTGGGCCAGCACGGCGGCGGCGGCGCTCAGCGCGCTGCGTCCGTCGGCGTTCTCGTCGCGGCGACGCCGGCGGGCGTTCGCGAGCCGACCCGCCCGGCGGCCTCCGATGTAGAGGGTCGCCGCGCCGACGACGACTGCCGCGAGGGCCGCCACCGCGAGCAGGAAGCGGGGCAGCGACGGGCTGATCGTGCGCGTGCCGTCGGGGACGGTGCCGGCCTTCACCAGCAGGTCGTAGTTGACGGTGACGACCTTCAGCGCCTCCAGCGGACGGTCGGGGAACGTGTCGACGCCCCGACGGATGATCGACTCTGCCACCGCGGACTTGCCGAAGTTCTCGTCGTCGCGCCCGGGCAGCAGCGCGCACCCGTACGTGTCGTAGTCGTCGCCGTCGCGGCTCAACACCAGCACGACGTTGCCGTCAACGGCGCGCGTGACCTGGCGGCAGCCCTCCCGCAGGTCGGCGCCCGGCTCCAGCAGCAGCACGACAAGCCTGCGGTTGCCGATGATCCGTTCGGCGGCGGCCCGGTCCAGGTCGACGCCGGGTGCCGCGTAGACGGAGGAGGTGCGGACCTGGCGGGCGGCCGGACCGTCGAGCACCCCGCCGGTCCACAGCGCCCAGCCGGCCAGCACCAGACAGGCCAGGACGGCGAGGCCGAAGGGCGTGCCGACCAGGGCGGCGAGCCATCGCCGGACGGACTGTTTCACGACAACCTGCCCTGCAGATAGAGGTCCGGACGGTAACTGACGAGCCCCGACGTCCGGGCGCTGTCGTCCAGTTCGTCGGACGCCTCGTTCAGCAACGAACGTACGTGGTGCTCCGGCAGGCCCTCGTCCAACGCGGCACGTGCCGCCTGGAGCTTCACGATGCCCCGGGTCAACGCCGGATTGCTGCGGGCGTCGGTCAGCAGGGACATCTCGACGGCGAGCGCGGTGAGACCGGCCAGTCGGGCGGGCGCGCCGGCGCCCTGCCGGATCCCCATGCCGTCCGGCCGGCGCAGCGACCGGACCGACAGGGCCAGGAACGCCGCCACGCAGCCCGCGAACAGCCACGGCAGCGCGGGCAGCGCCACCCGCAGCGGGTCGACCGGCTGGTACGGCAGTGGACGGTCGAACAGCCCCGAGTAGCGGATGTCGGTGACCCGGTTCAGGTAGACCGCCAGCACCTGATCCTGGGGATAGTCGTACTGGCTGATCCGGTCGGCGAAGTGGCCGTAGAAGCTCGCCCCGGCCACCTCGGCGAAGTCCGCCGCCGGGCCGTGGTATTCGATCCAGTTGCCGTACATCACGATGATCGGGGTGCCCGGAAACAGGCCGGTCAGGGCCGGCCCGAACCGGGGCAGGGGTTCGCCGAACGGCTGCGCGGGAAGCGCCACGTACAGGGCGCCGTCCGGGAAGGCGGTGGTCGCGGCCTTGCCGGGCACGCCGGTGAGGCTCGCTCCGGGCGCGGCGTGCAGGCCCTTGGCCCGCAGGTCGGCGGCGACGGCGGCCACCTCCGGGCCGGTCGGCTCACGCCACCGCAGCCCATCGTGGTCGGGCGGGGCGGGCACGTCCCGCAGCGCGGCGATAAGTGTCACGAGGGGGCCTGTCACGTCGGCGGTGGCGAACTGCGCGCGCCAGCCGGTCAGGTCATCGGGTACGGCCCGGTAGATGTCGCCGGACACGTCGGTGCCGCTCACCACGATCGTGGCGTTCTCCACCTCGCGTAGCCGACGCCTCTCGTCCTCGTCGAGCCAGGGCGGCGCGACCAGGATGCGGACGGGGTGGTCGCCGGCTGCCTCTCTGACCCGCTGCTCGTCCCAGTGCGCGATCGAACCGGGCAGCCGCACCACGGGGCTGGCGGCGACAAGCGCGGTCATCTCCTCCACCGACGGCACGGTCGGGTCGCCCGATCGGGGCACCGGGTTCTTCGGGATCGTCGCCGAGTCAGCCGGGGACCGCCCGTAGCTGACGTCGGCGCCGTGTTGCTGCTGGGCCTGCACGAAGATCACCAGGATGACCGCGGCGACGCCGAGGAGCGCCCAGCGCAGCAGCGTGCGGTGGTGCGGCCGGCGGGCCGTCACCGCTGCGTCCGCCACAACCGGTCGGCCTGCTGCGCGTGCTGCTCCGCCGTTCGCGCGGCGGAGACCCCGCCGCGGCCGGCGGCGATCAACTCGGCGCGGGCCAGCAACTGCTCGGCCGCGGGCACCGGGCTCGTCGCCGCGTCCCGGCTGACGGCCGCGCTGTCGATGGCCGCGCGGGCGGCGGACCAGGCGGTCTGCCGTTTGCGGTCCCGTGCGCGCCGGGCGGGGACCACTGTCGTGGCGAGGCCCGCGCCCACGAGCAGGACGCCGCCAACCAACCAGACCAGGAGGGTGTGGGACATGCGCTCCAACCATCGGACGAGGGGGGTACGGGGCTGCTCGACGAAAGCCGGGCAGACGCGGGGGGCATGATCGAGTCTGACTGACGCTGTCGAATCGGCGCGAACGAGTCCCGGTCGGCCGGGCGAGGGCGCAGTGGTCAGAGACCGCCGGCGACGCGCAGCACCGTGCCTGTGGCGTACGAGGCGTCCGGGCCGAGCAGCCAGGCGACGGCGGCGGCGATCTCGTCGGGTTCGCCGGCGCGGCCCAGCGGAATGCGGCCGGCAGCGCTGTCGGGACGGTCGGGTACGCCGGAGACGGCGTGGATGTCGGTGCGCACGATGCCGGGGGCGACGGCGTTGACCCGGATGCCGCGCGGGGCGAGTTCCTTGGCGAGGCCTACGGTGAGGGTGTCGGTGGCGCCCTTGACGGCGGCGTAGTGCACGTACTCCCCCGGCCCGCCGAGGGTCGCGGCGGCCGACGACACGTTGACGATGGCCCCACCGTCGGTCATCCGGCGGGCCGCCTGCTGGGCACAGAGGACGTACCCGATGAGGTTGACGTCGACGACGCGGCGCAGGTCCTCGACGCGCAGCTCGGTGAACGGCCCGATGGGGCTTGTGACACCGGCGTTGTTGACCAGGCCGGTGAGCGGGCCGAGCCGCGCGGCGGCGGTGAACAGCTCGTCGACCTGGTCGGGGTCGGTGGTGTCGGCGCACACCGCCACGGCCGAGACGCCGGTGGCCCGAAGGTCGGCCAGGACCGTCTCGGCGGCGGCATGGTCGCTGCGGTAGCACAGGGCGATGTGGTGGCCGGCCGCGGCGAGGCGGCGGGCGGTGGCCGCGCCGATGCCCCGGCCGCCGCCGGTGATGACGGTGACGGGTGCCACGGCGCCCTCCCGGGGTGTCTGGTGGCTGCGAACCGGATGCGCCGACGCTACCGTGACCGGCGCGGGCCGGTCGTCGAGAGGAGAGTCACATGCAGCGGGCGTTGGTGCTCGGTGGTGGCGGGGTGACTGGCGTGGCCTGGGAGCTGGGGCTGCTGGCGGGGTTGGCCGAGCGGGGCGTGGACGTCTCCGAGGCGGATCTGGTGGTGGGCACGTCGGCGGGTTCGGTGGTGGGCGCGCAGGTGTGCTCGGGGGTGCCGCTGGAGCAGCTGTACGCCGAGCAGTTGGCGCCACCGTCGGGCGAGCGGGCGGCACGGTTGGGCTTCGCGGCGTTGGCGCGTCTGGTGTGGGCCGGTGGCCGGACCCGCGACCCGGTGCGGTCGCGGGCGCGGATCGGGGCGATGGCGGTGGCGGCGCGTACCTCGTCGGAGGCGTCGCGGCGCGCGGTCATCGAGGCCCGCCTGCCGGTGCGGGAGTGGCCGGCGCGACGGCTGCTGATCACGGCGGTGGACGCGGCCTCCGGCGAGTTCGTGGTGTTCGACGCCGACAGCGGCGTGGCCCTTGTGGACGCGGTGGGCGCGAGCTGCGCGGTGCCCGGGGTGTGGCCGCCGGTGACTGTCGGCGTGCGCCGCTACGTCGACGGAGGGATGCGCTCGCCGGTGAACGCGGACCTGGCGGCCGACGCCCGGCGGGTGCTGGTGATCGCGCCGACGTCGGGGGCGTTCGGCCCGATGCCACGGTTGTCCGCGCAGGTGGCCGCGTTGCGGGCCGCCGGGTCGCGGGTCGTGCTCGTGACGCCGGACGCGGGCGCGCGTAAGGCGATCGGCCGCAACGTGCTGGATCCGGCGCGGCGGGCTGGGTCGGCGCGGGCCGGTCGGGCGCAGGCGGCGGTGATCGCCGACGAGGTGGCGGCGCTCTGGGCGTGATCGCTTACGCTCACCGCCTGGCCGGACTGACCAACGGAGGTGCGCGGTGGCGGGTGTGAAGGTCGGCGACGTGGTCGAGGACTTCGAGCTGCCGGACGAGACGGGCACGCCACGGCGGCTGTCGGAGTTCCTGGCGACCGGACCTGTGGTGCTGTTCTTCTATCCGGCAGCGATGACCCGGGGCTGCACGGCGGAGAGCTGCCACTTCCGGGATCTGGCGGCGGAGTTCGCGGCCGTGGGCGCGACCCGCGTGGGCATCAGCGCCGACCCGGTGGCCAAGCAGGCCGAGTTCTCCCGGCTGCACGGCTTCGACTATCCACTGCTGTCGGATGAGGACCGGGCTGTGGCGCAGCGGTTCGGCGTGCGTCGGTGGCTGCCGTTGGGCCCGCTGAGCACCAGGCGGATGACGTTCGTCATCGGCGCGGACCGGCGGATCATCGAGGTGATCCACAGCGAGGTCAGCATGAACGACCACGCGGACCGGGCACTGCGGGCACTGGGCGGCTGAGCGGGCGCGAACCCCGTGCGGCGGGTGTCGCAGTGGGCTGGTATCAAGACAGCAATCAAACAGGTGTACGGAAGAGGGTAGTGATGGATGCCGGCCAGGGTTTGTCCACTGACGAGGTGCAGAGCATCCGCGAGGGGTTGGCGGCCGGGCGTAAGCCGAGAGTGGTGTTCACCGCGTCGGCGGGGCAGATCGCCGGCCAGGTCGGTCAGGTGATCGAGCTGACCGACCCCGAGGTGTCCGACGAGTTCGTGGTGGTGCGGTTCGGCCGTGACGAGCTGCCGTTCTCCCCCGCCGATCTGGCCGTGGCGCCCAAGGGCGCGGGCCGTCGGGTGGTGGAGCCGAAGCCGGAGCCCGAGCCGCAGGAGCCGCCCGCGGTGGCGGCGCCGGAGTTCGTGTTGGACACGCCGCGGGTGCCCGCGCAGCGACAGGAGGAGCCCAAGGTGGAGCAGACGGAGAAGCCGCCGGCGCGGCGGGCGGTCAAGGCCGTCAAGCCGAAGGGCCCGGCGGGCCTCACGGTGACGCTTGCGTACGCCGACGGTGAGTGGACGGTCGCCGCGCAGCAGGGCAGCAAGGCGCTCGCGAAGCCGTACGTGGTGAAGCCGGCCGAGGCGTTGAGGATGGTGGCGCTTGTCGACGTGCCCGGCGTGCAGGAGGCGGTGGAGCAGATCCTCGGCACCGAGCGGGCCGAGGCGGAGCAGCAGGCCGAGAAGCTGCGCGCCGAGCTGGCCGAGATCGAGGCACGGTTGGCGGAGTTGCGCGAGGCCCGCTGAGGCGGGTCAGCGCCCGTTGTGGTGCTCGACCAGCCGGGTGAGCAGGCGGGTCAGCTGCTCACCCTCGGCGGCGGACAGCGGGGCGAGCAGGTCGCGCTGGACGCGGTCGACGGTCTCACCCATCCGGCGGGCCTCGTCGACTCCGGCGGCGGTGGGGCTGATGACGTTGCGGCGGCGGTCGGCCGGGTCGGGGGCGCGTACGACGAGTCCTCGACCGGCCAGGTCGTTGACGGCTGCCACCACGTCGCTGCGGTCGATGCCGCAGCGTCTGCCGAGGTCGGCCTGGCTGGCGGGCCCCTCCGCGGCCAGCGTGGCGAGCAGGCGGTAGTGGTAGCCGCGCAGGTCGTGCGCGGCGAAGCCCTCGCTCAGCAGGCGGGCGGCGTGGCGGGCGGCCTGGTTGAGCAGCCAGCTCGGGGTGGTGCGTAGCCCGGCGGGTGACTGCGGGGACTCCATGGCGGCAGCCTAACAGGAATCGTTGGCGCGACCCACGATCCATGTTACGTTGGCCGCACCAACGTTGGCGTAGCCAACGTTTCGAAGGAGGCGTCATGTCCACCACTCCCACACTCACCGGCCAGGTCATCGGCCAGGCCCACTACGCCACCCGGGCCCTGCTGGAGCGTGCCGTCGCGCCGCTCGGGCTCACCTTCGGGCAGGTGCTCGCCCTCAACGTCCTCGCCGCCGGCCCCGTCGAGCGCACACGGATCGTGCACCGGATCACCAGCACGCTCAAGGTCGACGAGCCGGCGGTGCACGAGATCATCACCGGCATCCTCGACGCCGACCTCGCGCGCAGCGCTTCCCCGGACGTCGACGACCCGCGCATGCAGCTCACCGACACCGGCCACGACGTGCAGGCCCGCGTCGCCGCCGTCGTCGCGGGCATCACCGCCCGGTTGTACGCGGACATCCCGGCCGACGAGGCGGCCACCGTCGCCCGGGTGCTCACCCTGGTCACCCAGCGCGCCAACGCCGAGCTGCCCGGAACCGTGTGATCGACTCGGCTTCCTGGACGTCGGCCTGTCCCGGTCGCCCGGACACCCCGGTTTCCCAGAACCCGAGTCGATCACACGAATAGGCCCGGCAGCGGCCGGTCAGAAGTAGTCGAGCAACTGCGCCGGGCCGCCGACCGCCAGGAGGTCCAGGGCAGCCGGGTCGACGCCAGCGGTGTGGTGCAGCAGACCGGCCTGCGCCACCGAGCGGGCGGGGGCGGCGCCGGCGTAGAGCAGGGCGAAGCCCCGTACGTCCAGGCGCAGGTCCGGCTCGCCATCGACCCGGGTCAGCTCGGCGGCGCCGTCGGCGACGACCAAGCGCCAGGCGCCGGAGTTCCACTCGGCGAGCGGGTCGGCGAGGGCGAAGTCGACGGCGCCCCGGGCGTGGGCGGGCCACCCGCGTGCGGCGACGGCGCGAGTCACGTCCACCGGGCGGTGCATCCACAGCTTCCGCTGGTGTTCGCGGGCCGCCTCCAGTGGCAGGTGAGGGCCGACGGCGTCGCCGTCGAGCGGGCACAGCCGCACCGTCGGCGCGACGCTTGCCCAACTGGCGAGCACGCCGACGAGTTCCCGAGCGGCCTCGGGGTTGACGGCCAGAGCCTCGTCGACGGTGAGCACGGACTCGGCGTGGTAGCCCCGGCCCCGCTCCCAGCTGGCATAGCCGACCAGGCCGCCGCCATCCTCGACGAGGGTGAGCCCGTCGCCGGGCAGCCCGCCGTCGGCGGCGAAGAAGTCGAACAACTCGCCCCGGCGGGTGAGCGGACCGTTGCGGTGCCGGACGACCCGCTCGTACAGGTCGGTGACGGCGGGCAGGTCGGCGGGCGTACCGGTGCGGACGGTGAGCCGGGGATTCGGCCGGTGCCGGGGCAACGCGGCGGTGGCCAGGTCGAGGGTGTGCAGCACGCCGGCGGCCTCCCAGCCGCAGGCCCGGTAGGGGGCGGCGACGGTCGGATACAGCGCGCTGATCGCCGCGCCGCGCTCGTGGGCGCCCCGCAGCAGCGCGCTGAGCATCGCGCGGGCCACTCCCCCGCCCCGGGCCTCGGGCGCGACCGCCACACCGGCCACGTCGGCGGCGGGCACCGCCCGTCCGGTCCACCACTGGTCGTGGTGCAGGTCCACGGCCTTGCCGACGAGCCGGCCGTTGTCGTCGAACGCGCCGTAGCGGGTCATGCCGGGCACTGCGGCGGTGTGGTGCGCGGGCCGTTGCGGGTCCGAGCCGAACGCGAGCCGGCCCAGCTCCCAGGCGTCGTCGAGGTCGTCGACGGTGAGTTCGCGGACGTGCACGATGGCGGGCATCGGCACACCCTAGCGGGATGGATCTTCGCCGACCGCCCCATTCCGGCCCGGGGCGCGGGGCCGGTGTCGGCCCCGCGCCCCGGCGGTCAGTGCTGCGGGATGTTGGCCACGCCGATGCGCTTGCGGAACACCCAGTACGTCCAGCCCTGGTAGGCAAGCACGATCGGGGTGAAGATCACCGCCACCCAGGTCATGATCTTCAGGGTGTACGGGGTGGAGGCCGCGTTGGTGGTGGTCAGCGTGCCCGCCGCGTCCAGGGTGGACGGCATGACGTTCGGGAACAGCGCCGCGAACAGGGTGGCCACCGCCAGACCGATCGCCACTGCCGTACCGGTGAAGGCCCAGCCCTCTCGGCGTACCTTGGCGGCGGCCAGACCACCGAGCAGGGCGACTGCCGCGCCCACGGCGAGCACGACGGCGGCCGCGCTGGAGCGGATGGTGAGCGTCCAGGTCAGGAAGCCCACCGCGAGCACTGCGGTGCCGATGCCCAGGCGCACCGCGAGGGCGCCGGCGCGCTCGCGGATGTCGCCCGTGGTCTTCAGAGCCAGGAACACCGCGCCGTGGGTGAGGAACAGCGCGAGGGTGGTCGCGCCGCCGAGCAGGGCGTACGGGTTGAGCAGGTTGAGCAGGCCGCCGACGTACTCGTGGTCGGCGTCCAGCGGCACGCCGCGCAGGATGTTGGCGAAGGCGACACCCCACAGGATCGCCGGCACCAGTGAGCCGACCACGATGGCGGCGTCCCAGCGGCGCTTCCAGGAGGCCTCGGGGCGCTTGTGCCGGTATTCGAAGGCCACGCCCCGGGCGATCAGGGCCAGCAGGATCAGCAGCAGCGGCAGATAGAAGCCGGAGAAGAGGGTGGCGTACCACTCGGGGAAGGCGGCGAACATGGCGCCACCGGCGGTGATCAGCCAGACCTCGTTGCCGTCCCAGACCGGGCCGATGGTGTTGATGAGGACGCGGCGTTCACGGTCGTTGCGGCCGAGCACGGGCAGCAGCATGCCGACGCCGAAGTCGAAGCCCTCCAGGATGAAGTAGCCGGTGAACAGCACGGCGACGAGGAGAAACCAGATGGTGGTGAGGTCCACGATGGGCTCCGGGATCAGTAGGCGAAGGCGAGCGGACGCTCGGAGTCGTCATGGGTGTCGTCGATGGGTGGCTGTTCGCTGACGTCGGGCACGCCGGCCTTGGCGTAGCGCAGCAGCAGCTTGACCTCGATCACGGCGAGGGTGGCGTAGATCAGCGTGAAGGCGGTGAACGAGGTCAGCACCTCGGCCAGCGAGACGCTGCGGGACACGCCGTCGCGGGTGAGCATCTCGCCGAAGACGATCCACGGCTGGCGGCCCATCTCGGTGAAGATCCAGCCGAAGGAGTTGGCCAGCAGCGGCAGCACCGGCATGGCCAGCCCGGCGCGCAGCAGCCACTTGCTGCTCGGGGTGCGGCCCTTGCGCTGGGTCCAGAGCACCAGCAGGGCGATGGCGGCGGCGGCCAGCCCGAAAGCGATCATGAAGCGGAAGCTCCAGTAGGTGACCGGGATGATCGGGGTGTAGTTGCCGGCGCCGTACTGGGCGGCGTACTGGGCCTGCAGGTCGTTGATGCCGTGCACGGTGCCGTTCGGGTCGCCGGTGCCCAGGTACGACAGCAGGTACGGGATCTTGAGGGCGAACACCTCGCGGCTGCCGTCGAGGCTGCCGATGGTGAGCACGGAGAACGAGGCGGGGCTCTCGGTGGTGTAGAGCCCTTCGGCGGCGGCCATCTTCATCGGCTGCACCTGCGTCATGATCTTGCCCTGGATGTCACCGGTGAGCACGACGGCGGCGGAGGAGACCAGGACGACCCAGGAGCCGAACTTCGTGGCGAAGCGGTACGCGCCGGTGTCGGCGGAGTCCCGGTTGCGGATCACGTGGTACAGGCCGACGGCCACGACAAGCGAGCCGGCGACCAGGAACGAGCCGGCCAGTGTGTGCGGGAAGGTGATCAGGGCGACCTTGTTGGTGAGCACCGCCACGAAGTCGGTCAGCTCGGCGCGGCCGGTGTCGGGGTTGAGCCGGAAGCCGACCGGGTTCTGCATGAAGGAGTTGGCCGCGAGGATGAAGTACGCGCTGAGGTTGGTGCCGATCGCTGCGGCCCAGATGCTTGCCAGGTGGAGCCGCTTCGGCAGTCGGTCCCAGCCGAAGATCCACAGGCCGATGAATGTGGATTCGAGGAAGAAGGCGACAAGCGCCTCGATGGCCAGGGGCGCGCCGAAGATGTCGCCGACGAAGCGGGAGTAGTCGCTCCAGTTCATGCCGAACTGGAACTCCTGCACGATGCCGGTGACCACACCCATCGCAAAGTTGATCAGGAACAGCTTGCCGTAGAACTTGGTGAGCTTCAGGTAGCGCTCGTTGCCGGTGCGGTGCCACATCGTCTGCAGAATCGCCACCAGCACCGACAACCCGATGGTCAGCGGCACGAACAGAAAGTGGTAGACGGTGGTGACACCGAATTGCCACCGGGCGACGTCTAACGCGTCCACCTGAAACCCCCAGCTTTTTATACTACGAGACGTAGTAAATACTACTGCTCGTCGTAGAAAAAGCGGCAGGGCCTGCCGGCCCGAACCAGCCCGGGACCAATGACCCTGATCACCCCGGCCGCCCGGCCCCTCTTCAGCCGAGGAGGGCAACCAGCCGACCGGCCCTCGCGGCCCTGCCGCCGCGTGCGACGATGGCGCGCTGATGGACACCGCGCACACCCCCTGGCAACCGCCGTTGATCTGGCGCGCCGCCCAACTGCTGGCCCGGGCCCTGGTCAGCCTCCTGGCCCGCCTTGAGGTCACCGGCGACGTCCCGGCGCACCTGCGCCGCGGCCCGCTTGTGCTGACCGCCAACCACATCAGCCCCTTCGACCCAGTGGTGATGGTCGCCGCCTGCCAGCTCCGCGGCATCGCTCCCCGGGCCATGGCGACCGCCGGGCTGTTCCGCGCACCGCTGCTCGGCACCCTCATGCGCCACGCCGGGCACATCCGCGTCGACCGCGGCACGACAGCCGTGCACCGGGCACTCGACGCCGCCACCACCGCCGTCGCCGCGGGCTCGGTGATCCTCATCTACCCGGAGGGACGCATCGGCCTGGACCCCGGCATGTGGCCCGAACGCGGCAAGACCGGCGCCGCCCGGCTCGCCCTGGACTGCGCCGCCCCGGTCATCCCCGTCGCCCAGTGGGGCGCCCACGAGGTGCTTCCCTACCGGGCGCCCCGCGGAATGCTGCGCGGCCTCGCCCGGGCGGTCTGGCGCCGGCCGGTGATCCGCGTGCACTTCGCCGAACCCGTCGACCTGCGCGAGATCGACGCCGCCGATCCGGGCGCCGCCCGCCGGGCCACCGACCGGATCATCGATGCGCTCACCGACGCCCTCGCCCCGCTGCGCCCCGACGAGCCCGACACACCCCGGTACGTCGACCCCGGCCGCCCGAGCGACACCAGCCGCGCACACCGCCGCCGGTCGGGCTGACCCAGGGCCAGCCCGACCGGTACACGTCAGCGGGCGGCGTCCAGCAGCGGCACGAGCTGCTCCTCCTCGTACGCCAGGTGCGACCGCACCTGCTCGGTGAGCCGGGCCACCTCGCGGCGCAGCACCTCCCGGTCCGGCTGTGGCGTGCCCAGGACGACACGCAGCTCGTCCAGCACCGCCGCCATCGCCCGGTGCTCGTCGGCGAGCCGGGCCAGCACCGGGGCCAGATCGGGCCGTTGGTCGGCGAGCCAGGCGAACAGGCCGGCGTCCTCGCGCTCATGGTGGCCGTGCAGCCCCTGGCACAGGCTCAGGCAGTTCACCCGCAACTGCGCGCCCACCTGCGGGCCCGCGTCGTCGACCTCCTGTTGGATCAGCGCGAGTTCCCGCCGGAACGCGTCGTGCACGGCGACGAGCGCCGCGCCCGGCGGACCCGGCGGCGGCGTGGGCGGACCCGGCAGCGGCTCCAGCGCCACGACCGGAAGCACGCGCCCCGCCCGGTCCTGGTACTCGCCCCAGCCGGGGTCCGCCGCCACCGCCCGGGCGAAGACCGCGTCGCGGTCGGCCCCGGTCAGCACCTCGGCGCGGGCCCGATAGGTGAACACCCCGTCCTCCACCGTGACCAGCGGATCGGCACGCACGTTGCGGAACCACTGCGGGTCGCGTGGCGCGCCACCGGCGGACGCGATGACCAGGACCCGCTCGCCGCCGTCGGGCAGGTAACCCAGCGGGGTGGTGTGCGGCGCGCCGGTGCGCGCCCCGGTGGTGGTGAGCAGCAGCAGGCGGGCGTTGGCGAACCAACCGCCGACGCGACCGCCGTTGGCGCGGAACTCCGCGATGACGTCGTCGTTGAAGGTGTGGGGCATGTGACTCCCGGTGAACAGGGGCCCGCCACGACACGGCGCGGCGGGCACGGGCAGGCAGGAATGGGTCGGCCATGCGGCGGCGACGACACGACGCGGGCGGGCGAACGTAAGGGCGAAGCGGAGGCAGGGCGGGCCTCGGGCCCGCCCGGGAGTCACTCGCTCGCCGGGTGCCCTGTCCGCTCGTGGCCAATGGCCGACCCGGCAGTCACGACACCGAACCTAGTTGGAGCGCCCGCGCGGCGGCAACCCTCGATTCGGAGCCGCCCCGCACGACCGCATTGCGGCGATCGTCGCCGCAAGGTCACCCGCGATCCACCGGCGACAGGCATACTGCGTCGCGTGCTGACCCGATCCGGCTACCTCGACGCGCCCGGGCCGCTGGCGTTCGCCCACCGTGGCGGCGCCGCCGAGGGCGACGAGAACACCACCGAGGCGTTCGCCCGCGCCATCGGCCTCGGCTACCGGTACGTGGAGACCGACGTGCACGCCACCGCCGACGGAGTCGCGGTGATCTTCCACGACCCGACGTTGCGGCGGGTCACCGGTGAGCCGGGGCGCATCGCCGAACTGAGCTGGGCCGACCTCGCCTCGGTACGCGTCGGCGGCGCCGCCGTCGTACCGAGGCTCGACGAGGTGCTGGGCGCCTGGCCGCAGGTCCGGTTCAACATCGACGTGAAGGCCGACAGCGGCGTCGCGCCGACGGTGGCGACAGTGACCAGGGCCGGCGCCACCGACCGGGTGCTGCTCGCCTCGTTCAGCGACGCCCGGCTGACCCGACTGCGAGCGCTCACCGAGGGTCGGGTCGCCACCAGCCTGGGCATGCGCGGCGTGGCCCGGCTGCGGCTCGCCTCGCTGCACGGTCGGCCGCTGCGCCTGCCGGAGTCGGTGGTCGCCGCGCAGGTGCCGCCCCGCTACGGGCGGGTGCCGGTGGTGGACCGCCGGTTCCTCGACTACTGCCACCGTCTCGGCCTTCAGGTGCACGTCTGGACTATCGACGAACCTGCCCAGATGCACGACTTACTTGATCGTGGTGTGGATGGCATCATGACCGATCACGTCGGCCTGCTGCGCGACGTCTACCGCAGCCGCGGCCACTGGGCCGCCTGATCGTCGAAGGACCCCCGATGGCCGAAACCGTGACCCCCACGGTGGACGACACCCCGCCCCCGGCGAGCACCCGCCGCGAGCGCCGCGGCTGGTACATCTACGACTGGGCGAACTCCGCGTTCCAGACCACGGTGATCACCGTGTTCCTCGGCCCGTTCCTGACCACAGTGGCCGAGATGGCCGCCGGTTGTGAGCTGGGTGCCGACACCTGCGACGGTTACGTCTACCCGCTGGGCATCAAGGTCGCCGCCGGGTCCTACTACCCGTACCTGATCTCGCTGTCGGTGTTCCTCACCGTGTTCGTTCTGCCGGTCATCGGGGCGATCGCCGACCGGTCGGCGCACAAGAAGCGGTTGCTCGGCGGGGCCGCGTTCACAGGCGCCGGCGCGACGATCGCGATGGCCTTCGTGACCGGCGACCGCTACCTGCTCGGCGGCGCGCTGTTCCTCGTCGCCAACATCTCCTTCGGCGCCGCGATCGTGGTCTACAACTCGTTCCTGCCGCAGCTCGGCGGCCCCGACGAACGCGACGGCATCTCCAGCCGCGGCTGGGCGCTTGGCTATCTCGGTGGCGGCCTGCTGCTGGCGCTCAACCTCGTCGCGATCACCATGTTCGACGAGGGCGACAACCCGCAACGCACATTGGACCTGGCCCGCTGGTCGATCGTGTCCGCCGGGGTGTGGTGGGCGCTGTTCACGCTTGTGCCGCTGCGCTGGCTGCGTGAGCGTCCCAGCGTCGCGGCGCTGGCCGGTGGCGGCAACGTGCTCATCGACGGATTCCGGCAGCTCGGCCGCACCATGCGGGAGATCAAGGCGTACCCGCTGACGCTGTACTTCCTGCTGGCCTTCCTGGTCTACAACGACGGCATCCAGACCGTCATCACCCTGGCCAGCCAGTACGGCACCGAGGAGCTGCGGCTGGAGCAGAGCACCCTGATCATCACGATCCTGCTCGTGCAGTTCCTCGCCTTCGGCGGCGCGCTGAGCCTCGGCGCGCTCGCCCGGCACATCGGCGCCTGGAAGACCGTGCTGCTCAGCCTCGTGCTCTGGACCGGTGTGATCATCGCCGCGTTCCGGCTGCCCGCCGAGGCGCCGGTGCCGTTCATGATCCTCGGCGGGGCCATCGGCCTGGTCCTCGGCGGCAGCCAGGCGCTGAGCCGGTCGCTGTTCAGCCAGCTCATCCCCGCCGGCAAGGAGGGCGAGTACTACGGGTTCTACGAGATCAGCGACAAGGGCACCAGCTGGCTCGGCCCGCTCGCCTTCGGCCTGGTGTTCCAGCTCACCTCCTCCTACCGGGTGGGCCTGGTCTCCCTGCTGATCTTCTTCGTGGTCGGGTTCCTGCTGCTCCTCGCCGTACCGATGCGCCGCGCCATCATCGCCGCCGGCAACACCCCACCACGGGTGCTCTGAGCACGCCTCCCATCGGCCGACCAATCCAGGACGGCCGATGGGCTAGGCTGCCCGACCGTGACTGACGACGCCGCCACCTCCCCGACCTGCCTGGCCCACCCGAACGCCGGCCCGCACCACGCGGCCGGGTGCGCGGCGGCGAGCGGCCTCGACGGGCGTCCCCTGCACGCTGCGGCGTTGAAGTGGTTCTGGGGGCCGATGGACTGCGGCAAATCCACGATGGCGTTGCAGATGAACTACAACCACGCCCGGCAGGGCCGCCGCGGGCTGGTCACCACACGCATCGACCGCTCGCTGGGCCCGCAGGTCACCACCCGCATCGGCCTGGCCCACGAGGCCATCGAGGTCACCGACGACCTGGACCTGCGGGCGCTCGTGCGGGGTCGCTGGGCCGACGGGGTACGCGTCGACTACCTGATCTGCGACGAGGCAGGCTTCTACACCGTCGAGCACGTCGAGCAGATGGCCGAACTGGTCGACAGCTACGACGTGGACGTGTTCGCGTTCGGCCTGGCCACCGACTTCCGGTCCTGCCTGTTCCCCGCCGCGCAACGGCTGTTCGAGCTGGCCGACGAGGTGGCTCGCATCCAGGTCGAGGTGCTCTGCTGGTGCGGCCGGGAAGGGCTGCTCAACGCCCGGGTCGTCGACGGGCGGGTGGTCCGCGAGGGCGCGCAGGTCGTCATCGGCGACACCGTGGACACCGCCGACGTGCGCTACCAGGTGCTCTGCCGCCGGCACTACCGCACCGGCGACCTCGGCCCGCGCGTCTGACCGCCGCGCTCAGGCAGACCGGGCGGCCCGCCGCCGATCCGTCAGGATCACCGCGATGGTCACCGCCACCGCCGCCGCGCTACACGCCGCCACCGGCACGGCCAGCCCCACACTCACCGGCACCAGCGCCACCAGCACCGCGACCGCCACGAGCCGACTGACCGGCGGGATCCTCCACAGCACCGCCTTGTAGGCGGCGTGCCCGGCGAGGAACAGCGCCGGGCCGCCCAGGATGAACAGCGCGGCGACCGGGGTCGCCGGGGCGCCGGGCTCGCGCAGCAGTCGCTCGTCGCCCGCCGAGGTGACGACGATTCCGGCGACCATCACCGGGTGCAGGTAGTTGAACGCCAGCCGGCTCAGCGCGCCCGTGCGGTCACCGGCGCGGGCCAGGATCTCCGTGGCGGCCGTCGCCGACCGGGCGAAGTACACCCACCACAGCGCCACCGACCCGGCGAACGCCAGCAGGAACGCCCCGGACGTCGCCCGGTCCAGATGCCGGGTGAGGGTGCTGCCGGTGACCAGGATCGACTCGCCGAGCGCGATGAGGATGAACGCCGCGCAGCGTTCGGCCAGGTGTCCGCCCTCGACCATCCACCGCTCGGGTCGGCTGCGTCCCCGGCCGGGCAGCGGGTAGCCGCTGGACAGGCCGATCACATCGAACACGATCGCCGCCGCCCACAGCGTCTCCCGCGCGGCCCCGCCGAGGAGACCGCCGATCAGGATGAGCAGCGACGTTCCCACCGCCCACGTCAGCGACTGCTGAAATCCCGCGACCAACCACGGACTGCCCCGCACCGCCCACAAGCCGAACACCGCCCTGCCCAGTTGCACGGTGACGTAGACGACCGCGAAGAACAGACCCATCCCGGCGAACGCCTGCGGGATCGCCGCCGACAACAGCACGCTGCCCAGCGCCACCCCGAGCAGCATCGCCCGGACCGGTCCCTGATCCGGTTGCAGCCAGTTGGTCACCCAGGTCATGCGGACCCAGACGAACCAGATCAGCGCCAGCAGCAGCGCGGTACGGGCCGCGCCACCCGCGTCCGGGTGCTCGATCAGATAGTGCGACAGCTGGGTGATGGTGAAGATGAAGACCAGGTCGAAGAACAGCTCGCTGGAGGTGGTCGGCTCGACGCCGTGGCGTTCGCGCAGCAGCCGGGGACGTGCCGGGTGGGCGACCGGCGGCTCAGAAGGGGTCACCGCACACCCTCCAGCCGCCGCTTTCGCGGACCACCGGCAGGCGGCGTTCCTCGTTGAGCCCGCCGTCGCGGGTCAGCTTCACGGTCACCGTGCCCTGCGGGCGCCCGCTGCGGGTCGCGACCGACACGTCGGTGATCTCGTAGTCGGTGACCATCGGCGGCGTACGCACCCAACTGGTGAAGCCGATCGGGCTCCACTTGCCGCGGGCGTCCGCGCAGAGCCGCTCGTACGCCTTGTCGCTGTCGCCGAGGGTCACCTCGCTGAGGAACCCGTCGGCGGTCTCCCGGATCGGGCCGGTTGCCTGGCGCACGGTCTGCAGGTTCCATACGCCCAGCCCGGCCACCCCGACGCAGCACAGCGCCACGCCGATCCCGACGAAGGCCAGCCCGGTACGCATCGGGCGGTGCCGCCGGGCCGGTCGGCTCCACGACTGGCTGGCACCCACGACTACCGACCGTAGAGAACGCCATCGCCGCAGAACGGGACAAGTCGGAAACTGGGTGCGTCCGGTGCGTGGCTGTGCCCTGTTCGCGGCGGCCACGGATCGTCTACCGTCGGCGCACACCCCCGAGCAGTGCCAGGGAGCCGATCTATGAGCCGCTTCGTGCAGCCGGTACCACCCCCCGCCGACCCGTACGCCGGTGACGCCCTGCTGCGGTCCTGGCTGGAGCGTCACCTCGGCCCGGCCGGACACGCGGCCGCCAAGGGTCGCCTCGCCGACCTGGCCGCCGACGTGACCGGGCCGCTGCGGGCGGCGCACGCCGACGCCGAGGCACACCCACCGACGCTGGTCCGCTACGACGGGTGGGGCGCCCGCGTCGACCGGATCGACACGTCGGCGGGTTGGCAGGCCCAGCGGGAGGCCGCCGCCCGGCACGCCGTGGTCGCCCTGCCCTACCTGGTGGACGCCCGGGGCACCTGGGGTGCGGCCGCGCGGGTCGTGCAACATGCCCTGCTGCATCTGTACGGGCCGGAGTCGGCGACGTTCTCCTGCCCGGTGGCGATGGCCGACGGCGCTGCGGCGCTGCTCAGCCTGCCCGACGTCGACGCCGGGATCCGGGACGCGTGGCTGCCCCGGCTGGTCTCCACCGACCCGGCCACGGCGATCACCAGCGGGCAGTGGATGACCGAGGCGCAGGGCGGCTCCGACCTGGGCCGTTCCAGCACGGTCGGCCGGCCCGCCGCGGACGGTTCGTGGCGGCTGACCGGCGAGAAGTGGTTCTGCTCGGCCGCCGACGCGGCGATGGCCGTGGCGCTGGCCCGACCGGAGGGCGCCGGCCGGGGCAGCCGGGTGCTCGCCCCGTTCCTGGTCCCCCGCTACGCGGCCGACTCACCGCTGGCCACCGGCGCGGCACCGGACGCGCCCGCCACCGGTGTGACAGTGCACCGACTCAAGGACAAGCTCGGCACCCGGGCGTTGCCGACCGCCGAGATCGGCCTGCACGACGCGTACGCGTTGCCGCTGGGCGACCCGGCGGTGCCAGGCCTGGTGCGGGCGATGACCCTGGTCGTGGTGACCCGTGTGCACAACGCGGCCGCCGCGGCCGGTGGGATGCGGCGCGGCCTGGCCTACGCCCGCGCGTACGCCGACGTGCGGCACGTCGCCGGCGGCCCGTTGGCGTCCTCGCCGCTGCATCGGGCCACCCTGGGCACCCTCGCGGTCGACGCGGCGGGCGCGTTCGCCCTGGCTGGGCACGCGTTCGCGCTGCTCGGGCGGGTCGAGGTCGGCGCCGACCCGGAGGCCGCCGCGGAGCTGCGCGTCGTGGCGCCGCTGGCCAAGCTCGCCACGGGCCGGCTCGCGGTCAGCTCGGCAAGCGAGTACGTGGAGAGCTTCGGCGGGGCCGGCTACGTGGAGGACACCGGCGTGCCCCGGCTGCTGCGCGACGCCCAGGTGCTGCCGATCTGGGAGGGCACCACAAATGTGCTGTCCCTGGACGTGCTGCGCGCGTTGACCCGCGAGGACGCCGGGGCGCCGCTGCTGAGCAGGCTCGCCGCCGCCGTTGACCTGGCCCGGCCGATGTCGCCGGCGCTTGCCGACACCCTCGCCACGACCGCCGCCCAACTGGGCGACACGATCGCCGCGGTGACCGCCGACCCCGGCGCCGAGGCGGTCCTCGCCGGTGCTCGCGGCCTGGCGCTGCGCCTGGCGTACGCGCTGACCGCCGCCCTGCTCGTCGAGCACGCCGCCTGGGGTGACGAGCAGGCGGAGCTGGCCGCCCGGCTGTGGGCGCGACGCTGGCTGCGGCACGAGGAGATCGCCGAGGACGCCCACCACCACCTGGACCTGCTCTGCTGACCGGGCGGGGTCTCCTGCGACGGTGTCAGCGCAGCGGGCCGCGGGCGACGGCGGCGCGCATCGGCGCCGACTCACCGGCCGGGACGAATTCTGTCGGACCTCGGCGACATACTGCCGATGTGACAGTTTCTGCCGACCTTGCGATGGTCAATCTGGACAGCTCCGATCCCGCCGGCCACGCCGCGTTCTACCACGAGGTGCTGGGCTGGGAGATCACCCACAGCCAACCGGAATACGCGATGATCAAATCCGGTGGCGTCTCCATCGGCTTCGGTCTGGTCGACGGCTACCGGCCTCCGTCCTGGCCGGACCCGGCGGGCGATCAGCGCTACCACCTGGATCTGTACGTCGATGATCTGGCAGCCGCGGAGCAGAGCTTCGTCGCGGCGGGCGCGTCGAAGCCGACTTTCCAGCCCGGTGGCGAACGGTGGGTGGTGCTGCTCGACCCGATCGGGCAGCCGTTCTGCATCTGCCCCCGCCCGCAGAGCTGAGCGGTGCCCCCGCTGTGCGGGGCGCTCAGGCGCGGCGGCGCGACCGCGCCGCCCAGACCGCGTACGCCGGGTCGCGGTCGAGGTTGTGCCGGTCCCGGTCGTAGCGGCGGGTGGTGCGCGGGTCGGCGTGGCCCATCGCGTCCTGCACGTCTTCGAGGGGGACGCCCTCGGAGCGGGCGGTGGTGGCGAAGGCGTGTCGCAGCGAGTGCGGCGACAGCCTGGCCCAGGCCGGGATGCCGGCGGCGCGGGCGAGGCGGCGGACCATCCGGAACACCGAGTGCCGGTCCAGTCGGGCACCGCTGGCGGTGACAAGCAGCGGCCCGGAAAGCTGCGTCACCGGCACGCCGGTGGCGGCGGCCCGCTGGGCCAGGTACGCGTCCACCGCGTACCCGGTGCCGGGGGTGAGGGCGCGGCGGCGCTGCTTGCCGCCCTTGCCGACGAAGCGCACGCTGCGGTGCCCGCGTTCGGTGCCCAGGTCGCTGAGGTCCAGCGAGACCAGCTCCCCGACCCGCAGGCCCAGGTCGGCCAGGAGGGCGACTGCCGCCCGGTTGCGGGCGGCGGTCGGGCCGGTGTCCGCGTCGGCGGCGCTGAGCAGGGCGTCGACCTCCTCGGGGCTCAGGCCGACGGTGGCGGAGTGGTCCCGGTCGACGCGGGGCCGGTCCGCGCCGGAGACCGGGTTGGCCGGCACACCGCCGAGCTTGACGAGGAAGTCGTACCAACTGGACAGCGCGGAGAGCCGCCGCGCCACGGTCGCCGGGGTCAATGGGCGGCCGCTGCGGGCGGCGAGTGTGGATTCCAGCGCGCGAGCGTACTCGTTGACGTGCAGGAAGGTGGCCCGCAGCGGGTCGAGGTCGCGGCCCGCGCACCAGGTGAGCCAGGCGGTGACGTCGCGCCGGTAGGCGTCGCGGGTGTGCTCGGACAGCCGGCGGTTGCGCAGCCACGCCTCGGTGACGTCGACCGGCCCGCCGGCCAGGGCCGGTCGGGCGGTGGGGCGGGCGAGCACCGGAGCGCCGGAAGACACCATGTGAAAAAGCTTCTCAGCAGTGGATGGGATTGCCATGCAGGCGCGCCGACAACGCCAGCCGCGCACCGCCCACCCCGCACGACAGCCGGCGGCCGGCACCTGAACCAGGTGCCGGCCGCCGAAGGCTCGTACGGTGTCGGTGTCAGGCGTTGATCTGGCGGCGCGCCTCGCCGTTGGCCTTGATGGTCACGCGCCGGGGCTTGGCCCGCTCGGCGACCGGGATGCGCAGCGTCAGCACCCCGTTCTCGTAGCCGGCCTCCAGCTTGTCGGTGTCCAGGGTGTCGCCCAGGAACAGTCGCCTGGTGAACGTGCCCATCGGGCGCTCGGCGGCGACCAGTTCGACGCCGTCACCGGCGGGCCGGCGTCGTTCGGCGCGGACGGTGAGGACGTTGCGCTCGACGGTGCAGTCGATGCTGTCCGGGTCGACGCCGGGCAGGTCGAACGCCGCGTAGAAGTAGTCGCCGTCGCGGTAGGCGTCCAGGTGCATCGCCGCGGGACGGGCTGCCGTACCGAAGAACTGCTCGGCGAGCCGGTCGATCTCGCGGAACGGGTCGGTACGCATCAACATGGTCATGCCTCCTCGGTTCTCCTGGCCGAAGGTGTTGAGTTGAGTCGGGGTGACTCAACTTCCTCTTCTTATTTACCGCGTCCGTCGGCAGTCGTCAACTGCTCACTCCAGCGGTTTCTCAAACCAGTGCTCGGCGTACGGGCCTCGCGAGTAGGCGGGGATCTCGACGTAGCCGTGCCGGGCGTACAGGGCGCGGGCCTCGACCAGGTCAGAGCGGGTGTCGAGGCGGATCCGGTCCATCCCGGCCGAGCGCGCCCGCTGCTCGACGGCCGCCAGCAGCGCCGCTCCCCCACCAGCGCCGCGGTGTTCCGGGCGGACGAACACCCGGGTCAGCTCGGCCCAGCCGGGGTGCCACCGCAGCCCGGCGCAGCCGGCCAGGTCGGCGCCGTGGTGGGCGACAAGCAGCAGCCCGCCCGGGGAGGTCAGGTCGTCGCTGGGCACCTCGGCCAACGCCGCGTCGACCTCGCCGGGTCGATCCGGACGGCCGTGGTAGCGCACCACCATCTCCGTCATGTACTCGCGCAGCAGCAGCACCGCGTCGGGGTGGTCGGGTGGGCTGACGCTGGTCAGCCAGGTTGGCCGGGCGGTGGTGGTCACCTGTCGATCATCACCGCCCGGTCAACGGCATTAACCAGCCCGGGGCGGGCTCACTCGCCGGTGGGGCCGCCGGCGAGTTCGGCGACCACGTCCAGGTGGCCGAGGTGGCGGGCGTACTCCTGGACCAGGTGGAACAGCACCCGCTCCAGCGACGCCGGGTCGGCGCCGTCCCAGCGCGGCCCCGGCACGCCGACCTCGGCCAGGTCATGCGCCGTGACCACCTCGGCGGTGTGCGCGCCCTGCGCCCGCAACTCCGCCACCAGGCCGGCGAGGGTTTCGTCGGGGGCGACGTACCAGCGGTCGTCACGGCGGTCGCCCCACGGTTCGGCGACGTCCCGGCCCTGGAAACCCCACTCGATCCAGCGCCGCTCGACGTGACGCAGGTGCGTGAGCAGCTCCAACGGGGTCCACCCCGACGGCAGGCGGCTGTGCCGCAGCTCCGGCCCGGCCAGCGCCGACACCTTGGCCACCATCGACTCCCGGAAGTAGTCCAGGTAGCGCAGGAAGACCTCGGTGCGGCTGCCGGCCGGGTCGGTGGGCTCGGGAAACGACGTCACGATGCGGTCGGCAGGTCCCGGCCGCGCTGGCGCACACCCGCGCCGCCGTACGGGTAGTCGCCCACCAGCGGGGCGCTCGCCTCGTCCAGCAGCCGCATCTGCTCGGCATCGAGGACCAGGTCGGCGGAGGTCAGGTTGTCGTCGAGCTGCTCGGTGGTCCGTGCGCCGAGGATCACCGACGTGACCGCCGATCGCGCCGCCAGCCAGGCCAGCGACACTGCCGACATGGACACGCCGCGCTCCCCCGCGACCTGGCGTACCGCGTCGAGCACCCGCCAGGTGCGCTCCTCGGCGTTGCGACCGGCGTACGCCTCGACGCCACGATCCGGGTTCTCGCCGAGGCGGGTCGCGCCGGTGGGCGTGCTGTCGCGCTGGTACTTGCCGGTCAGCCAGCCACCGCCCAGCGGTGACCACGGCAGGATGCCGATGCCCTCGTTCTCGCAGACCGGCACCAGCTCGAACTCGATCTCCCGGGCCAGCAGGTTGTACTGCGGTTGCAGGGTCACGATCGGGGTGAGGCTGAGGTGCTGGGTGAGCAGGGCGGCCTTCTGCAACTGCCATCCGGTGAAGTTGCTGACCCCCGCGTAGCGGATCTTGCCTGCGCGGACGGCGTCGTCGAAGAACCGCAGCGTCTCCGGCAGCGGGGTCAGCGGATCCCAGGCGTGCGCCTGGTAGAGGTCGATCGCCTCGACGCCGAGCCGGCGCAGGCTGGCGTCCAGCGCCCGGGTGAGGTGTACGCGGGACAGGCCCGCGTCGTTGGGCCCCGGGCCCATCGGGAACCGGCCCTTGGTGGCGATGACGAGCCGGTCGCGCACATCGGGCCGCGTCCGCAGCCAACGGCCGACGATCTCCTCGGAGACACCCGTGGAGTAGACGTCGGCGGTGTCGATGAACGTGCCGCCGGCCTCGACGAACCGATCCAGTTGGGCGAAGCTGCCGGCCTCGTCGGTCTCGTTACCGAAGGTCATCGTGCCCAGGCAGAGGGTCGACACCACGGTGCCGGTGGCGCCCAGAGTGCGATAGCGCATGTCGTCCTTTCGGTTCGTGGAACAAGCCGATCTTCGCACCTGGTTCCTCTACGCGGCGACCCCAGCGGCGGCACGCTCGCTCGCCGGCCGCACGCGGCCGCTCGTCACCCGACCCGCTGCCAGGGCGACCGCGAGGAGTAGCGGCGCCAGCGCGGCAAGGACCCAGCGCAGGCCGACCTGGTCGGCGAACCAGCCGATCACGGCGGGCGCGAGCAGGATGCCGGTGTAGGTCAGGGTGGTGAACCGGGCGACCGTCATGGCCGCGCCGGGGCCGGCGTTGTCGCCACCCAGGTCGCCCACGACACCGAACAACACCGGCAACGGGGTGGCCAACCCGGCTCCCACCAGCGCGAATCCGGCAATGGAGAGCGCCGGCCACGGGCTTGCCACGGCCACGGCCACACCCACCGCCGCGGTGGAGGTGCCGACCCGCAGCAGGCGCGTCGCCGACGTCCGCTCCTGAAGTCGGTCACCCACCAGCCGCCCCGCTGTCTGGAAGATCGCGAACATCACGTAACCCATCCCGGCCGCACCCAGCGACGCGCTCAGGTTGTCGTGCAGGTAGACACCGCTCCAGTCGGCCACCGCGGCCTCGACGGTCAGCACGATCGCGCCCATCACGCCGAACAGCACCACGCGCAGACTCCACCCGGCCCGCCAGCCGGCGCGGACACCGACCGGCGACGCGCCGGTCCCGCGGTCCGTGGCGGCCGGCAGCAGCATCCGGCCGCAGACGACAGCCGACGGGATCAGCACCACGGCCGACAGCAGCAGGTAGTGCGCGGTGCGGGACAGTCCGATGTGCGCCGCGCCCGTTCCGAGCAGCGCGCCGGCAACCGCGCCGATGCTCCACGCCGCATGACAACCGTTCATGATCGGCCGGGTCAACCGGTGCTGTACGGCCACCGCGTGCGCGTTCATCGTCACGTCGAGCATTCCGTGCACCGCCCCGAACGCGAGATGCACCAGGATCTGCCACCACAGGCTCGGTGCCACGCCCATCCCCACCAGCAGCAACGGCAGCACCACTGTGGTGGCCCGCACGATCACCCGGCTGCCGGTACGGGCCACCACGTTGCCGACGGTCTGCATCATGATCACGGCCGCGATGCCGAACATCGCGGACAGCAGTCCCAGTTGCCCCGGGGTCATCCCGAGGTCGATCTTCAGCGAGGGCGTCCGCACCGCCATGCTGGCGATCAGCATTCCGTTGATCCCGAACACCGCGGTGATCGCCCACCGCGCTCGGGTCGCAGCCCGACTCGTCGGCGTCTGCATGCCATGCCCTCCTCTAACGTTCTCGTCGTTCCGCCGTACAACCAGACGACGAACGGCGGAGGCGGTATTCGGACAGGAGGGCCTCAGCCGTGGCGGCGGATCTCCTCGAGACGACCGGCGAGGAAGGCGCGCTCCACATCGTTGCCGGTCAGAGTGAGCGCTTCCTCGTACGCCGTCTCGGCCTCGGCCCAGCGCTCGAGTCGACGCAGGAAGTCCGCACGGGCGGCGCTGAGATAGCCGTAGGTGGCCAGGGCCGGCACGTCCACCAGCGGTTCGAGGGCGGCGAGGCCGGCCTGCGGCCCGTCGCGCATGCCCAGCGCCACCGCCCGGTTGAGGTCCACGACCGGCGACGGCCACAGTGAGCGCAGCACGTCGTACAACGCGACGATCTCAGCCCAGTCCGTGTCCGCCCAGCTCGGCGCCTCGGCGTGCACCGCGGCAATCGCCGCCTGTACGGCGTACCGGCCCGGCGGTCGCCGACGCAGCGACTCCACAAGCAGAGCGACACCCTCGCCGATCTGGTCGGTGTCCCACCGGCTGCGGTCCTGCTCTGCGAGCAGCAGCAGACGTCCATCCGCGCCCACCCGGGTCTCCCGCCTGGAGTCAATGAGCAGCATCAGCGCCAGCAGCCCGGCCACCTCGCCGTGCTGCGGCAGCAGCACGTGCATCACCCGGGCCAGCCCGATCGCGCCGTCGACCAGGTCACGGCGGATCAGGGATTCGCCGACGGGCGCTGCGTGCCCGGTGGTGAAGACCAGGTGCAACACCTCGAGTACGGCGTCGACCCGCTCGGGCAGTTCCTCACGTGCCGGCACCCGGTACGGGATCCGAGCCGCGCTGATCTTCTTCTTGGCCCGGGTGATCCGAGCCGCCATTGTCGTCTCCTGGACGAGGAACGCCCGGGCGACCTCGACGGTGGACAGACCACACAGCAACCGCAACGTGAGGGCCACCTGCGCGTCGCGCGACAACGCCGGGTGACAGCAGGTGAAGATCAGGCGCAGCCGGTCGTCGTCGACGACAGGCGCCTCGTCCCCCTCCTCCGGACCCGGCACCGCCTCCTCCATCACGAGCAACGGCAGGGCACGCCGCCACAGCGACGCGCGGCGCATCCGGTCCCGGGCACGATTGCGCGCCACGCTTGTCAGCCAGGCACCGGGCCGGGCCGGCACGGGGGCGCCGCGCCCCCACGTCCGCAACGCCTGGGTGTACGCGTCCTGTACGCACTCCTCGGCCAGGTCCAGGTCACGGGTGTAATGCACGGTCGCGGCCAGCACCGCGGCCCACTCTCGTCGGTGCGCCTGTGCGATCACCTCGGCGGCGCCGCAGGTCGTCGCCGAGGTGTCCTCAGCGCTCAGCCCACGTCCCGGACGGGGCGGACCTCGACCGCACAGTGCGGCATCTTCAGCTCAGGAAGCCGTCGCGCCATGGCGATCGCCTGGTCCAGATCGGAGGCCTCCACCACGTAGTAGCCGCCGAGCGCCTCCTTGGTCTCCAGGAACGGCCCGTCGGTCGGGGTGGCCCGGCCGGCCGGATTGCTGTGCAGGGTCGTCGCCGTCTCGGCCAGCTCCAGCGGGTGGCTGTCCAGCACCGCCGAGCCGGCTGCCTCGACGAAGGCCACGTGACCGTCGTCGCGCCTCTGGATCTCCTCAGCAGTCATGGCATCCCACTCCTGCTCGTTGCCGTAGATGAGAAGCATGAACTTGGCCATGTGTCAGGTCCGTTCGGCTCGGGGCCCGGTCGGCCCGTGCACTGATACGACGAATGAGCTGCCCGCTCATCGACACCCAGAATGACGATAATGTCCAGCCGGTGCGCCGGGGCTGACGCACGAAGCAGCCAGGTAGCCGGTACGAACCGGCGCGGTGGCCCGCTACGGGCCGGCGCGTGGGCTGCCCGCCGCGTACTCCGGGCACAACAGCATGGTCGACGTCGGCCGGCCACCCGCCGACGCCGACGTGGTCATCGCCGTGGGCTGGGAGCGCCCCGACCCGCTGACCGCCTGGTGTGTGTGCTCGGAGGGCGGGTGGACCAGCGGGTCGAGGTCGACAACGACGAGAACGGCGGCCCGATCTACGTGTGCCGAGGGCTGCGGCGTCCGTGGGCGCAGATCTGGGACACCGAGGTACGCCGCACCGGCTGACCATTACCCTCGGCGCATGGCTACGGCGGGGTTGCTCCTCGCGGCCGGTGCCGGCCGCCGGTTCGGCATGCCGAAGGCCCTCCTGTCCTACCGGGGGCAACTCCTGGTGGAGCACGCGGCGGCGATCCTCACGGCCGCCGGCTGCGGGCCCGTCGTGGTGGTGCTCGGCGCGCGGGCCGAGCAGGTCCGCGCCTACGCCCGGCTGCCCGGCGTGGTGGTCAACGACGACTGGGCGACGGGCATGGGCTCGTCGCTGCGCGCAGGGTTGTCCGCCCTGACGTCCAGCGCCGCCGAGGCCACCGTGGTCACCCTTGTCGACATGCCTGGTCTCACCCCCGACGCGGTACGCCGGGTGGCCCGCGACGCCACCGCCGACTCCCTCGCGGCGGCCACCTACCAGGACGGTCGCCGTGGACATCCGGTGCTGCTCGGCCGCGACCACTGGCCCGGCGTGGTCGCCGCCGCCACCGGCGACCGGGGCGCGCGGGACTACCTGCAAGCCCAGGGCGACGGGGTACGACTGGTGCCCTGCGCGGACGTCGCCGACGGCACCGACGTGGACCTGCCCGAACAGGCGGCCCGCTTCCGCCTCACCCCCGGCTAGAGTGGCGCGGTGCTCAGCAGGGTCAAGGGTCTGTCACGACACTTCACCGAGGACACGCTGCGCACCTATCTGCTGGAGCGCTCCGTCCGGCGGGACGACGGCTGCCTGATCATCCGCGGCTACGGCGCCCAGCGTGGCGTCCACCAGAAGGTCGCGGGTCGGGCTTGGGCGCACATCGCGGCGTACGCCGCGTTCGTCGGCGGCTACGACCCCGACCTGGACGTCGACCACCTCTGCGACGCCAAGGACTGCGTCGAGCCCACTCACCTGCGACAGATCAGTCATGCGGACAACTGCCGCACCCGCGCACAGGCGCCGACCTGCCGCAACGGGCACGACCGCGAGGTCGACGAGTCGACGGGGCGATACCGCCGGACGTGCCGCGCCTGCAACCGGGACAGCCAACGCCGCTGGCGGGAGCGCCAAGCCGCCGAGGTGGCCCAGGCCCGGGCGACGAACGTCCGGACCTAGGGGGCGGGCAGGCGGTCGTGGCCGTACCGCGAGGGCGCGGGGAATTCGCTGTCGGTTGTCGGAGAGGTGGTGGTACAAAGCCGCGATGGAACAGACTCTGGAGTTCGCTGACCTGTTGCGGCTGATGGATGAGCGATCGACCGCCTTCCACGCGACGGTTGCCGCGGCGCCCAGCCTCGACGTGCAGGTGCCGACCTGCCCCGAGTGGACGTTGTTCGATCTGGTGCAGCACTTGGGTGAGGGGCGTCGCAGGTGGGCCGCCATCGTGGCCGCAGGGCCTGCCGACGCTCCGCCGGCGACGTCCGCCCCGGTGGCGCCCCGGGAGCGCGAGGCCCTGCTGGCCTGGTTCGCCGAGTCGACGCGGGAACTGTCGGGCGCGCTGCGGGAGGCCGGCCCGGATCGTGGTTGCTGGACGTGGTGGGGTTCGTCGCAGGCACCGCAGACGGCTGGTGCCGTCGCCCGGCACCAACTCCAGCAGGTCGCCGTGCACACCTACGACGCCCAGGTCACCGTGGGCGCCCCGCAGCCGCTGCCGGAGGACGTGGCCCTGGACGGTGTCGACGAGTTCGTGACCACATGCGTCGCGACGACGGCCGCGTGGCCGCACAAGCCGGCGGTCGTCGACTACCACGCCACCGAGGGCCGTTCCTGGCGGCTGTGGTTCTCCGCCGACGGCGCCCGGGCCGCCCGCCTCCCCGAGCCTGTCGCGCACGAGGACCCGGAGGTCGCCTATGTCTCCGCCCGGGGCACGGCCAATGAGCTGGTCATGTTCTGCTACGGCCGCATAACGATGGACTCGCTGCAGGTCGAGGGCGACCGGCGCGTCTTCGAGCAGCTGATCGCCTGGGAGCCTGAGGACTAGGACGGGCTCACCTATGCGGACCGCCGGTCGCTGTCCCCGCTGTCACCAGGGGCGGTGGCGGTCAAGAGAGGGATGCGTCCCCTCCGTCGCCTCCGGTGGCGCGTTGGACGCAGTCGCGGAGCATGGCGCGGCGCTGGTCATGTACGTCATCGGGTTCTTGGCTGCTGGCCGCGTATACGTTGCTGACCGGTGACCAGGCCATGGACATGGCGATGACCATGGCCATGATGTCGAACGGGTCACCCGGGCGGACCCGCCCGGCGGCCTGGGCCCCGGCGATGGCCGTGAGCTTTCGGTCGTCGTAGTGCTGGTGGGTCTCGACGAGGTGCCCGGCAGGCCGACGCTCCAGTCGTGTCCAGGTCGCCAGCCGGATGAGGTCGGGGCGGCGTAGGTATTCGTCGTAGAGACGGACGGCCCAGTCCGCGAGATCGTCGGCGTCGATGGGCACGACGTTGGTGATGCGTTCCAGCGAGCTGAGGAAGATCGCGTCGAAGAGTCGTTCCTTATCGCCGAAGTAGGCGTAGAGCTGTGCCTTGTTGGTGCGCGCCGCCGTCACGATGCGCTCGATGCGCGCCCCGGCGATGCCGTGCTGGGCGAACTCTTCGGTGGCGGCGTCCAGGATGCGCTGGTAGGTCGCGGCGCCTCGCGAGGTCTGGGGCTGTTCCGGCATGCCCCCACTCTACCAAACAGAACGGTTGGTTTGCCTTAGGAGAACGGTCGCGCTACGTTGAAACAGACCGAACAGTCTGTTTAAGGAGTCACGTATGCGAACGACCGTTGGATGGCAGGCGACCGGTCCGACGGCGCTGCGGCGCGCGTCGCTGGAACGCCGTGACCTGCGTCCGGATGACATCGCGGTGCAGGTCGACTACTGCGGCGTGTGCCACACCGACCTGCACGCCCTGCACGCCTACGACCAGCACACGAAGACGCCCCTGGTGCCCGGTCACGAATTCACCGGCGTGGTGACCGCGACCGGCCCCGAGGTGGCCACCTTCTCGGTCGGCGACCACGTCGCGGTGGGCAACATCGTCGACTCCTGCGGCGTATGCGCCATGTGCGGAGCCGGACAGGAGAATTTCTGCCACTCCTTCCCGACTCTGACCTACGGCGGCACCGACCGGCAGGACGGGTCGACCACCCTGGGCGGCTACTCCCGCGAGTACGTCGTGCGCGACACCTTCGCCTACCCGCTCCCCTCGGGCCTCGACCCGGCCGCAGCCGCCCCGCTCATGTGCGCCGGCGTCACCGTCTGGGAGCCCCTGCGCTCCCTCGGTGTGGGTCCCGGCAGTCGCGTCGCCGTGGCCGGCCTCGGCGGACTGGGCCACCTCGCAGTCAAGATGGCCGTGGCACTCGGTGCCACTACGACTGTCATCAGCCGCACCCAGGACAAGCGCGACGACGCCCGCCGGCTCGGCGCTCACGATTTCATCGACTCCACCGACACTCAGCAGATGGCCGCGGCACGCGACACCTTCGACGTCGTCATCGACACGGTCTCCGCCTCTCACGACCTCGCCCCGTATCTGAAGACGGTGGCGATGGACGGCACCCTCAGCCTCCTCGGATACCTGGGCCCCGTCACCGTTGAGGCCACGGACCTGCTCATCGGCCGCAAGAAGCTCAGTTCCGCGGGCAGCGGAGGTCGCCTGGCGACAGCCGAGATGCTGCAGTTCTGCGCCGACAACAGCATCGCCGCCGACATCGAAGTACTCCCGTCGTCACAGGTGGACACGGCACTCGACCGCCTCCGGCGAAACGACGTCCGCTACCGCTTCGTGCTCGACATGTCCGACCTGGACTGACGAGAAGGGCGGGCCGGGCCAGCGCCGATGCGGGCTCGCACCACGGCAGCACACCATCCTGATTCCTTACGCACAATAACTGTCATTATGGTGTGTGCACGTTATGCCCGCTATGTGGCGACTAGTTATCGGATTATCGTTACCGGCAAACCGATAATCCGGTCACACCTCCCTCCGAACTGCTGTCGCGGCGTTGAGGAGGCGGTCCCGTGTTGTCGACTGCCAGTTGATGTGAGGCACTGCCAGCGCGTCTGAGGCATCTCGCGGTTTCTGCCATTTAAGTTGAGGCACACCTTGATGGGCTGCTTCGGCGAGGGCGGTGGCGGTGCACGCTGCGAGCGGCGTCTCTGGCAAGACCGGGTGACGGGTTCGAGTTGGTCTACGTCGACTCAGTCGGTGTACGCCAGCAGGGGCCTCTGTCGTTGTGCTGGAGCGTTCCGTTCGAGCGATGCGCGTCGCCGGCCGCCCCCTGCCCAACCCCCACGATCGACCCCCTACCCGGCAACGGCCCGCCTGCCGACAGTGCGTCGCCCGGGACAGCGCCACCACCAGGGCCTACGTCTGGGCCACCCACGAGGATCTCGCCTGCCTACGGCACCAGCGATGGTTCGGAACGATCTACCAAAACGAGCAACTCGACCTCGGCCCGCACCCGGACATCCTGCGCGCCAACCGCCGCCATCGACGACTGATCGCAGCTTACGGAGGCGAACAGGTCAGATCCGCGTTCACCGACGCCACCACGATCTGGCACCACTGGCGCCAGCACCAATGGTCAGACAGCCCGTTCCACCAGCGCCTCAGGATCTTCGAGAAGCAGGGATACTCCACCCTCACCTGGACCGACACCGCCATCGACGCGGCAACCTACCCAGAGACCGTCGCCCTGACCAGGCTGCTCGCCTCGCCCTATTGGCGTCACCAGGCACTGTCAGACAACCTCGCACCTCAGCCGTCGAGCGCCGATGACGCCTGGGACACCATCCAAGCCGAGATCCGCGCCGGGCAGCGACACCCAGACGACATGCCCGACGACCTCCGTCTCGCCGCCGCCGGACTCCTCCGCCAAGGCCCCGCGCTGACCCGGTTCATCAACGAGATCCAACGCACCGTCAACGTCAACTACCGGTGGAGCCCCTGGGCGCACTACCGCCGCTTTCCGCCCCTCACGGAATGGATCATGGACCAGATCAGCGCCATCCAGAGTTCACATCACTTCCGGCCCAGACCACCGTCGCCCGAACGCTTCGGAAGCCAACTGTCGGGGTACTCCTTGGAGTACCCAATTAGGTACGGCTGATCTTGCAGAGGTCAAGCCGGTCGCCAAGAGCAGAACTCCGCCCCGACCGGCCGGTACCGCCGATGGCAGGTACCGCCGCGATCGGGGCGGTTGTGCATCTGCTGGCCACCGCCATCGAGGAGGGCCGGTGTCTTCCCTCGGTGAGCGGCGTGCTGGCCGGCGCCGCCTACCGCCTGCTGCTGGCCTGGCGGCGGGGCCCCCGGCCCGCGGCTAGCGCAGGTGCCGGGCGAAGAACCCGGCCGCGTCCTCCCCTGCGAACTGCGGGACACCGGTGTGTCCGCCCATGTTGGCGTGCAGCGTTTTCTCCTTGGAGCCGAAGGCGTCGAACAGGTCCAGTGCCGCCTGCCGGTCGTTCCCTTCGTCATCCCACTGCAGCAGGACATGCAGCGGAATGGTGACCTGGCGGGCCTCCTCGAACATGGCGCGCGGCACGAAACTCCCGGCGAAGAAGCCGGCGGCCACGATGCGCGGCTCGACCACCGCAAGCCGGATGCCGACGGAGATCACTCCCCCCGAGTACCCGACCGGGCCGCCGATCTCGGGCAGCGACAGGAGGGCATCCAGGGCAGCCTGCGATTCCGGGACCGCCTTGTCGACGAGCGGGAGGATGAGGGCGTCGATGATCTCGTCGCTGACCGGCTCGCCGGCCTCCAGCGCCCGGCGCAGGTCGGCGCGGGCCTGCTCGGCGGCGGCCCAACGGGGCCGGTCACCGCTGCCGGGGAGCTCGATGGTGGCCGCGGCGAAGCCATCCGCCGCGCAGTGCCGGGCCCGCGCCACCAGACGGGGGTACATCTTGCGCAGTCCGAGCGGGGGGTGGCCGAGCAGGATCAGCGGGACCGGTGCGGATGCGGATGCGGGCGTCCACAGGATGCCGGGGATCTCGCCGAGGGTAAATTCGCGTTCGAGGACGCCGTCATCGAGGCGCTGCTCAGTAGTGAATCGCATGGTCTTGCCTTTCGGGAGTGCTCGTGAACGGCGCTCCCGGACGACCTATCGCCCGACCGTGACCCCAGAGGGGAGCACCCATGTCGAAACGTTCACGGGTACCACCTCCTCGGTCTCTCGCACGGCCTCCCGAAAACTAGCAGCGGCCGCCGTGATCCGCCAAACGTGTTTTCTGCGGAGGCTCCGTGGCCGGATGCCATGGACAGGCCGCTGCGGTGACGGTGCGATGTGAGCTCACCCGATCACGTCCAACGACGTGGCCCTGGTGTTCCCTTCCTGAGTCCCGCCCTGCCCTGACCGGCGGAGGCGGAACCTCAATGGTTCGGCCAGTGCTTGCTCTGCAAGATCAGTCGTACGCGGCTCTGCACAACAACCAGTACGCCGACACCAACCCAGGCGACACGATCCCAACACCGCGACTTGCCTCAGAAAGACTGGCAGGAACCCTCGCCAAAACCTGCCAGTCATCTTGAGGCACCGCAGCTCAGGGGCATGATCCTGCCTCAACCTCGGGGCCTGTCTCGCTAAGGGTGTTTCCGGCGATCTTGGTTAGTAGGTTTCAGCGGCTGGGAAGCGGTCGCTGAAGGTGATGGCGAAGGCGTTCAA